>DDKS01000066.1 GCA_002340095.1 Betaproteobacteria bacterium UBA2592
GCTCCGGCTCGTGGGCGGGCGGCGGGGGGGCGGGAGGGTCGAAGCTTTCCAGTTCCCAGCGGGTGTAGGCCTGGATCTGCTCCTTCGGGATGTAGTTGGCCATGGTCTCAGATCATCTGTTCGCCACCGGGGCCACCCAGAACGATCTGGCCTTCGTCGGCCAGGCGGCGGACGATCTTGAGGATTTCCTTTTGCTCCGCCTCGACTTCGGAGAGGCGGACCGGGCCCTTGGATTCCAGGTCCTCCCGGAGCATTTCGGCCGCCCGCTGGGACATGTTCTTGAAGATCTTTTCCCGCAGGGGTTCGGAAGCGCCCTTGAGGGCCAGTACCAAGGAGTCGGATTGGATCTCGCGCAGCAGCATCTGGACGGAACGGTCGTCCAGGTCGAGCAGGTTCTCGAAGACGAACATTTCGTCGAGGATCTTCTGGGCCAGGTCCGGGTCGTATTCGCGGATGGCGTCGATGACCGCGGTCTCGTTGGCGGTGCCGATGAAGTTGAGGATCTCGGCGACGGTGCGCACGCCGCCCATGGCCGTTTTCTTGATGTTGGTGGAGCCCGACAGGATGCGCAGCATGACGTCGTTGAGCTCCTTCAGGGCCTGGGGCTGGATGCCTTCTAGGGTGGCGATGCGCAGCACCACGTCGTTCCTCAGGCGTTCGGTGAAGAAGGTCAGGATCTCGCTGGCGTGGTCGTGCTCCAGGTGCACGAGGATGGTGGCGATGATCTGCGGGTGCTCGTTCTTGATCAGGTCGGCCACGGTGGCCGCGTCCATCCACTTCAGTCCTTCGATGCCACTGGTCTCCCCGCCCTGGAGGATGCGCGAGATCAGATTCGATGCCTTGTCGTCACCCAGGGCCTTGGTGAGCACCGAGCGGATGTAATTGTCGGTGTCCACATGCACGGCTCCGTGTTCCATGGCCGTCGTGTGGAATTCGTCGAGGACGGACTCCACCTTGGTCCGGGGCACGGATTTGAGGGTGGCCATGGCGTGGCCGAGTTTTTGCACCTCCCGGGGGCCGAGGAGCTTGAGCACCTCGGCGGCATGGTCCTCGCCCAGGGAGATGAGGAGTATGGCGCTCTTTTCAACGCCGTCGTCGTTAGCTGCCATTGACGCCTAACCAGTCCTTGATGATGTTGGCCACGGCCTTGGGGTCGTTCTGGGCGATTTCCTTGGCCTTCCTGATCTTTTCGGCGAAGTGGTCGATCTCGGCCTCGGTGGCCTCCTCGCCCGCCTCCCCGATCTCTACGGCACCGGCGGCGCGCAGGGCGGCCTCCTCGGGGCTTTCCTCCGGTGCGGGAGGCGGGAACATGGTCCGGATGATCGGACGGATCACGCCGAGCAGCAGATAGGCGATCAGGCCGGCGATCAGCAGATACTTGAAGATTTCCTTGGCGAAGGAGATGTTTTCCGGGTCCTTCCAGAAGGGGGGCTCGACGACGGCGGGCTTCTCCTCGGGGGTGAAGGCGGCATTGACGACGGAGATGGAGTCACCCCGGGCCTGGTTGTAGCCCATGGCTTCCCGCACCAGGTCGTTGAGCTGCTGGATCTGGCTGTCGGACAGGGGCTTGGGCACTTCCTTGCCGGACTTGTCCTTTTCCATGCGGTGATTGACCACGACGGCGGCCGTGAGCCGACGGATGCTGCCGACTGACTGTTTGGTGTAGCGGATGGTCTTGTCCACCTCGTAGTTGGTGGTCGTGTCCTTGCGGGTGGACAGGGGCGGCGCCACCGGGCTCATGGGCGAGGTGATGCCGGCAGCATTGATCTGGCCCCGGTCGTTGGGGTTCTGGGGCAAAGGAGTGGCGCCCGGTGCGGCTCCTGGCTGGCCTACGGCGGGTTGGGTCAGGGGGGCGGTAGCCGGGACAGGGGGCTGATTGCTCAGGGCTCCGGGAATGCCGCCCCCGGGGGACTGGTTGAGGTTGGCGGATTCGCTCACCTGCTGGCTGCGGATGCTGACTTCGGGCGGGGTGCCATTGGGACGGAAGGTTTCCGCCGTCTGTTCCGTATGGGAGAAATCCAGGTCGGCGGCCACCTGGACTCGGAAGTTGTTGCTGCCCAGCACTGGCGAGAGGATGTCTTCGATCCGCTTGATGATGCTGTTTTCCACCTCGCGGACATACTTGATCTGGGTGGGGTCGAGGCCGGCTTCCGTGAGCTTGTCCTTGAGCTGGGAGAGCAGGTTGCCGTTCTGGTCCACGATGTTCACGTTGCTCAGGGGCAGTTGTGGCACGCTGGAGGCAACCAGGTGGGTGATGCCGGCCACCTGGGCCGGCTCCAGGGTGCGCCCGGGGAAAAGGTGCAGCAACACCGAGGCCGTGGGCTTTTGTTCTTCCCGCACGAAGACGCTGGGTTTGGGGATGGCCAGATGCACCCGGGCGGACTGGACGGCGGAAATGGACTGGATGGTGCGGGAGAGTTCGCCTTCCAGGGCGCGCTGGAAATTGACCTGCTCGATGAACTGGCTGGTGCCGAATTTCTGGTTCTCCATCAGTTCGAAGCCCACGGAGCCGCCCCGGGGCAGGCCCTGACTGGCGAGCTTGAGGCGAACGTCATGAACCTTGTCGGCCGGCACGAGGATGGCCGTTCCGCCTTCGGAGTATTTGTAGGGGACGGCGCTTTGGTCGAGGGCGGCAATGATGGCGCCGCCATCCTTTTCCGAGATGTTGGCAAAAAGTACCCGGTAGTCGGGCTGCCGACTCCACAGATAGGTCCCTACCAGCAGGGCCACGATGGCGGCCAGGGCCACTGCCAGCAGCATCTTCTGCTGGGAATTGAGGCGAGCGAAGGCTTCCCGCACCCGGGTCATGGGGTCTGCCCCAGGGGTCGCTGATTCCGTCGTGATGTCCGGAGTTGCCGCCATCTGATCCTATTCGTGTCTGTCCATGGTCCGGGCCGGTGGCCGGGAAGTATGAAGATAATCAAGCAGGAAGGGAATTTTTCCGAGAATTATTCTACTATTACCCGGCAGTTATTGCCGCCTTCTTTCCCGACCTTCCGGTTTTTCCCACTTCGGAACGCTTCGTCCATGTCTGCTTCCATTCCCGTTCCCACGGCGGACGCGCCGCTGCCGGATGCCAAGGCCGTCGAGTTGCAGCGGGCCTTCGATCTGTTCAATCAGGTTTCCGCCGAGTTGACCCAGGCGTACGCAGCCCTGCAGCAGAAAGTAGCCTCCCTTACCGAGGAACTTGCTTTGGCAAATGGCGAACTACGGCGCCAGTACGAGGAAAAGCAGGCCCTGTCGGAGCGTCTGGGGTTGCTCCTGGATGCCCTGCCGGCGGGGGTGGTGGTCCTGGATGGGAGCGGCCGTATCACCGAAGTCAACCCGGTCGCCCGGCAGATGCTGGGCGAGCAGCTGGTGGGGATGCACTGGGGGGATGTGGCGCGGGCCCGGCTCGAGCCGACGGTAACTCTGGGTGAATGGCAACTGGGGGGGCGCCGGCTGAGCCTGGCGGAAAGCCCCCTGGATTCCGCAGGGGGCAAGCTGCTGCTGCTGCATGACATCTCCCAGGCCCACCAGATGAAGGCGGAACTGGAGCGGAACCAGCGCCTTGCCGCCATGGGAGAAATGGCGGCTTCCCTGGCGCACCAGTTGCGCACCCCCCTGGCGACGGCGCTGCTTTATGCGGGCAATCTGGCCCAGCCGCAGTTGGCGGACGAGGCGCGTTGCCGTTTCGCGGACAAGGCGGTCAGCCAGTTGCGGCGCCTGGAACGGCTCATTCAGGATGTCCTGCTGTTCGCCAAGGGCGAAAGTATCGGGCGGGATGTGATTCCGGTGGGGGAACTGCTGGCTGAAGCCGCCCAGACCCTCGAGCCCCTGCTCAAGGAGCACGGCGTATGGCTGGAGCTGGATGACCGTTGTCCGGACAGCCTCATCGTTGGCGGTCGCAAGCCCTTGTTCGGTGCCCTGGTGGCATTGCTGGAAAACGCCTTGCAGGTGAGCGAGCCGGGGGGGCGGATCCGGCTGTCCGCCTGGCGGGAGACGGGGGAGGTCCGGCTGGTGGTGGCGGATGAGGGGCCTGGCATACCAGAAGAAATGCAGCGCCGCATTTTTGAGCCGTTCTTCACGACCCGCAGCCACGGCACGGGGCTGGGGTTGTCCATTGCCCTCGGGGTTGCCCGGGCGCATGGCGGCCGTCTGGAAGTGAATTCAGGACCGGGGCAGGGCACGGAATTCGTGCTCACCTTGCCGGTACAATCCTGTCCTGAAGAGGAGAGCAATGCATGAGCGAGAAGCCCTTGCCCATTCTGGTTGTGGAAGACGATCCCAACCTGCGTGAAGCCATCAGCGATACCCTGGAACTGGCCGGGCGCCCGGTCCTGTGCGCCCCCGGTGGGGAGGAGGCCCTGGAGATCCTCGCCCGGGAGTCGGTGTGCATCGTGGTCAGCGATGTGCGCATGATGCCCATGGACGGAATCACCCTGCTCAAGCGCGTGCGTGAGCGGCACCCGCGCCTGCCGGTGGTTTTGATGACGGCCTACGCGGACGTGGACCGGGCGGTGGAGGCCATGCGTTCCGGAGCCTGCGATTTCCTGCTCAAACCCTTCGAGCCCGGGGCCCTGCTGGCCCAGATCGACAAATACGCCCTGCCCGATCCGGGCGCCATTCTGGATGTGGTGGCCTATGATCCGGTCAGCGCCAATCTCTTCGGGATTGCCGCCCGGGTGGCCCAGACCGATGCCACGGTGCTGCTGACCGGAGAGTCCGGCGTCGGCAAGGAGGTGGTGGCCCGCTTCATCCACCGCAATTCAGCCCGCGCCAAGGGGCCCTTTGTGGCCATCAACTGTGCCGCCATTCCCGAGAGTCTGCTGGAGGCCACCTTGTTCGGCTACGAGAAGGGGGCCTTCACCGGCGCCCAGACCGCCCAGGCCGGCAAGTTTGAGCAGGCCCAGGATGGTACCTTGCTGCTGGATGAAGTGACCGAAATGCCCCTGGGGCTGCAGGCCAAGCTCCTGCGCGTCCTGCAGGAGCGGGAGGTGGAGCGGGTGGGGGGCAAGAAGCCGGTTTCCCTCAACATTCGCATCATTGCCACTTCCAACCGGGACATGGCCGAGGCTGTCCGGAAGGGAGTGTTCCGGGAGGATCTGTATTACCGGCTGAATGTGTTCCCCATCCTCATTCCGTCCCTGCGTCAGCGACCGGCCGACATCGTTCCCCTGGCGCATCACTTCCTGGTCGAGCACGGAGGGCGGGTGGGGCGGCAGGGGTTGAGCTTCGCTCCCGAGGCCGAAGTGCTGCTGCGCCGGCATCCCTGGCCGGGCAACGTGCGGGAACTGGAGAATGTGGTCCAGCGGGCCATGATCCTTGCTCCCGGCAACCGGATCGGCCCCGAGCATCTGGGCTTGCAGGGCGGTGGCGGGGTCTTGCCCCTGACGCCTGAATTGCCATCCTCCATTCCGACGGCGGCGGGCACCCTGACTGATAGTCCTTCAGATCCCTATAAAAAGGTCGATAATATGAAGGACCTGGAGCGCGAACATATCCTCCGGACCCTGGTCGAAGTCAAGGGGTCCCGCAAGGCGGCGGTGGAGCGGCTGGGGATTTCGGAGCGTACCTTGCGGTACAAGCTCAAGCAGTACAAGGATGAAGGCTACTTCCAGGAGTGAGGGTTGGCCCGAAGTTTGCTGGGTAGTCCTGAAAAGTAAAACCAACGGATTCATCGGAGCACATCATGGACACGCGAGGCCTTGAACAGATGCTGAGCACCTTGCGCAGCACGGCCATCCAGGCCGGGGCTGCCAAGCCTGCCGAGAGCGGCGCCACGGCGGGGACCGATTTTGCCCAGGTACTCAAGAGTTCCATCGACCAGGTCAACAATGCCCAGAAGCAGGCGACTCAGATGGCGGAAAATCTTGCCGCTGGCGACAGCGAGCAGAACCTGCATGAGGTCATGGTGGCGCTGCAGACCGCCAGCATCTCCTTTCAGGAAATGGTCCAGGTCCGCAACCGGCTGGTCAGTGCCTATCAGGACGTGATGAACATGCAGGTTTGAGAGCTCCTGCCCATCCCCATGACAAAGGGCGCCGTCGGCGCCCTTTGTCATGGGGGGCTGTGCCTCACTCGAGTCCGCTCATGCGGGCCTTGCGTTCCCGTTCCAGGCGGGTGATGTAACGCTGAATCATGGTCAGATGCAGGCCGGGGAGATTCACGAACTCGCAGCCGACCCGGGTGTACTGGTTGCCGGATCGGGTCGTGACCTGGAAGGCATTGCGTACCTCCAGATCCAGCTTGATCTTGCCATCGTCGGGCAGGTTCAGTTCGCATCCCCTGAAAATGGCGCCTCTGGAAAAAAGGGGAGCATGTTCCATGTCGATCATCAGGCCCATGCCGCCGGCGCTGATGTCGAGCAGAGTGGCGGGGTACAGGCTTGCCTTGCCATCTTCGGCAATGAGGGGGATACCGCACACCAGGGGATTGGCGATGGGAGTGGAGACGCGGAAGTACTCCCGCCGCTGCAGGCGCAGCAGGTTTTCGGGCAGGGGGCTGAAGAAGGCGGGGCTGCCCTCGTACTGGATCAGGCTCACGCCATTCAGGGCAAACTGGACCTTGACCTTGTCGACGCTGGTGGTGCAGAGCAGCCGGCTGGCCTTGAGGGCTCGCCGGTTGGTGTCCTCGTCACTGCCATAGTCCAGGATGATGCCCTTGGGGCCGACGTTGACCAAGGAGGTGAGAAAGAACGACTGGCCCATGTCGAAGTAAACCGTGAGCATGCAACCTTTCTGCATGGCGGTTCGCAGCACGAAGGCAATCTCGGTGGGCGAGTGCAGCAGGTACTGGCTGTAGGCGTCGGCTTCTTCCAGTTCCAGATGGGAATGAGCCGTTTCTGATTCTGACATGGTGTTCCGGGATCGTAGGTCTGGCGTGAGTTTAAATCAAAAGCCTGCCGGCCGACAGGGTGCGGCGCTGCTGCAAGGGGGTTCAGCGGCGATGGGCGGGAGGTAGCGGCAGGGATGGAGGGCTGTCTTCTGCGGCACCACCGTGCTCCACCCGGTAGAGCCAGGCGAGCAATTCGGCCACGGCCAGATAGAGCTGACTGGGGATGTGTTCGTCCAGATCTACCTGGACCAGCAGGGAAAGCAGTTCCGGAGATTCGTGGACATAAACACCGTGCTCCCGGGCCCTGGAGATGATCTCGTCGGCAATGAGTCCTTTGCCCTTGGCCACGACCCTGGGGGCTGCATCGGTTTCGCGGTAGGCCAGGGCAACGGCTTCCCGCTGCTTGTCATGCCCCGTTGTTGTCATGATGGGCAACGCTCAGGGCCTGGAGGTGAAGCCCGACGGCTTCGAACTGCTGGCGCAGGGGCTGGTTGGCAGCGTTCAATTTCTGCCGGGTCTCGGGGGTCTCGGTGCGCAGGCTGATTTCCACGTTCTGCCCCCCTGCAAGGCGCAGGGTGGCTTCCACGCCGCCTAGGGTGGGAAGCTGAAGTTTGAGACGGGTGGTCCAGCGGGTCGCGCCATGCTCTTCCGGGCCCTGGCGGGCCCCCTCTTCTTCGATGATTTCCCAGTCCATGTTCTGGCCGGGCCATATCTGTCCCTGCCAGACATAGGTATGGGTGGCCAGGGCTTCCAACTGCTGCTGGACCAGGGGGGTGAGGTCGGGCGCGATTACCTGAGCCATGCTGACCCGTACGGCTGCGGTGGCGTCGGGGGCTGCATTCTGCTTCTGGAGGGCGGCCTGGGCCTGGCCGCGGAGCGATGCGTCGGTGATGGCCTGTGTTGCGGCATGGGCGGCGGGGGAGAGCTTGCCCTGGGGTTCCTGCAGCAAGGTTTCGACCGGCATCTTGCCCTGGACCCAGCGAGCTTGATGGGCTTCGTAGAACATGCCGCTCCGGGTCAGGGCGGTTTTCAGGGCAGGGACGAGTTCGGCCGTGCTTTCGGGAAACTTCGTGACGACAGGCTGGGCATTGTTGAGCGGAGCGGGTGGAGGGCGCCGGCCACCTTCCTTGTCCAGGCCTGCCAGCAGGTCGGCGATGAGGCGGCCTGTCGTGGTGAGCCGGGTGGCAACGGAGGCATTGTCGTCGGCGTCTGTTGTGGCGGGTCGGTTGCCGGCAGCGATGGCCAGCGCCAGTTTGCCGTTGGATTCGACGACTTCCAGCTCCAGGGAGTCACCGGCCTTGGCGGCAAAGGGGAGTGCCAGGGTGATATCCCGCTGGGCGATCATGGCTCGGTAGGTACCATTGGGCAGCAGGGCCTGGATGGTGGCCATGACCCGCTGCCCGGGGACGAAGTCACTCAGGACATCGGCGAGTTTCTGGCTGGAGGCGACGGGCTGACTGACGAGATCGTTGGCCAGCCGGATACGGGAGGCAACGTCGGCGGGGATCATGGTCAGACCTTAGCCTTCTTGCATCGGGGCGCCGAAGGCCCGGAGAAGGCGTCCAATGTCTTCCTGCAGCGGGCCTGCACGGTCGGCAATGGCGGCAATGTTTTCCAGGGCGGTTTCAATGGCAACCCGGTCTGCCGGGGTGGCAGCAGGCAGTGTTGTGGTACCGATATGTCGCCCCAGCTGGGCGGCAATCCCGGCGGCGCTTTCCCATTCCCCGATTTCAGCCTGACGCCTGATCTCTGCTGTGATGATGGCCAGGTTCTGGTAAGGGCTGGTGGCCATGGTCTCCGCCTATTTTTGTTGTTTGCCGGGCTCGATCAGCCGCCAGGCCTCATGAATTTCACCAAGCAGGGACTGTACTTCCTCGATGGTGGGAATGTCGTTCTTCATGTTGGCCCACAGCAAGCGGGATGCCATGTAGTCATACAGGGCGGCCAGGCGTTCAGCCAGTTCACCGCCTTGCTGGATATCGAGGCTGGCCTTGAGGCCATTGGTGATGATGTCGATGGCCTTGGAAATGGCGTTGCCCCGGGCTGTGATATTGCCCTGCTCGGCATGGAAATGCGCCAAGGCCAGGGCATTTTCCGTGCCTTCGAAGAGCAGGAGTATCAGACGGTGCGGGTCTGCGGAGTGAACCGCCGATTCGGTGCTCAGGGCCGCATAGGCATTCGCCGGGTTGGTAGGGGTGCCAAACATCTTTTTCCTTGTCAAGAAACCTTGGGCAGGTTGGCGAGTTGCTGGGCCAGGTAGTTGCTGGTCTTGTTCATGTTGGACATGAGCGTATCCAGGGCGCTGAACTGCTTGCGATAACGTGCCTCGATGGTGACCAGGCGAGTTTCAAGGGCTTCCTGGCGTTTGTTCAGATCACGGATCATGGTGTTCATGCTGTCCGTGCTGATCTTGATACTACCCGAAAGCCCGATGACCCGCTCGATGCTGTCGTCGAAGGCTTTTCCGACTTTGGAGACAAGTCCGGCCACGCTGGCGGCATTGGCGGCGATGGCGTTTTCCAGCTTCTTTTCGTCGAGCAGCTTGAGGTTGCCATCGGCGGCAAAGCCTATCCCGAGGTCCGAAAGACGTTGATAGGGCTCGCTTCCTCCTGCCGTGGTATTGAAGACGAGGTCCCTCAGGGTGCTTTCCGCGTTGCGAAGTACGCTGTTCCCTTGCAGGGGGCCGGCCGTCTTGGTCTCGGTGTTGTAGGCCCCTTGGGTTTTCATGGTGCTGACCGCGTCGTTGTAGGCCTTGATGAAGGCGTCGATGCCCTCTTTCAGTTTGGTCGTGTTGTCTCGGGTGACGCTTAAGGTGGTTGGGACCCCCGAGGTTTCCTTGCTGAGAGTGAGGGTGACACCGTCGATGACCCCCGTCACCGTATTCGAGTTGCTCGTGGCGGCGATGCCATTGATCGTGAAGGCCGCATTCTGGGCATTCTGGACTGTCGGAAAATCACCGCTGCCCGGATTTTCCGGGTCGAAACCAAAGCCGGACAAACCGCTCAATGCGAATGCCTGATTGGCGCCTTCGGGGCCGGAAATGACCAATTGCGCGCCATTCGTGCCATTGACGATGGTGGCCGAAAGTCCGATGTTGGCTTGATTGATCGCATTTCGCAGCCCGGCCAGGGTATTGTTTTCGGTGGTGATGGCGATGGTGGCCTGACGGCTTGGTTCCGCGCTGAAGACTCCGCCGCTCACCGTGCCGAAGTCGATGGTCAGGGTGCCGGTGGCGATGCTGCTGTTGGCGCCGCCGGCAAAAGCTGCCGTTGTCAGTTTCTGGCCTTTGGCCAGTTGGTTTACCTCGAGGCTGTAGTTGCCTGTCACGGCACCCGAAGAGACGGTTGCCGAGGCAACTGCGGTGTCTCCCACCGTGGCCTTGTAAGTGGCGAACTTGTCGAGTGGGGTTTGCAGGACCGAGGGGGTCAAGCTCTTGGCTGCCGTCTGCAAGGCCGAGAGCTTGCTTTTGAGCGTGCCGAGGGCCGAGATCTTGGAATTGTAGGATTTGACCTGATTCTGCAGGGCGGTGAGCGGGCGCCGCTCCACTTGCATCAGGCTGCTGACCAGGTTTTCCAGGTCAAGCCCGGAACCGACACCCAGTGAAGTGATGGTCGCCATGATGCAGTCCTCCTATTGAAGAATCGTTCAAGCCTGTTGCTGTATGAGCAAGCCTTTGAGTTTGTCCAGTGCCTTGGCGATCGCAAGGGCTTCTTCCGACGGAATCTGCCGGATGACCTGATCGTTGGTCATGTCCACGACCTTCACCACGGTCTTTCCCGTGTCTTCGTCGATGGAAAATTGCAGGGCGCTGTTTAAGGAGCGCACGAAATCATTCATGGCGTCCACCGAGGACTGCAATTCTTCCGGGGAGGTCTGCTGTTTGTCCTGATCTGCCTCTTGATTCTGTATGGATCGGGCTGTGGCGACCTCCTGGGTTCTCGCCTCAGCAATTTTTGGGCCAGAGCGCTGAAGGGCAGAGGCGGACTGCTGCAATGGAGTGAGAGCTGTCTGGCTCAGTCCAGCATTGGTGATGTCCATGATCGACTCCTTACCTTGAATGCAAAGAAGCGCAGCAGCTTGTTCGCTGCTGCGCTTGGGGCTGCATCAGGTCTGTTTAGCGCAGCAGCGAGAGAACGTTCTGCGGCAAGGCGTTCGCCTGGGCCAGCATGGCAGTGCCTGCTTGCTGCAGGATCTGGGCACGGGCGAGCTTGGCGGTTTCTGCAGCGTAATCCGTGTCCATGATGCGGCTACGGGCAGCTTCGGTGTTTTCCTGGGCGGCGGCGAGCTGGACCAGCACCCCTTCAAAGCGGGCCTGTACTGCGCCCAGGTCGGCGCGAGCGGTGTTGACGGTGTTGATTGCTGCATCGAGGGCGCTCATGGCGGAGGTGGCTGCTGCCACGTCCGTAATGCTGCCCAGGCTGCTGGCGCTGACCGAGCTGATGGTCACGGAGATGGTGGACTCACTCGTGGTGGTCGAACCGATCTGGAATCCGATGTTGGAGAAGGTGCCATCCAGCAGCTTCTTGCCGTTGAAGTTGGTGGCATCCACCGCGCGGGTGATTTCGCTGGCCAGCTGCTGGAATTCCTTGTCCAGGGCGGCACGGTTGGTGCTGTCATACTGGCCGGAAGCCGCTTGCACCGCCAGTTCGCGCATCCGTTGCAGGTGGCCGCTCACGGCAGAAAGACCGGCCTCGGCCGTTTGTGCGGCAGAGATGCCGTCATTGGCGTTACGCATGGCCACGGTCATGCCCCGGCTTTGGGACAGCATCTTTTCGGCAATGGCCAAGCCAGCCGCGTCATCTTTGGCGCTGTTGATGCGCAGGCCGGAAGAAAGGCGCTGCAAGGCCTGGTTCAGCGAACCTTGAGAGGTCGTCAGGTTACGTTGGGCATTGAGGGACGCAACGTTGGTGTTGATGACGGCAGCCATTTTAGTACTCCTTCTCAGAACAGGTTGTTTGGAAAGCCAGACCTGGATTCGGTGCGTGGCCATGTCTGCTTGAGCACTTCTACGGCCATGAGGAGGATTACTTTAGGGGCTGCTTACAAAAAAAGGACCGCAATTGCGGTCCTGGGGGATGGCTGCTGATCTTGTGTCTGAGGCATCAGCGCTGCAGCAGGCTCAGGACGTTCTGGGGCAGGGCGTTGGCCTGGGCCAGCATGGCGGTGCCTGCCTGCTGCAGGATCTGGGCGCGGGCCAGCTTGGCGGTTTCGGCTGCGTAGTCGGTATCCATGATGCGGCTACGGGAGGCTTCCGTGTTTTCCACCGCAGTGGCCAGCTGCGTGAGGATGCCTTCGAAGCGGGCCTGGATGGCACCCAGGGCGGCGCGGTTCTCGTTGACCGTGTTGAGGGCGGCATCGATGGCGCTCATGGCTGAAGTGGCGCTGGCTGGACCGGTAATGTTTCCCAGGGAAGCAGCGGCGACGGAATTGATGCTGACGGTGATCGTGGATTCGGAACTGGTCGTGGCGCCGATCTGGAAGCTGATGTTGGTGAAACTGCCATCGAGCAACTTCTTGTTGTTGAAGTTGGTGGCATCCATGGCTCGGGTAATTTCACTGGCCAGTTGCTGGAATTCCTTGTCCAGCGCCATCCGGTTTTCGCTGTCGTATTGCCCGGAGGCGGCCTGAACGGCCAGCTCGCGCATACGCTGGAGATGGGCGCTGATGGCGGAGAGTCCGGCTTCTGCCGTCTGGGCGGCAGAGATGCCATCGTTGGCATTGCGCATGGCTACGGTCATGCCGCGCGACTGGGCGTTCATTTTCTCGGCAATCGCAAGACCGGCAGCGTCGTCCTTGGCGCTGTTGATCCGCAGACCGGAAGACAGGCGTTGCAAGGCATTGTTGAGGGCACCCTGGGACGCATTCAGATTACGTTGGGCGTTGAGCGAGGCAACGTTGGTGTTGATGACTTGTGGCATCTCGTTCTCCTTCGGAGAAAAATTGATCAGCAGCAATCAGGATCGGATTGCTCCTTGGAAATCCTGAAACCTTGGCCTTTTAAAGCATGAGGCGTGCCAGTTTTCTTTCTGTGGGTGTCCGCTCGGAAATCCATTTAAACTGCGTCCTCGTGTTTCGGGAGGTGCTGTGTGTCTGAAAAAATCAAGCGAATGATCGACAAGGCCGGCAAGGCGTTGGCCCGGCGAGACTATGAAAAGGCTGGCGCCTTGTTTGAGGAAGTGGTGTCTTTGAAGCCGGAAAGTCATGCAGCCTGGTTTGGCTTGGGCGAGGTGGCGCTGGGCATCGGGCAACTGGATACGGCCGTGCAGTTTCTGGAGCACGCCGTGCAGCTCTCTCCTGATCAGCCCCGGTATCTGCAGCGTCTGGGAGAGCTTTACAGCCGGATCGGCCTCGTTCATGAGGGGATTGAAGTATTGCTGCAGGCCAGACGCAGGGCGCCTGATGACACTGGAATTCTTTGCAGCCTGAGTGGCGCTTATGTCACAGCGGGGAATTGGCATAAAGCCCAGGAGGTGTTGCAGGAGGTGGTGCGCCGTCCGGGAACGGGGGCGCCCCACTTTTGTCTGCTGGGCCTGGCTTGCCAGGAATTGGGGGAGCTCGACGAGGCAATGGCGGCACTGAAGAAAGCGGTCTCGCTCAACCCGCGCTATCCGGATGCCTGGTTGTCGTTGGGGCATCTTTATCTTCAGAAGGGGTGCCTGGCAGAAACCGATGAATGTCTGCAGAAGCTGTTTGCCCTTTGCCCCCAGTTGCCCACCACCCTCAATCTGGCGGGTGAGATGGCCATGCGCCGGGGAAATTTTCGTGAAGCGGCAAATTTTTTCCGGGCGGGCCTCGAAAAAGCGGCAGATTCTGCAGAACTGCAGGCCAAGCTGGGACTGGCCCTCGTCCAGAGTGGCGACGCCCTGGAAGCGGTGGAGGCCATGGAGAAGGCGCACGCCATGGGGGTGTCCGAGGACTGGATTCTGGAGCATCTGGGGCTGATGTTCACAACCCGGGGACAACTGGATGTGGCCAGGGAAAATCTGGAAATGGCAGTCGAGCGCCAGCCTGACAATCTCAATGCATGGAACACCCTGATTGTCGTTTATACCAAGCAAGGAGAAAGCGAGAAGGCACGGCAGGCGGCCGAGTTCATCCTCAGCAAGGATCCGAACTATGTGAATGCGCTGCTCAATCTGGGTAGCTGGTATTCGGACCAGGCCCGGAGTGAAGAGGCCCTGGCCCAGTTCCGCAAGGCGATGGAGATCGATCCCAAACGGATGATCGCCTATACCAATTCCCTGTGGGCCATGGTGCATTCCAGCGAGGCAGGGGCTCAGGATATTCTCGCGGTGGCCCGGGCCTTCGACCGTAACCTGTGCCAGTCCTTGCTGCGGCAGGATACCTTTTCCGACAGGGACCGGAGTCCAGGGCGTCGCCTGCGTATCGGCTGGCTCACGTCGGACATGCGCAATCACCCGGTAGCCGCTTTTGTCGTGCCGTTCCTGGGATGCTTCGACCCCGGACTGGTGGAGAACATCGTCTATTCCAATTCGATGGCGGCGGATGCGACCACCGACCTGGCCAAGGCGCGGGCGGACAAGTGGCGCGATGTGATTGCCCTGGGTGACGATGCGCTGGCCGACCTGATCCGTGCGGATGAAGTGGATATCCTGGTCGATCTCAATGGTAATACCGAGGGCAACCGTCTGCTTGCCGTTGCCCGCAAACCCGCTCCGGTTCAGGTGACGTGGCTGGGGTTTCCCGGCACCAGCGGCATGTCCGCGATGGACTACATCTTCATTCCGCCCGATCCGGTGCTGGAGCGGGGAGCGTGGTGTACCGAAAAGCCCTGGCCGCTTCCCGATTGCTATGGGGTGCGGACCATGATTCCGGATGTCCCCATCCAGCCCGGCCTGCCGTGCGAGCGGCTTGGGCGCCCCTTCACCTTTGCCTGCCTCAATAACTTCCGCAAGGTCAGTCAGGCGGCTATCCGCCTGTGGTCAGGCATTCTCCGGCGTGTGCCCGAGGCCCGCTTGATTCTAGTGGCCCGGGGCGGGCAGGACGGGACCTTGGTGCGTTACATCGAGCGCCAGTTCGAGCAGCATGGCGTGTCGCCCGAGCGCCTTGATATCCGCGGCATCATGTCCACCCAGGCCTATTTCGATAGCTACAACGAAGCCGACCTGTGTCTGGATCCCTTTCCGTTCAATGGAGGGACCACCGGCTACGATTCCATCTGGATGGGCGTGCCCTTCATCACCTGGCCCGGAGACATGCTGGTTTCCCGCATGGGCAAGGCCATTCTGGAGAACGTGGGCCTTTCCGAACTGGTGGTGGACAGCGAGGAGGCTTATGCGGATCTGGCGGTGATGCTCGCCACGGACCGGGACCGCCTGCAACGGCTGCGTGCAGGGCTGCGGGAACGGATGCAGGCAAGCCCCCTCATGGATGCGCCGCGTATGGCCCGGGCGCTGGAGCAGGCTTTCAGGGGCATGTGGCAGCGCTGGTGCCAGTCGCCTGCCGCCACGCCCCGGGACTGATCCCGGGGTTACAGTCCGGCGGGGCGATTCATGGCAAGGGTGGCACGTTTCAGGAGACCGGGCTGCCAGGCCTGCAGCAGGGCGTTGTGATCCTGGAACAGCGCCCCCCTTCCGGGAGACTCGCCCTGGATGGCTTCCGGAGGGGTGTGGCCGAGACGTTCCACATGTTTCAGGACGAATCGCTCGGCGTACTGCAGGTGCTGGTGCCCGAAATTGCCGGCGGATTCATGGATGATGGGAATGTCGCAGCAGACGCCCAGCCGGTAGCCTGCGAGATAGGCCGAGTAGCTGAAATCCAGGTCGTACAGGTGGAAGCCGTCAAAAGTGGTGGCATCGAAGCCGACCGCCTGGGCGGCAGGCCGGGTTGCCGCCATGCAGAAACCATCGACGGCCTGGATGTTTTCGGCCACCGGCCAGTCGTGCACCCCATACACATTCAGCAAAAGATGGGGTTTCCCCGGCTTGCCATGGGCGACCACGCCGTGCAGGTGGGGCTGGCCGGCCCCGAACCAGGTGGCGGTGATCAGCTTGTCGGTGCCGACGAAACCCAGGATGTCCAGGTTTTCGAGGCGCTGGGCGAGCTTGTCGGCGAAGTCGGGATCGAGGATCAGGATGTCGTCGTGGGAAAAGACCAGGATATCGCCGGTGGCTTGGGCGATACCCCGGTTATAAGCCTCGGCGAGGGAAGCTGCATCGTGTATGCCGATGATTTCATGGGGATATCCGGAGAGGAGGTGGCGGTAGCACTCGCAGATCCGGGCGAATTTGATGGCTTCGATGCTGCAGACGATGACGGAGAAGCGGGGACGTGCGTTCATGGTGGGCCTCATGGAGCGGGGCTGGGAGCCGGAGCGGCCTGCATCAGGTCGGCCATGGTGGTGGCAAATCTCCGGGCGAAGGCAGCCGGATCATTCAGGCCGGCTGCACGCAGGTGTTCCCTGAGGCCGGGGTCCGGGGCCCGGGGAGGACGGCTTGCGAGTTCCACGTAGCGGCCTGCCGAGTCGGCGACCCAGGCCGAGGCGCCGGCACAGTGGAGCAGGGCGGCGGGGCGATGGGACCAGGGCAGGCTCGCAGCCAGGGCCACGAAGGGGCGGCCCATCCAGAGGCAGGTGTTCAGGGCCTGGTCCCCGGCGTCCACGGGCGGTGCCAGGCCCAGCTGGACCTCCTGCCAGTAATGGCAAAGTTCTTCCCGGGTATGGGCATGTACGAAGCGCAGGCGCGAGGCCGCAATGCCCGACTGGGCGAATTGCCGGGTAATGTAGGCTTGAGCGCTGTCGCCCAGGTCTTTCAGATTGAGCAGCAACTGGCTCTCGGGGCTGGCCTGCAGGACCTGCGCGAATAGCCGCCAGCCATCCGGCCCGATCCGGATGGCCGGTGTCAGGCAACCCAGGGTGGGCGTGCCGGAGGTCGGGGTGATGGGGAGTTCAGGCAGATCCCAGCATTCGCCCAGTCCCGGCAGGATGATCCCGGGCAGCATGGCCGGGTCGGCAATCAGTTCTCCCTGAAGAGGCAGGCAGTTTTCTGCCAGGGCGGGCATGGGCGCTTCCCCCCAGAGCAGTTTGATCCCGGCCTGAGCCTGTATGAACAGGGACAGGCGGTCGGCCGGGCCGTAGCAGTCCAGGTCGATGAGGATGTCGGCAGGATTGGCGTTGAGGCGTTCCAGAGCCGAGTGGTCATCCAGGTCGTGGATGACCAGGGTGTGATCGGCCACCAGGGAGCAGGCCTGGGCGAAATGGCTGAGACTGGCCTGGGGGTCATTGATGATCAGGGTGGTGACGAACTGTTCCGGGGGCAGGTGGTCAAGCAGGGCTTTGAGGCGCCCTTGTTCCGCTTCCCGGGCCAAGTCACTTGTCAGGAAGGCGATCTTCCAGGGCGGAGTGGTCTTGAGGGGATGCGCTGTCTGTTCCAGTGCAGGAAGCTCGCTGGCAAGCCGCGCCTGGACTGCTCCCAGCGCCTCCACCAGGGCCTCGCCGCTGGCATCGAAGCGGGCCAGGCAACGCACGGCCAGCAGGTCATCGGCAATGCCTTTGGAGTAGCGTAGGCAGGCCTGGGAAAACTCGGCAATGTTGCCCTGTTCCGCGAGGATCTCCAGCAAAGTGGTCTGGATGTGGGCCTGGGCGGGGGAGGGCATGTGAGCAGCCCCTTTCAGGAGGGCCAGGGCCATATCGCTTTGTTGGGTGAGATGCAGACTCCGGGCCAGAGCCGGGTAGGCCGAGAGCAGGTCGGGCTGGAGTTGTAGGGCTTCCTGCAGGTATTCGGCCGCCAGCCCGGGCTGGCCTGCCTTCAGGAAGCTTTCCCCCAGGGCTGCCTTGAGGTCGGCCCGGTCCGGGGTGATTTCCATGGCCCGGTCCATGAACGCCCTTGCCTCCTGGGGCAGCCCCTGGGCGGCGCAGATGAAGGCCAGATAGGCAGGCGGCAGGGGGTTTTCCGGCAGGGCGTCCAGGAGCGGCGCCAGGGCGTTCATGGCCGGGCCGATCTCATTGTTGTGGAAGGCGTTGACGGCCTCCTGGAGCTGGTATTCCGGTGTCCGCTGGCGCTCGGCCTGAATCCGGGCCGCCGCCTGGGTTTTCTCGATGAAATTCTCGATCTGCAGCCAAGCCTGGGTGTCGATTCTCTGGAAATACTCCGCTACCCGGAGTGGATCGACTGCTGGCGGTTTGATCTTGCCGATTTCTGATTCCTTGATGCGGAAGATGGGGTTTTTCTCCCATTTGAATTCGTCAAGATAAGGGGTGTCGATCAGGGCCACCGGGCAGCCGCAAGCCAGCGCTTCAAGTACCAGGCTGGAGGGTTCGTAGCAATAGAAGACTTCAGATGCACGCAGTATCCCGGCGATTTCCTGGGGCGAGCGGGGAATGTGCAGACATAGACTGATGCCCTCCTGAATGAGGGTGGGACTGATGTCCCGGCCCGTCCGGAAATATTTGTTGGCGTAGTAACAGAAGCCCTGGCGTTGCGGCGGAGCGTCACGATCGTTGAAAATCCTCCGGTCGATGATGGGAATGTTGAGTTTGTCCGCAACAATGCTGGAATCAAGCATCCAGTCGTCCCAATAGAAAAGAATTTCCTCTTTCGCATAGGATGTCTCGCCTCCCAGATGGCCTGGTTTGTTCAGGATCCAGCGGGCGACGACGGAAAGTCCGAGCAGGTTGCCGTGGGCTACTTCCGGGTAGACGCCTATGGGTACGCAACCGGAGGCTTTGTGCCGTTTGACGACATCCTGTGTCAGTTCCGGGGTCCTAAGATAAGGGTTGGTACCGCCTGGTTCGGTGGCGATGTAGGCTTCGTACCCGGCCTCATTCAGGGCGTGACAGAAATAATGCAGGGCACGTACCCCCCCGGAAGTCTGCCGAAAGGCTGGTGAGGCGATGTAATAGGGGTGGCTGGTGCGTTCAAAGAAGCTTTTGGGTCGGGAAGACATGGTGTCGGGCCTGTGTGGGTGTCCGGTCTACGCCGGCTTAGTCGGTAATGGGCCTGAGGCGTTGGCGCGAGTAAAACTCCTGATCCAGGGCCAGGTCTTTCCAGGACAGGGTTTTGGCGTCCGGGTTCAGGCTGTGAATGAACTCATGCAGGTAGGCATCCTGGTCCCGCTCGGAACTGAGGATGACGTAATCGACGGCCTTGCCTTGGGATTTCAGCCATTCAGGGGGGCGGATGGGGGTGCCGAGCATCGTCTGATGCTGGCGGGTGATGTTGGAATCGATGCAGCACAGGACATTCAGGTTGCGTTCTCGGGCTTCGTTGATGAGCAGGGCAGACACCAGGGCGCTGCCCAGGATGACGATGTGCGATCCTTCCGGAAGGGGGGCGAGCAGGTTTTTCTGCGCTTGCCGCATGCAGGCCCAATGGAACAGGGCATGGGTTGCCGTCGGATGTTCCTCTCCCGGTGCTGTGAGGGCCTGGAAGATTTCGTCTCCGTATTTCCTTGTTTGTGAAAGGAAAATCCGTAGGGGCAGTAATGGTGGTGCCGCTTGGCTGTTTTGTTCCAGCGCCCTGCAAGCCTTGTCGAACAGTTTCTTGAGCTTGGCCCGTGCGGCGGGAGTAAGCTGTGGTGTGGTGGTGTGGATGATTTCGTGCTGGGCCGTGAAGCGGGCGATGTGGCTATCCAGCAAGGGGGCCACCTGTTCCCGCTCAGGCAGCTTGCCGGCAAAGCGGCGCAGGGTCTTGTAGGTGTTGACAATGCCGAGGGACAGGTGAGTACGGTTCGAATCCTGGGCCCCGTGCTTGCGATACTTGAGCAGGGGTTCGTTCAAGAAGGCCACGGGGCCGAAGGTGTTCATCAGGGCGGGAATCAGCACGTCGTCACCGCCATGGGTCTTGGGCAGCCGTTTACTCAGTTCCTGGTCGTAATACAGTCTGTCCATCTGCCGTCGCGGATACCGCTCTCTGGCGAACATCATGGTACTGGGGAGAGGTCACAGATTTTCCGAGGGGAAGCGGGCAATGAATTCACCGCGGTCATAAATCCTGTCGCGGCCCGGTGGAGTGAAATATTCCTGGATGGTGTTACCGTCCTGATCGATGGTGCTGGTGTTCGTCCATACGGCAGTCATGCCCGGATGGGCATCCATGATGGCCATCTGCTTGGCCAGCATGGTCGGCTGCATCACGTCGTCGTCATGGGTGATGATGATGCGTTTCCCGCGAGCAATCTTTAGGGCGGAAATTCCATTGAACAGGACTTCAAGGCCCGGAGGGTTGCGTACGTAGCGGATGCGCCGATCGTGGATGCCGAGTACCACTGCGGGAGTGTCGTCGGTGCTGCCATTGTCCAGGATGAGGAATTCGAAATCCTGGTAGGTCTGGGTCAGGATGCCTTGCATGGCTTCCCGCAGGTAGTGGGATCGGTTGTAGGTTAGCAGGGCAACGGTCAGGGGGATGGCCACGTCATGCCTTTCTGATCATGGTCAAGCGCAAGCAACGCTCCTGCCTCTGCCGGAGCTGGGCTGTTCTGGTTTGCAACGAGGAGAGGCAGACAGGTAGGGCCACAAACTGCCAGTGTGAGGGAACGAGCGGCTGGCCTCATGGGGAGCAGGCCAGCAGCGGCAGGGTGACGCCTAGTTGCTCGATGGGTTCGCAGCGGTATCCATAGCGGCTGAGGGCGTCAATGCACTGGCGGTTCGTCAGCACGCCGTTTACCAGATGGGTTTCGATGATGATCCTGGGCCGGAATCTCCGGAAGAAGCTGTCATCATCGAAGATCAGGGCTTCCGCGCCTTCAATGTCGCATTTGACGAAGTCGACCCGGGATACACCGAAGTCATCGGCCAGTTTGCTTAAGGTGTAAGACCTGACCAGCGCTCGGGAACCGCGCTCCATGCCGATGATTTCGGTGGCGGAGGCGCCCATGTTCCCATCGCTGGAAAAATCCAGTCCCTCACAATGGTTCCACATGGCCCCGTGCACGAGGGAAATTTCCTGATCCGTCAGTTTTCTGTAGAGGGCGAGATTTTCTCTGATCGTCTCGATGTTCTGGGTGTCTGCATCAATGGCAATCACATGGCCTGGGCGGCCAACCTTCTCCTTGAACAGGATGCTGGTGAGGCCAGAGTATGCCCCCAGGTCGAAGACGGTATCCCCGGTCTGCAGGTTGGCAAAATCCTGATACTGCAAGCTGGTGACCATGGGTTCGGCCAGAGAGGTGAACTTGACCGGCATCAGGTCGAAACCCACCACATGGTGGTGGCGGGGCAGGGAATAGTCCACCAGGGCGTAGCCGTGCCAGTCCAGGGGTTTTACGGCGCTGAAGTAATAATCGAAAGATGTGATGATGGCATTGATGTAGGCCCAGTGCTGGATGGCCAGCCGGACTATCCTGTCCGGATCCTTCTTGATGAAATCCAGGTAATGCCCGGTGCTCCTGATTTCGATGCCGTTTTCAGCCGCCGTGTTTTGCAGCGGATGGCTGAGCATGGGGTACAAGTAATCAATTTGTCGGCGCATGGGCAATTTCTAGCGTGATGGTTCTGGTGGAATGGGGTTGCAGGGGGCATCCTGCCATACAGGATAGGTTCATGCGCCTCGCTCTTCGATGAGTTTGCGCAGAGCAGGGTTTTCAGCATAAGGGCCATCGATGTGATGAATCGTCAGGGCCTGATCGGCCTGGAGGCTGGCGGTCAGGCGTTCCCCGTTCATGACTTCGCGACAGGAAAGCTGCCCTTTTTGCAGGGGAACTGCGAGGTAGAAATCTCTGCTGAATGTCTCACTTGTCAAAACGTAGCCGACGGGCAAGTCGCGTTTCGCGTACACACCGCGGACTAGCGCATCCAGGTAGGTGATTTCCTTCGTGGAGCAGATGCGCCGGCCTGAATCGCTCCCGCCGCACATGGCTCGGGCCTTGTGGTATGCCTTGAACCAGGTGTCGATCTGTTCCGGTAGGGAGCAGTAGGGCGACACCGGAACCCCTTGGTAGTCGATGTCGATATGCCGTTCCCAGGTACGAGCCCCCTTGGCATAGCTGATGTACATGGAGGCATCCCAGGAGCGGTATTCGTGGGTGGAGAAGCCGATCACATGGTCTGGGTAGCGCTGGCGGAGATAGTCGATCTGGTTCATTTCCAGATCATCGTCTTCGGACGGATAAAGAGAGACGCAGTGGTTCAGGGCCAGGGGAATGTTGCGTTTCTCGAAGAAGGCCACGATGTCGTCCAGATTCTTCTCCGAGGCCCCGCCGGAAGATACGATGACGGGCAGTTTTTTTGAGGCGATTTTCTCGATCAACGGCCAGTCTGCGACATCGGAACTGGCGATTTTGATGATAGGCATACCGAACTCGACACAAAGATCCACCGAGCGTTCGTCAAAAGGGGTCGCCATTGGAATGACTGCCAGTTTCCGGATCTCTTCCACCATCCGGGCGAAGTCAGCCTTCGAGAGCTTGGTGTCCTCGGTTTTCTTGATGTAACGGATATCCTGGTTGCCCTTGAAGTCCTTGTGGATGAATTCTTCAACGTCCCGGAACTGCAGCTTGATGGCTGCTTTTACATTGTTGTAGCGAACTACGGTAGCGTGATCACGAATGATCTTCAGCCCTCGCTCCAAGCTTCCCCAGTGGTTGTTGGCGAGTTCGAGAACGAACAGGTTTTCAAATATTTCATTATGTTTTTTTAGGGATGAATTCATAAAAGCCGTTCAGAGAGCAGTTGAGTGTTCGAATGGTACATCGCAGTGCAGATCAGCGTGCTGTGGCAGTGATCCGAGCTGCCTCGTGGCGGAGCTGTTCCAGTTCGGATTGTGGTAGGAAGGGGAACATGTCGTCCAGTTCCGGGGTTGCGAAACCGCCATCCGGCAGGGCTCTGGATTTGATCCGCGGCTCAAAACCGGCTTCGGGGGCCACATGGACGTCAATGAGGAGAGGGCCGTTTTCTCCGAGTGCCTTGTCCAGGGTGGGAATGTCCGCAGGGGAGGCAATGGTGACTGCCCGTATGGCATACGCAACTGCCACTTTCGCGAAATCGGGGAATTCAACTCCGGAAGCGGGAGTGGCGCCGATGATGCGGCCAAAGAAATTTTCGTGGGTCTGGCGGATGGAAAGATAGCCCCCATTGTTGATGAGTACGATGACTACGTTGAGTCCCAGGGTTTTCAGGGTCTGCAATTCCTGTATGTTCATCTGCAGGCTACCGTCGCCAGCGAAACAGACTACCCGGCGTTTGTCGGCCGCCATTGCAGCACCGATGGCAGCAGGCAGATCGTAGCCCATGGAGGCTGCTCCAGAATTGCTGAACATCCGTTGCTCCGGGCGCAATTTGCCAACCTGGAAAGGTATGATGCAGGCGGAAGCGTTGCCACAAACAACGATGTCGTTTTCGCGCAGTTGTTCGAAAACCCGTTTTACCAGGGCATAGGGATGCAGGGAGCTGCCAAGAGCCTCTGGGCCTGAAAAGACTGGATAGCGGGATCGTATGGAGCGGCACCAGTCGGCCCAGGGGGTGTAGTCAGGCAATCGCGCGGCGTCGCAGATCTGCTTGATGGCAGCGAGGAAAGCCCCTGCATCCGCAGTAATGCTTAACTCTGTCTGGACCAGGGGCTTTTGCAGTTCGGCCGGATCGATGTCTACCTGAATGATCCGGGCATTTCTGGCGAAGCTGCTCCAGTTGTAACTGACCTGACGGATATTGAGGCGGGAACCCAGTACCAGCACCAGGTCGGCATTCTGGGTGCAGAAATTGCCGGCCCGGGTGCCGATGGTGCCAGGACGACCGGCAAAGAGCGGGTGGTCACTGGCGATCAGGTCGTGGGTCCAGGCCGTTGCTATCGGAATGCCATGCTGTTCGGCAAACTCGAGCAGGGCTGGGCCGGCTCCGGCCAGCCGTACGCCGGTGCCTGCGAGAATGAGGGGGCGATGGGACTGGCTGAGCAGGGTGTGAACTCGCTTGCAGTCGGCTATCAACGTTTCGGGATTCGGGAGCGAAATCGGCTCCGGGGCAGGCAGGGGAGGGCATTCTGCTGCCTGGATATCGATGGGGATATCGAGCCAACTGGGGCCGGGGCGTCCGCTGGTGGCCTGACGCAGGGCTTCGGGGAGCAGGCGTGCCAGCGCGGCAGGGCTGTCCACGCTGGCGGCGAATTTGGTGACAGGTCTTGCCATGGCGATGATGGGGCCTTCCTGGTCGCCCAGTTGGCGCAGACCCGGCACTGGGGTGTAGTCAAGGCAGGTTTCGCGCTTCACCTGCCCGCTGAGGACGAGCATCGGGATCGAGTCCGTGAAAGCACCAAACACTCCATTCAAGGCATTGATGCCGCCGGGGCCTGTCGTGACCATGACGACTGCCGGTTTGCCGGAAATACGGGCGTAGCCTTCGGCCGCCATGGCACAGGCCTGCTCATGGTGCATGAAGGTGCAGCGCAGCCGGGGATGGCTGCCGAGGGCCTGGTTCAGATACATGGCACCCCCGCCGGTGACGGTGAAAATCTGCTCTATGCCTTGTTCGGCCAGCCAGTCGGCAATGCGTTCGGAAAGTCTCATGCAGGGATCGGTTTGCTTGTTTGTTAATAGGATTTCGGCTGAAACCCGGCAGGGTTTAGCGGTGGGGGCATCCTGACCCCCGCATCAGCTGCCAGCAGAGGGGCCGGAGGCGGGGGGGCAAGGGCGTCGGGCCAGCAGGCCCATGATTTCCTTGGGACCGGCGCTCAGGGTATGGCGGTCCATGCAGTGCAGGCCGGCCCGTTCCAGCAGACGGATCAGGGCATCGGAGCTGAAGAAGTTGATGTGCTCGTGCCAGTGGTGTTTGCGGGTCGCCAGTTCGCGACTATGGGGGAATTCGCGCATCAGGGCTTCATGGGGAACTTCCAGATACAGCAGGGTTTCCGCGCCCAGGGCGGGAAGCATGGCTTCGAGGAGTTCGAGGGGGTAGGGGACGTGTTCCAGCACTTGGCTGCAGACTATCAGGTCGTAATGCCGGCGTCCTAGGTCTGCCGGGTTGGCCGGCTCTGCCCCAGGAACGCAGGGGACGGTGGAGATGTCGTGGATGTGCAGGATGGGGCTCTGTCCGAGGAAAGGGGTGTTGATGCCACTGCCTCCACCCCAGTCGAGTACGGCAGGTTGTGGTGGCAGATGCGGGGCAAGCCATTGCTCTACTTGACTGATGTAGGCAGCACGGTTCTTGAAACCTTGAGCTACTGTAGCCGCATATCCGGGCTCGAAGCGGTCCCGTTCCCGGGTGTAACGTTCATCCCGATAGCCGTCATAGAGCGAAGCCATCTGGATATCGGTGAAACGATAGTCAAGAAAAAGCAGGCCGCATTCCTGGCACTGCAGTGAATTGCACAAGGTGTAGGCCATTCCCGGGCGTAGGTCCCGGAATCCCCATTCAGGCCGTATCTCAAGGGGTTCGTGGCCGAATACCCGGTAGGCGACAAAGGGCATCAGTACCGCAGGGGACTTCACCAAATGCTGGCTGTCGCAGCAAACGCAGCGGCGGGCGATCAGGTCGCGAGCTTCTGTCTTGGGGGGCATGGCAGTTTCCGTTGATGGGCCTTGCATGGGGCTCATGCCCTCGGGGATAACGGAATGTTATGCAAGACATAATCAAGCAGTTTGGCCAGGCTCTGGGAGACTGAGTCCTGCCGGGTGTCTATTTTCAGCTCGCAGGTATCTGGGGGTTCGTAGGGGGCGGAAAGGCCGGTCATGTTGTTCAAGAGTCCCGAGTTGGCTTTTTGATACAGTCCCTTGGGGTCGCGCGCGGTACAGGTGGCCAGGTCGGCATCCACGTGCACTTCGTGGAAGGCATGTCGGCAGGCCTGTCTGGCTTTCAGGCGGTCCGCCTTGTAGGGGGAAATGAAGGCGCAGATGCACAAGAGTCCCGCATCGGCAAAGAGGGCTGCCACCTCGCCCACGCGCCGGATGTTTTCGCTGCGTGCTTCGGGGGAAAAGCCCAGGTCCGAGTTCAGGCCGTGCCGGACATTGTCACCGTCGAGCACGTAACAGGAATAGCCCAGTTCCATGAGCTTTTGCTCTAAGGCCATGGCCAGGGTGGACTTGCCTGCCGCCGAGAGTCCCGTCAGCCAGATCACCGCGCCGGCATGGCCATAGTGGCGCTGCCGGTCGGCGCTGCTCAATCGGTGGGATACCGCCTGGATCAGTGGTGTCATGGGGTTTGCCGTTGTGAGTTGGGCTGGCTGCTGCCATCGGCCAGGTACTTGTCGAGTTTTTCCGGGTTTACGTATTGCAGGGAAACACCGGCATTCCCGGCAGTGGCGCGGAAATCGGCCAGATCCCGGCGGAAATAGTCCCGCAGGAAATCCCATTCGCGGCTGTGGAAGTCGGGTCTTTCTTCCCCGCTCGCAATTTCCCCTGTGGCGTTCAGGCTGGGTAGCGGCGGCAGCTTGTCGCCCGGCGTGCCGGGGCCCAGCAGATCCCGGACGAACTCGCTGCGCGCTTCTTCCGTCTCCAGCCGGTCCAGGGTCAGCAGGCAGATATCGCTGGCCTTGTAGCGGGTCAGAAGATTTCTCAGGGGGTAAGTGAAGAAACCGCTGCCGAGAATGCTGAAGAGGGGGAAGGAACGGCGGCTGAGGAAGAAGCCGATTTCGTAGTCGATCCGTTCCCGGAAGGATTGGCGGGAAATGTTGTCAGCCTGCTCCAGGAAGTAGCCGCGCAGGATTCCTTCCGATTTTGCAGGGGAGTGCAGTTTGAAGATATGAAAGAGGATTTCGAAGAGCAATTCCGGGTCGTCTTCATCCCGGCCGCTGAACTCGGCAATGGCGGGGGTAGTCCCCAAGAGGGTGGCTGATGTCTTGTCTCGTCGGGCGATGGTCTTGTAGAAGCTGTAGGCGCTGAAGCAGCGCTCGAAGTGATTGCGCAGGCACAGGATCACCTTGGTGTTGTGCTCCGGCATCCGTGCAATGGCCCTGGGGTTGAAGGAATAGCCTACCGAGGCGTCGAGCAATACACCAGGAGGGGCCAGGCCATGATTTACCGAGACATCGCCGACGGCGTAGGAGTACGGTTCCTTGATGCCGGGTACCCGGTACTGGGCGAGCCCGTTGCTGACAAACCAGTCCGCCAGTGAAGTGGTGCCGCATTTTTCGATGCCGGCGATGAACAGATTCAGTCCGAACATGGAGTTCCTTTCAGGGGGGGCGAGGGGGTAGTCCCTTTCTCTGGCCGGCGGGGTGTGACGCCAGGGGAGCACTCATTCTGCAATGGCATAGAGGATCGTATCGAAGGTGTTCATGGCGTGGCAGCGTAGATGAAAACGGTATCCCAGCTCCAGGGCCTGAATCTGCTCGTAGAGCTCCCACAGATGCTCGGGACGGTGATAGACGCTGATGGCCAGGTGGGGGCGGAACTGCTGGATCAGCATCCCGGCTCCACGCAGGGCGGCCGGTTCCTCGCCTTCGATATCCATCTTGATGAGGTTGGGCGCAAAGCCCGGCAGAGCGTCATCCAGGCGCAGGCAGACGACCGGCTCGCCTTCACCCTCGAGCAGGTGCCCTCCGGCACCTAGGCTGGGGTCAAAGCCCGCCAGGCGGTTTGAGTCGGAGACTCCACAGGGGAAGTGGGCTGCGCCGGCAATATGCTTCAGGTTGCTGGTCAGCGTCGCGTACTGGGCCAGATTGGGCTCGAAGGTGGCCAGTGCCTCGAAGCGGTAGCCCGCTGCTTCCAGGGCCTGAACCGTGTCCCCCGTGTAACCGCCGCAGTCGATGAAGCGCAGCGCTTGCGGCCATCGGGGCAGATCCTCGGGGAAATATTGCTGCGGGTCCGGAGGAGGAAGCACGCTGGCGTCACCGTTGGAGCGGAATTCGACAATGCAGTCCAGGAGCGCCTGGCTCGTGGTGTCGGCAAGGCTGGCCCGCAGGGTGGCGATCCGGTCGGCGTGGCGGTCGTAGAAGCGCGGGTCCACCAGCCAGTAATGGAATGCTTCGCCTTCCAGATAGTCGCGCATGAGTTCGACTATGTTGACGACTTTGCCGTAGCCCAGGGCCTGAAGTTCCCGGATGACTCCCCCTGTTTCTACCTGGGGGTTGAACAGTCCCACGATCACGCGGGCTGCGGCTGCGTTGTTTTCCCGGGCCCATGCGCCTGCGGTTGCCACGGGCAGGCCGTCCGTTTCCTGCAAGGTTGCGTCACGGTCGAGAAATCCGTGCACGGCATGTCCCCGTCCCTCTAGAGCGTGGCGGATGCTGCGTCCGGCCAGTCCGGCACCATAGATCAGCAGTTGTTCAGTCTGAAGAAACATCATTTTCTTTCTGCGTAAGATGCCAGGCCAGGGTGCGCTGAATGGCGTCTGCCAGGGGGATGCGCACTTCCAGCCCCAGTTCGCTGCGGGCACGGGATATCTCAGGTACGTAGCGTGCCGGGGGCTTGCCGGGTTCAGGGGGCCGGGCGATGGAAACCCGGCGTTCCCGGCCCGGCAGGCTGGTGGCCACCTGCCGGGCCAGGTCTGCAATGCTCAGGGCCTGGTCCGAGCCCACGTTGTAGGGGCGCAGGGGTGCGCCCCGGAGCAGGATGGTCAGCAGCCAGATCACCAGGTCGGCGGCATGCAGGTAGGAGCGCAGGGGGGTGCCGTCCCCCTGGATGGCGATGTCGCGGCCCTGGAGCACGTCATTCATGAAGTTGCCGATGGCAAAGTGCTTGTCCAGGGGCAGCAGTGGGCCGACAAAGGCAAAGCAGCGGGCGATCTTCACGTCCAGGCCGTACTGTTGATGGTAAAGGGCGCACAGCAGTTCGGCGGTACGCTTGCCCTCACCGTACACGGCGGTCGGGTCGGCGCAGTCGGGGGCGCCGGGATGCTGCTCCGGGACGTGGATGCGGTCCAGGGGTTGGGGGCCATAGATGGCGCCGGAACTGGTCAGCAACACCTGCCGCGCTCCGGTATGGAGAGCAAAGTCCAGGACCCGGCGGGTGCCCTGGACGATGGCGTCGAAGCTGGACAGCGGGGGGGGCGGCTGCTCGCGGACGTAGGTTTCCGTGGCGGCATGGATGATGCGGCTGTGAGCCTGCCCGGGAAAGTCGAAATCCCTGATGTCGCCGCGCCACCAGTCCAGGGCCGCTTGTCCGGCCAGGTGGGGGTGCTGCGCCAGGAAAAGTTCCGGAGCCCGGGAGAGCACTGTGGCGCGGATGTCCAGTTGCAGTTGCTGCTGGGCGTGAAGGATGGACTCAAGCAGCCAGGTGCCGAAAAATCCCGTGCCACCGGTGATGAACAGGCGTTCCCCGGCCAGGGCAGGCCACAGGGGGGCGGTGTGGCTGAGGATGTGATCCAGGTCGGCGACGGGCAGGGGAGGGCGGACCATGAGTGGGTGTCGGGGGCTGCTATGTCAGAAATTGAAGAAGGTTTCCAGCTTCTCGGCGATGAATTCCAGGGCTGCTGGTTCCAGGGCAGGCTGAACGCCAATGCAGAAAGTGTCGCGCATGACCTTGTCGGTGTTGGGCAGCGTTCCGACGCAGCGGAAGGTTCGACCCTGCATGTAGGGCTGGCGGGTGATGTTGCCGGCAAACAGCAGGCGGGTGCCGATCTTGTACTGGTCCAGGTAGCGCAGCAGGTCTACCCGCGCCGTATTGGCTTCTTCCCTGAGGGTGAGGGGGAAGCCGAACCAGGCGGGGTCGCTGCCGGGGGTGGCTTCGGGCAGCAACAGGAAATCGGCAACGCTTTCCAGGCGCTCCCGGAGAAAGCGGAAGTTTGCCTTGCGTTGTTCCACGAAACGGGGCAGCTTGCCGAGTTGGGCCAGGCCGCAGGCGGCCTGCATGTCGGTGATCTTCAGGTTGTAGCCCAGGTGGCTGTAGATGTACTTGTGGTCGTAGCCGTAAGGGAGATCGCCCAACTTCTGGCAGAAGCGCTTGCCGCAGGTGTTGTCCCGGCCGGGCTGGCAGAAGCAGTCGCGGCCCCAGTCCCGGAAGCTTTCGGCGATCTGCTTGAGTTCGCTGTTGTTGGTAAACAGTGCGCCGCCTTCGCCCATGGTGATGTGGTGGGCCGGGTAGAAGGAGATGCTGGCGAGATCCCCGAAGGTGCCCACGGGCTTGCCGTCATAGGTGGAACCCAGGGCATCGCAGCAGTCCTCGATCAGCCAGAGTCCATGTTTCTTGCACAGGCGGGTGACGGCTTCAAGATCGAAAGGATTGCCGAGGGTATGGGCCAGCATGACCGCCTTGGTCTTTTCCGTGATGGCGGCTTCGATCTGATCCGGATCAATGTTGTAGGTGTGCGGGTTCACGTCCACGAACACGGGGACGGCGCCGAACTGCAGGATGGGGTTCACGGTGGTCGGGAAGGCTGCCGCTACCCCGATTACTTCGTCGCCGGGGCGGATGGCCCGTTCGCCAAGACGTGGCGAAGTCAGGGTCATGAAGGCGATGAGGTTGGCCGAAGAGCCGGAATTCACGGTCAGGACGTGCTTGACCCCCAGATGAGCGGCCAGTTGTGTTTCGAACTGTTCATTGAAACGGCCGGTGGTCAGCCAGCCGTCCAAGGCTGCATCCACCATGTGTGTGATTTCGGCGGCATCGATGAGCTTGCCCGTGGCCGGGGCGGGGGTTTCTCCCGGGACGAAGGGCCGTGGGGCAAATTTCTGGTTCGCGTAGTCGAGCACGCTTTGCCGGATGCAGGCGCGGGCGATGTCGTCCAGGGCGGCGGGGGTGAGTTGCCCCAGCTTGTCACCGATGGCGGTAGCCGGCAGGTGACTCGCCGTATTCGTCAGTACCCGGCCATTGAGCGGACCACCTTCAGCCAGGTGCGCGGTGGAGAGATCGATTCCTTCATGGGTGTCGCTGACGTCGCCGATGAACACGAAACGGGCGCCACCGTGGGCAAGGCCGGATAGGGCAACGGCGATGGAGGAGGGGCGTTCGCTGGCATGAATGGCGTAGATGCCGCCGATTTCCAGATTGGGCTGCATGGGATTTTCCAAAAAAGTTGCCCAAGACTACGGCAGCAACGCCGCAGGCTTGAGTGCGTTGATGGCTCAGGTACTGCCTACGGTCAAATATCGGGCAGGCTTGAAATCTGCCGGTGCGAACATGTGCCTTGGGTCCACGATGATCTGGTCCGGGGTTGTGTGGGCAGGCAGGTCGTTGTATTCGGGCCAGCGCGTGGCGACGATGATGGCTTCGGCGCCGGTGATGGCATGTTGCCAGTCTTCGACAAGCTGGATACGCCCAGCCAAGTCTGGGTTGGCCTGGAGAAAGTGTTCACCGGCGATCGGGTCGTGGGCAGAAACCCGGGCGCCGGCTGCCAGCAGATGGTGGATCATGCCTGCGGAGGCGGATTCCCGCACGTCATCGGTGCCAGGTTTGAAGGCCAGGCCCAGCACGGTTACGGAGCGCCCTTCCAGGACGGGAAGGGCTTGTCGCAGCAGCCGGATGATTTCGCCCGGCTGTCGTGCATTCACCTCGAGCACGGCCTCGAGGATCTGCATCGGCTGGTTCAGGGTACGTCCCTGGGTGCGCAGGGCTTGCACATCCTTGGGGAAACAGGAGCCTCCGAAGCCACAGCCCGGCACCAGGTAATCGACAATGCCCGGGCGTACCCGCCCGACCGGCGTCAGGGGACTCCAGCGCTTGTCGGCGGTGACGCCATGGACGACTTCGTCGAAATCGATACCGCCCAGGCGCGAGGCGAGATTGGCGATTTCGTTGATGGCCGAGATCTGCGTGGCGAGCAGTGCATTGTTGGCGTACTTGATGAGTTCTGCCGTGCGGGTGTTCGTTTCGATTTTCTCTACCGTGTCCCAGGATGCATACATATCACGCAGCCGTTGCCGCGTGGCCTCGTCTTCCGCGCCCAGCACGATGCGGTCGGGGTGGATGAAATCATCGATGGCTTCCCCTTCGCGCAGGAATTCGGGGTTCATGCCCAGGCCCCATTGCTGTCCCATGGGCTTGCCGGAACGCTGTTCGATGGTGTTGCGCACAGAGCCGTCGGTGGTGCCGGGCAGCACCGTGCTCTTGACGATGACGGAGAGCGGCTGGGCCGAGTGCCGGAGGAAGCTGCCGATGGCGGTTGCCGCGCCCAGCACTTGCGAGAGGTCGATGGCGCCGTCTACGGACGGGGTGCCGACGGCGATCATGGCCACGTCACTGTCGGCCAGGTGGGCGGGCAGGTCGTCAGAGGCTGTGAACAAACCCTTGGCGCGGACTTCCGTGAGCAGGTTGTCGAGCCCGCGCTCGAAGATGGTTGGTCTGCCGGCGTTGAGGGACGCGATGATCTCGGGTTTCAGGTCGATGCATACGACCCGGTGTCCGCGGCTTGCCAGGCAGACACCAGACACGAGGCCCACGTAGCCGGTCCCGATGACGGTGATCTTCATGCCCGTTGTCCTTCCTCTGCCAGGAAGCGCAGATAGCGGGAAACGCCTTCTTCGATGCCGATGCTGGGTGCATAGCCCAGCACCTGGCGGGCCTTGGTGATATCGGGGCTGCGCCGGTTGGGGTTGTCGGTCAGGTAGGCCGGGTCCTCGCTGGCGCGGAACTCGATTCTCCCCTGGTAGCCCAGCAGTTTCCGGGCCGTTTCCACGTAGATTTCCGCCACCTGGCGGACACTGACCTCGGGGCGGTCCATGCCGATATTGAAGAAGTCGTAGCGGCCATGCAGCAGGCACAGGAAGTAGCCGGTGATGGCGTCGGTGATGTAGCAGAAGGTACGCGTGGGGGTGCCGTCGGAAAGCAGGATGATGTCCTCTCCTTCGAGGACGCAACGGGCCAGGTCCGCCGGCAGGCGGCGGTCGTCCAGACGCATGCCCGGGCCGTAATTGTTGAAGGGGCGCGCTACCGTCACGGGCATTCCGAACTGGGTGCCATAGATCCAGCACAGGGTTTCCCCGAAGCGCTTCGACTCGTCGTAGCAGGCCCGGGGGCCGTGGCAGGAGACGTTGCCCCGGTAAGTTTCTGGCGTCGGAATGGCAGCGGGGTCCGGGTCGCCGTAAATTTCGCTGGAAGAGAAGAACAGCAGTCCTTTGAGGCCAGTGTCCCGGTAGTAGTCGAGAATGTGGCGCAGCCCCCAGATGTTCCCGTCCACCGTTTCGAGGGGGTATTTGCGGTAGAAGGTGGGCGAGGCAATGGAGGCGGCGTGAATCACGAAGTCGCAGGTTTTTGCTGCGGGAACATCATCCAGTCGGTCCCGGGAAATGTCGAAGCGGCGGACCTCCAGGCGCAGGGGATGTTCCCGGGCCAGGGCTTCCAGCCATGCCGGGCTGCCGACGACGAAGGTGTCGAGGGCGATGACCTTGGTGACGCCTAATGTCTTGCCGTAGCGAACCAGGTAATTGACGAAGTAGTAGCCCAGGAAACCGGCCGCCCCGGTGATGAGGATGGCGCTGCCGGCCAGCTTGGTCGCTACCGTTCCCAGGTTGTGATGGATGCGTGCCAGGTCGTCGGCGAGGATCGGGTTTTCCATGTTCATTCCCAGATTTTCCAGGGCGCTTTTCCGGCGCGCCAGAGTTCTTCAAGATGGTTCTTGTCCCGCAAGGTATCCATGGGTTGCCAGAAACCGTGGTGGTTCCAGGCTACCAATCGTCCTTCTTGGGCCAGGGTTTCCAGCGGGTATTTTTCCCAGACCGTGTGGTCGCCCTCGATGAGATCGATCACTTCCGGGTTCAGCACGAAAAAACCACCGTTGATCATGCCACCATCGCCTGCCGGTTTTTCTTCGAAGGCCTGGACCCGGCCATTGTCCACCCGCAGGGCACCGAAGCGTCCCGGAGGGGTTACGGCAGAAATGGTGGCGGAGGCGTGCTGGGATTTGTGGAAAGCAATGCTGGCGCCGATATCGATGTCGGCGAGGCCGTCTCCGTAAGTGAAACAGAAAGGCTCATCCTCTTCGAGAAAGTGTTTGACCCGCTTCAGTCGGCCACCTGTCTGGGTATGATCCCCCGTATCCACCAGCGTGACCCGCCAGGGCTCGGCATGTTGTTCGTGCACTTCCATGCGGTTGTTCTGCATGTCGAAGGTGACGTCGGAGGTGTGCAGAAAGTAGTTCGCGAAGTATTCCTTGACCACATAGCCCTTGTAACCCAGGCAGATGATGAAATCATTGATGCCATGGGCGGAATAGATCTTCATGATGTGCCAGATGATCGGTTTGCCGCCGATCTCGATCATGGGCTTGGGCTTGAGGTGGGACTCTTCACTGATCCGGGTGCCGAGGCCCCCGGCGAGAATGACTGCTTTCATGTTCGGGAAGATGCTGCAGTGGAGTGGGTTGTGGAGGCCTGCCGCTGCCAGGCTTGCAGATAGGCCAGCAATTCGTGGCAATTCCTTACCGTTGGCAGTCCCGCCAGTTCCTGGTTGTCACCGTAGCCCCACTGCACGCCGACGAAGTGGAGTCCATGAAAGGCGGCAGCCGTGTGGTCGGCCAGCTTGTCGCCGATGTAGACGGTGTGTTCCGGAGGGCAGCCCTCGTGTTCGAGCAGGGCTTTCAGCAGCATGGTCTTGGAGGAAAAGCCGGGGGGAGTGTCAATGCCATAAACGGATGCGAAAAATGTTTCCCAGCCGAGATGCTTGAGGATTTTCCGGGCGGGTTCCTGCCTCTTGTTGGTGGCAACGTGCAGGCGGGCGCCGCCGGCGTCCAGGGCCTGGAGCAGTTCAAGGATGCCGGTGTAGGGCATTGTTGCCAGCAGGCCTTCCTGATCGTAGTGGGCCTTGAACCGGTCAGCACAGTCGCGGATGGTAACGGGGTCGCTGCTGCCGCTCAAGTGCGCGATGGTTTCGTGCAGGGGAGGACCGATCACCTGGGGGGTGATCGGAACAAGGGGTTGAAGGGCTTGTGTCTCGAATGCGTAGGCCAGGCTGCGGAGGATGCCGGGCGCCGAGTCCACCAGGGTTCCGTCCAGATCGAAAACGATGTGTTTGGGCATGGGGTCAGACTGCCACCACCCGGTTCTTGCCGGTTTTCTTTGCCTCATACATGGCTTCATCCGCCCGCTTGATCATGGTGTCACGCGTATCACCGTCCTGCATCTGGGTCACGCCGGCGCTGAAGGTGATGAGGATTTTCTGGTTGTCGTGCATGAAGAAGCGTCGGGTCAGCTCCCGCTGTACCCGGGTCATGGCGGCGGTGGCCTGCTCCAGGTCCGTATCGGGGAAGATGAGTACGAATTCCTCGCCGCCCAGGCGGGCGGCCGTGTCCTGGGGGCGCAGGGTTTCCCGCACCACGCTGGCCAGATGCACGAGGGCCTCGTCCCCGGCGTCGTGGCCGAGGGAATCGTTGAGTTTCTTGAAGTTGTCGATATCCAGCAGGGCCAGGCACAGGGGAGTGGTGTGGCGCAGGGCCCGGGCGATTTCCTTGTCGCAGATTTCTTCTAACCCGCGCCGGTTGAGTACACCGGTCAGTTGATCGTGGCGGATCAGGTGGCTGGTGACTTCGAGTTCCCGTTCCAGGTGCTGGATCCGGGCTTCTGCCTCCTGAACCTTGAGCTGGGTTTGCCGCAGTTCGTCCCGGGAGCGCAGGGCGTTGAGCTGGATGTTCCGGGTTTCTTGCATGACTTCGGCTACGACGCTTTCCAGTTCGGTGATGTGTTCAGCGGAACTGATCCGGGCTGCGCAGCGCTCGATTTTGTCGTGGTAGTCCGAGGTGGCGTCGGCGAAATCGGCCAGATGATCCACGAAGCCCACGAGCATGTTCTTCAGCGCATCCTTGGCTTCCTGCAGGCTGAGTTTGAGCTGGCTCTGCTTGAAGATGACCTCCTTGAGCCGCTGTTCTGCATCATCGATGGTCCGCTGGGAGAGGGGGCTGTCTACGATCTTGCGGATGACCTCGATTTGGCCGTGTACCCACCGATCGTCGAACACCAGTTCGCTCATGTTCTCCACCACCAGTCTCAGGAGTTTGAGCAGGCTGGCCTTTAGCTCGTTCTGATCCTCGATCAGGAGTTCGAGCTTGAAGGCGAGGCGCTTGATGCTGCCCTGCATTTCCTGCAACTGCCGGGCGGAGGCCGCCTTGCGCAGGCTGGCGGCCAGTTCGAGGCTCTCCTGCTGCAGTTTGGGTTGGTCCGCGAGCAGGGGGGTGATGCAGCTTTCCAGGGTATAGGCGAAGAGTTCCCGGTATCCCGCCAGCAACTCGCCTGTCGGGCCGGCAGGCGGGAGGGGCGGCGATGCGGGGAGAGCCGCAGTCTCATCGTTGGCCTGGGCTTCTGTCAGGGGAATGTCCTCTCCGGTATTGCCCTGGGACCAGGCGCGCAGGAGGCTTTCCAGACGCGAGAACAAGGTGCGGGGGTTGCCGCCCGAACCATTGAGGATGTGTTCCAGCGACTCGCGCTTCTTGCCGGGGGGCAGGGCCGACTTCGACTCCCAGTGCCGGAACAGGTTGCCGATGAGGTCTGCCCAGGCCAGCCGCTGGGTGTCGGAGAGTTGGCCGATGTGCTCGGCGAGCGCCTTGCGCAATCGGGACCAGTCTTGCTGCCGAATGGCGTCGTCCAGTTCTCTGCCCAGCCGCTGCAGTTCCGGTGTGGTCCGGGGAATCTCGCCTGCCAATTGCCGTAGGGGTTTTTCGGGAAAGTCCTCCAGGTCGGCGGGGGCGCCGGAGACCTCGGCATAAATGGTCCTGTAGTTGTCCGGGGTCGGAGCGACACGCCGGACAGCCAGAAGTCTGATGACTTCTCGGGCGATTTCGGTGGGGTTGCTGGGGCTGGTCATGATGCTGCAGCAAAGATGGCGAAGAGTCTCTGGAGTATGTCTATCTACACCGGGAGTGGCAAGGGTATAATCCCGCCGCTGCAACCCCTGCCCCCGTAGCATGAAGGTCGTGCAGTTGACTTGTAATCATCAGGTGTCCGTTCGATTCGGACCGGGGGCACCAAGTAAAATCAAGCACTTAGGCCGCTCTTCGGGGTGGCCTTTTTGCTTTCTGGATTTCATTGGCCCCCTATTGGCCCTTTGGCGGCAAACCCTGGGGAATGGCCGGGCATGGCGGCGGGGGCGTTCTGTTCACTAATTTTCAAGGGTGCTACCTACTGGCGGCGCCCTCGTGAATCGCTCCAGCAGGGACCCACTCCTTCCTGAACCGCCCCGGGTTTCGAGGAGGCTCCAACCTTTGAGAAGATGGAGCCATGAAGACCTCCCCGAACTTTTCCCCCGAGGTGCGCGAGCGCGCCGTGCGCATGGTGCAGGAGCATCAAGGCGAGCATGAATCGCAGTGCGCGGCAAGACCGTGCGCACCACCGTGCCCGATGCCAAGGCGCCGTGTCCGCTGGACCGGGTCAATCGGCAGTTCAAGGCCGATCGCCCCAACCAGCTTTGGGTGTCGGACTTCACCTATGTCTCGACTTGGCAGGGCTGGGTCTATGTGGCCTTCGTCATCGATGTCTTTGCCCGGCGCATCGTGGGCTGGCGGGTCAGCCGGTCCATGCAGACCGAGTTCGTGCTCGACGCGCTCGAACAGGCGCTGTACGAGCGCCAGCCCGACCAGGACGGTTCGCTCATCCACCATTCGGACCGGGGCGTGCAGTACGTCTCGATCCGCTACAGCCAACGGCTGACCCAGGCCGGCATCGAGCCGTCGGTTGGCAGCAAGGGCGACAGCTACGACAACGCCCTGGCCGAGACGATCAACGGCCTGTACAAGGTCGAAGTGATCCACCGGCGCGGCCCCTGGAAGGCCAAGGAGGCGGTGGAACTGGCGACCCTGGAATGGGTGGCGTGGTTCAACCACCACCGGCTGCTCGAGCCCATCGGCTATGTGCCGCCGGCCGAAGCTGAGGCACACTACTACCGGCAACTTTCCGAGCAGGCCATGCCGGTCTGACTCACAACCCCGAGCCTCCGCAAAAGCCGGGGCGGTTCATCATGCCGCCTTTGCCAGGATCGCGGCGGGGGTTACTTGGGGCATGCCGGCTTCCCGGGCCTGCCACAGGTCATAGGCGGTCTGCTGCGATAGCCACAGGTCAGCCCGGCCCCCGTTCTCTACTCCCAGCCATGCTTCCAGGCGTAGGGCCATGGTGGGGGAAATGGCGGCGCGGCCATTCAGAACCCGGGAGAGGGCGGCGCGGGTAACGCCAAGCTGGGCAGCGGCTTCCGTTACCGTCAGTCCCAGGGCGGGCAGTACGTCTTCCCGTAGGGTTTCGCCAGGGTGGGGTGGGTTCTTCATCATGCGTGGGCGTGATCCCGGCTCACGGACAGCTTGAGCCCGGCAGCGGCCAGGACGGCCAGCAGGGTTTTCAGGGTGGGATTGCCTTTGGGGCTCAGGGCCTTGTAGAGGCTTTCTCGCTGGATGCCTGCCCGTTCTGCTACCTGGGCCATACCCTGGGCCTCGGCCACTTGTCGCAGGGCCATCAGCAGGGCTTCCCGGCCTCCTGGCTGGTCTATGTCTTCCAGGCAGGCAGCTAGGTATTCATCGGCAAAGGCCGGGTCTTCCCTGAGTAGTTCCACCATCGTTTCATCATGGGGGCGGCTTGCGTGTTTCATTTGGCGTTCCTCTTCTGCCAGTCTTTCCAGTAATCCACAGCGGTTTCTATGTCGGCTTGCTGGCGGCGCTTGTCGCCTCCCACCAGCAGCAGAACTACTTGCTTGCCCGCCAGGGCGTAATACACCCGGTAGCCGGGGCCTTGATCTATCCGCAATTCCCACACGCCATCCGTCAGCGGCTTGTGGTCCCCGAAGTTGCCAGAAGCCACCCGTTGAACCCGGGCGGCTATCTTTGCCCTGGCGATGCGGTCGGCCAGACCGGCAAGCCATGTCTTGAAAGGAATGGTGCCGTCCGGGGCGTGATAGTCGAGTAGTTCAAACATGGTTTGTAGATTATAGATTACAGGCGGTCAAGTATTGGGGTTTCAGGCCGTCTTCTTCTTGCGGGTCATCTTCACCACGTTGCCGGGCTTCTGTCCGGTCTGGATTTCTTCCAGGCGGGCTTCCCGGGCCACCAGGGCGGCGCGTTTTTCTTCGGCGTAGCTATGCCGGTCGTAGTGCTTGTCCTGTACGCCGGAAATGCCGTGGCTCAGGAGCTGGGCACGGGTGTCTTTGCTGACGCCCATGGCGGCCAGCATGGTTTCCACGGTGCGGCGCAGGTCCCGCAGGCCGAATGGTTCGCCTCCAATGGCCTTGCTGATGGCCTTGGCGCGTTTTCCGGCGGTGGTGGCTACCAAGGGCAGCAGGCGCTTGTCTTCGCGTTCCTTGGCGGCTTCTGCGAGGCTTGCCACCAGGGCGGCGGCTTTGGGGGCCAGGGGCAGGTAGTGGGGGCGGGCCTGTTTGCGCCGGCCTTTGGCGTCTTCCAGGCGCAGGGTCTTGGTGCTGGCGTTCCAGTCCTTCACCTCTGCCCGCAATAGCTGCTCCATGCGCTGCCCTCCCGCCAGCAGGGCCAGGCGTAGGGCATTGTCGGTCTGGCTGGTGCCCAGGGCGGCCAGGGTGTAGGTCCTGGCGGCTTCCTGTTCCCGCTTGATGGTTTCCCTTGCTTCGCGCTTGGCGCGGTCCAGCTCCCGGGGATCTTCGCCCTTATCCACCAGGGTCTGGAGGCGGCGGGCCTCGGCTCGGGCGGCTTCCAGGGTCCAGGTATCCACGCTGCCGATAGTGCAGCGGATGCGGATTCCGTTCAGCTTGCCGGAATATAGCTAATTTCGGCTGGTCCAGGGAATGGTGGGCAGGGCGGCGGGGGCATGGCTTGCCTATCACCCTGGGTATTTCGCATCTCGAAAATGGCGAGGGCTTTGCTCACCGTATGAAAGTGACGAAGAGCCGGTTTTTCAACGGCCTGTTAGCTGCGTTCGTAGCAGACAAAGGCGAAGCGGATGCCCTGGCTGCTGACATGTACCTCGCGGCTGGTTTCGAGCCAGGTATTCCGGTCGAACTCGGGAAACCAGGCATCGCCCTGTACGTCCATCTCCACCTCCGTGAGCATCAGCCGGTCCGCCCGGGGCAGGGCCAGGGTGTAGAGTTGTGCCCCCCCGATCACGAAGGCTTCGGGTAGTCCTCCCGTCTGGTTCAGGGCGGCTTCCAGGGAGCTGACCACCTGGGCCCCTTCGGCGCGGTAGTCGGGCTGGCGGCTGATGACGATGTTGAGCCGTCCCGGCAGGGGGCGGAAGGCCGTCGGCAGGGATTCCCAGGTCTTGCGGCCCATGATCACCGGGTGGCCGCGGGTGACGTTGCGGAAATGCTGCAGATCCTCGGGCAGATGCCAGGGGAGCCGGTTGTCGATGCCGATGACCCGGTTGCGGGCCATGGCGGCAATCAGGGTCAGGCGTGGGCGGTGCATGGCGTTCCCTTGTCGTTCATTGCAGGGCCTGGAGCAGTCCCCGGGTGGAGGCGTCCAGGTGCGAGGGGCAGGATTCGCCGGACAGGCAGGGCAGCAGGGTGTTGGCCATCTGCTTGCCCAGTTCGACCCCCCACTGGTCGAAGGCGTTCACGTTCCAGAGCACGCCCTGGCAGAACACCTTGTGCTCGTACAGGGCCAATAACTGCCCGAGACCATGGGGGGTCAGCCGATCCAGGAGCAGCGTGGTGGAGGGCTGGTTGCCCGGGAAGGTGCGGTAGGGCAGCAGGGCTTCGGGAATGCCGGCGGCCCGGGCTTCCTCCGCCGTTTGGCCGAAGGCGAGGGCTGCCGACTGGGCGAGGCCGTTGGCCAGTAGCTGGGAGTGATGTCCGGGGAGTGGGAAGTCCGCGTGCTTCAGGAGAATGAAGTCGCAGGGAATGGGCTGGCCGCCCTGGTGCAGGAGCTGAAAGAAAGAATGTTGCCCATTGGTGCCGGCACTGCCCCAGAGGATGGGGCAGCTTTTCCGGTCCATGGGGGCACCCTGGCGATCCACGGATTTGCCGGTGCTCTCCATTTCCAGCTGCTGCAGGTAAGCGGGAAAGAGTTCGAGGGACTGGCTGTAAGGGAAAATGCCGTGGCTGGCCGCGCCGATGCAGTTGATGTTCCAGATGTCGAGCAGGGCCAGGGTCAGGGGCAGGTTCTGCCGGGCCGGTGCCTGGAGGAAATGCAGGTCCATGGCCCGGGCGCCGGCCAGCAGCGCCTCGAAGTGATGAAAGCCGATGGCCAGGGCGATCGACAGCCCGACAGGCGACCAGAGGGAAAAACGCCCGCCTACCCAGTTCCGGAACTGGAAAACATTGTCGGCGGGAATGCCGAAGGTGGCGGCGGCCTCCAGGTTGCTGGAAACGGCGACGAAATGCTTGTGCACGGCCACCTGCGCGCCGGCCTGGGCCTGTAGCCAGGCCCGGGCGGTGCGGGCGTTGGCCAGGGTTTCCTGGGTGCCGAAGGTCTTGCTGGCGACGATGAACAAGGTGCTGCGATGGTTGAGCCGGGCCAGCAGGGGCGCCAGGTCGGCACTGTCCATGTTCGAGACGAAATGCACCCGCAAGTCCGGTTGCTGGTGGGCGGTCAGGGCCCGGACCACCATGCGGGGGCCCAGATCGGAGCCGCCGATGCCGAGATTGACCACATCGGTGATGCGCTCCCCGGAGTGGCCACGCCAGGTGCCGTCGTGGATGGCGGCGCAGAATGCCCGCATCCGTTCCAGGTTCCGGGCCACTTCGGCGGCGATGGCCGGACCGTCCGGATGGTGCGCCAGGGTTTCCGGCGTGCGCAGGGCCATGTGCAGCACGGCCCGGTTTTCGGTGTGGTTGATAGCCTCTCCGGCCAGCATCCGCTGCTGCCAGCCCGTCACATCGGCGGCGGCGGCCAGTTCGTGCAGCAGGTCCAGGGTGGTGGTGCTGATGCGCTGCTTGGAGAAATCCATGAGGATGCTGCCGCTGCGCAGGGAAAACGCCTCGAAGCGTCGGGGATGTTCGGCAAACAGCTCGCGCAGGTGGCGTTGCCGCTGGGTGGCGGCATGGGCGAATAGTTTCTGCCAGGCGGGACGGGTGATGGAATCGGGCATGGTCAGACCGCCACCGGGGCAGGAATGTGGGGATGGGGGTCGTAGCCCTCCAGCCGGAAGTCCTCGTAACGGAACGCGAACAGGTCGCGGATTTCCGGATTGAGCCACATGCGGGGCAGGGGGCGGGGCTCCCGGGTCAGCTGCAGGCGGGCCTGTTCGAAGTGGTTGCGGTAGAGGTGGGCGTCTCCCAGGGTATGCACGAAGTCGCCGGGCTCGTAGTCGCAGACCTGGGCCAGCATCAGGGTGAGCAGCGCATAGGAGGCGATATTGAAGGGCACGCCCAGGAAGATGTCGGCGCTGCGCTGGTAGAGCTGGCAGGAGAGCCGGCCGTCGGCTACGTAGAACTGGAACAGGCAGTGGCAAGGCGGGAGCGCCATGCGGTCCACATCGGCCGGGTTCCAGGCCGTCACCAGGTGGCGGCGGGAATCCGGGTTGTGCTTCAGGCTGTGCACCAGTTGCCGGATCTGGTCGATCTCACCGCCATCCCGGGCCGGCCAGTGGCGCCACTGGTGGCCATAGACCGGCCCCAGGTCGCCCTGCTCGTCGGCCCACTCGTCCCAGATGCGCACCCCGTTTTGCTTCAGGTAGGCGATGTTGGTGTCTCCCTGCAGGAACCACAGCAGCTCGTGGATGATGGACTTGAGGTGCAGTTTCTTCGTGGTGAGCAGGGGGAAACCCTGGCGCAGGTCGAAGCGCATCTGCCAGCCGAACACGGAACGGGTGCCGGTTCCGGTCCGGTCGGACTTGTCGTGGCCGTGCTCGAGCACGTGGCGCATCAGGTCGAGATAGGCTTGCATGACATCAGACAGGCGATGGTGAGGCGGGCATTCTAACCTGCTCCACGTTCCGTGGCGCGGCCTGTGCCCGGGCCGCGGAGCCCTCAGTCCGCTGGTATATACTCATGCCCTGCAGAAAACCCTGGGTTCAGGCAGCCATCCATGCTCGGAAAAATCTTTCAAGGCAAATCAGACCATCCCCTGGCCGATGCCGGCGAATTGCGACGGGTCCTGCATGAGCTGCCTGCGGATAATGCCTTTCGCTCCCTGGACGAGATCATGGGTTGGCTCGAGTCCTGCGAGGCGGGCGACCTGGCGGGCTTCACCCGCTTTAGCATCGTGCGGCAGCTCGATGAGGCGGCCCAGCCCCACCTGAAGCGGCTGGCCCGGGATTACCTGCATTCTCCCCGTCTGTCCCGTTCCGAGGAGCGGCGCCTGTGGACCATCATCCACGGTTTCTGGGAAGTGGTGGCCCGCCAGTACGAGTGCTGCCTGGAAGGAGCCGAGGCCAAGGACAGGAACGGGGAGCAGCTCAAGCCCCATCTGCCCTTGCTCACGGCTCGGATCATCGCCGCCCTGGGCACCGCCCTGAAGTGGCAGCACTTCCGTTATGGCCCGGTCCAGGGGGACCATTGGGTGCGCATGGGGCGCCCCTACCTGCTGGCCGAGCGCCTGGGCTTTTCCGGCAAGACCTTGCAGATGTACCCGGGCCAGGGGGGCGTGGCCTCCCCGGCCGGTGAATACCTGAAGGTACTGCTGTTCCAGTCTTCTTCCCTGGATTGCCTGCTGCCCCTGGAAATCGAGCTGGCGGAGCGGCTCATCGCCCATCTGTTGCCGGACTTCATCCTCACCCGGGAAAGCGGTCCCGGCAGCGTGTACTGGGTCGATGCGGCCCGGCCCATGCCCCCGGTGCGGCTCGCCCAGCTACCCGACACCCTTGCCCCCACCCTGCGCTTCTTCCAGCCGGGCGAGGCGGAAAACCGCCTGCTGGCCTTGATCCGCGAGATCGAGCGGGGCAACGAAGTGCCTGCCAGCCTGAATCTGGGGGGCAGTTATCCGGCCAAGACGGTGCTGCCGGTGATGCGTCACCTGGCCTCCTACTGGGCGCCGGTGCCGCCCCAGCGCCAGCATGTGCGGCACCGGGTCAAGCACCGGGTGGCGGTGCTGCCCGGGCTGGTGAACGCCTTCGTGGTCTTCTCGCCCGAATTCGGCGGTAAGCCCATGGGGCTGCCCCTGGAGAGCTGGATCGTGGAAAACGTCAGCCGCGGCGGCTTCGGCGCCACGGTGCAGGAAATCAAGGGCGACTGGCTCAAGGTGGGGGCCCTGCTGGCCCTGCAGCCGGAGGGGGCAGAGAACTGGGTGGTGGGGGTGGTGCGCCGTTATCACCGGGTCAGCGACCAGGAGGCCCAGGTGGGCATCGAAACCCTGTCGCGCCGGATCGCCAGCGTCGAGATCCGGCCCCGGGCCGCCTCCAGTTATGCGATCGATGCCGGGGCGCCCGGGCTATGGCTGCAGGACGACAATCCCCAGGGAGAGGTGCGCTTCGTCCTGCCGGTGCATACCTTCGATGTGCGCGAGAGCCTGGAATTCGACTACAACGGCCGCCGGGTCTTCCTGGCACCGGTCGCCCTGCTGGAGCAGGGCAGCGATTACGAGGTGGCCCGCTACCGGGCCACGGTGGCGGCGCCGGCCGCGATCGGCGGGAGGGGGGCTCAGGCCTGAGCCGGGCGCTGGGCCGACTTGGGCCGGAAGGCCTTGACCACGGCCGGGTCCGTCTCCATCCAGGGCGCACCGATCAGGTCCAGGCAGTAGGGCACGGCGGCGAAGATGCCCGGCACCAGGGTCTTGCCCTCGGCATCCTTCAGGCCTTCCAGGGTTTCCTGGATCGATTTGGGTTGGCCCGGCAGGTTGATGATCAGGGCATGTTTGCGGATCACCGCCACCTGGCGGGAGAGGATGGCGGTGGGCACGAAGTTGAGGCTGATCTGGCGCATCTGCTCGCCGAAGCCGGGCATTTCCTTGTCCCCCACGGCCAGGGTGGCCTCGGGGGTCACATCGCGCAGGGCCGGGCCGGTGCCGCCGGTGGTGAGCACCAGATGGCAGCCGGCCTCGTCCACCAGGGCCTTCAGGGTGGCTTCGATGGTGGGCCGGTCATCGGGAATCAGCCGGGCTTCCACCTGGAAGGGCGTACTGATGGCACGGGTCAGCCATGCCTGCAGGGCGGGAATGCCCTGGTCCGCGTAGGTGCCGTTCGAGGCCCGGTCGCTGATCGAAACGAGGCCGATCCTGAGCGCGTCATTCGCCATCGCCGGCCTCCTTCGTTGAACCGCTTTCCTGGCGGTCGAGTTCCTTGAAAACCTGGAACAGCTCCCGGAAATTGCGGGGAGGCTTGTTTTCCGCCTGTTCCCGGAGGGCGGCCCGGCGCAGCTGGCGCAGGTGGGTCAGGTCGGCTCCGGGGTATTTGCCGGCGATTTCCTGCAGCACCGTCTCGTCTTCCAGAAAGCGGGTGCGCAAGCGTTCCAGCCGATGCAGCTTTGCCACTTCGGCGGCTGAGTCCCCCCGCACATGGGCCAGGGCTTCGCGGATGGGCTCCGGATCCAGGCCCCGCATCAGCTTGCCGATGTACTGGAGCTGGCGCCGCCGGGCTTCGAATTTGCCGATGCGCTGGTATTCCAGCACCGCTTCGAGCAGATCCTCGTCCAGACCCATGCGCTGCAACTGGTCCCGGGACAGGTCCACCAAAGCCTCTCCCAGGGCTTGCAGTTCGTGCATGGCCTGCTTGATCTGGGTCTTCGAGGGACGGCCGGTGTCTACCAGCGCATCGTCTTTGCGTTTGTTGTGGTGCATGGCGGCCTTGCGCAGCAGGGGAGGCGGACGGGGCTGCTATGATAGCGATTTTTCACGTCCGGCGGTTCTGTCCCGCTTTCTTCTCATGGCTGAGCAACGATTCTCCCACGACTTTTCCACCCTCCAGCAACTGGCCCGCGATGTCCTCGCACATGCCCGCCTCAAGGGTGCCAGCGCCTGTGAGGTGGATGTTTCCGAAGGTTTCGGCCAGTCCGTCAGCGTGCGCTGCGGCGAAGTGGAAACCATTGAGCACAACCGGGAGAAGGGAGTTGGGGTCAGCGTTTACGTGGGTCAGCGCCGCGGCCATGCGAGTACCTCGGATTTTTCTCCCAGGGCCCTGCGCGAGACGGTCGAGGCTGCTCTCAACATCGCCCGCTTCACCGCCGAAGATGACTGCGCCGGCCTGCCGGAGCCGGAACTGCTGGCCCGGGAAACCATGGATCTGCAGCTTTACCATCCCTGGGAGTTGTCGGTGGAGGACGCCATTGAATTGGCCCGGCGTTGTGAAGCGGCCGCCTTTGACGTGGATGAGCGCATCAGCAACTCCGAGGGGGCCACCATTTCCACCCAGCAGGGCCAGTTCGTGGCTGCCAACAGCCTGGGCTTCATGGGCGGTTATCCGACTTCCCGCCATTACATCGCCTGCTCGGTCATTGCCGGGGAGCAGGAGGCCATGCAGCGGGACGACTGGTATACCACCCACCGGGATGCGGCCCGCCTCGACAGTCCGGAATCCGTCGGACAACGGGCCGCCCGTCGCGCCCTGGCCCGGCTCGAACCCCGCAAGATCGTCACGGGCAGCTACCCGGTGATCTTCGAGGCGCCGCTGGCTGCCGGCCTGCTCGGCAATTTCGTTCAGGCCGTGAGCGGCGGCGCCCTGTACCGTAAATCCACCTTTTTGCTCGACCATCTGGGCAAGCCGGTTTTTCCCGGCTTCTTCCAGTTGAGCGAGCGCCCCCACCTGCCCGGCGGGTTGGCCAGTTCGCCCTTCGATAATGACGGCGTGGCGACCCGGGACCGGGAGGTGGTGCGGGACGGCATTCTCGAAGGCTATTTCCTCAGTGTCTATTCCGGCCGCAAGCTGGGCATGCCCAGCACGGGCAATGCGGGCGGCAGCCACAACCTGATCCTCAGGCCGGGGGAGCACGATCTGGAGGGCCTGCTGCGCCTGATGGGCCGGGGGGTGCTGGTGACGGAACTACTGGGTCACGGGGTCAATTACGTGACCGGGGATTATTCCCGTGGCGCAGCGGGCTTCTGGGTGGAGGACGGGCAGATTGTCCATCCGGTGGAGGAAATCACCATCGCCGGCAACCTCAAGGACATGTTCCGCAACCTCCGGGCCGTGGGCCGGGATGTGCAGGTAAGGGGGTCGAAACAGACCGGTTCCCTGCTGCTGGAGGCCATGACCGTGGCGGCAGGGTGACGGGGAAGGAATCAGGCATGCAAAGACGGAATTTTCTCAAGCAGGCAGGCGCTGGCGCCACGGCGGCGGCCGCCTCCCTGGGGCTGGCCGCCTGTGGCAGGGCGGAGGAGAAGCCGGCGGCGCCGGCGGTACACGCCGAACCCTCCATCAAGTGGCGCATGACCTCGAGCTTTCCCAAGAGCATGGACATCCTCTGGGGCAATGGGGAGCGTTTCTGCCGGCACCTGCGCGAGCTGACCGGCGGCCGTTTCGACATCCGCGTCTTTCCCGCCGGGGAAATCGTGCCCGGGCTCCAGGCCCTGGATGCGGTGCAGCAGGGCACCGTGGAAATGGCGCATACCTGTTCCTACTACTACGTGGGCAAGGACAGGACCTTCGGTTTCGGCACCACCATGCCGTTCGGCATGAATGCCCGGCAGATGAATGCCTGGCTCTATTGTGGCGGTGGCCAGGCGCTGCTCGACGAGTTCTATGCGGGCTACGGAGTGCTGTCCTTTCCGGTCGGCAGCACCGGCGCCCAGATGGGCGGTTGGTGGCGCAAGCCGGTGCGCGGGCTGTCTGACCTGAAGGGCGTGAAGATGCGCATTGCCGGCTTGGGCGGTGCCGTGATGGAACAGCTGGGGGTGATTCCCCAGCAACTGGCCGGGGGGGACATCTACCCGGCCCTGGAAAAGGGCACCATCGACGCGGCGGAGCTGGTGGGCCCTTACGACGACGAGAAGACCGGCTTGTTCCAGGTGGCCAGGCATTACTACACCCCGGGCTGGTGGGAGCCGGGGCCCGCCATCCATTTCTTCGTGGGCCGCAGAGCCTGGGATGCCCTGCCCGGAGCCTACCAGGAGGCTTTCCGGGTGGCGGCAGCGCAAACCAACCTGCTCACCTGCGCCGAATACGATCACGGCAATCCCCTGGCCATGGCCCGTCTCCTGCAGCAGGGGGTGAAGCTGGAGCGTTACCCGGAGGAAATCCTGTCGGCGGCCTTCGAGGCCAGTCAGTCCCTCTACGCGGATGAAGCCGCGAAGAATCCGGCCTTTGCCAAGGTGTACGGGGCCTGGGAGCGCTACCGCAAGAATCAGCACACCTGGTTCAGTGTCATCGAAACGCCGCTGGACCGTTTCGTGCAGGGCCGAGGGTGAGCCCATGACGACCCGGTTCTGTTTCATCCGTCATGGCGAAACCGCCTGGAACACCCAGCGCCGCTTGCAGGGACAGATCGACATCGGCCTGAACGATAACGGCGAGGGGCAGGCCCGGGCCGCCGGCCGCTGGCTGGCACGCCAGGGAGGTATCGAGGCCATCTATGCCAGCGACCTATCCCGAGCCTGGCGCACCGCCGAGCACATCGGCGCAGCCCTGGGGCTCACCCCCCGGCCCGTGCCGGAGCTGCGCGAGCGTCGCTATGGCTTGTTCGAGGGTTTGACCTACACCGAGGCGCGCGAGCGGCATCCGCAGCATTACGCCCGGCATGAAGCCCGGGAGCCCGATTTCGTCATTCCGGGCGGCGAGAGCCTGCGTCAGTTCCACGAGCGGGTCACCGCCTGCCTCGAGGCACTGCTGCAGCGTCACCGGGGTCAGACCCTGGCGGTCGTGCTGCATGGGGGCGTGCTTGACATCATCAACCGCTTCGTGCGCGGCAATCCCCTCCACACGCCGCGGGATTTTCTCATCCCCAACGCGGGGCTGAACTGGGTGGTGCACGACCAGGGCTGGCGCATCGAATCCTGGGGTGAAACGCCGCACCTGGAAGCGGGCGTCCTGGACGAGCTGAAGTAGGGCGGGAGCCCCGCTTTTTGCGCTGCAGCAGCGGGTTCTCCTATCCCCGGCCTATCCTGTAGAATTGAGCCCTTTTTCAAAGGCTTGAGGGCAAATCCATGTTTTCCGCCAAAGACACGCTCGCTAAGGTTGATCCCGAACTCTGGAAGGCGATTGAAGCCGAGAATCGCCGCCAGGAGGATCACATCGAACTGATCGCCTCCGAAAACTACGTCTCCTGCGCGGTGATGGAAGCCCAGGGCTCCCAGCTCACCAACAAATATGCTGAAGGCTACCCCGGCAAGCGTTACTACGGGGGCTGCGAGCATGTGGATGTGGTCGAGCAGCTCGCCATCGACCGGCTCAAGGCCCTGTTCGGTGCCGAAGCCGCCAACGTGCAGCCCAATTCCGGCTCCCAGGCCAATCAGGCCGTGCTGATGGCGTTTGCCAAGCCCGGCGACACCATCATGGGCATGAGCCTGGCCGAAGGCGGCCACCTGACCCATGGCATGCCGCTGAACATGTCCGGCAAGTGGTTCAACGTGGTGGCTTACGGCCTCGATGCCAAGGAAGCCATCGACTACGAGGCCATGGAAGCCCTGGCCCGGGAACACAAACCCAGGATCATCGTGGCCGGTGCCTCTGCCTACTCCCTGCGTATCGACTGGGAGCGCTTCGCCAGGGTTGCCAAGGAAGTCGGCGCCATCTTCTGGGTGGACATGGCCCATTACGCCGGCCTGATCGCCGCTGGTTACTACCCCAATCCCGTGCCCCATGCTGATGTGGTCACCACCACCACCCACAAGACCCTGCGTGGTCCCCGCGGTGGCGTGATCCTGATGAAGGCCGAGCACGAGAAAGCCATCAACTCCGCCATCTTCCCCGGCCTGCAGGGCGGTCCCCTGGAGCACGTGATCGCCGCCAAGGCCGTGGCCTTCAAGGAAGCGGCCACGCCCGAGTTCAAGCGTTACCAGGAGCAGGTGATCATGAACGCCCGTGTCATGGCCCGGGTGCTGGGCGAGGAGCGCGGCCTGCGCATCGTTTCGGGCGGTACCGAGTCCCACCTCTTCCTGGTGGACCTGCGCTCCAAAAACATCACCGGCAAGGCCGCCGAGGCCGCCCTGGGCCAGGCCCACATCACGGTGAACAAGAACGCCATTCCCAAGGATCCGGAAAAGCCCTTCGTCACCTCCGGCATCCGCGTCGGCTCCCCTGCCATGACCACCCGGGGCTTCACCGAGATCGAGGCCGAGAAGATCGCCCACCTGATCGCCGACGTGCTCGATGCCCCCGAAGACCAGGCCGTGCTGGCCAAGGTGCGCGAGCAGGTGAGCGAGCTGTGCCGGCGCTTCCCGGTTTACGGGGCCTGACCGACCATGAAATGCCCGTTCTGCGGCACCACGGATACCACCGTCGTCGATACCCGCATCAACGACGAGGGGGACGTGGTGCGCCGCAGGCGGCGTTGTACCGGCTGTGACAAGCGTTTCACCACCTACGAGCGGGCCGACGTGCAGTTGCCCCTGGTGGTCAAGAAGAACGGCGCCCGGGTGCCCTTTTCCCGGGACAAGCTGCGGGCCAGCCTGGAGCTGGCCCTGAGGAAGCGCCCGGTGAGCACCGAAGCGGTGGATAGCGCCATCGACGGCATCGAGGAGCGCCTGCTGGCTTCCGGCGAGCGGGAAATCCTCTCCCAGCAACTGGGCGAGCTGGTCATGCTCGAGCTGAAGAAGCTCGACAAGGTGGCGTACATCCGTTTCGCCTCCGTCTATCGCAATTTCGAGGATGTGGACGCCTTTTCCCGGGTGATTAAGGAAGTTTCTCCGGGCACGGCACGACGCAAGGGCGATCCTCCTCCTTCCCAGTCCTGAATTGTCCGTGCGCTTCACCGCTGCCGACCACGCCCATATGGCCGAGGCCTTGCGGCTGGCGGAACTGGGGCTTTGCTCCACCTCCCCCAATCCCCGGGTCGGCTGCGTCATCGTCCGGGAGGGGCAGGTGGTGGGGCGCGGCTGGCATGTGCGTGCCGGCGATCCCCATGCAGAAGTCCATGCCCTGCGCCAGGCCGGCGAGCAGGCCCGGGGCGCCACTGCTTACGTCACCCTGGAGCCCTGCTCCCACCACGGGCGCACCCCGCCCTGCGCCGACGCCCTGGTCGCTGCCGGGGTGAGCCGGGTGGTGGCGGCCATGCAAGACCCTAATCCCCTGGTGGCGGGCGCAGGTCTCCGGCGTCTGGAGGCGGCCGGCATCGCCTGCGCCAGCGGCCTCTTGGAAGCCGAGGCGCGGGAGCTCAACATCGGCTTTGTCTCCCGCATGACCCGGGGGCGTCCCTGGCTGCGCCTCAAGGCCGCCGCCAGTCTGGACGGCAAGACGGCCCTGAACAATGGTGCCAGCCAGTGGATCACTGGTCCGGAGGCACGCCAGGATGGCCATCGCTGGCGGGCCCGGGCCTGCGCCATCCTCACCGGCATCGGTACGGTGCGGGATGATGACCCGCAGCTCAGCGTGCGCGGTGTCGAAACCGAACGCCAGCCTTTGAAAGTGGTGGTGGACAGTCGCCTGGAACTCTCGCCTGCGGCGCGTCTGTTCGAGGCGGGCGCCCGGGTGCTGGTGGCTTCTGCCTTGGATGACCGGCAGAAAGCCCGGCCCCTGCTGGATCGGGGGGCTGAGTGGGTCTGCCTGCCCGATGCCCGGGGCAAGGTCGATCTGGCCGCCCTGCTGCAGGAACTGGGGCGGCGCGGCATCAACGAACTGCACGGGGAGGCCGGCTGCAAGCTCAACGGCTCCCTGATGCAGGCCGGGCTGGTGGACGAACTGCTGCTTTACCTCGCCCCCTGCCTGGTGGGCGACCAGGCCCGGGGCCTGTTCCACCTGCCGGAACTTGCCTGCCTCGAAGAACGTCGAACGCTCAAGATTCACAGCCTCGGCCTGGTAGGCCAGGATTTGCGGCTGGTGGCGCGTTTGCAGCCCTGAAAGGGCAAGGAGGGGCGATGAGCCATGAAAATCCTGTCGGGCCGGAGGCGGCGGCTACCGAGGTGGCGGTTCTGGGCGGTGGTTGCTTCTGGTGCACCGAGGCCGTCTTCGCTGCCCTGGAAGGTGTGCTGCGGGTCGAATCCGGTTACTGCGGCGGGGCCTGTCCGGCCCCCTCCTACGAACAGGTCAGCTCCGGGACTACGGGTCATGCGGAGGTGGTGCGCATCGAGTTCGATCCAGCCCGCATCAGTTTCCGGCAGTTGCTGGCAGTGTTCTTCCTCACCCATGATCCCACCACCTTGAACCGCCAGGGGCCTGATGTGGGCACCCAGTACCGCTCGGTGATCTTCTGCCAGTCTCCGGCGCAGCGCTGCGAGGCCGAGGCGATGCTGGCTGAGCTGGAAGCAGGGCGGGTGTTTCCTGGCCCGATTGTCACCGAGCTGGCCGGCAGCCCGCCTTTCTGGCCGGCCGAAGACTATCACCAGAGCTACTTTGCCCGGAATCCCCAACAGCCCTACTGCGCCGCCCTGATTCCGCCCAAGCTGGAAAAGCTGGGCCAGTATTTCCCCGAAAAACTGCGTCGGGACTAGGCTTGGGCGGCCCTGTGGCCGGAGCCGCAAACCGGGCAATCCGGGTCCCGCCTGAATTTCACCGTGCGCCAGGTCTGGCTCAGGGCATCCACCAGCAGCAGCCGTCCCACCAGGGGTTCGCCGATGCCGGCCAGCAGTTTCAGGGCCTCCCCGGCCTGGAGACTGCCGACGATGCCGGTCAGGGGCGCGAACACCCCCAGCACGGCGCAGCGCATTTCCTCCACATCCTCTCCTTCCGGGAACAGGCAGTGGTAGCAGGGAGAGTTCGGGCGGCTCAGGTCGTAGACGCTCACCTGGCCGTCAAAACGCACGGCGGCGCCGGAAACCAGCGGCCTGCCATACCGCACGCAGGCCCGGTTGATGGCGTGGCGGGTGCTGAAGTTGTCGGTGCAGTCCAGCACCAGGTCGGCCTCGGCTACCTGGGCCTCCAGGGCGGTGCCCTCCAGGCGCTCGATGACGGGGATGATCCGGGTTCCGGGATTGACGGCCGCCAGGGCGATCTGGCCGGAGAGGGCCTTCAACTGGCCGATCCGGTCTTCCGTGTGGAGGATCTGGCGCTGCAGATTGGTGGCGTCCACCGTGTCTCCGTCGGCCAGCACCAGGGTGCCGACGCCGGCCGATGCGAGGTAGAGGGCGGCAGGGGAGCCCAAACCGCCGGCCCCCACCACCAGAACCCGGCTGTCGAGGATGCGTTCCTGGCCTTCGATACCGAGGGCGTCCAGGAGGATGTGGCGGCTGTAGCGGAGGAGCTGCTGATCGTTCACCCTAAAAACCTCACCACAGAGA
>DDKS01000050.1 GCA_002340095.1 Betaproteobacteria bacterium UBA2592
CAGGGGGGGCAAGGGGAGGGTGGGAAGACGGGCGGGAGCAGTCACGGGATGAGGGGTTGGAACGGGGAAAGGCCGGAATTATAACGGCAGGCCCCGCCTGGCCGGATTCAGCCGCCGGTCATGGACATGAAGCGTACCACCTGGGGGACTTCCATCTGCTGGGTGAAGTCGTGGGCCTTGGGTTTGAGGCCCATGCTGTCCATGATGGCCTGGCGCACGGCTGCATCGTCGTCCGGATGCTGGCGCAGCAGGGGCAATAGGGCCGTGGCATCGTTGTGGCCCAGACAGGGGTAGAGCTCGCCTCTGGCGGTGATGCGGACCCGGTTGCAGGTGCCGCAGAAATTATGGCTGTGGGGGGAAATGAAGCCGATGCGGGTCTGCCGGCCGGGGATGCGCCAGTAGCGGGCCGGGCCGCCGGAGCTTTCGGCGGAGGGCACCAGTTCGAAATCCGCTTGCAGGCGCGCCAGGGTTTCCTGGCTGGAAATGTAGGTCCGGGAGCGGCCGGCAATGGCCCCCAGGGGCATTTCCTCGATGAAGGAGATGTCCAGTTCCTGATCCAGGGCAAAACGTACCAGGTCGCCGAATTCGTCGTCGTTGAACCCTCGCATCATGACTACGTTCAGTTTGGTGTGCATGAAACCGGCCTGTCGGGCGGCAGCGATGCCCTGCAGCACCTTTTCCAGACTGCCGATGCGGGTGATGCTCCTGAAACGTTCGGCATCGAGGGTGTCGAGGCTGATGTTGAGGCGCCTGACGCCGGCATCCCGGAGGGCAGGAGCGTAACGGTCGAGCTGGGAGCCGTTGGTGGTGAGTACCAGTTCCCGCAGCCCGTCGAGCTGGCCCAGCTGTTGCAACAGCCACAGGGCATTGGGTCGCACCAGGGGTTCGCCGCCCGTGATACGCAGCTTGCTGACGCCAAGCCCGACGAAGACCTGGGCGACCCGCAGGCATTCCTCCAGGCTCATGATCTGATCCCGGGGCAGGAAGGTCATCTTCTCACTCATGCAGTAGGTGCAGCGGAAGTCGCAGCGGTCGGTGATGGACAGGCGTACATAGCTGATCTGGCGGCCGTACTTGTCTATCAGGGGGCCGGCTGGGAGATCCCGGTTGAGGGCGTGCAGGGCCGGGTTCCCTGCGTCGGGATCGGGGTTCAGGGTTTCGTTGTGCATGGTTGCTCCGATGCGGGTGCCGGATTGTTCTGCCCGGGACGAAGGTCGGTAATGGACATGGATCAAGAATAACGAAAATTTCGTCATCTTTACCGGCGGCACGATCGGGATGTGATCGCGCGGTACGAACTCGTGCTAACATCCTCCATGACAGGTTCAAGGGCAAACCGGAAGTAATTCCGGGACGCAAAGCCACAGATCCCACTCCCGCGCGGAAGGATGGCTGGGTTGCGAGGCTTGGGGGGCGGCATGTTCGTGCCGGCCTTCTGCGGGGCTTCTCCGGGTTTTCCCTTGGATGGAACGATGTTTCGAAAGGGGATTCCCATGAGGGCGACAGCGCGCGGCAACATCAATGTGATCCTGGTCTTTTCCCTGGCCATCCTGGTCTTCATCCTGGGGGCCATTGCCGGTTTCTTCATCTGGAAGCAGGGCCAGAAGGACGAGGCCGTCGCTGCCCCGGCCTATGTCAATCTGGGGCGGGTCGTCGCCCAGGTCGGTGGCGGCCGCTTCGTCCGCACCGAAGTTCAACTGGAAATTGCGGGGGCGGAGCATTCCGGACTGTTCGAGTCCCGCCGGGTGCAGGTGCTGGATCGGGTCCGCAGTGGTTTGGGCCAGATGTCCGAGGCCGATCTCTATTCGGTTCAGGGTAAGCGCAAGGCCCAGGAGGCCATCGTCGCGTACCTGAATCACTATTTCGGCAAGCCGCTGGTGCTGGAGGTGTATTTCTCCAACTTCATGGTGGCGGGGGGCTGATTGCGGTGCAATGCCATGGCCGCTTCATGCGGCAGGGGATAGAATCCCGGCATTTGCACGGCCGGGAGGGGGGATGTTCAAGTTTTTCCGCAGACAGGGGGGCCACCCCGATACGCCCCTGGGCACCTGCCGGCTGTTTGCCGGCCTGTCGGACCGGGACATGCAGATCGTCCTGGGCTTCCTGCATTTCCGCACCTATCAGGCAGGCGAGGTCATTTTCGATGAGGGGGAAGATGGCCAGGCCCTTTACATTCTCGTGTCCGGCCAGGTCAACATCAACCGCCAGGGGCGTGAGGATGCCCTGCTGGCGCGGCTGGAGCCCGGCGCCTTTTTCGGCGAGATGGCCCTGCTCGACGATGCGCCCCGGGCCGCCCAGGCCCGGGCGGTGAGTCCGGTGGAGGTGGCCGTGCTGTTCCGCGGGGATTTCCTCAACCTCATGGACGACCATGCCCGCATCGCCTCCCGGATTTCCCTGCAACTGGCGCGGCAACTGGGGGACCGCCTGCGGCGCATGATTGCCGCCGCAGGAGAGCGGACATGAGCCAAGCCCTGGAATACCGCTACCGCTCCGGTCCCCTGGTCTGGGCCATCGTCATTGCCGGCACCTGCCTGGTGCTGTTCCTGTTTCAACAGATCCTGTGGCTGGTGGTGCCTTTCCTGCTGGCGGTGGTGATCTACTACCTGCTGCTGCCCCTACAGGAGCATCTTGTCCTGCGCGGGGTCTCCCGGGCCCAGGCCCGCCAACCTCGTGAGTCTGGGGGCCTTCGTCCTGCTGGTGGCGGGCGTGGCCCTGGCCTTTCCCTGGCTGGCGACCCATGCGGTGGGATGGCAGGAGAGCGCCGAACGCTACCTGCAGGGCGGCCTTTTCTTCGTGGCCCAGGTCTTGTACCAGCTCGAGGGGCGTTTCGAGATGCTGGCGGATGCCCATGTGAGCACCGAGTTCGTGCGCCATGTGGCCGAGTTGATCGATGGTTTTGCCACCCGCTACCTGGGGCCCCTGGCCATCGGCATCGCCGCCTGGACCCCGCTCCTGCTCCTGGCCCCCTTCATCGCCTATTTCATGTTGCGGGATGGTGCCACCTTCCGCCATTTCCTGATCCGGGCCGTGCCCAATGCCTTTTTCGAGCGCACCTTGTACCTGTTCGATCAGGTGGATCGCACCGCCCGGCTTTACTTTCAGGGACTGCTCGCCCTGACCCTGCTGGATGCCCTGTGTCTGGCCGCCGGGCTCTGGTGGCTGGGCGTGTCCGGCCCCCTGCTGCTGGGCATCGTCACCGCAGTGCTGGCCTGGATTCCCTATGTGGGGTCGGTGCTGGGCTGCCTGCTGGTGGTGCTGGTGGCCGCCACGGATTTCCCCGATGCGCCCCAGGTGGCCTATGGGGCCATCGTCCTGTTCATCGTCGTGCGGCTCCTCGACGATTTCCTGTTCATGCCCATGACCGTGGGGCGCAGTCTCAAGCTGCATCCGCTGCTCACCGTGGTGATGATCTTCGTGGGCGGTGCCGTGGCGGGCATTCCCGGCCTGATGCTGGTGTTGCCGGTGCTGGGCGTGGCCATGGTGCTGGGACAGACCATCGGCCAGGTAGTGAACGATCCCCGGCTCATGGCGCGTCATCTGCATGCCCGCCGCCTGCGCAAGGCGGCGGTGAGCCGGGATCTCTACTGATTTTCCTGGGGGGGCCACCGATGGCTTAGAATCCGCCCTTTTCCCCTTACCGCGAGATCATGCCGCACCGCAAGCTGAATGTGCCCGAACGGGGCATGCTGGATGCCTACGAAAAAACCCTGGCCGACCGGGGATATGTGGCGGATGCCGCTCAGATGGCGGCGGCCGTCCGTCTGCAGCAGCTTTATACCGAGCTGTTGCATTTCAAGGTGGCCCGCGGCAGCGCCCTGAAGCGCCTGCTGCGTCCCCCCGTGCCCCCCCGGGGGGGCTACTTCTGGGGCGGGGTGGGCCGGGGTAAGAGTTTTCTCATGGATTGCTTCTTCGATGCGGTGCCTTACCGCCGCAAGAAGCGCATCCACTTTCACGCTTTCATGCAGCGCATCCACAAGGAACTGGATGCCTGCAAGGGCGAGACGGACCCGATGCTCAAGGTGGCCGGCAAGATCGCCCGGGAGACCCGGCTCCTGTGCTTCGACGAGTTCCACGTTTCCGACATCGCCGATGCAATGATCCTGGGGCGGCTGCTCACCGGGCTGGAGGCCCATGGGGTCGTACTGGTCATGACATCGAACTACCCGCCCGACGACCTCTATCCCAACGGACTGCACCGGGAAAGCTTTCTGCCGGCCATCGCCCTGCTCAAGCGGATGATGGATGTGGTGCAGGTGGAGGCCGGGGTGGATTACCGGTTGCGGGCCCTGGAGCAGGTGGAGATTTACCATCATCCCGCCGACGAGGCCGCCGAAATCAAGATGCTGGATTATTTCCGCCGGGTGGCCGGCGAGGAGGGCAGGAAGGGTGGGTATATTCAGGTGCTGGGTCGGGATATTCCCACCCTGCGCCGGGGTCATGGGGTGATCTGGTTCGATTTTCAGGCTCTTTGCGGCGGCCCCCGTTCCCAGAATGATTATCTGGAAATCGCCCGCTCCTACCATACGGTCCTGCTTTCCCATATTCCTCGCATGAGCCCCCATCAGGCCTCGGAGGCCCGGCGATTCACCTGGCTGGTGGACGTTTTTTACGATCACAAGGTCAAATTGATCGCTACGGCCGATTGCGAACCGGAAGGGCTTTACACCGAGGGCACCCAGGCCAGTGAGTTTTTCCGCACCGTGAGCCGCCTGACGGAAATGCATTCAAAAGAATATCTGGCATTGCCCCACCTTCTGGCCTGAGCGGGGGAGTTTTTGATTCTTGCCCATTGGCCTCGGTATTTTTAGAATTTCCAGGTTCAATTCAAATAAAGAGGCTTTCTATGGATATTTCGAATCTCTCCCTGGCTCAATTGAAGGAACTCGAACGTCTGATTCCCAAGGAAATCCGGCGCCGGGAAGCGGAGGAAAAGGCGCGGGTGCGCAAGGAGCTCGAGGCTTTTGTGCAGGCCCGGGGTTTCTCCCTGGATGAACTGATCGGCAGCCAGGCGGTCGAGCGTGCCCGCTCTGGCAAGACTGGTGGCAAGGTGGCGCCCAAGTACCGCCATCCCCAGCAAGGCGACCTGGAGTGGACCGGGCGGGGACGTCAGCCCAAGTGGGTCGAAGCATGGCTGGCCCAGGGGGGCAGCCTCGATCAGCTGCGGATCTGAGCGGTCGTCCCATGCGCATTCTCCTGAGTAATGACGATGGTTACTTCGCCCCCGGCATCGCCGCCCTGGCCGAGGCTCTGCAGGGGCTGGGGGAAATCATCGTGGTGGCACCGGAGCGGGACCGCTCCGGTGCCAGCAATTCCTTGACCCTGGACCGGCCCCTGAGCCTGCGCCAGGCTCCCAACGGCTTTCACTTCGTCAATGGCACCCCTACCGATTGCGTGCATCTGGCCGTGACCGGCATGCTCGACGGGCTGCCGGACATGGTAATTTCCGGTATCAACCACGGTGCCAACATGGGGGATGACACCATCTATTCCGGCACTGTGGCTGCCGCGACGGAGGGGTTCCTGCTGGGAATTCCCGCCATGGCCGTTTCCCTGGTGGGCAAGGAAGCCACCCATTTCGCCACCGCCGGGCGCATTGCCCGGGAACTGGCAGAGCGCTTCATCGCCCAGCCGATATCCGAACCCGTGCTGCTCAATGTGAATGTGCCGGATCTGCCCGCAGCCGAGCTGCGGGGCCTCCAGGTTACCCGGTTAGGCAAGCGTCACAAGGCCGAGCCGGTAGTCAGGATCCGCTCGCCCCGCCACGAGACCATGTATTGGGTCGGGGCCGCAGGTGCGGCCCAGGATGCCGGCGAGGGTACTGATTTTTACGCGGTGGCGGCGGGTTACGCGTCCGTCACCCCCTTGCAGGTGGATTTGACCCATCAACAACAGCTTTCCCGCATACGCTCCTGGTTGGCATCATGAATTCAGCACTTTCCGGCATTGGCATGACTTCCCAGCGCACCCGGGCGCGCATGATCGATCGTCTGCGTGCCAAGGGAATCGTCAGTGAAACCGTGCTTGCTGCCATGGCGGCCGTGCCGCGCCATATCTTCGTGGAAGAGGCGCTTGCTTCCCGCGCCTATGAGGATACGGCCCTGCCCCTGGGTTTTTCCCAGACCATCTCCCAGCCCTACATCGTGGCCCGCATGATCGAGACGCTGCTGGCCGGCCGCTCCGGTCTGGGGCGGACTCTGGAGGTGGGTACCGGCTGCGGCTATCAGGCCGCCGTGCTGGCCCAACTGAGTCCGGACGTTTATTCCGTCGAGCGCATCGAACCCCTGCTCAACCTGGCGCGCCGGAACCTGGCCCAGTTGCCGGGCATCCGGGTCCATCTCGAGCATTCGGACGGCAGCATGGGGTTGCCCCAGGTGGCGCCCTTTGACAGCATCATCGTTGCCGCCGCAGCCGGCCGGGTGCCGCCGGAACTTCTGCGGCAACTGGCCGTGGGGGGGCGTCTGGTCTTGCCAGTGGGGGGGAATGAACAGTATCTTTGCCTCGTTGAGCGTAATTCGCAGGGTTACACGGAGTCCCGCCTGGAGGCTGTCCGTTTCGTCCCCCTGCTGCCTGGTGTCGAATGATCAAGAGCCTGCCCTTCCTGTTTTCCCTCCTGCTGCTGGCAGCCTGTGCCAGCAAGACCCCCGCTCCGGTGGAGGACCGTTCGGCATCCCTGAAGCGCTCCGCCGCTGCCGCAGGTCCCGGCTATCACACGGTACAGCCGCGGGAGACCCTGTACAGCATCGCTCTGGAATATGGCCAGGATTACCGGGACATCGCCACCTGGAACAACATCGCCGATCCCAACCGGATCATGGTTGGCCAGGTGTTGCGGGTGCAACCTCCGGGGGGGACCGAGGCCGCTGCCGCAGCGCCCGTGGTGGCGCCAGTGGCGGCCGGGGCGCCGGTGGAGCAGCGCGCCCTGGACGGAGCGCCGGTGCTTGCTGCAGGTGATGTGAAACGCGAACCCCGGGTGAGCAAGCAAGCCTACTCCGATGCCGCCCTTGCCCAGGCCCTGGGCGCCTCCACGCCGGCCAGGGCGGCCGAGGCGCGCCAGGAAGCGGCCCCGGTGGCCGCCGCTGCGGCGGTATCTCCGGCAGCCGATGCGCCGGGAGAGCGGCGCGTTGATGGTGTCGTCTGGTCCTGGCCCGCCACGGGCAAAATCGTGGGAAATTTCGCCCAGACCAAGGGGGTCGACATCGCCGGCAAGGCGGGGGACCCGGTCCTCGCCGCCGCCGAAGGCAAGGTGGTGTATGCCGGCAGCGGACTGCGCGGCTATGGCCAGCTGGTGATCGTCAAGCATGACGCCACCTACCTGTCCGCCTATGCCCACAACCAGAAGATTCTGGTCAAGGAGGGGCAGAGCGTGAAGCGGGGCCAGAAGATTGCGGAGATGGGCAAGACCGACAGCGACTCGGTCAAGCTCCATTTCGAGGTGCGGCGTCAGGGCAAGCCGGTCGAACCCATGGATTACCTGCCAGGACGGTGAACCGGATGAATGGTACGGGCGAGGGAGAGCTGGAATTTCCGGGCAACGACGGGGGGGGACCCGACGAGGGCTTGCTCGAGGAGTTCCAGAGCGGGGCCGACGGGGAAGCCGGGGAGCCGGATTTCCTGGAGGATGTCACCCAGCTCTATCTCAACCAGATCGGTGCCAAGCCCCTGCTGAGTCCGGCCGAGGAACTGGAAACCGCCCGCCGGGTGCGCCAGGGCGATTTTGCCGCCCGGCAGAAGATGATCGAGCACAACCTGCGCCTGGTGGTGAACATCGCCAAGCACTACCTGAACCGGGGCATCCCCCTGCTGGACCTGGTGGAGGAAGGCAATCTCGGCCTCATCCACGCCCTGGAGAAGTTCGACCCGGAACGGGGTTTCCGTTTTTCCACCTACGCCACCTGGTGGATCCGCCAATCCATCGAGCGGGGCATCATGAACCAGTCCCGCACCATCCGCCTGCCGGTACATGTAGTCAAGGAAATCAATGTGGTGTTGCGGGCCATGCGCCACCTGGAATCCGAGTCTTCCCGGGAGCGCACCCTGGAGCAGGTGGCACTGCTGCTCGACAAGCCGGTGGAGGAAATCCGCCATATCCTGTACCTGAACGAGCACATCGCTTCCCTCGACACCCCCCTGGAGATCGACTCCAACCAGACGGTGGGGGACCTGATTGCCGACGAGAATAGCGAAGATCCGGAAAGCCTGTTGCAGGGCCATGAGCGGAACCGGCTGGTGGCCGAGTGGCTGGGGCAGCTTTCCGAGCGCCAGCGGCAGGTGGTGGAGCGGCGCTACGGCCTCAACGGCTACGAGGTGGCCACTCTGGATGCCATCGCCACGGATCTGGAACTGACCCGGGAGCGGGTGCGGCAGATCCAGATGGAAGGACTGGACCGCCTGCGCCGTATCCTCAAGCGGGGTGGCCTTACCCGCGACAGCCTGCTGTGATTCAGTCCGCCGCTCACAGGGCGGCCTGCTGCCTGCCCGCCAGCTGCCGCTGGCGCAGCGCCTCTGCCAGCTGATACACCGACATGGCGTAGAAGCTGGAGCGGTTGTAGCGGGTGATCACGTAGAAGTTCTCGTAACCCAGCCAGTATTCCGTGGCCTGCCCCGGGGTGACAAGATCCACGAAGGTGACCTTGCGGTTGGGCAGGACCTGGGCCCGTACCCCTGCCGCCTGCAGGGTTTCCATATCCAGGCTGGGGCGGATGCCGGCGTCGATCCAGGCGGGGTCCGGTTCCCGGTTCAGGCGGGCGGGCACGGCCACCGGCTCGTCTTTTTGCCAGCCATGCTGTTCGAGGAAACGGGCGACGCTGCCGATGGCATCGGTGGTGCTGCCTGCCAGGTCGATGCGGCCGTCCCCGTCGAAATCCACCGCATAGCGGCGCAGGCTGCCCGGCATGAACTGGGGAATGCCCAGGGCACCGGCGAAGGAGCCCGTGTAGTCGGCCGGGTCCGTGCCGTTCTCCCGGGCCAGCAGCAGCAGCTGTTCCAGTTCCTGGCGGAAGTATTCGGCCCGGCGCGGGTAGTGGAAGGCCAGAGTGGCGAGGGCTTCCAGGGTATTGAAGCTGCCGGTGTTGCGTCCGTACAGGGTTTCGACGCCGATGATGGCGACGATCACTTCCTCGGGGACGCCGTACAGGGCCCGGGCCCTGGCCAGGGCCACGGCGTTTTCCTGCCAGAAGCGCAGGCCGTGGTTGATCCGGGTCGTCTCGATGAAGCGGCTGCGGTAGCGCTGCCAGGAGCGCTGGGTGGGCTTGCTGGGCGGCGCGATCAGCTGCAGCACCTTGCTGTTGGGGGTGATGCGGTTCAGGCGTTCGCCGAGCAGGGCTGCGTCGAAACCATGCAGGCTGGCCATGTCGCGGATGAAGGCCTGGGCTTCGGGATGGCTGCCCAGGGGTTCGCTCTGGGCGCTGGCGGATAGGGGAAGCAAGAGGAGCAGGCAGAGGAGCAGGGGGGAAAGTCGGCTTTTCATGTCGGGTCAGCGGCGGAGCAGGCGTTTCAGGGCAAGGCGGAGGGGCTCCATTCTAGGGCTTCCCGGGTGGTAGCGGGCAGTCGTCACGAGCTGGGCGAGCTCGGCAACGGCCGGGGCCAGTTCCGGCGCCTCCTGTTCCAGGCGGCGGGCCAGGGCCAGGGGTGTCTCCCAGGGCGGGCAGGCGATGCCGCGGCGCTCCAGGTGCCGGATGGCCCGGCGCCAGATGGCCAGGGCCGGATCGTTCTCCCGCACCGGACGGAACACCCAGGCCGCCAGCAGGAGCAGCAGGGTGCCCATGCTGATGCCCAGGGCCGTGCCCATGGTCTTCCAGTCCGCATCCTGGAAACCGAGGCGGGCGAACAATTCGCGTTGCCGTTCCGGGTTGTAGCCCAATACCAGCTGGTTCCAGCGGTTGTTGATGGCTTCCCACTGGTTGCGCATCGATAGCAGCCAGTCGAGCCGGGCATCGACCAGCATGGGCAGGGGCTCGCCCTCGGGCAGGGCCGAGGCGATGCCGGTTTCGATCCGGGCCGGCGAGATGGCCGCCGTGGGGTCCACCCGTACCCAGCCCTGGCCCTCCAGCCAGACTTCGGCCCAGGCATGGGCATCGGACTGGCGCACCACCAGGAAGCCATCCACCGGATTGATCTCGCCACCCTGATAGCCGGTGACTACCCGGGCCGGCACTCCGGCGGCGCGCATCAGGATCACGAAGGCGGAGGCATAGTGCTCGCAGAAGCCCCGCCGGGTGTTGAACAGGAATTCATCCATGGCCTGCTGGCCCAGGAAGGGCGGACGCAGGGTGTAGATGAAGGGCTCCTGGCGGAAATGATCGAGGGCGGCCTGGACCCGCTGCCGGGGTTGGGGATGACGTTGCTGCCAGGATCTGCCCAGGGCCAGGGTGCGCGGGTTGAATCCCTCGGGCAGCTGCAGGTTGCGCCACAGCACCTGGGGGGATTCCATGACGCCCATCCGGTAGTCCGGGCTGGAGGTGAACTCCACCCGCTGGCGGCTTTTCAGGGGGTTTCTGGCCTGGACCAGGCCGTTGCTGTCGATGCGGGCCTCGAGGCCCGGTGGGTCGGGCAGCGAGGCGGGCATTTCCAGGGGCAGCAGCCAGCGCTGGTTGTGGGCTTCCAGGGTCAGGGTGTAGTGCAGGGCGGGGCCCGTGTGCTCCAGGCCGGGCGCCCGGTTCTCGCTCCTGCCGGTCCTCCAGGTGCGGCCGTCGTAGCTGTCGAGCACGGGGCCGCGCCAGTAGCGCTGTTCCGGCGGCGGGACCGGGCCGTTGAAGAAGGCGCGCAGGGCGATCTCGCCGCTCTGGGCCAGTTCGGAGATGTTGCCCGGGCTCATGGTGTCGGACAGGCCGGTGCGGCCGGCATGGGCATCCTGGGGCAGGCCCCAGAGGGGGCCGGTGATGCGGGGAAAGAGCAGATACAGAAGCACCATGAAGGGCAGGGCCTGCAGCAGCAGCTTGCCCGAGGTGGCCAGACTGGTGCGCGGGGAGGCCTGGGGGGCGCCGTGCAAGTGGATCAGGCAGGCGGTGATGACCAGGGTGGTGCCCAGCAGCCACAGGCCGGTGGGAATGCTCTGGGAGTAGAAGTAGTGGGTCAGCAGCAGGAAGTAGCCTAAGGTGACGAGCACGATGGCATCGCGCCGGTGCTTGAGTTCCAGCAGCTTCAGGGCCATGAACAGCACCAGCATTGCCACCCCGGCATCCCGGCCGAACAGGGTCTTGTAGTGGAGCAGGATGCCGGCGCAACCGGCCATCACCAGGAGCAGCTTCAGCCAGTTGCGTGCCACCTGATAACCCTGGCGCCACTGCCAGGCAACGCCGAGCAGTACCAGTCCGGCCACTGCCGTCAGCCACAGGGGCTGATAGCGGCTGTGGGGCAGGGTGGTGAGCAGGGCCACCAGCAGCAACCAGGGAAGGTGAGCGTGGTGCAGCGGGGCGGAGGTGCGGGCCATGGCAGGTCAGGCGGCGTAAAGGGCGAGGGCCTCCAGGCAGCGATGCCGGTGGGCCGGGCCCCGGGCCGGGGGAAACTGGCAGCCGGGCAGGCGCAGGCCATAGTCGAGGCCGGCGGCCTCGGCATCCATCACCCAGGCCGTCAGCTGCGACAGCCGTTGCTCCGCATCCCCGTGCGCCGCGTCCCAGTCGAGCCACAGTTCTTCCCGGGCGCCACCGCTGAAGGTCTTGACCTGCAGGGGACGGTTGCCCATGTCCCGGGCGGCGGCCTTCCAGGCAATGTGGCGGGGCGAGTCGGCCGGTTGGCGTTCTCGCAGGCCGGCGAAGTCCTCCTGGCCCTCGTGGCCATGCCGGTCTCCGGTGCTGCCCGTGGCCAGGCCCGGCGGCAGGGGGGTGAAATGGGGGCGGGGATAGACCAGACAGCGGGCTTCGGGCCAGGGGTGGGCCCAGGCTTCGAACAGGCCCAGCGGGTAGCGGCTGGCCAGTCGCAGGGGGGGCAGTTCGAGCCAGCCCCGCTGTACCGCCGGAATGGGCAGCTGCAGGGTGGTGCTGTAGCCGGGGGGAATGTGTTGCAGCAGGGGGGGCAGGGTCCGGCGGGCGTCACTCCATTCCAGGCTGATGCGCGGGCGGGGGGCCGGGTTGCGCACCGAAATCCGGAAGTGGGCCAGCTCCCCGGCCGTGACCGGCTCCTGGCCGGAGGCGGCGAGCTCCAGTCCCAGCAGGTTGCGCTGGGTATGCAGCATGCCTGCCAGCCCCAGGCCGGTGAGCAGGAAGACCAGGGCGTGGCCCAGGGCCAGGTCGTAGTTGATCGCTCCCAGCAGCATGATCAGCAAGGTGGCAAGGTAGAGGAAACCGGCCCGGGTGGGCAGGATGTAGATGCGCCGCCGGTTCAGCCGGATGGGGCCGGATTCGCTCCGGCGGGGCTGGGTGAGCCGGGCCAGCCAGCGGCCCGGAAGGCGGAGGTGGATCATCAGGGAATGGGGATGTCGTGCAGCAGGGCTTCGATATCCTCGGGCCGGGCATGCCCGTCGCCTTCGCGCACCCGCAGCCGGTGGCAGGCGACCCCGGGCAGCACGGCCTGGATGTCGTCGGGCAGCACGGCCTCGCGGCCCTCCAGAAAGGCCCAGGCCCGGGCCACCGCCAGCAGGCCGAGCCCGGCCCGGGGCGAAAGTCCATGGCCAAAGCGGGAGCTCTGCCGGGTGGCGGCGAGGATGGCCTGCACGTAGTCGAGCAGGGCCGGGGACACGAAGACCCGGCCGGCGGCTTCCTGATGAGCGGGCAGGTCGCGGGCGTCGAGCTGCGGGGTGAGTCGTTCCAGTTGCGGGCGCAGGTCCCCGCCGGCCAGCAGCGCCCGTTCCGCCGCCGGGTCCGGATAACCCATCTCGATGCGCAGGAGAAAACGGTCGAGCTGGGATTCGGGCAGGGGAAAGGTGCCGATCTGGTGGGCGGGATTCTGGGTCGCGATCACGAAAAACGGCGAGGGCAGCGGGCGGGTCTCGCCCTCGGCGGTCACCTGCCTTTCCTCCATGGCTTCCAGCAGGGCGCTCTGGGTCTTGGGGGTGGCCCGGTTGATTTCGTCGGCCAGCAGCATCTGGGCGAACACGGGGCCGGGGACGAAGCGGAAGCCGCCCGTCTCCCGTTCGTAGATGGAAATGCCCAGGATGTCGGCCGGCAGCAGGTCGCTGGTGAACTGGATCCGGGAGAATCTGAGGCCGAGCAGTCTGGCCAGGGTGTGGGCCAGGGTGGTCTTGCCCAGGCCGGGCAGATCCTCGATGAGCAGATGCCCGCGGGCCAGCAGGCAGGCCAGGGCCAGGCGGACCTCCCGGGGTTTGCCCAGGATGATGCTCTGGGCCTGGTTCAATACCTTCTGCAGGGGATGATCGGCTTGCATGGCGGTCGGATCGATGCGGGCAGGGTGGCGGGGATTGTAACCGGATGCACTGGCGCGTTTTCCGGGAAAATCGATGCAAAGTGTAACCGGGCGGCTGGCCGGGCCTGTCGGGGACTTGAGGAGCCGGGAATGGCCTTGTCCTGTCCGGGGCCTTGGGCTGATAATGACTGCGTTGGCCTGCAGGACGGACATGACGGTTCCTGCGGCACGACCAGAACAATTCCAGAGAGAAGATCCGTGACCACTGCCTTCATCACCCATCGGGACTGCCTGTTGCACGACATGGGAGCCCATCACCCCGAGTCTCCCGGCCGCCTGACGGCGATCAACGATCATCTGATCGCCCAGGGGATCGATGCCTATTTCGTCTATTACGATGCGCCCCTGGCCACCCTGGAACAATTGCGCCGGGTACACACGGCAGCCCATCTGGAACGACTCAAGCGTTCGGTTCCCGAACACGGCATCGTGCACCTGGACCCGGATACCGCCATGAATCCCCACACCTGGCAGGCGGCCTTGCGTTCCGCAGGCGCGGGTATCCTGGCGGTGGATCTGGTGATGCGGGGCGAGGTGGAAAATGCGTTTTGCGCCGTTCGTCCTCCAGGCCACCATGCCGAGGTGGAAAACGCCATGGGGTTTTGTTTCATCAACAATATTGCCGTGGCAGCCCGCCATGCGCTCGAAGTGCATGGCCTGGAGCGTGTCGCGGTCATCGATTTCGATGTGCATCACGGTAATGGCACCGAGGATGTCTTCAAGGGTGACGAGCGGGTGTTGATGTGCAGCATCTTCCAGCACCCTTTCTTCCCTTACAGCGGTACCGAATCCCCGGCCCCGAACATGTGTAACGTGCCCTTGCCCGCCTATTCCGGCGGTGAGGAGTTCATGGGAGCCGTCCAGGATGTCTGGATGCCGCGCTTGCGTGAATTCAGGCCCCAGATGATCTTCATCTCGGCCGGCTTCGACGCTCATTACGAGGACGACATGGGCGGCCTCAAACTGGTGGAGAAGGATTACGCCTGGTGTACCGCCCAACTCAAGAAGCTGGCAGCGCAGACAGCCGATAAGCGCATCGTGTCCATGCTCGAAGGCGGTTATGTGCTCTCCTCCCTGGCGCGTAGCGTCGGGGCCCATCTGCGCGAACTGGCCGATCTCTGATCTTCCACGCCCATCCTTCAGGCCCCAACGGATCGCGTTTCACCGGCCGGGGCCTTCGGGTACAATCCCTGACTTCCTATATGACCAGATCACCCATGATTACCGGATCCATTGTTGCCGTTGTCACCCCCATGTTCGAGGATGGCAGCCTCGATTTCGATTCCCTCCGGAAACTGGTGGATTTCCATGTGGCGGAAAAGACCGATGGCATCGTCGTCGTCGGCACGACTGGTGAATCCCCCACGGTGGATGTGGAGGAGCACTGCGAACTGATCCGGGTGACGGTGGAACATGCCGCCGGGCGTATTCCTGTCATTGCCGGCACGGGCGCCAATTCCACCACCGAGGCCATCGAACTCACCCGCTTCGCCAAGGAGGCCGGCGCCGATGCGGCGCTTTCCGTGGTGCCTTACTACAACAAGCCCACCCAGGAAGGCCTCTACCAGCACTTCCGCGCTGTTGCCGAAGCGGTGGATATTCCCGTCATCCTCTACAACGTGCCCGGCCGCACCGTTGCGGATATGAGCAACGACACCGCATTGCGCCTGGCCCAGATTCCCAACGTGGTTGGCATCAAGGACGCCACCGGCAATATCGACCGGGCCTGTGACCTGATCGCCCGGGCGCCCAGGGATTTCGCCCTCTACAGCGGCGACGACATGACCTGCATGGCCGCGATCCTGCTGGGCTTTCATGGCACCATCTCCGTCACCGCTAACGTGGCGCCGCGACTGATGCACGACATGTGCGCCGCCGCTGCCGCAGGTGACGGCCGGTTGGCGCGGGACATCCATTTCCGCCTGCTCGGACTGCATCGGGACCTGTTCTGCGAAGCCAATCCGATTCCCGTGAAATGGGCGGTGCAGCAGATGGGGCTGATTCCTTCTGGCATCCGTCTGCCGCTGACCCCCCTTGGAGCGGCCGGTCAGGAGAAGGTGGCCGCCGCCATGCGGCTCGCCGGCATCGAGATGCAGGGGGCATGAAGATGCGTAGCAGGGTTTCCCCCCTCGTTCTGGGACTGCTCGCCGTGAGTCTGGGGGGGTGTTCCAGCCTCATCCCGGAAACCAAGAAGATCGATTACAAGTCGGCGGGCAAGGCGCCCACCCTGGAAGTGCCGCCCGATCTGACTCAGTTGTCCCGGGATGACCGGTTCGCGGTGCCTGACTTCTCCGCCCGGGGCAGCGCCACCTTCTCCGAGTACAGCGCGGAACGGGGACCGGGGGCGGCTGCAGCCCAGAACTCGGTGGTCCTGCCCCAGATCGACAATGTCCGCATCGAGCGTTCCGGCAACCAGCGTTGGCTGGTAGTCACCGCGCCGCCCGACCGGCTCTGGGATTCCGTCAAGGATTTCTGGCAGGAGCTGGGCTTCATCATCGTCACCGAAATGCCCGAAGCCGGCATCATGGAGACCGACTGGGCCGAGAACCGGGCCAAGATTCCTTCCGACATCATCCGCAACACCCTGGGCAAGTTGCTGGATTCTCTTTACTCGACCGGGGAGCGGGACAAGTTCCGGACCCGTTTCGAGCCCGGTGCCACCCCGGGGACCACGGAAATCTTCATCAGCAACCGCCGCATGGAAGAGGTCTACACCTCGTCCGCCCAGGAGGATACGCGCTGGCAGCCTGCTGCTCCCGATCCCGAGCTTGAGGCCGAGATGCTGCGCCGCCTCATGGTGCGTCTGGGAACCGATGAGCGTCGCGCCGAGGCAGCCCTGGCTTCGGCCAGGGCTGAGGAGCGGGCCAAACTGGTTCGTTCTGGCGACGGTTCCGGCGTGCTCGAGGTGCAGGAGCGGTTTGACCGGGCCTGGCGCCGGGTGGGCCTTGCCCTGGATCGGGTTGGCTTCACCGTCGAGGACCGGGACCGGAGCCGGGGGATGTATTACGTCCGCTATGTGGACCCGGAGACGGATGGCAAGAAGAAGGACGATGGCTGGCTGTCCCGTCTGGCTGTCTGGAAGAGCGATTCCAAGAGTGCACCCCAGAGCCGTTACCGCATCTTTGTCGAGGAGGTGGCGGGCTCCACCCGGGTGCAGGTGCTGACCCCCGAAGGGGGAGTGGATCGGACCGAAACTTCCAAGAAGATCCTGGCGCTGCTGTTCGATCAGTTGCGCTGAGCCCCAGGCGGCGGCACCCACGAAAAAACCCGGGGAAATCCCGGGTTTTTTCGTGGGTGCC
>DDKS01000065.1 GCA_002340095.1 Betaproteobacteria bacterium UBA2592
TGATGGCCCAGGAATGAAAAAGGGGGCTTGCGCCCCCTTTGTTCTGATCCTAAAAACCTCACCACAGAGACACAAAGACACAGAGAGTTTCAAAAAAAACAATGGCTTGCATTTTCTTCCACGCGCACCCAGAAAGTGACCTGGCCCTCCAGGACAAGTCTTTGTTTTTCCTCGGCGTCTCTGTGCCTCTGTGGTTTAACTGAGGTTTTAAGGATGAAAAACACCGGGCAGGGCCAGGTGTTTCACGTGGAACGGAGGATGGGCCGCCGTTTCAGCGGAACACCACGGTCTTGTTGCCGTGCACCAGCACCCGGTCTTCCAGGTGGTAGCGCAGGCCCCGGGCCAGCACCGTCTTCTCGATGTCCTTGCCGTAGCGCACCATGTCCTCGGGGGAATCCGAGTGGTCGATGCGGATCACGTCCTGCTCGATGATGGGGCCCTGATCCAGGTCCGAGGTGACGTAGTGGCAGGTGGCGCCGATCAGCTTGACGCCCCGCTCGTAGGCCTGGTGGTAGGGCTTGGCGCCGACGAAGCTGGGCAGGAAGCTGTGGTGGATGTTGATGATGCGGTTGGGGTAGGCGGCGCACAGTTCCGGGGAGAGGATCTGCATGTAGCGGGCCAGGACCATGCTGTCGCCGCGCACGTCATCGAAGATGCGCCGGATCTCGGCAAACGCGGCGGGCTTGTTGTCTGCCGTGACGGGCACGTGGTGGAAGGGAATGCCGTGCCATTCCACGAAGCCCCGGAAGGTTTCATGGTTGGAGATGACGCAGGGGATCTCGATGTCCAGCTCCCGGGCCTGCCAGCGGGCCAGCAGGTCGTAGAGGCAGTGCTCCTGTTTCGACACCAGGATGACCACCCGCTTCTTCACGGCGCTGTCGCTGATGCGCCAGTCCATCTTGAGGGGTTCGGCCACGGCGGTGCGGAAGCGCTCCCGGAATTCGGCCAGCAAAAAGGGCAGGGAACTGGCCTTGATCTCGATGCGCATGAAGTACTGCTGGGTCACATCGTCGGCGTGGTAGCTGGATTCGAGGATCCAGCCCCCGTGCTCGGCGATGAAGCCGGAAACCTTGGCGATGATCCCCACCTGGTCCGGGCAGGAGGCGGAGAGGGTATAGAAGCGGTCGCGGTGCATGGGTCGTTCCGGAAGGGGAGGGCCGGCGGCGGGACGGGCGCGCCGCCGGCGGGCTGTGGATCAGGCCCGGGCGAAGGCCTTGTCGATTTCGGCGCGCAGGGCGGCGTAGTCGCGGGTGACCGGGAACTGGGGGAATTCCCGCACCACGTTCTCGGGCGGGTGGAACAGGATGCCGCCGTGGGCTTCGCCCAGCATGGCCGTGTCGTTGTAGGAGTCGCCGGCGGCCACCACCTTGAAGTTCAGCTCCTTGAAGCGCTTCACGGCCTCTTGTTTCTGGTTCGGCATGCGCAGGTGGTAATTGACCAGGAAGCCCTGGGCATCGGCTTCCAGGCTGTGGCAGAACAGGGTGGGCCAGCCGAGCTGGCGCATCAGGGGATGGGCAAACTCGTAGAAAGTGTCGGAGAGGATGATGACCTGGTAATCCTGGCGCAGGCCGTCGACGAATTCCCGGGCGCCGGGCATCGGTCCCATCTCGGCGATCACCTTCTGGATGTCGGGCAGGCCCAGCCGCTTCTCGCGCAGCAGATTGAGGCGGAAGGTCATCAGCTTGTCGTAGTCGGGTTCGTCCCGGGTGGTGCGGCGCAGTTCGGGGATGCCGGTCCGTTCGGCAAATTCGATCCAGATTTCCGGAACCAGCACACCTTCCAGGTCAAGACAGACGATACGCACGACAAACTCCCTGTAATCAGACGAATAAAGGCGGAATTCTACCTGATCAGGCGCCCGAACCGAGGGCTGGCAGCGTCGTGGAGGGGCGGTGCAGGAAATAGCCCTGGGCGTAGTCGATGCCGAACTCCGCCAGCAGGGCCAGGGTGTCGCCGTCCTCGACGAACTCGGCCACGGTCTTCTTGCCCAGGCCCCGGGCCACTTCGACGATGGCGCGCACGAACACCTGGTCCTCGCGGTTGGCGGGCAGGTTGCGGATGAACATGCCGTCGATCTTGAGGATGTCCGCATCCAGATGCTTGAGGTAAGCGAAGGAAGAGAAGCCGACGCCGAAGTCATCGAGGCAGACCGGGCAGCCGAGGTTGCGCAGGGTGGCGATGAATTGCTCGGTCTGGCGGATGTTGGAGAGGGCCGCGGTTTCGGTCAGTTCCACCAGCAGCCGCTGGGGGGCCACGGCGTTTTCCTGCAGCAGCCGGGTGATGTAAGCGGGCAGGTCCGGCGCCTCGAAGGAGCGGGCCGACAGGTTGATGGCCAGGGCCGGCAGCCGGGGTTCGTCGCGCAGCAGCGCCACGGCGGCACGCAACACCCAGCGGTCGATGTCGAGGATCAGGCCGTTGCGTTCGGCGGCGGGGATGAACTGGCCTGGCATCAGCCATTCCCCGGGCCGGTCCGGGTCGCGCATGCGCAGCAGCACTTCCAGGTGGGAGAGATGCCGGTCCGCCGTGGCATAGACCCCCTGGAAGCACAGCACCAGGCCGTCGTTGTCCAGGGCCCAGCGGATGCGCTGGCGCCAGGAAAGCTGGGCGAGCATCTCCCCCGAGGTGTCCTCGTCGGGGCTGTAGATGCGGAATCCGTTCTTGCCGCTGCGCTTGGCCTGGTACATGGCCGCATCGGCCCGGGCCACCAGGTCCTCCGGGTTGTTGCCATGCAGGGGAAACAGGGCGATGCCCAGGCTGGCCGTCAGGCGCAGCTGCCGCTTCTCGAACTCGATGGGTACCTGGCTGACCCGCGCCACCACCCGTTCCGCCAGGGTCCGGGCGCCGGCCAGATCCGCCCCCTGGGCGAGGATGGCGAATTCGTCGCCGCCGAGCCGGGCGAAGATTTCCCCGTCGCGGATCAGCTGTCCCACCTCGCCGGCCACCTTGAGCAGGACATTGTCCCCGGCCCGGTGCCCAAAGGTGTCGTTGATGGTCTTGAATTCATCCAGGTCGAAATAGAGCAGGGCGCCCCGGACTTCCGGATGGCGGGCGTACTGCTGGGTCAGATGTTGTAGTTCCATCTCGAAGCGGTTGCGGTTGGCAAGGCCCGTGAGGGGGTCCCGCTCGGCCATGAACTTGAGCCGGTCCGCCACCTGGCGTTCGGCGGTGATGTCCTCGAACACCCACAGCCGGCCCTGCTCGCTTGCGCCTTCCCGGACCTGGAAGGCCTGCTGGATGATGGTGCGGCCGTCCACGAGGTGGAACTCCAGCTGGTTGCCTTCCCCGGCGAACAGACTGGACTGCTGGCTGAAATTGAGCAGCCGGGTAGCGGCCAGGGCCTCTTGCAGCAGCGGCAGGGCCAGGGGCGGGGTGGGGGGCGGGTCGGGCAGGCGCCAGAGCTGGACGAAGGCCGGATTCAGGTAGGCCACCTGCCGGTCGGCGGTGACGAACACCAGACCCAGGCGCATGGAGCCGAGCAGGGCCTCGAGCCGGGCCCGTTCCATGTCCAGGTTGCGGGCCAGTCCGGCCTGTTCCCGGGCGGCCTGGGCCAGTTCCTCGAGGCGCTGTTCCAGGCTGCGGGCCATGCGGTTGAAGGCGCGGGTGAGGCGGCCCAGATCCCGGTCCTCGATTTCGGGCAGAGGGGTTTCCAGCCGGCCATCCGCCAGCTCGCCGCTCGCCCTGGCCAGGGTTTCCAGATGCCGGGTGAGCCAGACGGTGATCCAGGCCGTCAGGGCCAGGGTGAGCAGCACGCCGAGTCCGGCGACCACCAGGATCTGGCGGCGCAATTCGTCCTGCATCCTGGCCACGAAGGACAGATTCATGCCGTACTGGAGCTGGCCGTAGCGTTGCTGGCCGATGCCGATGGGAATACTGATATCGAAGCGGTTCTTCTTTTGGGCCAGGACGCTGGCCAGGTCTTTGTCCGGCGGGGGCAGGGCCTGGGTGCTGTCCCAGTTGGCGCCGACCAGCATCCTGCCTTGCAGGTCGAGCATGACCAGGTAGTCGATGCCCTCGGAAGCCTGGGCGGCCCAGAGCACGTCGGACACGGCGCCGTAGTCGGCCTGGGCCATCGGCGTGGCCAGGGCGGCCTCGAGCAGGATGGACTGTTCCCAGCGCCGGTTCTCGATGCGCTCCATCAGGTTTTTCTGCACCACTTCCTCACCGCTCCAGAGGATCAGCCCCAGCATCAAAGGCTGGATCAGCAAGGTGGCCAGGATCAGTCGGCCGCGCAGGCTCTTGAACAGGTACATCAGGGGCGGCCCAGCAGGCGGCGGGTTTCCGGCAGGCTGCGGTCGAGCAGGCGGGCATCCTCGGGGCGGGGATCCCGGTAGCCGCCGTGGGCGGTGGTCTTGAAGAAAGCCTGGCCTTCGGGGCTCTGCTCGAACTGGAGCAGGGCGGCACGCACTGCCTGGACCCGTTCCGGGTCATGGCGCGGATGGGCGAGCAGGTAAAGGCCGGGAATCTGGGCAAATTCCCGGACGATTTCCATTTCCTTCTGCAGTTCGGCCGGGGCTTGGATCAGGGTGGAGTAGGACACCAGGGCGGCCCGGGCGCGGCCGTTCTGCACGTGCAGCAGGGCGTTCGAATGGGTCACGGTCTGGACGAACCGGTAATCCCGGTTTTCTTCCAGACCCTGGTCCTTGAGCCAGCTGACCCCGAGGATGGCGATGATGGCGCTGCGCTCATGGATGGCCAGGGTCTGGCCGCGCAGCGCTTCCAGGCTGGCCAGGGGCCTTTGCCGTGCGGTCACGAGCAGGGCGCGAATGGGCGTCTTGTGGATCAGGATGGTCCGGTAGCCGTGCTCGACCTCGGCCAGCCGGGCGTAGTGGGGGGCCATCAGCATCAGGTCGTAGTCGCCCCGGAAGGCCCGCTGCACGAAGGTGGAGAAATCCGGCGCCGTTTCCAGTTGTACGTTCAGACCGAGCGCCTCGGACAGGGCGGCGGCGATGGGCTGGTAGTTGCCGATCAGGGTGCGGGTGTTGAGGTAGGGCAACAGCCCCAGCTTGAGGGAGGTCTCCCGGGCCCGGAGGGGGAGGGCCAGCGTCATGCAGCCCAGGCCGGCCAGCAGCGCCAGCAGACGGCGACGACCGGGGAACAGGACGCCTGTCCCTTGCGCGGTAGCCATGGTGTCTCCCTTTTCCTTATATGGGAATCAATGTTAGTTCAGCGTTCCGGGGTGGGCAATGCTTCCAGGGCTTCGTGCACTTCCAGCCAGCGCAGTTCGGTGGCTTCGAGGGTGTCCCGCACTTCGGCCTGGCGCCGGTGCAGGGCTTCCAGGCGTTTGCGGTCGGCACCCGGCGCATACAGTTCCGGGTCGGCCAGCAGGGTCTCCAGGGTTTTCGCCTCGGCGCCGAGCTCGGACATTTGCTTGTCCAGCTGTTCCAGCTCCTTCACCAGGGGGCGGCGTTTTCTGAGCAATTCCTGGCGGGCTGCGGCTTCCTCCTCCCGTTTCTGCTTGCGCTCGGCCTTCTGTTCCAGCACCGAGGCTGCCGGGGCTTGGTCGGCGTTCTTCCTGGCCGCCAGCCAGGCGGCATAGTCATCCAGATCGCCATCGAACAGGGCAGCTCGGCCGTCGGCCACCAGCCACAGTTCGTCGGCAACGGTGCGCAGCAGGTGCCGGTCGTGGGATACCAGCACCACCCCGCCTTCGTAGTCCTGCAGGGCAAAGCAGATGGCCTCACGCATCTCCAGGTCCAGGTGGTTGGTGGGTTCGTCCAGCAGCAGCAGATTGGGCCGGGTGCGGATCAGCAGCGCCAGGGCGAGGCGGGATTTCTCGCCGCCGGAGAAGGGTCCCACGGGCCGGGTGGCCATGTCGCCGCGGAAATCGAAGCTGCCCAGGTAGTCGCGCAGGGCCTGTTCGGGGGTGTCCGGCTCCTGGCGCTGCAGGTGTTGCAGCGGCGACTCGTCCGGGCGCAGCTGTTCGAGCTGGTGCTGGGCGAAGTAGCCGATCCGGAGGGTCTTGGCTTCCTTGCGCTCCCCGGCGAGCAGGGGGATTTCCCCGGCCAGGAGCTTGATGAGCGTGGATTTGCCCGCCCCATTCCGGCCCAGGAGGCCGATGCGGCAACCCGGGCGCAGGGTCATTTCCAGCCTGTCGAGCAGGGGCTTGTTGCCATAGCCGGCCTGGCCCTGGTGCAGCACCAGCAGCGGGTCTGGCAGGTTGTCCGGGGTGCGGAAGGCGAAGTGGAAGGGGGAATCCACATGGGCGGCGGCCACCACTTCCATCCGGGCCAGGGCCTTGACCCGGCTTTGAGCCTGGCGCGCCTTGCTGGCTTTGGCCTTGAAGCGGTCGATGAATTTCTGCAGGTGGGCGATCTGGCGCTGCTGGGCCTCGAAGGTAGCCTGCTGCACGGCGAGCCGGGCGGCCCGGGCCTGCTCGTAGTCGGAATAACCACCGGTGTAGAGGGTCAGGCGCTGCTGTTCGATGGCCATGATGTGGCCCACCACCGCGTCGAGAAAATCCCGGTCGTGGGAGATCAGGAGGAGCGTGCCGGGGAGGTTCTTGAGCCAGCTTTCCAGCCACAGCACCGCATCCAGGTCCAGGTGGTTGGTGGGTTCGTCGAGCAGCAGCAGGTCGGCCCGGCAGGACAGGGCCCGGGCCAGGTTGAGGCGCACCCGCCAGCCGCCCGAGAACTCGGCCACGGGCTTTTCGAAGTCGGCATCGGCAAACCCCAGGCCATGCAAAACCTCGGCAGCCCGGGCACGAGCCGAATAGCCGCCGATGTCCCCGTAGCGGGCGTGCACCCGGGCGATCCGCTCCCCATCGCCGCTGGCCTCGGCGGCAGCCATTTCCTGCTCCAGGCGACGCAGTTCCGTATCCCCGTCCAGGACGAATTCGATGGCCGCGTCGGGCAGAGCCGGGGTTTCCTGGGTGACTCGGGCCAGGGTCCAGGCCGGGGGTAGGTAAAGGTCGCCGTTTTCCGGGTGCAGCTCCCCGGCCAGCAGGGCGAACAGGCTCGACTTGCCCGCCCCGTTGGCCCCCACCAGCCCCACCCGCCAGCCCGGGTGAATCTGCAGGTCGGCCCCTTCGATCAGGGGGCGGCCGGCGCGGGCGAGGGTCAGTTGCTTCAGGGCGATCATGGCGGGAATCTGCGGGGTGACGAGAGCGGCGAATTATAGTCCGGCCTTGGGCTAGAATCCTGGCATGGATGCCCGCCCTGTCCCCGTCTGCCCGCGATGATCAAGAAGATTCCTGTCGACGCCCTGGTGCCCGGCATGTATGTCCACGATCTCAACTGTGGCTGGATGGAGCACCCCTTCCTGACCAGTGCCTTCCGGGTCGATGACGAGGCCCGGGTGGCGAAGATCCGCAGCCTGGGTATCCGCGAGCTGTACATCGATACGAGCCGGGGCCTGGATGTGCCCCATGCACCGACCCGGGAGGAGGTGGACGCCCGGCTGCAGAAACGCATGGAGGCCATTGCTGCGGCCAGACCGGCGGAGTCCGTCCATGCCAGTCTGGCCGCCGAGACGCCCCGGGCCCGGCGTCTGCACCGGGAGGCCAACCGCATCGTCAGGAGTCTGCTTACAGACATCCGCCTCGGTGCCCAGATCGAGCTGGACAAGGTGGAGCCCCTGGTGGAAACCATGGTCGATTCCGTGTTCAGCAACCAGAACGCCCTGCTGCCCCTGGCCGGCCTGAAACGACACGATAGCTACACCTTCGAGCATTCGGTGAGCGTCTGCGCCCTGATGGTGGCCTTTGCCCGGGGGCTGGAATTGCCCCGGGAGCTGATCCGGGAAATCGCCCTGGGCGCCCTGCTGCACGACGTGGGCAAGGCCAAGGTGCCGGCAGCGATCCTCAACAAGCCCGCCAGGCTGACCGAGGCGGAGTTCGCCCAGATGAAGGCCCACGTGGTGCAGAGTGTTATCCTGCTGCAGAACACGCCGGGGATATCGGAAACGGCTTTGAAGGTGGCCGGCCAGCACCATGAACGCTACGACGGCACCGGCTATCCGCACCAGCTCAAGGGGGAGAGCATCTCCCTCTACGGCCAGATGGCCGCCATCGTCGATGTTTATGACGCCATTTCCTCGGATCGGGTCTACCACAAGGGTATGGCGCCTTCCGATGCCCTGAAGAAACTGCTGGAGTGGAGCGAGCACCACTTCGAGCCAAAGCTGGTGCACAGCTTCATCCGCGCCATCGGCATCTATCCTTCCGGCTCCCTGGTGCGGCTGGAGAGCGGCCGGCTGGCCGTGGTGCGGGAACAAAACGAGCACGACCTGCTGCATCCGGTGGTGCAGGTGATCTTTCACATCGGCCGACAGTGCCACCTGCCGCCCGAAACCGTCGACCTGGCCCGGAGCCAGGATCGGATCGTCGGCCATGAGGATTTCAGAAAATGGAACATCGACCCCAGACCCTGGTTGCCTGCCTGAAGGCTGGCTTTCTGGTTTCCCTGTGTGCCTGGGCTTCCGGCGTAACGGCCCAGGAGGTGCAGTTGCCTGCCGAAACCCGGGCCCGGCTGGAGCAGGGCCAGGCGCTGCAGGCCGAGGGCGCGCGCTTGCGGGATCAGGCCGAGCAGGCGCGGCTCCGGGAGGATGAAGCCTGCGGCCGGAAATTCCTGGTCAACGACTGCCGCAACGACGCCCGGGAGCGCTATCTGGAGCAGATCCGCCGGGCCCGGGCCCTCGAGGCCGAAGGCAGCGCCCTGGAACGTCAGGCCCGCCAGGAGGAAAGAGAGCTGAAGCGCCAGCAGCGGGAGGCCGAGGCTGCCACCCAGGCCCGGGAGCTGCCCCTGCGCCGGCAGCAACAGGAAAGCCTGCGTCAGAGCCGGGAAGCCGAGCGGGAGCGGCGCCTGATGGAAAAGGAGGCCAAGGCTCGAGAGGGGGCCCGGATCCAGGCCGAGCGGCGCCGGCGCCAGGAGGAAAAGCAGGCCGAACATGCGCGAAAGGTGCAAGAGCGCATGGACAGGGCCCGGCAGCAGGGGCAGGGCGGGACCGCCGGCCCGGATGCGCCGGGCCAGCCCTGAGTTCGCTTTTCAGAAGCGCCTGCCGGTGCTGTCGGCACGAATCCGTCTAGAATCCAGGCTTTTGCGATCGTAGCCCGTCCGTCCGATGCCCGCGCCTGCCCATTCTCCCGTCGTTTACCAGCTTTGCCCCGCCGCCCCCGAAGCCCACCTGTTCGAGGTGAGTTGCCGGGTGGAAACGCCCGACCCGGCCGGTCAGATGTTTACCCTGCCCGTCTGGATACCGGGCAGTTACATGATCCGGGAGTTTGCCCGGCACATCGTGGACATCCGGGCCGAGGCCGCGGGCCAGCCCCTGGCCCTGGAAAAGCTCGACAAGGCCCGCTGGCGCGTCGCGCCGACCCGGGCCCCGGTCACGGTCCATTACCGGGTCTATGCCTGGGACCTGTCGGTGCGCACCGCCCATCTCGACACCACCCACGCCTTCTGCAACGGCACCAGCGTCTTCCTGCGCCCCGAGGGGTTGGCGCATCTGCCTTGCCGGGTGGATATCCAGCCGCCGCCCGGTTCTGCTTATGCCGACTGGCAACTGGCCACCTCCCTGCCCCGGGACGGGGCGGCTCCCTGGGGCTTTGGGGCCCATGCGGCGGCCAATTACGAGGACCTGATCGACCACCCGCTGGAAATGGGCACCTTTACCCGGGTGGATTTCCCGGTGCGCGGCATTCCCCACCACCTGATCGTCACCGGCCAGCCCCATTTCCATCAGGAGCGCCTGGTGCGCGACCTGCAGGCCATCTGTGCCTGGCAGATGGAACTCTTCGGCGCCCCGGAGCTGGAGGAGCCCTACCTGTTCCTGGTGATGGCCGTGGGGTCCGGCTATGGCGGCCTGGAGCACCGCAATTCCACCGCCCTGATCTGCGACCGCACCGACCTGCCGCCCCCGGGCCTGGCAGACGCGGCGAGCCCGGAAGGCTATGTGCGCTTCCTCGGCCTGTGCAGCCATGAGTATTTCCACCGCTGGAACGTGAAGCGCATCCGCCCGGCCGCCTTCCTGAACCAGGATCTGTCCGGCGAAAGCTATACCCGCCTGCTGTGGCTGTTCGAGGGCTTCACCTCCTACTACGACGACCTGTGCCTGGTGCGCGCCGGGGTGATTCCCGAGGCGACCTACCTGGACCTGCTGGGCAAGACCATCAGTCAGGTGTACAAGGCGCCGGGGCATCGGGTTCAAAGCCTGGAAGATTCTTCCTTCGATGCCTGGATCAAGTATTACCGCCAGGACGAGAACACCCCCAACGCGGTGGTGAGTTACTACGCCAAGGGCGCCCTGGTGGCCCTCTGCCTCGACCTGGCCCTGCGTCGCAGGAGTGGCGGCGCAGTGAGCCTCGATACCCTGATGGTGCAGCTCTGGCGGGACCTGGGCATGACCGGGCGGGGGCTGGAGGAGGACGAGATTTTCGAACGGGTGGCCGCCCTGGGGGGGAAGGCCCTGGGGCGTTGGCTCAAGACGGCAGTTTCGGGCACAGAGGAACTGCCCCTGGCCCGGGAGCTGGGAGCAAACGGTGTCCGCCTCGACTGGAAGGCGGATTCGGAACTGCCCTGGCTGGGCGCCCGTCTGGCCGGGGAGGGCAGCGAGGCCAAGCTCAGTCATGTGCTGAGCGGCTCCCCCGCCGAGCAGGCCGGGCTGGCCGCCGGCGACCTGCTGGTGGCCTTGAATGGCTTGCGTGTCACCCGCCAGAATCTGGACACCCTGCTGGGCAGCTTGTCGGTGGATGTCCCCGTTGCCTGCCACTACTTTCGCCACGACCGGCTCGGCCAGACCCGCCTCACCCTGGCCCCCGCGCCTAGGCAGACCGCCAGCCTGCAGCCCCGTCCCGGTGCCGTTGCCCGGGAGCGGCGCCGGGCCTGGCTCGGAAGTTCCACGTGAAACCGGAAAACACCATGTCTGAAATCATCCACTTTTCCCGGGCCGAGGCCGAAACCCAGGTGGATCACCCCCGCCCGGACCGGCTCCTGTCCGCACACAACCCCCGCCGCCTGACGCGCAATTTCTACACGGACCCCAGCGGTATGCTGTCCGCCGGGGAATGGCGCTGCGAGCCAGGGAGTTGGCGCATTGCCTTTGCAGCCAACAAGGTGGAATATTTTCATGTCCTGAGCGGCAGCCTTTGCATCGAGAACGAGGCCGGCCAGCGTACGGAGTTCGGAGCAGGGGAGGGCGGGGTGATTCCGGCGGGTTTCCGCGGGGTTTTCACCGTGCTCACGCCGGTATGCAAGCACTATGTGGTGCTGGAAACCAGGGGGTGACAAGGAGATCATGACGGCGAAGATCGCGGTCGTTGAGGACGATCCCGTCCTGGCCCAGCTGCTGCAGGACCTGCTGGCGGAGCGCCATGCCCCGGTCCTGTTCGGGGATGGCGAGGCTTTCCTGGCCGATCCCGGCCCCTGGGACCTGGTGCTGCTGGACATCGAGATGCCCGGGCTGGACGGTTACGAAACCTGCCGCCGGCTGCGGGCCGGTTTCGATAATTGCGATGTCCCGGTCATGTTCGTTTCGGTGCATGACACGCCGGAAGCCCGCATCGCCGCCTACAAGGCCGGCGGCGACGATTACCTGCTGAAGCCGGTGGCCGATGACGAACTGCGCCACAAGGTGGAGCTGATCCTGCGCCAGCAGCACCGCCAGCGCGACCTGGCCGCCATGTCCAGCGCCGCCCGGCAGGCCGCCTTTTCGGCCATGTCCACCATGGGTGAGCTTGGTGCCGTGCTCGAATTCATGCGCGCCAGCTTCACCTGCAACGATTACGACAGTCTCGCCCGGGCCCTGGTCCAGTCCATGGGGGCCTACGGCCTGCGCGGCGGCGTCCAGGTGCGGGGGCTGGCCGGCTGCGTCAGCCTGACGAGCGACGGCGAGCCGGGCCGCCCCCTTGAAGTGGCCATCCTCGAAAACATGCGTCACATGGGCCGCATCGTCGAGTTCCGCTCCCGGGCCGTGGTCAATTACGAGCACGCTTCCCTGCTGGTGCAGAACCTGCCCCTGGATGACCCGGACAAGGTGGGCCGCCTGCGTGACCACCTGGCCCTGCTGGCGGAGGCGGCCGATGCCCGGGTTGGCAGCCTCGATGCCGCCAGCACCCTGAGCCGCCAGCAGCACGGCATCGAGCACGCGCTGGGCGGTATCCGCGATTCCGTCCATGGCCTCACCCGCTTCCTGGGCCGCAACCGGGAGCAGACCCGGGTGATCATGCTCGATCTGATGGCCCAGTTGGAGCACACCTTCACCTTGCTTGGGCTCACCCCCGAGCAGGAGGCGATGATTTCGGAGAGGGTGCAGCAGGCCACGGTGGAAGCCCTGGACCTGTTCGACGAGGCCGAAGACCTCGAAGCGGCTTTTGCCGACGTGGTGGACCAGCTCGAAGCCCTTTCCCGGAGCCCCGCATGAATGAAACCCTGCCCCTGCTCGATACCGCCACGGCCCTGAGCCGCATCCGTGGCAAGGTCGACCTCTACCGCCGTCTGCTGGAGCAGGCTGAACCGCACCGGGATGGCGCCAGCCGTCTGGAGGCTGCGTGGCGGCGGGGGGATTGGCCCGAGGTGGGCCGGATTGCCCACCGGGTGGCTGGCGTTGCGGCCAGCCTCGGTGCCGGGCGCCTGTGCGACGTGGCACGCCAGCTGGAGGGGGAGGTCACCGCCGGGGTGCCCGATATGGCGCTGCTGTCCCGCTTCCGCCGGGTGCTGGACGAAACCTTCGACCGCATCGATGCCTATCTGGGCCGGGGGGCGCCGGGCACGGGCAGCGCCGAGTCCTGGTGTCAGGTGCGCCAGACGGTGCAGATGCTGGAGCTGGCCGCCGCCCAGATCCACGTGGCCATGCGTGACAGCAGCCTGTCCGTCGAGGCCCTGATGGGCGCCTTCACCACCATGGTCGAGCGCCTGCAGGGGCTGGAGGCCCGCATCCGCGCCAGCGGGCAGGGCGAGGAACTCGGCCAGGGGGTGCACCAGGTCAGCCAGGCCATGGACGAGGCCCTGGTGGCGTTGCAGTTCTACGACCGGCTCGCCCAGCGTCTCGAACACGTGGAGCACGGTCTCGGCTATCTGGCCGAACTGCTGGCCAGCCCGGAACAGGTGGCTTCCCCGCCTGCCTGGCACCGGCTTCAGGACGAGATCCGGAGTCGTTACACCACCGAGGAAGAGCGCATCATGTTCGCTGCGGTCATGGGTGGCGTGCCCGTGGCCGAGGCCGTCGCCCGCTACAAGGAAACCGTGCTGGCCCGCACCGGCAGCAGCGGTACTGCGGAAGTGGAACTGTTTTAGCCTTAAAACCTCAGTTAAACCACAGAGGCACAGAGACGCCGAGGAAAAACAAAGACTTGTCCTGGAGGGCCAGGTCACTTTCTGGGTGCGCGTGGAAGAAAATGCAAGCCATTTTTTTTTGAAGCTCTCTGTGTCTTTGTGTCTCTGTGGTGAGGTTTTTAGGTTTAGACCAGGCTTTGCTTCAGGTGTCCGGGGGCTGCCCGAAATCCGCCGCCGCTTCCCAGACGATGTGGCTTTCCTTCCGGGCCCGGGCCGTGCGCCCGAGCATGTTGAGCAACGGCCAGGCCCGCTGCTGCATTCCCACCGGGCGGGCCATGGGCGGGATTTCCGCCTCCTCCGCCTCGCTCAGCTGCGGCTCCTGGCCCGCCTGGGCCGCCAGGTAGCGTTTCAGGGCCTCCGCTGCCAGGGGCATTTCCGCCTTGGTGATCACGCCCCGGGCCGTGCATGCCTTGCCCATGGCCTGGAGCAGGGGCCGGGCGGTTTCCGCCATCATCACCATCTCGCCGGTTTCGCTGGATATGAATTTCACCAACATCTGTGTTTCTCCTGGGAATAAGGCGCGAGTGTAGGCTTTTTCTCGCCTTGAAGCTTCGCAAGCCCTGATGCAGAATGAAACGTGCTGTCAGGGAGGGCATCATGGACGCGCATTACAACAACAATTTTGTTCCCGTCGTATCCGATGAGCTCGAGCAGCTCATCCTGCAGGAGATTGCCCGCCGTTCCCGGGCCAATGCCACCTCCGAAGTCCTCGACCTGCCCTGCGGCGACGGCCGTCAGGCCATCGCCATGGCCAGGCTTGGTGCCCGGGTCCTGGCTGCGGACCAAATCAGCCGGGAAACTGCAGTGCGAGGTCGGGCCTTGGCCGCCTCCGTCCATGATCTGGTGGATTTCACCGCTGCCGAGCTGGGGGACGGCCAGTTGCCCGCCGGCCCCTTTGACCTGGTGTTCTGCCACCACGGCATCCACCGCCTGCCCTATCCCGAGGCACGCAAGGTGGTGCGTGGCCTGCTCAAGAGCCTGCGCATCGGTGGCAAGCTGTTCATCTCCGCCTATGGCCTGCACTCGGCCCTGGGGGAGGGCTACGAGCACGGCGACCGGCCCGTGGAGACGCGCCATGCCCCGCTGGCACCGGCCCTGGCGCGTTGCTACAACATCCCCGAACCCGTCTGTCTGTACACCGAGCGCAACCTCGTCACTTTGCTGTTCGAGGCTGGCGGCAGCGTTCTCAGGACCTTCACCACCACCCACGGCACGGTCAAGGGCGTAGCGGTGCGCCTTTGATGCGCCTCGGGGTGGACCTGGGCGGCACCAAGATCGAGGTGCTGGCCCTTTCCGACGCAGGGCAGACGCTGTTGCGCCGCCGCATCCCCACGCCAAAGGGCGATTACGCTGCCACCCTGGAGGCCATTACCGGACTGGTGTGGCAAGCCGAGGCGGAGCTGGGGCAAAAGGGCAGCGTCGGCATTGGCATTCCCGGCACCCTGGTGGCCCGGACCGGCCTGGTCAAGAATGCCAACTCCACCTGCCTGATCGGTCGGCCCCTGCAGCGGGATCTGGAAGCCCGGTTGCAGCGCCCGGTGCGGCTGGCCAACGACGCCAACTGCTTTGCCCTTTCCGAAGCCGTGGATGGGGCGGCGGCCGGGGCCCGGGCCGTGTTTGGCGTCATCCTCGGCACCGGGGTGGGGGGTGGCCTGGTGCTCGATGGCCGGGTGTGGGATGGAGCGAACGGCATTGCCGGCGAGTGGGGCCACAACCCCTTGCCCGGGGAACTGGACGCTCCTCCCTGCTATTGCGGCCGCCGGGGCTGCATCGAGACCTGGCTGAGCGGCCCGGCCCTGGCCGCCGACCATGCCCGCCACACGGGCCGCAGCCTGAGTCCCGAAGCCATCGTGGCCGGGGCCGAGGCCGGCGATGCGGATTGTGGCGCCAGTCTGGCGCGTTACGAAGCCCGACTGGCCCGGGCCCTGGCCGGGGTCATCAACATCTTCGACCCGGAGGTGATCGTGCTCGGCGGCGGCCTTTCCCGCATCGACCGCCTCTACCAGCGCGTGCCGGAATGCTGGGGCGAACACGTCTTTTCCGACACGGTCTGCACCCGCCTGTGCCCGCCCCGGCACGGGGATTCTTCCGGGGTCCGGGGTGCAGCCTGGCTCTGGGCGCCATGAACGGACCCGGGCAGCGCGTCTGACGCAACAGACATCTGCTGCTGTGGTCAGGGAGCGCCCGTCATTCAAGTCGCAAAGCGCCTGCACAGATACCTGCACGGCATCCTGGCACCTGTCCTCTGCCCGTTTGGTTCCTCCATCCTCGAAGGCGTCGACACCGCATCAAGGCCAAGGATTTCGTGATCCAGCCCATTGCTTGCTGAAGATCAAGGCCGCATTCCCCGGCAAGACGCGATGCGGCTTTTTATCCGGGTCAGTCCCCCGAAAGATGGCGCCTCACACGTCGATGTTCCGGGCATAGAGGGCGTTGCCCTCGATGAAATTCCGGCGGGGTTCGACCAGTTCGCCCATGAGGGTGGTGAAGATTTCGTCGGCACCGATGGCATCTTCGATGCTCACCTTGAGCAGGCGCCGCACGTTGGGGTCCATGGTGGTTTCCCAGAGCTGTTCCGGATTCATTTCGCCCAGGCCCTTGTAGCGCTGCTTGCTGATGCCGCGCTCCACCTCGTTCATGAGCCAGTTCATGGCTTCGGCGAAGTTGTTTACGGCGCATTTCTTGTCGCCCCGGCTGATGCTGGCGCCGGGACCGAACAGGCCGGCCAGCAGTTCGGCGGTCTTCCTGAGCTGGGCGTAGTCGCCGGAGCGCAGGAATTCCTCATCGATGAGGCCGGTCTTCATGTTGCCGTGGAGCATGCGTTCCGTACGCAGCAGCCAGCGTTCGAGTCCCTCGTCGTAGCTGGCGCGGATGGTGGTGCCAGCCTTGAGGTAGCCGGCCATCTGGGCGGCACTGGCTTCGGCCCGGGCCTGGTCGGTCAGGTCCAGGTTCAGGTTGTGTTCGACGACGGCGTGCAGCACCTCGGGGTTGATGTAGTTGGCCAGCCGTTCGATGACGGCCTGGGAGAGCAGCCAGGAGCGGGCCAGTTCTTCCAGGGCGGCGCCGCTGATGGGGGTAGCGCCGGTGCGGGGGATGAGGGTGGATTCCTGCATGGCCATGGTGAGCAGGAACTGGTGGTATTCGTGGTCGTCCTTCAGGTAGCGCTCGGTCTTGCCGTGCTTGACCTTGTAGAGGGGCGGCTGGGCGATGTAGATGTGGCCGCGTTCGACCAGTTCGGGCATCTGCCGGTAGAAGAAGGTGAGCAGCAGGGTGCGGATGTGGGCGCCGTCCACGTCGGCGTCGGTCATGATGATGATGCGGTGGTAGCGCAGTTTTTCGGGCTTGTATTCGTCCTTGCCGATGCCCGTGCCCAGGGCGGTGATGAGGGTGACCACTTCCTGGGAGGAAAGCATCTTGTCGAAACGGGCTTTTTCCACGTTGAGGATCTTGCCCTTCAAGGGCAGGATGGCCTGGAACTTGCGGTCGCGGCCCTGCTTGGCGGAGCCGCCGGCGGAGTCGCCCTCGACCAGGTAGAGTTCGCACAGGCTGGGGTCTTTTTCCTGGCAGTCGGCCAGCTTGCCGGGCAGGCCGATGCCGTCCAGCACACCCTTGCGACGGGTCATTTCCCGGGCCTTGCGGGCGGCGTCCCGAGCCCGGGCGGCCTCGACGATCTTGCCGCAGATGGTCTTGGCGTCCACGGGGTTTTCCAGCAGGAATTCGGCCAGCTTGGCGGCCACCACTTCTTCCACGGCGGGCCGGGCTTCGGAGGAAACCAGCTTCATCTTGGTCTGGCTGGCGAACTTGGGGTCGGGCATCTTCACCGAAAGCACGCAGGCCAGGCCTTCGCGCATGTCGTCGCCGGTGATGTCCACCTTGGCTTTCTTGGCGATTTCGTTTTCTTCGATGTACTTGTTGATGATGCGGGTCATGGCGGCGCGCAGGCCGGTGAGGTGGGTGCCGCCATCGGATTGGGGAATGTTGTTGGTGAAACAGAGCACCTGTTCCTGGTAGCTGTCGTTCCATTGCATGGCGACTTCGACGCCGATGGTGATGCCTGTGTCGCCTACCTTGGCTTCGCCGGCGGAGTAGAAGATGCTGGGATGCAGCACGGATTTGCTACGGTTGATATATTCGACGAAGCTCTTGACGCCGCCGGCGAAGGCGAACAGCTCTTCCTTGCCGTTGCGCTGGTCCACGAGCTTGATGCTGACGCCGTTGTTGAGGAAGGAGAGTTCGCGCAGGCGCTTGGCGAGGATTTCGTAGTGAAATTCGACGGTGCCGAAGATTTCCTCGTCGGCGAGGAAATGCACTTCGGTGCCGCGCTTGTCGGTGTCGCCGATGATCTTGAGGGGGGAGACTTCGATGCCGTCACGGATTTCGATGACCCGGTTCTGGGGCACGCCGCGTTCGAATTCCATGAAGTGGCGCTTGCCGTCGCGGCGGACGGTGAGGCGCAGCCATTTGGACAGGGCGTTGACGCAGGAGACCCCGACGCCGTGCAGACCGCCGGAAACCTTGTAGGAATTCTGGTTGAACTTGCCGCCGGCGTGCAGTTCGGTCAGCGCGATTTCGGCGGCGGAGCGCTTGGGCTCGTGCTTGTCGTCCATCTTCACGCCGGTGGGAATGCCGCGGCCGTTGTCCAGGACGCTGATGGAGTTGTCGGTGTGGATGGTCACGACGATCTCATCGCAGTGGCCGGCCAGGGCTTCATCGATGGAATTGTCCACCACCTCGAAGACCAGGTGGTGCAGGCCGGTGCCGTCGGAGGTGTCACCGATGTACATGCCGGGGCGCTTCCTGACGGCCTCCAGGCCTTCGAGGATCTGGATGCTGGATTCGCCGTAGGCGGGGGTCTGGTTGTCTTGGGTCATGGATGTTTCCGCTGGTTTCGTGAATCACCTGGCCCGCCGCAGGGAGCGGGCCGGAGTCTGCGCCGACCGGGTAGGGTCAAATGCGCATGGGCATGACCACGTACTTGAAGCGGTCGTTGCCGGGCACGGTGATCAGGGCGCTGGAGTTGGCGTCATTGAAGCTCCACTGGACTTCGTCGCCGCTCAGGTTGTTGAGCACATCGAGCAGGTAGGTGACGTTGAAGCCCACATCCAGGGAGGCGCCGGTGTATGCGACTTCGATTTCTTCCTGGGCTTCTTCCTGTTCGGCGTTGGCGGCGATGAGCTTCAGGCTGTTCTCGCCGAGCATGACGCGCACGCCCCGGAACTTGTCGTTGGTGAGGATGGCGGCACGGGACAGGGCGGCATGCAGGGTCTGCCGGTTGGCCACCATCTGGTTGGGGAGCTGGGTGGGAATGACCCGTTCGTAGTCGGGGAACTTGCCGTCGATGAGCTTGGAGACCAGCACCGTGTGGCCGAAGGTGAAGCGGATCTGGTTGCTGCCCAGGGTGATTTCCATGGGGTCGTCGTTGTCGGCCAGCAGGCGGTTGAGTTCGAGCACGGTCTTTCTGGGCAGGATCATTTCCTGGCGGGGCAGGTCGGCTTCGATCTCCATGCTGTTGAAGGCGAGGCGGTGGCCGTCGGTGGCCACCGAGCGCAGTTCCTTGCCGTCCACCATCAGCATCAGGCCATTCAGGTAGTAGCGCACGTCCTGGGTGGCCATGGCGTATTGGGTCTTGGCGATCAGGTGGCGGAACTGCTTCTGGGTCACGGTGAGGGACTTGTTTTCCCCTTCGGCGATGGCCATGCGGGGGAAGTCGTCGGCGGGCAGGGTCTGCAGGCTGAAGCGGCTCCGGCCGGCCTTGACCAGCAGGCGCTTGTCTTCCATGTCGAGGATGATCTCGGCGGATTCGGGCAGGGAGCGCAGGATGTCGAGCAGCTTCTTGGCGCCGACGGTGACGGTCCCGTCGCCATTGCCGCCCACGTTCTGGCTCCAGGTGGTGATCTGGATCTCGATGTCGGTGGCGATCAGGGTCAGGGTCTCCCCCTGCTTTTCCAGCAGCACGTTGGAAAGGATGGGCAGGGTGTGGCGCCGCTCGACGATGCCGGACACGGACTGGAGGGGGGCCAGCAGGGCGTCCCTTTGGCTTTTCAAGATAACCATGAGTCAAGTCCTCTTTCTCTAATCACAGGTTTTCCACAGGCTTTCAACAGCTTGCCAACAGAGTCATGCACAGGTTCAGCCCTTCAACACCTGCACCAGCACGTGCAGGTCGTGGTTGAGTTCGTTGTCCTTGGCCTTGAGACCTTCGATGGTCTTCACCGCATGGATCACGGTGGTGTGGTCCCGGCCGCCGAAGGCGTCACCGATCACCGGGTAACTGAACTGGGTGACTTCCTTGCACAGCCACATGGCCACCTGACGCGGCCGGGCGATGGTACGGGTACGCTTCTTGGAGAACAGGTCGGCGACCTTGATCTTGTAGTAGTCGGCCACGGTCTTCTGGATGCCCTCGATGCTGACGTTGCGCACCGAGCCGATGATGTCCTTCAGGGCTTCCTTGGCCAGTTCCAGGGTCACTTCCTGGCCCCGGAAGGAGGAATAGGCGAGCACTTTCTTCAGGGCGCCTTCGAGTTCCCGCACATTGGAGCGCAGGTGCTTGGCGATGAAGAAGGCCACCTCGTCGTTCAGGTCCAGACCTTCGGCCTCCGCCTTCTTCTTCAGGATTGCTACCCGCATCTCGGTTTCCGGCGGTTCGATCTGCACGGTCAGGCCCCAGTCGAAGCGGGTCACCAGCCGGTCGTCCAGGCCGTTTACGTCCTTGGGGTAGGTGTCGCAGGTGATGATGATCTGCTTCTTGGCTTCGATCAGGGCGTTGAAGGCGTAGAAGAATTCTTCCTGGGTGCGGTTCTTGCCATTGAAGAACTGCACGTCGTCCAGCAGCAGCACGTCCAGGCTGCGGTAGTAGCGCTTGAAGGTGTCGAAGGATTTCTGCTGGTAGGCCTTGACCACGTCCGAGTAGTAATCCTCGGCATGAACGTAGCGCACCACCTTTTCTGGATGCTGGCTGGTGACGTGGTTGCCGATGGCATGGATCAGGTGGGTCTTGCCCAGGCCGGCACCACCATAGATGAACATGGGGTTGTAAGCGCCGCCAGGATTCTGGGCCACCTGCATGGCGGCGGCCCGGGCCAGGTCGTTGGCCTTGCCCACCACCAGGTTGTCGAAGGTGAGATCTGCCTTGAGGCGGGTCCGCTCATAGGCGCTGCCGGGGGCCTTGGCCACCTCCGTCCGGGCGGCCGGACGGAGTTCCGGGGCCGGCGTTGTCCGGGGGGGGGCCGATGATGGTGCCACCGCAGCCTGGGGCTTCCTTTCGGCGACGCTGAGCTGCAGAGGAATGGGTTTGCCGAAGTAGGCTTCGGCGTAATCCTCGATGCGGCCCAGGTAGCGGTCGCGCACCCACTTCAGGATGAAGCCGTTGGGCGCAAGCAGGCGCAGTCCTTCCTCAGGATGGCCTTCGCCTTCCAGGCGCAGGGGGCGTATCCAGGTATTGAACTGTTGCGGCGGCAGGTCCTGCTCGAAACTGCGCAGGCAGGATTCCCAGAAACCAGGCATGGAAAACAGGCTCTTTGCGTATGCCGGGGAAGTCCCCGAGTTGGTGTTGAACGGACGGATGGCCCGCGCCTGCCCGGTCTGTCCGGTTTGGGCTGCGGTGCAAGCGGGGCATTTTACCCCGCCGGACAGAAGTTATCCACAAGAGGAACATTTTGGGTTCCTTGACAAAAGACTGATTTTCAATGTGTAATTGCGCGCTTTTCTCCAGCTAGCTAAGGAAGTCATCATGAAACGCACGTATCAGCCCTCCGTCGTGCGCCGCAAGCGCACTCACGGTTTCCTGGTCCGCATGCGCACCAAGGGCGGCCGCAAGGTCATCGCAGCCCGTCGTGCCAAGGGCCGTCATCGTCTGGCCGTTTGACTGCGGACGTGACTCCGGGGGGGCCGCGTCCTTTCCCGAGACAGTATCGACTGACCAAAACGGATGAGTATTCATCCGTTTTTGGTTTCAGGCGCGCCATTCGCGGCAGGTTCTTTCTGCTCCATCATGGCCCTCCTGGTCCGGCCGGGCAGCCTGCCCGTCTTGGCCTGGTGATCGGCAAGAAGCTGCTGAAGCGGGCCGTGCAGCGCAATCTGGTCAAGCGAATTGCCCGGGAGCGCTTCCGTCTCCTGCATCCAGACCTGCCCTCCAGGGACATTGTCCTGCGTCTGGCCGTGAAGCTGCAGAAGCCGGTGCGTGCCGAAGTGGCGGCCGACATCGAGCGTCTGTTCGACCGGCTGCGCCGCGCAGAGTCCCGGAGTCCGGCCGCAGACGCCGCGCCCGGCGGATCATGAAACGGATCCTCATCTTTCTCCTGCGGGCCTATCAGTACGCCCTCAGCCCCCTGCTCGGGCGTAACTGCCGTTTTCATCCCACGTGTTCCGAATACGGCATCGAAGCTGTGCAAAAATACGGGGCTTTGCGGGGAGGGTGGCTGACCCTCAGGCGGGTCTGCCGCTGCCACCCCTGGAACCCGGGCGGGTACGATCCCGTCCCCTGATTTCAATTTTTAAAGGTCGTCCATGGATACCCGACGTCTGATGTTGTTGCTGGTCTTTGGCCTCTCCCTGTTCATGCTCTGGGATGCCTGGGTGAAATACCAGAATCCGGTTCCGGCGCCCCAGGCCGGGGCGGGTGTGTCCGCCCCGGCAGCCGCAGAAGGCACCCACGTGCCCCAGCCCGGCAGCAGTCTGAAGGCCGTGGCCAGTCAAATTAACGAGGCCGGCCCCGGCACGGCGGCGGCCGAGACCCTGAGCGTGGCCACCGATCTGTTCAAGGCCGAGATTTCCACCCAGGGGGGGGATCTGGTGTGGATGGAGCTGAGCCAGTACAAGTCCCATTCCGACAAGGAAAAGCAGTTCCAACTGTTCGAGGCTCGCCACAAGTACGCGGCCCAGACCGGCCTGATTGGCGATGGCCTGCCGAATCACAAGACCCTGCTCAAGCCCGTGCCTGGCCCCCGGGAACTGGCCGATGGCCAGGATGCTTTCCAGGTGCGCCTGGAGGCGCCGACCGTCAATGGGGTGAAAGCCACCAAGGTCTATACCTTCCGGCGCAATTCCTACCTGATCGACGTGGCCTGGGAAATCGAGAATGGCGGGCAGCAGACCCTGGCACCCCACGCCTACTTTCAGCTTCAGCGGGATCAGACGCCTCCCGATGGCGATTCCTTCATGCTGGCCACCTTCACCGGTGCGGCCGTGTATACCGAAGCCGAGAAGTACCAGAAGGTGAAGTTCGAGCAGATTGGCGACGGTTCGGCCAAGTTCGCCAAGCAGGCCAACGACGGCTGGCTGGCCATGGTGCAGCACTACTTCGTGGCGGCCTGGGCGCCCCAGGGCGGCATGCCCCGGGAGTTTTACATGCGCAAAATCGCAAACGATCCTTCCGGCGGGCTCTACACCGCTGGTGTGATCGTGCCGGTGGAGCAACTGGCGCCGGGCGCGAAGGCTGAGGTGAAGGTACCCCTGTTCGCCGGTCCCCAGGAGCAGGCCCGCCTGAAGGAAGTGGCGCCCGGCCTCGATCTCGTGGTGGATTACGGCTGGCTGCACATCATCGCCGCCCCCATCTTCTGGGCCCTGGAGTTCATCAACAAGCTGGTGGGCAACTGGGGTTGGTCCATCGTGGTGCTGACCGTCATCATCAAGCTGATCTTCTTTCCCCTTTCGGCCGCGTCCTACAAGTCCATGGCCAAGATGCGCAAGGTCACGCCGCGCCTGATGCAGCTCAAGGAGCGCTTTGCCGATGACAAGATGCGCCTCAACCAGGAGATGATGAAGCTCTACCAGACGGAGAAGATCAATCCCCTGGGCGGCTGCCTGCCCATCCTGATCCAGATCCCCGTGTTCATCGCCCTGTACTGGGTGCTGCTCGGCGCCGTGGAGATGCGCGACGCCCCCTGGGTGGGCTGGATCACCGACCTGTCCTCCCCCGACCCCTGGTACGTGCTGCCGGCCATCATGATGGCGACCATGTTCATCCAGATCAAACTCAACCCCACGCCGCCGGACCCGATCCAGGCCAAGGTGATGATGATCATGCCGCTGATCTTCGGCATCATGTTCTTCTTCTTCCCCGCCGGTCTGGTGCTGTACTGGGTGGTGAACAACGTCCTCTCCATCGCCCAGCAGTGGCAGATCACCCGGATGATCGAGAGCGGCGAGGACAAGCCCAAGGCGGCCAACGACGCCAAGGCCTGATGGTCGAAACCGCAAGGGGCCGCCTGGAAAGCGTTCCGGCGGCCCTTTTTCCGTCCACCCGCCCGGAAGGAATGCCATGAATCCCCCCTCCGCTACCTCTGTCGCGCCCACCATTGCCGCCATTGCTACCGCTCCCGGCCGGGGCGGGGTGGGCGTGATCCGGGTTTCCGGCAGCGACCTGCTGGAATTCGCCCGGGCCCTGACCGGCAAGACTCCCCGGCCCCGTCACGCCCTGCTGACCGATTTCCGCGATGCGGGTGGCCAGGCCATTGACACGGGCCTGCTGCTCTACTTTCCTGGCCCGGCTTCCTTCACTGGCGAGGATGTGCTGGAACTCCAGGGCCACGGCGGCCCGGTGGTGATGAACCTGCTCCTGCGTCGCTGCCTGGAACTGGGGGCCCGGCTGGCGGAGCCGGGCGAATTCACCCGCCGGGCCTTCCTCAACAACAAGCTGGACCTGGCCCAGGCGGAAGCCGTGGCCGACCTGATCGACGCCTCCACCCAGGCCGCCGCCCGTTCCGCCGTGCGTTCCTTGCAGGGGGAATTCTCGAAAGCCATCCACGCCCTGGTGGATGAGCTGATCAATCTGCGCATGCTGGTGGAGGCCACCCTGGATTTTCCCGAGGAGGAGATCGACTTCCTCCAGGCTGCCGACGCTTTCGGCCGGCTGGCCCGGCTCGATGCGCGGCTGGCCGAAGTGCGTGACCGGGCGGGGCAAGGGAAGCTGCTCCAGGCCGGTTTGCAGGTGGTGCTGATCGGTCAGCCCAACGTGGGCAAATCCTCGCTCCTCAACCGTCTGGCCGGGGACGAGTTGGCCATCGTTACCGACATCGCCGGCACCACCCGGGATGCGCTCAAGTCCTCGATCCAGATCCAGGGCATCCCGCTGCACATCATCGACACGGCAGGACTGCGGGAGACCGATGATCCCGTCGAAAAGATCGGCATTGCGCGCACCTGGCAGGAAATCGAGAAGGCAGACCTCGCGCTGCTGCTACTGGATGCCCGGATTGGCCAAACGGAGGCGGACCGGGCGATCCTGGCAAGGCTGCCCGCCAAGCTGCGCCGCATCACCTTGAGGAACAAGATTGACCTGAACGGCGAGCCCCCCGGGCGGCATACGCAAGGTTCCGACATCACCCTTTCACTGTCGGCCAAATCCGGGGCTGGCATGGAATTGCTGGAACAGGCCCTGCTCGAAGTAGCCGGCTGGCACCAGGCCGAGGATGTGTTCATTGCCCGGGAGCGCCATCTTCAGGCTCTCGAAGCGAGTGCTCTGCACCTGGCTGCTGCCCGGGCCGAGGTGGAAACCCCGCATCCGGCCCTGGAACTTTTCGCCGAAGAACTGCGCTTGGCCCAGAACGCCCTCTCTGAAATCACTGGCGAATTCACCGCCGATGACCTGCTCGGGGTTATCTTCAGTCGCTTCTGTATCGGCAAGTAGTGAGCGTTCCGGCATAGTCCGACACCTTCCGCAAAACCCCTCGAAAGCCCGCGTAACTGCGGGCTTTTTGTTCTGCAATGGGCTTGCATGTTCCGATTGAACCCGCATAAACTTGTGCCCATGATTGTGCCCATCTTGGTGTTCGCCTAGAGGCCATGGGCACAAAATCTGTGCCCAATGCCCAGCGGAAAGGGGTGGAGAAATCGGTTATTGATGGGCACAGACGGCGGGCATGAACGGCTGAATACCGCGCAAACCGTGGCATTCAGGCTGTGTGCCCAAGGGTTTCGAGTGTGCCCATGAAGCCGCACGATCATGGGCACACGCAACGGTGGAGGGTGAATCATGGCGCTGACGGATACCAAGCTGCGGAAGCTCAAGCCCGGCGAGAAGGCATATCAGGAAGCCGACGAGGGCGGGCTGTTCGTGGAAGTGATGCCCGGCGGGGCGAAAGTCTGGCGGCTGCGCTACCGGCTGGCCGGGAAGCAGGAAAAGGTGACGCTGGGCGACTACCCCACCTATTCCCTGGGCGAAGCCCGCACCTGGCGGGACGACTGCAAGGCGCTGGCCGGGCGCGGCCTGTCCCCCATGGCATTGAAGCGCGGCGATCCTGTCCCGGACGATGCCGCCCCCGCCGTCAAGGAAATGGCGCAAGCCTTCGTCCGCAACTGGTGCATGAAGGCCGTGGAGCGGGCGAAGGCGAAGGAGGCCGAAGCCAAGGCCGCCGACACCGTGGAAGCCTTCGCCCGACGCTGGTATGCCGAAATCGCGGAGCCAGCGAACAGCAATCCCCGCAACATCAAGCGCATTCTCGACAAGGACGTGATTCCGGCCATTGGCAGCAAGCAAGTTGCCGACGTGACCGTGACCGACATTCTGGCGATTACCGACAAGATCAAGAATCGCGGGGCCGATCAAATGGCGCTGCAAACCCGCAACGTGCTGAAACGGCTGTTTGCCTACGCCATCGCCCGGCAGAAAACCACGTTTAACCCGGCGGCGGCGATAGAGGCGAAGTTCATCGCCCAGGCGAGAAGCCGCGACGTGGCCCTGACCCCGGAGGAAATCGGAAAGCTGCTGCGGGCCATCTACCAATCCAGCATGAAGCGGGCGCACAAGCTGGCGCTGCATCTGCTGATCCTGTGCATGGTGAGGAAATCGGAACTGATCGAAGCCAAGTGGGAGGAAATCGACCTTGACCGCGCCGAGTGGTCTATCCCCGGCGAGCGCATGAAGAAGGACAAGCCGCACCTTGTTCCATTGTCCCGGCAGGCGCTGGCGATGTTCGAGGAATTACGCGATCTGGCGAGCGGCTCCGCCTGGGTGTTCCCAAGCCGCAGCAGCCTTGACAAGCCGATTGCGAAAAGCACGCTGAATGTTGCGGTGCGCGCATTGGACGTGGATGTGCGTGACTTCGTGATCCACGACTTCCGGCGCACGGCCTCCACGCATCTGCATGAGGCCGGCTTCAACAGCGACTGGATCGAAAAGGCGCTGGCCCACGAGAGACAAGGCGTGCGGGGCGTCTACAACCGCGCCGAGTATCTCGCGCAACGCCGCCAGATGCTGCAATGGTGGGCGGATTTCGTCGATGGCCAGATCCAGGAAGGTGCTGGCCGGGTCATCATCGGGCCGTTTGGGCGCGCCTATTTTGCACGTGAAGGAGAGGCTTCCGGGAAAACAGGATAATTTTTTAGAATATCGCTGCCATGCCGTCTGCAAAGAAGAACAAGGAAGGCACGCCGCCATGGACAAGCAGCAGCTCATTACCAAGATCCTCACGGAAGTCAAAGACCCCACGCTTCGAGACAGGCTCCTCGCCCAGGTCGCGGAAGCGGAACCGGCGCAGCCATCGCGAGTGCTCGCGGAGCTTTCCAGCCTCGGCATCGACCCCGAGGCCGCCCGGAACCTGGCCGGCTTCCATTTCAAGACCCAAATCATCATTGGCTATCTCGTCGGCGGGCTGTTCTTCGTCGGCGGCGGACTCGTTGCGCTGGCCAACCTCTTCGCCGGCAGCCTCGCCGGCGCGCTCTTTCCCGGATTCTTTGCCGCCATGGGTGCTTACGCCCTGGCTGCCACCCGCCGCCTGGCGCGGCTGAAAAAGATACCTGTGCAACCACAAGACAAGGAGACGTGATGAAGCGCTGGCTGTTTCTGATCCTGTTCTCGGCCCTGCCCGCTTGGGCCGCCAATGTCGCCCCGTTGGGGCTGGAAGTGGGCGTGGCGGACCTCGCCGCCGTCAAGTCCAGGCTGGGCGGCCAAACCCGGCTGCAGGATACCGGTGCGAACAAATGGACTGGCGGTCCGATGCTTAAGAGCAAAGGGGAGGGGCTCGATATTGAAGGTTTGGAGGAGATCACGTTCATCTTCGGCCAGGACAACAAACTGGACGGTGTGGTGATGACCCTCGGCAAGCACCGGCTCAAGGAGGTGGCCGACGCCCTGCGCAAGAAATACAAGCCGGTGCGGGAGAACTTCCCCTTCGTCGGCGATGCTTCGGCCACCTACCGGCAGGGCGACAGCCTCGTGAAGCTCAACGCCCCGCACCTGTCGTTTTCGATGGAGGTGATCTATCTCACCAAGCGGCTGGATGAGGGCTTCAACCGCGGCTCCTCCGCCGAAGAGGCCCAGCGCCGCAAGACCCAGGCGGAGAAATTCTGAGGGGGCGCAATGAAAACGCTGCTGCTTTGGGTGCACCGTCTCCTGACCGCGTTGCTCGCTCTTCTGTCGCTTAATCTCATCTGGCACGGCGCTAACGAGATCACCGCCACCATGGGATTGGTGCAAGGCTCCGAATTCGGCATGCTCATCACGCTAGCCAATCAAATGGGCGGCGTGCGTGTGTGGCTGGGCACCTTTGCACTGTGGCAGATTACCCGTCCGGAAGCTGACAAGAAGGAACAGGCATCATGAACAAATCGTTTGCCTTGCACCTGTCCGTTTTGGCCTATACGGTGGTGCTGTTCATCGCACAGAACGCGTGGGCAGGATTCGACGAAGGTCTGGCCGCCTACAATCGCGGCGACTACGCCACCGCTCTCAAGGAATGGCGGCCGCTCGCGGAGGCAGGAAACGCAGCGGCCCAAAATGGTTTGGGTGTGATGTATGAGAATGGCCAAGGTGTGCCGCAGGACTACCAGGAAGCCGTCAAGTGGTATCGCAAGGCCGCCGAGCAGGGGAATGCCGGTGCTCAAGGGATGCTGGGTGTGATTTATGCCGAGGGACGAAACGTGCCGCAAGATTATGCCGAGGCGTTGAAGTGGTTACGTAAGGCCGCCGAGCAGGGGAGTGCATTGGGCCAATATGGCCTTGGGGGGATGTACAAATTTGGTCTAGGCGTGCCGCAGGACTACCAGGAGGCAGCGAAATGGTTTCGTAAGGCTGCCGAACAGGGGTTTGCCTTAGCTCAAAACAGTCTCGGGGCGATGTATAGCTTTGGTGAAGGTGTGCCGCAAGACTATGCCGAGGCGGCCAAGTGGCTTCGAATGGCCGCCGAGCAGGGGCATGCTATGGCCCAAAGCCACCTTGGATTGATGTATGCCACAGGCCGGGGTGTGCCGCAGGACTACCAGGAAGCCGTCAAGTGGTATCGCAAGGCCGCCGAGCAGGGGAATGCCGTAGCTCAAAATACCCTCGGAGGGATGTATGAGTACGGCGTGGGCGTACCGCAGGACAAGATGCTCGCCTACGCGCTCTACAACCTCTCGGCGGCGGCCGACGCTTCCAAGGACAACAAAGCGCCGCAAAATCGTGAGCGGCTCACGGAAAGCATGAGCCGCAACGAGATCGAGGCGGGCCAGGCGCTCACGCGCGAGCTTGCCAAGCCAGGCAACTTCGCCAAGGCGCTGGATGCATATCTGGCCAAAGCTGCCAAGAAAGCGGGAGAACGCGCCGCGCGGGAAGGGCGGGAAGCGCAGAAAATCGCTGCGCAGACACAGAAGCCGCAGGCGGCTACCAGCGATCCTTTCCCGCCCAAGCCGGACAAGGTGGCAGGAAGGGTGTCGTGCAGCACGCGCTGTATCAATGCCGACTGCTGGCGCACCTACGACGATGGGCGCAAAGTGAAATTCCGCGCCAAACAGAAGTGGAACCCGTTCGACAGCCGCTTCGAATGGGATGCGGGGCCGTGTTGAACTGTTTCTTGGGCAAAAGGGAGGAAAACGTATGGGAGGTTTCTCGGGATTCTTCTGGATGATGGGCCTGCTGCCCGTCTTGGGCATCGCCGCCATCGCGGCGGCGATCTGGTATGGGGTGAAGAAGGCCAAGGCGACCCCTGCCCAGGCCGCGACCGAACCGCCCGCCCCGCAGGAGGAGGCGCTCAGGAAGATGGCGCACATCGCCTACGGGCTTTACGCGGCGGCGGTGCTCTTTCCCGTCACCGCCGTTGCCGGCGTGATTCTGGCGTATCTCAAACAGAATGAAGCGCAGGGCACGTGGCTTGCGACCCATTTCCGCTGGCTGATCCGCACCTTCTGGTTCATGCTGCTGTGGTCGGCCATCGGCATGGTGCTCTTTTTCGCCATGGTTGGCTGGCTCGTCTTTCTGGTCGCGGCGCTCTGGTACATCTACCGCGTCGTTTTGGGTTGGGTGAGCCTCGCCGAGCGGCGGCCGATGCGCATGAAGGGCGACGCCGCGCCCGTGGCGCAGATCGGACAGCAGGGTTGAGGCTGAGGTAGGGTGGCGATGAATAGGGCTCGTGTATTGTTGCTGGCGGCATCGTTTGTCTCGCTCCCCGCCCACGCCTTCGGCATCGGCGATCTGATGAGCATCGGCATACGCGCCGGTGGCGAGATCCTCGGCGCGGCCATCGACAAGGGGGTGGATGCCGTCAAGGAATCCCTGCGCGACCCGGAGGCCGAGGCGCGCGAGAAGGCCGAAAAGGAGCGCCAGCTGGCCGAGCGGATGCAACAGCAGATCGACGAGATCGAGGCCATGCCCAATCTGCGGCCGATCGAGCGCGAGCGGCTGGTGTTGCAGCTCAAGAAGAGCTGGCAGATGGCAAAAGAGATGCAGGCCCTCGTCGAACGCGCCGAGGCGCAGCAGAAGGCCGAGCGCGACAAGCTGCTCTCCTTCGGCGGCATTGCCGGCTCCATCGGCCGCGCGGCGATGTCCTCGCCCAGCATGGTGATGGCCCAGGCCAACATGATGGTGCATGACCCCGTCTGGCGCGCCCAGCAGCGGGCGTACAACGAGGCGGTATTCCGCGAAGCCAACGCCCAGGTCGCAGCGGGCATCCCACAGGCCAAGGCGCAGCTGGCGCTGGCCCAGGCCGATCTGCTACAAAAAACCGGCCAGCCGCAGGCGGATGCCCAGGCGGCGCTTGCGATCGCCGAAACGCAGACGCAGCAGCGTCAAGCCGAGGGCGAGCGTATCGCCGACGCTACCGGCGAAACCGCGCCGCCCGCGCCCAATGCCGCGGACAAGCCCGAGTCTGGGACGGCGATGGATGCCGGTACGCCTCCCGCTCCTGCCGCCGCCGCGCCGATCGAAGCGCCCGTGGATGCCTTCTCGCCGGACCAGGGCAAGGCGCTCTATGTGGAATTCGTCGACAGCCCCACCGAGACCCGGCGGCTGCGCGAGTGGCTCGCAAGCCGCGGCCACCGCCTCGCCGAAACCCGGGAGGAAGCCGACATCGTCTATCTCGTCGAAGGCGAGTTCGCCATTCCCGAAAGCAAGCTGCACGAAGGCTTGGCGAAAAGTTTTGGTGCGCTGCTGGAAAACCCCGGACAAGCCATCGACTCACCGGCGAAGAAGACCATGGGCAGTATCGGCTTGGGGCTTTCGCGCCTGATGCTGGCCGCCGCAGGCGCCCAGGCACCACAAGTCCAGGGCTACAAGCAGGAAGCGCTGATCGTCATCGCCCGCCAGCCCAAAGGCGGCAAGGAAACGCGCGCCTCCGCAATCGAGACGGCGCAGGGAGAAGCCATCGAAGCGGTGCGCCTTGCCAAAGCAGCCAAGGAAGCGCTCTACCGCGATCTGGGGCTGTAGCGCTGGCACGTGCCGTCCCCCCAGCGCCGACTTTTGGCGAAGGACTTGCCCATGCGGAGAAAGCGGCCCACAATCTCCGCATGAATGGCGGCAATTGCAAATACCTCTGGCAGGCCGGCGACTGGCCCAACTTCCGCTACGACCTGGCCCGGCTTGCCGGCCCCCTGGCCGAAGCCAGCCGCGCCCAGGGGCTGCTGCTCGGGCGCCTGGCCGATGTCGGCATGGGCTTGCGCGAGCAGGCAAGTCTTTCGGCGCTCACCAAGGACGTGGTCAAGACCAGCGCCATCGAGGGCGAAAAGCTCGATGCCGCATCCGTGCGTTCCTCGATTGCCCGCCGCCTCGGCGTGGATATCGGAGCGCTTTCGCCGGTGGATCGGCATGTCGAAGGCGTGGTCGAGATGGTGCTCGACGCCACGGCCAACTGCGCGGCCCCGGTGACGCGGGAGCGCCTGTTCGGTTGGCATGCCGCGCTGTTTCCCACCGGCTACTCCGGCCTTTCCAGGATCAAGGTCGGCGGCTGGCGCGACGATGCCCATGGCCCGATGCAGGTGGTCTCCGGCCCCTGTTGATCAGAGTCCGCCATGTCGTCCCCAAAAGTCAGCGGGGGAGATGCTGGGGTAGCGGTCATCCAGGACAAGCAAGTCCTTGTCGCCTGTAATTAGATAATCGATGTTGCCGGACTGGACAGCCGCCAAGAGAGTGCCCAGCACCGGCAGACCGTTTGTGTCCCGGAGCAATTGTTCATCAGGAACGTGTGGGTCCAGCATTTCGGCTTGGATCGACAATATGTCCAGCAGGTCATCGATTTCTGTCGATGTCAGACCATGCCGGGGGCTGAGACGGGGCAAGACCCGGCGCAACTCTTCGATGATGAAGTCGGATAGAACAACCTCAATCGAGCCCCAGACCCCCGGAGAACCCCGCTCGATATCGGCCACCGCCTTGTAACGCGCCGCTATTTCCGTGGGCGACAAATGCAACGCCTGGGCCGGTGGCTGAAACCTTCCTGAAGCCGAGCCCGCTGCGCCATAATGCCGCCATGACGCGTAAAAAACTCCCGATCGGCATCCAGACCTTCGCCAAAATCCGCGAAGGGGACTACTACTACGTCGACAAGACCCACTACGCCGTGCAGTTGGCAAACGAGGGTACGCACTACTTCCTCTCCCGCCCGAGGCGCTTTGGCAAGAGCCTGTTTCTCGACACACTCGCCGAGCTGTTCAGTGGCAACCGGCCGCTGTTCGAAGGCTTGTATGCCGAGGGCCACTGGGACTGGTCGCGCAAGCATCCGGTCATACGTATCAGCTTTGCCGAAGGGCGGCTGGAGTCCCGGGCGGAGCTCGATCGACGCATCCGCTGGAATCTGGATCAAAACCGCGCACGGCTGCAGATCGATTGCCCGGACAGGGAGGATATCCCCGGTTGCTTTGCCAATCTCATCCAGGCCGCAGCAAAAAAGTTCGGCGAGCGCGCCGTGGTGCTCGTCGATGAATACGACAAGCCGATTCTGGACAACCTCACCGAGCCGGAGGTGGCCCGCGCCATGCGCGAGGGCTTGAGGAATCTTTACTCGGTGTTCAAAGGGCAGGATGCCTATTTGCGCTTCGTGTTTCTGACCGGCGTTTCCAAGTTCAGCAAGGTGTCGATCTTCTCGGGCCTCAACAATCTGCGCGACATTACGTTGAGCCGCGCCTACTCGGCGATCTGTGGCTACCGGGACGAAGACATCGACACCGTGTTCGCTCCGGAGCTCGAAGGCCTGGATCGGGAAGAGATTCGGCGCTGGTACAACGGCTATGCCTGGCTCGGGGAGAAGGTCTACAACCCCTTCGACGTGCTGCTGCTCTTTCAGGAACGTGAGTTTCGCAGCTACTGGTTCGAGACTGGCACGCCCACCTTCCTCGTCGATCTGTTGAAGAGTCGCCAGACCTTTACACCGAAGCTCGACGCCTTGATCGCCGACGATCAACTGCTCAATGCCTTCGATGTCGAGCATATCGCCACCGAGGCGATCCTCTGGCAGGCCGGGTATCTCACGATCCAGGCGGTGGAGCGATTGGGGGCGGTCAGCCAGTATCAGCTCGGCTACCCGAATCAGGAGGTCGAGAGCGCTTTCAACACCGCGTTGCTGCGCGCGCTGGTGCCCGACGGGCCGACGACCTTGCCCCTGCCGCTTTACAAAAAACTCATCGCCCTCGACTTCGACGGCCTCAAGGCCCACTTCGAAAGCCTTTATGCCAGCATCCCCGCCGACTGGTACCGGGCCAACCCCGTCTTGCACTACGAAGGCTATTGGGCCAGCGTGTTTTACTCGCACATCGCGAGCCTGGGCTTCGATCTCATCCCCGAGGACGTGACGAACCAAGGCAGGATCGATCTCACTTTGAAGCTCGATAACGCCATTCTCGTCATGGAGTTCAAGCGCATCGAGGGTGAGACGCCCACCGGTGAAGCGCTGGCCCAGCTCAAGGCGAAGGCTTACGCCGACAAATACCGCGCCGATGGCCGGCCCGTGTATCTGCTCGCCATCGAGTTCTCCAGCCACCGGCGCAACGTGGTGGGCTGGACGGTGGAGAGCGCCGAAACCGTTTGAGCCGGCGAGTCGGATTTTTCACCGAATGGCGACAGTGATCCCATGCCCAGCCCGCACTCCTCCGCGCTCGACAATGCGCTTTTGATCCTCGAAATCCTGCGCCGCATCCCGCGTCGGCGCTACACGACCAGCGCGCATCTGCACGAGCAGGTGGCCGCTGCCGGCTATTCCGTGAGCCTACGCACCGTGCAGCGGCACCTGGATGCGATCTGCAGCCGCTTCCCGATTACGGCTGAGTTTTCGCATCGACAAGCCATGCGGCCGGCACCTGTTGGAATCACCCCTTTTCGCCGACCAGGTGGCTGACGAAGAGGAAGATTGCCTGCGCATCACCGCCACGGTCATGGAAACGGAGCTCCTGCACCGCTGGCTGCGCGGCTGGGGGGAACAGATACGGGACGTGGTATCGAGGCGGTATGAGTTTCCGGCGGCGCGAATCGATGCACGCTTCGCGGCCAATGTCAGTCCATGCGGAGAATACCGCCATAATCTCCGCATGAATGGCGGCGATTGAATTTATCCGGCTGGCGTCGCAGGGGCCGATCACCCGCCTGCCAGCAGCCAGCCTCCGGCGCCGCAGCCCAGCACCACCAGCCAGGGCGGTAGTTTCCAGACCATCAGGGCTACTAGCGCCACCAGGGCCAGGCCGAAATCCCGGGGGCTGTGGATGGCGCGGGTCCAAACCGGATCGTAGAGGGCGGCCAGGAGCAGGCCGACCACGGCGGCATTGATCCCGGCCAGGGCTGCCTGGGCGTGGGAGTTGCGGCGCAGTCCTTCCCAGAAAGGCAGGGCACCGGCCACGAGCAGGAAGGCGGGCAGGAAGATGGCCGCCAGGGCGATGCCGCCGCCCAGCCAGCCCGTGGGCGGGCCATGGTGGGCGGCGCCCAGGAAGGCGGCGAAGGTGAACAGGGGGCCGGGCACGGCCTGGGCGGCACCGTAGCCGGCCAGGAAGGCTTCGTTGGCGACCCAGCCCGGGGATACCACTTCGGCCTGGAGCAGGGGCAGGACCACATGGCCGCCGCCGAATACCAGGGAGCCGGCCCGGTAGAAGGCATCCACCAGGGCCAGGGTCGGGTCGGGCAGGGCCTGAGCCAGCAGGGGCAGGCCCAGCAGCAGGGCGGCGAACAGGCCGAGCCAGAGCAACCCGGCCCGGGGACTGAGGGTCAGGGGCAGGGGTTCGTGGGCGGTCGTCTGGGCGGGAGTCAAACCGTAACGGCCGATGAGCCCGGCCAGCAGGATGATGCCCACCTGGACCCAGGCCGAGGGCAGCAGCAACACCAGGCAGCAGCTTGCCGCCATCAGGCTGATCCGGGCGGCATCGGGGCAGAGGCTGCGGCCCATGCCCCAGACCGCCTGGGCCACCACGGCCACGGCCACCACCTTGAGGCCCTGCAGCAGGCCGGCAGGCAGGGCGTCCCCGTGGCTGGCAAGCCCGAGGGCGAACAGGATCAGGGCGATGGCCGAGGGCAGGGTGAAGCCGGCCCAGGCAGCCAGGAGGCCCCGATAGCCGCCCCGGAACAGACCCAGGGCCATGCCTACCTGGCTGCTGGCCGGGCCGGGCAGGAACTGGCAGAGGGCCACCAGGTCGGCATAGCTCCGTTCCGAGAGCCAGCGGCGCCGGGTGACGAATTCATCGCGGAAATAGCCCAGGTGGGCAATGGGGCCGCCAAAGGAGGTGAGGCCCAGGCGCAGGAAGACCAGGAAGATGGCCCAGGGGCTGCGGTCGGTATCGGAGGTCATGGTTCGGCAAGGGCGGAAAACCGGTGCGGGCCATCTTAACCAAATTTTGTGAAAGCTTTGTGGATGTTGCCCGCAGGCGCCGGATCGGCCAGCCCGGGTTATGCTCGGGGTCTTGCGAAAGAAGAATGCCCGGAGCCATGAAAAAACACATCGACGAACTGCTGCTGCGCATCCAGACCCTGCAGGAGGAGCTGGAAGAGGAATACCGCAAGCGGCGGGAGGAACTGGAGCAGAAGCGGGCCCAGCTGGCGGAGGAGTTCCTGCGCACCCAGCGGCGCTACAAGATGGGGTTGTTCCGCTTCCTGTTCCGCAGCCGCTTCCTGGTGGTGCTGACGGCGCCGGTGATCTACGCGGGCTGGATTCCCTTCTTGCTGATGGACCTGTTCGTCACTCTTTATCAGCACATCTGCTTCCCCATCTACCGGATTCCCAGGGTGCGGCGCGCCGATTACGTGGTCATGGACCGGGGCGAACTGCCTTATCTGAACCTGGTGGAGAAGTTCAACTGCTTCTACTGCTCCTACGGCAACGGGGTGGCGGCCTACGCTCGGGAGGTGGCCGCGCGTACCGAGCAGTACTGGTGCCCGATCAAGCACGCCCGGCGCATTCGCGGCGCCCATGAACGCTATCCCCAGTTCTTCGATTACGGCGATGCGGAAGCCTTCCGTCAGGGCATCGAGCGGCTGCGTCGTCAGTACCGGGAAGAGGATTAGAGGAACACGGGTTCCGGTACCAGATTCACCCCGAAGCGGGCCAGCACCGCTTCGCGCACGGCCCGGCTCAGGGCCTGCACGTCGCGGCTTTTGGCCCCACCCCGGTTCACCAGTACCAGGGCCTGCTGTTCGTACATGCCCACCGGGCCCAGGTTGCGGCCTTTCCAGCCCGCCTGCTCGATCAGCCAGCCGGCGGCCAGCTTGACGCTGCCATCGGCCTGGGGATAGCGGGGCAGGCTCGGGTGGGCGCTGGCCAGGGCGGCGGCCAGTTCGGCACTCACCACCGGGTTCTGGAAGAAACTGCCGCTGTTGGGCAGCACCGCCGGATCCGGCAGCTTGCGGCGACGGATGGCGACGATGGCTGCTGCCAGTTGCCGGGGCGTGGGGGTGGTGATGCCATGCCGCGCCAGCTCGGCGGCCACTTCCCCGTAGCCGGTGCGGGGCCGCCAGGCCTTGGGTAGGCGGAAGGTGACCCGGGTGATGGCGTGGCGGCCCGAGAGATGCCAGCCCTCCCGCTTGAACAGGCTGTCCCGGTAGCCGAAGGCGCAGTCGGCGGCGGAAAACCGGGTGGTTTTACCCGTGTGCAGATCGACCGCTTCCAGGTGGTCGATGAGCTCCCCCGCTTCCAGGCCGTAGGCACCGATGTTCTGGATCGGCGCGGCGCCGACGCTGCCGGGGATCAGGGAAAGGTTTTCCAGCCCCGGCCAGCCCTGGGTGAGGGTCCATTGCACGAATTCATGCCAGTTTTCCCCCGCCCCGGCGCGCACATACCAGGCCTGGGCATCTTCTCCTGCCAGTTCCCGGCCGGGGATCGCCATGGCCAGCATCAGACCGGGAAAGTCGCCGGTCAGCACCAGGTTCGAGCCGCCCCCGAGGACGAAACGCCGCCGCCCCGCCAGGTCCGGGTGGCGGGCCACTTCCTGCAGTTGTTCCGGCATGGTGATGGTGGCCAGGAACTCGGCCCGGGCCGGCAGGGCCAGGGTGTTGCGCAGCGTCAGATCCACATGGGACTGGATGAAATCGGGCAGCATGGTTCAGGGGTTATGGGGAATCGGAAAGAGCCGGTCGTAGGCCAGATTGAACAGGTAGGCATAGCCGGCATAGGCGAGAGCCAGGCCAATGTCGGCCAGCAGGGCGGTCCAGAAATCCATGCCGGTCCAGGCCATGATCACCGGCAGGGTGAAGAGCAGCAGGCCGCCTTCGAAACCCAGGGCATGGGCGAGGCGCAGCCACTGGGGACGCTGGTCAGCCCGGCGGCCTGTCAGGCGACCTTCGATCCAGTCGAAGCCGGTGCAGTAGATCCCGTTCCAGACGGCGGCGATGAGCGAGAGGATGGCGAGCAGGACGGCGGATTCCAGCAGGGGTTCGCCACTGACCAGGGCGAACAGGGGGGTGATGAGGAAGACGCCCACCAGTTCGAACAGGAGCACCTGGCGGATGCGGTCCGGGAGGGAGCGCAGGGGAGGAGAATTCATGCAGCAGTCGGAACGAGCGAGGCAGCCCAATCGATCAAAGGTGGAAGTGTGGCAGAGAAACCGGCCCGGGGGCCAGCCCGGACCGGCCTCGGGGCAGCTTACAGTCCCCGGGCCCAGGCCGGGCGCAGGGGGGCATGGGCCGGGTCGGCGATGGCGGCGCGCAACTGGGTCAGCAGCTTTTCCTTGTCCGTGGGCAGGTTGCCGCGCAGGGAGAGCCAGTTGGAGGCATGGTCGCTGCGGAACACGGTGTGCCTGAGTTCCAGGCGGCTGACGAAATGCTCCATCTCGGCCAGCAGGCCGGGAATGTCCAGGGGCTCCCATTCGGGAAAGTCGGCCCGGAAGCGGGCTTCCCCCAGGGGAAAACTCACCACCAGGGTGGCGAGGAATTCCGGCTGGGTCGCATTGGCCAGTTCCGCCGAATGTTCGGCATGGGCTTCGCTCAAGGCCTGGCCGCCCAGGCCGTTCAGGATCATCACCGAGCGGCTGATCCCTGCCTCGCCCAGCTTTTCCAGGGCCTCCCGGGTGCTGGCGAAGGTTTCGCCCTTCTTGACCCGGGCCAGCACCGTGTCGTCGCCGGATTCGGCGCCCACGTAGGCGAGCTTCAGCCCGGCCTCGGCCAGTTCGGTGAGTTCCGCCACGCTTTTCTTCTTCAGGTTGCGCGGCAGGCAGTAGCTGGAAACCCGGCGCATGGCGGGCAGATGCTCCCGGATGGCGGTCAGGATGGCCAGCAGGCGCCGGGTGGGCAGCACCAGGGCGTCCCCGTCCGCCAGAAAGACGCGGCGGATGCTTGCTCCGTAGCCTTCCCCCAGCCGGCGGATGCCTTCTAGCACCTCGGCCTCGTCCCGGGCCCGGAACCGCTTCTGGGGCGCGGTGTACATCTCGCAGAAGGTGCAATGGTTCCAGGAGCAGCCGTCGGTGACGGGCAGGATCAGGGATTCGGCTTCGCTGGGCGGGCGATACACCGGCTCCACGTAGCGCAGGGGGAAATCATGCATGGGATCGGGGCGAGGGGAGCGCCCCTCGCGTCAGGATCATTCGGCCTTCCAGCGCAGCACCAGGCGCTGGCCGCCCCTGGGCTTCAGGGTGAGCGTCTTTTCCTGCTTCTGGTCGCCAAAGCTGGCCTTGAGCTTGTAGCGGCCCGGTGCGGCCACATTCACCTGGCCGATGGGGCCACAGTTTTGTTCGGCGACGTGTTCGCCCTTGACGCTTTCAATCCGGGTCTGCACGTCGGACATGTAGTGGCCGTCGCTGGAAACATAGAGGAGGGTGAGGGATTGCTGCTTGCTTTCGGCCAGCATGGCGGAGGATTCGTCCGAGCCGATGCCGCCGCACTGCAGGGTGACGGGGGAATCCGCTGCCGTTTGCGCCAGGGCGGGCAGGGGGGCGAGGCAGAGCAGGCCCAGGAGGGGCAGGGTGCGGGAGGTATGCATGGCTCACTCCTTGTTGTCGGAAGGTCTCATGGTATCCATTTTCAGCTTTTTGTGATCGGGTGCGTCACGGCGTTGCGGGGCGAAGGAGGATAGAATGCCCGCTGCCCATGATGACCCGCCTGCCTGTTTCCCTTTTGCCCCATCCGGACCACCCGGCGTCGGGCGTCCATGCCCTGACGGTGGTCTGCCGGCGCCTGGCCGGAGGCCCCCTGGAACTGCGCTACCGTCTGGAAGGCGATCTGGCCGGCCTGCGTCTGCCCGACCCGGTCCATCCGGTGGCGCCGGACCGGCTCTGGGCCCATAGCTGCTTCGAGCTTTTCCTGGCTCGGGCCGGGCAGCCGGGCTACCGGGAATACAATTTTTCCCCCTCCGGCCAGTGGGCGGGCTATGCCTTTAGCAACTACCGCCAGCGCCTGGAAGGATGGCAACTGCCGCTGCCGGTTCTGGACTGGCGGCTCGGGGAAAACCGGCTCGAACTCACGGCCCTCCTGTCCGAAGCAGCCCTGCCCGAGGGGGAGGGCGCCCTGCAGCTGGGCCTTGCCACCGTGCTGGAGCTGGCCGATGGCCGGCTTTCCTACTGGGCCCTGCACCACCCCTGCGACCGTCCCGATTTCCATCATCGGGGCGGCTTCACTCTGATGCTGGAATCACCATGATCCGTTTCGGTCTTGACCGTCTGCTGGCAGATCCCGCCCTGCGCCGCCCCCTGGTGGGCCAGCGGGTGGCCCTGCTGGCCCACCCGGCCTCCGTTACCCGCGACCTGACCCACGCCCTGGATGCCCTGGCGGCCCTGCCCGACCTCAAGCTTGCCGCCGCCTTCGGCCCTCAGCACGGCCTGAGAGGCGACAAGCAGGACAATATGGTGGAGTCCCCCGATTTCACCGATCCGCAGCTGGGCATTCCCGTCTTCAGCCTCTACGGTGAAGTGCGCCGGCCCACGGACGCCATGATGGACACCTTCGATGTGCTGCTGGTGGATTTGCAGGACCTGGGCTGTCGCATCTACACCTTCATCACCACCTTGCGTTACGTGCTCGAAGCCGCCGCCCGGCATGGCAAGCGCGTCTGGGTGCTGGACCGTCCCAACCCTGCCGGCCGCCCGGTGGAAGGGCTGATCCTGCGCCCGGGCTGGGAAAGCTTCGTGGGCGCCGGTCCCCTGCCCATGCGCCATGGCCTCACCATGGGGGAACTGGCCCGCTGGTTCATCGCCACCCTGAAGCTGGATGTGGATTGCCAGGTCATCACCATGGAGAGCTGGCAGCCCGAACTCGGCCCCGGCTACGGCTGGCCCCTGGGGGAGCGCAGCTGGATCAACCCCAGCCCCAATGCCCCCAATTTGTCCATGGCCCGGGTCTACGCCGGTACCGTGATGCTCGAAGGCACGACGCTCTCCGAAGGGCGGGGCACCACCCGGCCGCTGGAACTGTTCGGTGCCCCGGACATCGACGCCCGGGGGATCATCGCCACAATGCGCACCCTGGCCCCGGAGTGGCTGCAGGGCTGCATCCTGCGCGAGTGCTGGTTCGAGCCCACCTTCCACAAGCACGCCGGCAAGCTTTGCAACGGAGTGCAGTTCCACGTGGAGGCGTGCGACGGCTACGACCATCATGCCTTCAAGCCCTGGCGCCTGCAGGCTCTGGCCTTCAAGGCCTTGCGCCGCTTGCAGCCCGATTACCCTCTGTGGCGGGATTTCGGCTATGAATACGAATTCGACCGGCTGGCCATCGATCTGATCAACGGCAGCCCGCTGTTGCGGCAGTGGGTCGATGATCCGGCCGCCACTCCGGCGGATTTCGAGGCCCTGGTCCGGCCCGACGAGGCGGCCTGGGAGGAAACGCGGCGCGACTTCCTGTGCTACTGAGCCGTCAGAATTCGATGGGGTCCACTTCCAGGTGCCAGCGCAGGCGGCTGGGGGGTTTGAGGGTTTCCAGCCCCGCGCGCCAGGCGGCGAGGAAAGCCTGCAGACGCGGTCGGCTCGGGGATTCCACCAGCAGTTGCGCCCGCTCCAGGCTCCAGAGACGGGAAAGACGCATGGGCACCGGATCGTAAAGCATCACTTCCGGGTGGTCTTCCGGGGGCAGCAGGGCTACGGCGGCCCTGAGGAAATTGAGGGCGTCTTCCATCTGCGGGGCTTCGGCGCGCAACATGGCCTGGAAGGTGTAGGGGGGAAAGCCGGCCTGACGCCGCTCTTCCAGCAGGCTGGCGGCATAACGGGGATAGTCGTGGGCCTGCAGGGCGGCGTAGAGGGGATGATCCGGGTATTCGGTCTGGATGATGACCTCGCCGGGCAGTTCGGCCCGGCCTGCCCGGCCTGCCACCTGCATCAACTGGGCGAACAGCCGTTCCGGGGCGCGCCAGTCGGCGGCGAACAGGGCGGCATCGGCCCCCACGACACCCACCAGGGTGAGGCGGGGAAAATCGTGGCCTTTGGCCAGCATCTGGGTGCCCACCAGAATATCCACCCGCTCCGCTCCGCTGCCGGTATGGATCTGTTCCAGCAGGGCTTCCCATTGTTTCCTGCTTTTTGCCGAGTCCCGGTCCACCCGCAGGATGCGGGCCTCGGGAAAGGTTGCCGCCAGCCAGGCTTCGAGACGCTGGGTGCCGCGCCCGAAGGGATGGATGTCCTGGTTGCCGCAGGTGGGGCAGGCCCGGGGAATGCGGACCTCGAAGCCGCAGTGGTGGCAGCGCAGGCGCTGATCCTTGAGGTGCACCACCATGTTGGCGGCACAGCGCTTGCAGCGGGAAATCCAGCCGCAGGCGGTGCAACTGAGCACCGGGGCGTAGCCGCGCCGGTTGAGGAAGACGAGGCTCTGCTCCCCGGCTTCCAGGCGTTGGCGAATGGCCTCTAGCAGCAGGGGGCTGACCCCTTCGGTGAGGGCCATGCGGCGAGTGTCCAGCAGGCGGATGGTGGGTAGCCGGGCGGCGCTGACGGCCCGCTCCTTGAGGCTGAGCAGGGTATAGCGGCCGTTCCGGGCATGGGCCCAGGATTCCAGGCTGGGAGTGGCAGAGCCCAGGACGATGGGCAGTTTCTCCGTGTTGGCCCGGTAGATGGCCAGGTCCCGGGCCGAATAGCGCATGCCGTCCTGCTGCTTGTAGGAAGGATCGTGCTCCTCATCCACCACGATCAGACCCAGTTCCGGCAGGGGGGTGAAGATGGCCAGCCGGGTGCCGACGATGATGCGGGCTTCCCCCAGGAAGGCAGCCTTCCACTCCCGCTCCCGGGCCGCTTCGGCCAGCTCGCTGTGCAGGATGGCCGTGGGCACGGCGGGAAAGCGCTGGCGGATACGGGCTTCGAGCTGGGGGGTCAGGTTGATTTCCGGCACCAGCAGCAGGGCCTGTCTGCCTTGTTCCAGGGCGGCGGCGATGAGGCGCAGATAAACCTCGGTCTTGCCACTGCCGGTGACGCCGTGCAACAGGAAGGGCGCATAGCCCCGGCTGCCCGTGACCGTGCTTACGGCTTCAGCCTGCTCCGGGGTGAGTTCGGGCAGTCGGGGGGCCGGGGAGGCAGCGGCATTCTTGGCCTTACGGGTCCGCCGTTTGGCGGCTCTTGCCTTTTTCAGGCCCGGGGGCAGGGCCTGGAGCAGCACCTCCCCCAGGGGAGCCTGGTAGTAGCTGCTGGCGAATTCGCAAAGACGGAAGAAATCGGCAGGCAGGGGCGGGGTGTCCCGCAGGATTTCCAGGGCCGGTTTTAGTTGTTCCGGGGCCAGGTCGCTCTGGCTGGGCAGGTCGACGATGATGCCCACCTTCTCGCCCTGGGCGAAGGGCACTCGGATGCGCAGTCCGGTTTCGGCCGGACCCAGCTCGTCGATGCGGTAATCGAAGAGGCGATGCAGCGGCAGATCCAGGGCAACCCGGGCGATGTTCATGAAGGGCAAATCTCCACGGCAGGGGGGCGCAAACCGTATTCCAGGGGAATCGCCGGCTTATCCCCAGAAGCTGTGGATAAGTTTGTGGAAAGCGGCGGGAGGAAAGCGCTAACTGCCTTGCCCGTAAGGACTTTTCTTACGCTGCCCAAAAAGTGACATACCTGAAAATCTTTTAAAAACAACAACATGTATTTTGTTACAGACTGTCAAGGGGGCAGGCGGCGTTTTTTGTCATGGAACCGCAGTCTGTGCATAAGTCAAGCGTTCCGGCTGACTTATGCACCAGAAAAGGGCGGTTTCAGCGGCGGTGGTTGTGCACCGTTTCCACCAGGGCCGTCACATGCTCGGGCGGGGTGAACTGGGAAATGCCGTGGCCCAGGTTGAAGACGTGGCCGGTGTTGCCCGGGCCGAAGGCATCCAGCACCCGGGTGGCTTCGGCGGCGATCTTGTCCGGTGGCGCGAACAGCACGTTCGGGTCCAGGTTGCCCTGCAGGGCAACCTTGTCGCCTACCCGGCGGCGGGCCTCGCCGATGTCCACGGTCCAGTCCAGGCCCACCCCGTCGCAGCCGATGGCCGCGATCTTTTCCAGCCACAGGCCGCCGCCCTTGGTAAACACGATGGAGGGAATCCTCTCCTTGTCCCAGGTCTTGTGCAGGCCGGCGATGATTTTTTGCATGTAGGCCAGGGAAAATTCCTGGTAGGCGGCGTTGGAGAGGGAGCCGCCCCAGGTGTCGAAGATCATCACCGCCTGGGCGCCGCATTCGATCTGGGCGTTCAGGTAGGCGGTGACGGCATCGGCGGTGACCGAGAGGATGCGGTGCAGCAGGTCGGGCCGGCTGTAGAGCATGGCCTTGATGTGGCGGAAATCCTTGGAGCCACCGCCTTCGACCATGTAGCAGGCCAGGGTGTAGGGGCTGCCGGAAAAGCCGATCAGGGGCACGGAATTGTCCAGGGCCTTCCGGATCGTGCGCACCGCGTCCATGACGTAGCCCAGGTGATCGTGGGGGTCCGGGGCGGTCAGGTTGTTGATGGCCCATTCCTCCCGCAGGGGGCGTTCGAAGCGGGGACCTTCGCCGGCTTCGAAATAGAGGCCCAGGCCCATGGCGTCGGGCACCGTGAGGATGTCGGAAAACAGGATGGCCGCGTCCAGATCGTAGCGGGCCAGGGGCTGCAGGGTGACTTCGCAGGCCAGGTCCGGGGCCTTGCACAGGGAGAGAAAATCCCCGGCACGCTTGCGGGTCTCGCAGTACTCGGGCAGGTAGCGGCCGGCCTGGCGCATCAACCAGAGCGGGGTGCGGTCGGTGGGTTCCTTGAGCAGGGCCCGGAGGAAATTGTCGTTTTTGGGTCGGGACACGGGGGGCGCTCCGCTAGAAGAAAACCCTGATTATCCCTCAGGGCCGCCGGCAAACGAAGGCCGACGGCATCTGGATGCTACTTTTTCCAGAATGCCGGTGTCAGCACCACCAGCAGGGTGAAGATTTCCAGGCGACCCAGGAGCATGGCGAAGGAGCAGACCCAGGTCTGGAAATCGGTGAGGCTGGCGTAATTGCCAGCCGGGCCAACACTGCCGAGGCCGGGGCCGGTATTGTTGAGGGAAGCCACGGCGGCGGAAAAGGCGGTGATGATTTCCAGGCCCGAGAAGCTCAGCACCAGGGTCAGGGTGACCAGGGTGACCATATAGATGAAACCGAAGGCAAGCACCGCGAAAAGCATGTTCTGGTGCACCGAGTGGCCGCCTAGCTTGACCGGATAGACTGCGCTGGGGTGCATGGCGCGCAGCAGTTCCCGGTAGACCTGCTTGTAAAGCAGCACGGCGCGCATCATTTTGATGCCACCGCCGGTGGACCCGGAGCAGGAGACGAAGCTGCACAAGAACAACATCCACAACGGAGCGAAAAAGGGCCACAGACTGTAGTCGGTGGTGGCGAAGCCGGCGGTGGTGGCCACCGAAATCACGTTGAAAGCGGCAAAGCGCAGCGCTTCGGTAGTGTTTGGGTAAACCCGGAACTCCCAAAGATAGAAGGTGATGAGCAGGATGCTCGCCAGCAATACGCCCAGGAACCAGAGGATTTCGGGGTCACGCAGGTAGGTGCGCAAGTCCCGGCCGGTGAGGGCGATGTAGTGGGTGGCGAAGTTCATGCCGGCCACGAGCATGAAGAAGATGGCAATCCCCTCGATCAGGGGGGAGTTCCAGTAGGCGAAACTGGCGTCGTGGGTGGAGAAGCCGCCCAGGGCCACGGTGGAAAAGGCATGGCAGACGGCGTCGAACCAACTCATGCCGGCCCAGCGGTAAGCCAGGGCGCAGGCGCTGGTGATGCCGACATAAACGAGCCACAGGCCCTTGGCAGTCTGGGCGATGCGGGGGGTGAGCTTGGTGTCCTTCATCGGGCTGGGAATTTCGGCCTTGAACATCTGCCGGCCGCCGATGCCCAGCATCGGCAGAATGGCCACGGCCAGGACGATCAGGCCCATGCCCCCGAGCCAGATGATCAGGTGGCGCCAGAGGTTGATGGACGGAGGCAGGTTGTCCAGGCCGGAAAGCACGGTGGCGCCAGTGGCCGTGAGACCCGAGGTGGCCTCGAAGTAAGCCAGCGTGAAGCCGATGTCGAGCTGGACGTAGAGGGGGATGCTGGCGAACAAGGGCAGTACCGACCATACCAGCACGACGATCAAGAAACCGTCCCGGACCTGGAGTTCGCGTTTGTGCTCGCGGGTGAGGCCCCAGAGCAACATGCCGCTGCCCAGGGTGAGGAGAAAGGCGAGATCATAGGCTTCTTCCGCTCCATCCCCGATGGCATGGGAATGGACGAGGGGTATGAGCAGTGCGAAGGAGAAGATGAACAGCACGCCCCCCAGGGCACGGATGACAGGAAAAAAACGCTGCATGGTCAGAAGAAGTGAAAGCCAACCTGAAATAGCTGTTCGACCTTGCGCACCAGCTTCTTCTGGATGCAGAACACGATGACGTGGTCGCCGGACTGGATGATCGAGTCTCCGTGCGCGATTTCCACCCGGCCGGAGCGGCGGTCCACGGTGCCGTCGTCACGCACATGCACCGACTCCACGTGGTCGAAGTCGCGCACCAGGGCGGCGACGGTGACGCCCTTGGGCCAGGGGATGTCGGCAATGCGCCGGCCCACCACCTTGGAGTTGTTCGTGTCCCCGTGCGCCACCAGTTCGAGGGCCTCTGCCGCGCCGCGGCGCAGGGAATGGACGGCGGCCACGTCGCCCCGGCGCACATGGGCGAGCAGGGTGCCGATGGAGACGTGGGCCGGGGAGATGCCGATGTCGATGGGGCCGCCCTGGACCATGTCGGCATAGGCGCGCCGGTTGATCAGCGCCACCACCCGCTTGCAGCCCATGCGCTTGGCCAGGGATGCCGCCATGATGTTGTCTTCGTCATCGTTGGTGAGCGCGAGAAACAGGTCCATCTCGGCGATGTTTTCCTGCTCCAGCAGCTCTTCGTCGGTGGCATCACCGGCCAGTACCAGGGCGTCCTTGAGCTTGCCGGCGATGTAGTCGGAGCGGACGCGGGCGTGCTCGATGATCTTGACCTCGTAGCGCTCCTCCAGCGTGGCCGCCACCCGGAGGCCGATGTTGCCGCCCCCGGCAATCATGATGCGCTGCACCGGATTCATCATGCGCCGCAGTTCCCGGAGCACGGGCCGGATATGTTCGGCGGCGGCCAGCACGAACACCTCGTCGCCGGGCTGGATGTGCGTTTCGCCGGTGGGGATGATGGGCTGGTCGCGCCGGTAGATGGCGGCGATGCGGGCTTCCATGCCCAGGGGCAGGTGCTCCTTCATTTCTTTGATCGGCTTTCTGACCAGCAGCCCGCCCTCGATGGCGCGCACGGCCACCAGGGACACCCGGCCGCCGGCGAATTCCAGTACCTGCAGGGCCTCGGGAAACTCGATCAGGCGCACCACGTAGTCGGTGATGATCTGCTCGGGGCAAATGGCGAAATCCACCGCGAAATTGTCCGGGGAAAGCAGCCGTTCGTCCTCGAGGAAGTCCCGGGAGCGCAGCCGGGCGATGCGGGTGGGCACGTTGAACAGGCTCTGGGCGATCTTGCAGGCCACCAGATTGGTCTGGTCGCTCTGGGTCACGGCGATCACCAGGTCGGCATCTTCGGCCCCGGCGCTCCGGAGCACCGAAGGATAGGCGGCATTGCCGGTCACGGCGCGCAGGTCGAGCCGATCCTGCAAGGCGGCGAGCCGCTCGCCGTCGCTGTCGACCATGGTGATGTCGTTTTCTTCCGATACCAGGCTTTCCGCCACGCTGGCGCCTACCTGGCCGGCGCCGAGAATGATGATCTTCATGCACCGTTCTCCTCACCGGAGCGGCGACCTGTGGCCACGCCCAGCTGCTTGAGCTTGCGGTACAGATGGGTGCGTTCCAGGCCGGAACGGTCTGCCACCCGGGTCATGTTGCCGCCCTCCGCCTTGAGCAGATATTCGAAATAATGGCGCTCAAAGGCGTCCCGGGCTTCCCGCAGGGGCTGTTCGAACAGCTCCTGCAGCCCCTCGGGGGCCATCGGGCCTGCCACCGGGGCCTCCTCGGGCAGCAGGCGCAGAACGTCGGCCTCGCTGATCTCCTCCTCCAGGGCGGTCAGCGCCAGGTTGCGGATCAGGGCCTGGAGTTCGTTCCATCCGGTCTCCGCAGGCCACTTGCGCACCCGCAGCAGGTTCAGGGCGGCACTGGAGAAATGACGCAGGGGCACTTCCTGGCGCTCCACCATCCGGGTCAGGAACAGACCGATCACTTCCGGCAGCTCGTCGGCGTGCTGGTTCAGGTTGGGCAAGGCCAGCCAGACCTCGCCCAGGCGCGCCAGCAGCTGGGCATCCCAACCCCGGGCGCCGAGGCTGGCCAGGGACTGGGAGGAAGCGGCCACGAGCAGGATGTTGTGCTTGTGTACCCGTTCCAGGGCGAAGGCCAGGCTCATTTGCTGCAGCTTGCCCAGGGCCGCCAGGTCGCTCACGTAGATCAGGCCGCCGGCGGTTTTCTGCAACAGCTCCTGGGTCATCGGGGCAGTGGATTCGCACAGGTCCAGCCAGGGGGAATGGGGGCGCTGCAGCGTGCGGGCACAGATTTCGGCGATGGGTCCGCTACCCCCCTTGAGCAGCAGCACGCTGGTCTTGGCGGCGGCCTGTTCCAGGCGCTTCTTCAGGTCCCGGAACAGGGGAGCGTGCGCCAGGGCTTCCAGGGTGAGCGGCGGGCGCTGGCCGATGTGGTCGTGCTTGAGGGCCTTCTTGACCGTGGACAATAGCTTCTGCAGGGCGATGGGCTTTTCCAGGAAGTCCACCGCGCCGATGCGGGTGGCCTCCACGGCCGTGTCGATGGTGCCGTGGCCGGACATCATCACCACCGGCATGGTCAGCAGGCCGGCGGCCGACCATTCCTTGAGCAGGGAAATGCCGTCCGTGTCGGGCATCCAGATGTCGAGCAACACCAGGTCCGGCGTCCGTTCGCTGCGGATGCGGCGGGCGGCGGCGGCATTCTCGGCCAGGCGTACGTCGTGGCCCTCGTCGGCCAGGATCTCCGAGAGCAATTCACGGATGCCGATTTCGTCGTCAACGACCAGAATCTCTGCCATTTCTTCCTTCCTTGTTGCCTTCCTTCACCAGAGGCAGGCGGATGCTGATGCAGGCGCCCCCCTCCGGGCGGTTGCCGATGTCGATGCTGCCCTGGTGCTCGTCTACGATCTTCTTGACGATGGGCAGGCCCAGCCCCGTGCCCCGGGGCTTGGTGGTGATGTAGGGTTCGAACACCCGTGGCAGGATCTCGGCCGGAAAACCTCTGCCGTTGTCGATGATCTGCAGCAGGGCCTGGCCGGGCAGGGCTTCGGTGCGGATCGCGAGGCGGGGCCCGGCAATGCCTTCCAGGGCGTCCTGGCCGTTTCTGAGCAGGTTGTGGATGACCTGACGGATCTGGTTGGCATCTCCCAGGACCGGAGGCAGTTCCGCCGCCAGTTCGGGTGTGACCCGCACCTCGGAATTCTCATAGAGGCCCAGCACCTCGCGGATCAGGCCGTTCAGATCCAAAGGCGCCAGTTCCGGCGCCGGATGGCGGGAATAATCGCGGAAATCGTCCACCATCCGCTTCATGGCCTGGACCTGGTTGATGATGGTCTGGGTGGAGCGCTCCAGCATCTCCGCCTCCTTGCCTGTCAGGTGGTCGGCCAGCTTCATCTGCAGGCGCTCGGCGGAAAGCTGGATGGGGGTCAGGGGATTCTTGATCTCGTGCGCCAGGCGCCGGGCCACTTCGCCCCAGGCTGCGCTGCGCTGGGCGGCGATGAGCTGGGTCACATCGTCGAACACCACCACGTGGCCGCCGCCGCTGGCATCGGGCAGACGGGTGCCGCGCAGCAGCAGCACCTGGACGACGCTGCCCTCCTGCTCCAGTTCCAGCTGGCCCTGCCACTCGTCCGGACTGTCCGGGCCGAAGTGCTGGCGGATGAACTGGCCCAGTTCCGGATGGCGGTTCCAGGCCTCGGTGGGCTGGCCCACCAGCTCCGGCAGACGCTCGCCGAGGATGGTGATGGCGCCTTCGTTGATGGTACGCAGGGCGAAGTGGCGGTCGAACACCAGCACCCCGGCCGAAAGGTTGGCGAGGATGGATTCCAGGTAGGCCCGGGCCGATTCCACCTCGCTCCGGTGCCGCTCCGCCTCGCGCCGGGCATCGTCCAGCTGTCGGGTCATCTGGTTGAAGGACTGGGTCAGCACCCCCAGTTCGTCACGGCTGTCGATGGCCTGGCGCGGCGAATAGTCGCCCTGGGCCACGGCCTGGGTGCCTTCGGCCAGGATCGACAGGGGCGCCGACAGGCGGCGGGCCATGAAAAAGGCCAGGGCAAAGGCGGCGAACAGGGCCACCAGCACGGTCAGGGTCAGGGTCAGGGCGTAGATCTGGGTCAGGCCCTGGCGGGCCAGCTGCAGCTCCTGGTAGTCCCGGTACACCTCCTGGACGGCCTCCGCATTCTCGGCCAGGGCGGCGGGCACGGGCTGCGAGAGTTGCAGCACCCGGGGCTGTTCGAAGAAGGTGAGGGGGCTGACGGGAACCAGCACCCGCAGGGTCATGGCGTCGCCTTCCCCTTCGATGGCGGTGACGGTGCGGCTGTTGCGGGCCTGCTTGAGTTCGCTCGGGGACGGCAGGGGCGGCAGCAGACTCGCCAGCTCCGCCTGGGAACTGGTGATGAGCTGGCCGTTGGGGGCGAACAGGGCGGCCGAGTTCACCCCGGCCTGCTCCCGCAGCCGCGAGAGCAGCAGGCCCTGGGCGTTTTCGGGCCGGTCGGCCAGTTCCGTAGCCATGCTGCGGGCCTTCTGGGCCAGCTTCCCGAGCAGGGAGTCGAGGGCCGAGCGCCCCAGGCTGAGGCCCGATTCCAGCGCCTTTTCCACCCGCACGTCGAACCAGCTCTCGATGGAGCGAGTGACGAACTGCACCGAGACCCCATACACCAGGGTGCCGGGGACCACGGCCACCAGGCCGAACATCAGCATCAGCCGCAGCTTGAGGCGGGAGCCGAACACCTGGGCCCGGTGCTCGCGCCACAGGGCGTGCACCTGCCAGCCCACCAGACCGAGGAGGACCGCGGCCACCAGGACGTTGAGGCCGAGGATGAGCGGGTACTGGTTGGCGAAGATGATGGTGTCCGCCGACGTGGAGGCCAGCAGCAGGAACCAGAGGATGGCCCCGAGGGCGGCCCCCAGGGCACCGGCGATGGCCAGAAGGCGCTTCATCGGCTTTCCTGGGGGGGAGCTGCCGGGGTGGCCGGCAGCGGCGCGGTTTCGGGTTCGGGGGCGGGCACCACGAATTTCCACTGCTGCCAGTCCGAGTTCAGGTTCCAGTCCCGGCTGGCCAGGGCGGAGACCTGGAAGGGCTTGGGCAGCTGGGAGATGTCCAGGCGCAGGCGCAGGGCGGCCTGGTAGCTGTCGCCGGGCTTGAGCGGCCCCTCGATCACCAGCCAGCGGCGCACGCGGGAGAGCATCTGCAGGGCCTCTTCCAGGCTGGCGAAGGACTGGTGCAGGGTGCCCGTAGACAGGCGGTATTGCCGGGTCAGGGCGTGATAGCTGAGGCGCCAGGTCTGGCTGCGGCTGACGACCTTCTCGTCCACCCAGTACCAGCGGGGCCGCTCCAGTTCGAAATCCAGGACGAAATAGAGGGTGACTCCCTTGGTCACGGCTTCTTCTAGGCGGGGGTTGAAGTCGATGCGGAAATCGGCGGAAAGGGTGTAACCCTCCTCGCCGGGCAGCAGCTGGGGATTACGGATGTCGATGCTGCCGGCCCAGGCGGCCGGGCCCAGCAGACACAGGCAGGCAGCCAGCAACCAGCCGGCCAGGCGATCAGACCAGTTTTTGCAGGAGCGCATAGTAGAAGCCGTCGTGTTCCGGCCCGGGCAGCCACTGTTCCTCGCTGACCAGGCGGGCATCCGCAGTGCGGCGCAGGAATTTGGCCACCTGCCCGCCGTTTTCTTCGGGAAATACCGAACAGGTAGCATAAAGCAATTTGCCCCCGGGCTGCAGGGCGGGCCACAGGCGTTCCAGGATACGCTGCTGGGTGTGGGCGAACCGGAGCACGTCCCGGGGCTGGCGCAGCCACTTGGCATCCGGGTGGCGGCGCACCACGCCGCTGGCGGAGCAGGGCACGTCGGCGAGGATGGCGTCGAAGGCAGCGGGTTCCCGGCCCCAGGCCCGGGGTGCGCTGGCATCGCCGCAACGCACCCGGGCCTTGAGGCCGAGGCGCTCCAGGTTGCTTTCGATCTGGCGGCAGCGCGCCGGGTCGATGTCGAGGGCCGTCAGCTCCAGGTCGGCCCGCTCCAGCAGGTGGGCGGTCTTGCCGCCCGGTGCGGCGCAGGCATCCAGCACCCGGCTGCCCGGAGCCGGGTCGAGCAGTTCGGCGGCGCGCTGGGCGCCCAGGTCCTGTACCGACACCCATCCTTCGGCAAAGCCGGGCAACTGGCTCACCGGCACCGGCCGCAGCAGGCGGATGCCGGCCGTGCCGGCGGCCCGGGCGGCCATCCCGCCCGCTTCGAGCCGGGCCAGATAATCTGCGGGACTCCCCTTGCGGCGGTTGACCCGCAGGCTCATGGGGGGCGCGGCGTTATCGGCAGCAACGATGTCCTGCCAGTGGCCGGGGTGGTCGGCCTGCAGCTTTGCCAGCCACCAGGCCGGGTGCCAGAGGCGGGCGCTGTCGTCCAGGGCGGCCTGCAGGCTCTCCTGCTGGCGCAGGTAGTTGCGCAGCACGCCGTTGACCAGACCCTTGTAGCGCCCGCCTGCGAGCTGGCCGGCGGCTTCCACCGCCTGGTTCACCACCGTGTGGGGCGCATCGGTCCAGGTGGCGAGGCGGTACAGGGCGGCGAGCAGCAGGGCGCGGATCGCCGGGTAAGGGGGATTGCGCAGCAACGGGGCGAGCAGGGCGTCCCCCTCCCCGTACCGGCGCAGGGTGCCATAGACGATGTCCTGCACCGCCGGCCGCGCCGGGGCGGGCACCTGTTCCAGGGCGCCATCGGCCAGGCTCTGGCCCGCCATGACCTGGGCAATGATGGTCGCCCCATGGCAGAGGGCGAAGGCCAGGGAATCCGGAGGCGGGGCAGGGGGCATGGACAAGGGGCCAAGGGTCGTGCGGGGCCGCAAGTCTAGCATGGGCCGGCCAGGGCAATGCCGTGCCGGCGGGGCAAAACGGAGATAATGGCGGCATGGCCTATCTCCTTGCTTTATTGCTCCTTTTGCCCCTGCCCGCCGGGGCCTGGAATGCCGCCGGGCACCGCCTTGTGGCCGCCGTGGCCTGGCAGGAAATGACCCCGCCGGTCCGGGAGCGGGTCAGCGCCCTGCTGCGCCGGCATCCCGACCATGCCCGCTGGCTCAAGCGGCAGCAGGAGGCTGATGCGGATTACGGGGTGTTCCTGGAAGCCTCCACCTGGCCCGACGACATCCGCCGTGATCCCCGCTTCCATGACGCGGACGAGCCGCCCACGCCCCGCCTGCCCGGATTTCCCCACATGCTGCGTCAGACTCACTGGCACTACCGGGATGCCTCCGGGGGCGGCCCGGCCGGCGAGATCGACACCCGCCTTTTATCCCTGGCTGATGAACTGGCCTCCGGGCGGGAGGCGGAGCAGGTCTACGCCCTGCCCTGGCTGCTGCATCTGGTGGCGGACATCCACCAGCCCCTGCACACGGGCGGGCGGGGCGATCGGGGTGGCAACGCCTTCGAGATCGAGAACCCCTACAACCCCCGCAAGCCCTTCATGTCCTTGCATGCCTACTGGGACGAACTGCCGGGGCCGCCCTGGCTCAGGGGCCGCCATCTGGAGCCGCCGTTGCGCCGCCTCAGTGCCCTGCCGCCACCCCCCCAGGGGGAGGTGGCCGGGTGGCTGGCGGAAAGCCGGGAGCTGCTGGCGGGGCCGGTCTATCCCCGGGTGTCGGGCAGTCTGCTGCCCCTGGTGACTCCAGAATTCCACCGGCGCGCCCAGGCCATCGCCGATGCCCGTCTGGCGGCAGCGGGGCACCGCCTCGGGCGCTGGCTCAACCGCCTGCTGACCCCGGTTTCCCCGGGCCGGGGGAGCCGGTAACATGACCGCTGACTGAAACCGGCCCGGACCCGACTCCATGAACAGCTTCCAGCAGCGTTACGAAATCCTCCGGGAACTGGGCCGGGGGGCTTCCGGCACCGTGTATCTGGCCCAGGACCCTTTCGCCGACCGGCAGGTGGCCCTGAAGATTGCCCATCCCCAGATCTTCAGCAACGACCCGGAGCAGAACGCCATCCGCAAGGCCTGGCTGAATGAGGTGCGTCTGGCCGGCAACCTGCAGCATCCCTACATCGTCCAGGTGTACGACGCGGGCATGGGGACGGACACCGCCTATCTGGTCATGGAATACCTGCCCGGCGGCACCCTGGAGCCCTACACCCGCCCGGGCCAGCTCAAATCCGTCGGCGAGGTGCTGGAAATCGCCTACAAGTGCGCCAGCGCCCTCGATTACGCCTGCCGGGCCGGCATCGTGCACCGGGACATCAAGCCTGCCAACCTCCAGTACCTGGGGCCCGGGGAGGTCAAGGTGGGGGATTTCGGCGCCGCCTACTGGGGCCGGGGCGATTCCACCCAGGTCATGGACATCGGCTCCCTCTCCTACATGGCGCCGGAGCTGTTCCGCCACTGGGTCACCCCCCAGGCCGACATCTATGCCCTGGGGGTGGTCCTGTTCCAGCTGTTCACCGGGCAGCTGCCCTTCGTCGCCGATTCGCCGGCGGCGCTGATGTACAAGATCCTCAATGGCGACCGGCCCCGGCTCAGGGACCTGCGCCCCGACCTGCCGCCCGGCCTGGATGCGCTGGTGGAGGAAATGCTGGCCGTCAGCCTGGAGCAGCGCTTTGCCTCCTGGCCCCTGGTGCTCGCCGCGCTGACCGCCCTGATGCCCGGCACCGCCGGCAGCACCGGGGAGCAGCCTGGCCTGTCGGAACTGTTCGACCGGCTGCGCCGCCTGCCCCTGCTGCAGGAACTGGAAGATCCCCAGCTCTGGGAGTTGCTGCGTTTCGCCCACTGGCGCCGGGCGCCGGCGGGCACCGTGCTGGTTCAGGAGGGAGCGACGGCCCGCTCCTGCTATCTGCTGCTGGAAGGCGACACGCGGGTCACCCAGCGCGGCCGCCTCATCAACCTGCTCTGCGCCGGCACCCTGTTCGGGGAGCTGGCCTTTGCCGAGGCCACTCCCAGCCCCCGGGCCGCTACCGTCACCGCCATGACCCCGGTGGTCTATGGCAAGTGGGCCTACAGCCGCCTCAACCGGGCCTCGCCGGAGCTGCGCTCGGGGATGCTGAAGATCTTCTTCCGCCTCGCCGCCGAACGCCTGAAGCAGGCCGATGAGCAATACCAGCTGCTGTACCGCCGGGTGCAGGAGCAGGGTTCGGGCTGATTGTCGCAATCGTGACAGGGCCTGCCGCCGCAAGGCCCTGATTTTCAAGAGGGTGGGCGTGGCACCTGAATTGCTTCAGGTCGGCCATGAAAACCTGGCTCGACTGGTCCGCCTACGAACATCGCCGTGCTGCTGCAAAAAGCCCTGGCGGACTGAGTCGGCCAGGGCCTTGGAGTAATCCGGCAAGACCGGCTGAAAGGGATCAGACCTTGAATTGGGCCACGGTGTCGGTCACTTCCTGGGCGAGCTGATCGAGGCGGTTGGCGCTGGCGGCCGTTTCTTCGGCGGCGGCGTTGTTCTCGTCGGTCATCTGGGCAATGCTCTCCACATGGCGGGCAATGTCCTGACTGGCTTCGCTTTGTTCCTTGAGGGCGTTGGAAATCTCGGTGACTGCTGCGGAAACCCGGCCGGCTTCGTCGCGGATGGCCTGAATCCGTTGGCCAGCATCCTGGGCCAGGGCCTGGCCGGACTCCACCTGCTGCACCACCCGTTCCATTTCGGCCACGGCTTCTCCGGCGGAAAGCTGCATCTTACGGATCATTGCACCGATGTCGCCGGTGGACTGGGCGGTGCGTTCGGCCAGTTTGCGCACCTCGTCGGCCACCACGGCGAAGCCCCGGCCCTGTTCCCCGGCCCGGGCCGCCTCGATGGCAGCGTTCAGGGCCAGCAGGTTGGTCTGATCGGCGATTTCCTTGATGACCTGGACGACGCTGGAAATCTGCTGGGATTCGTTGCCCAGGGCCTGGATCACCTGGGAGGCCTGAGCCACGGTCTGGGCGATGGCCCCCATCTCGGCGGCGGTGCGTTCGATGATCTGTCCCCCCTGGTCGGAAATCTCCCCGGCCTGGCGGGCCATGGACTGGGCATCCCCGGCGCTGCTGGAGACGGTGCTGATGCTGACCGTCATCTGCTCGATGGAGGCCGCCATGGCGGAGGTGGAGCCGCTCTGGTTGGCGGAACTGGCAGCCACCTGCTGGGCGGCGGTGGACAGGGATTCCACGGCGCTGCGCACTTCGGTCATGCGCGACTGGATCTCCTGCATGGAGGACTGCAGCCGGTCCACCAGGCTGTTGAAGCCCTTTACCATCTGGCCGATTTCATCCTGGCTGTTGACCGGCACCCGGCGGGTGAAGTCCCGGTGCTGGGCGATGTCGTCCATGGTGCGGCGGGTGAGTTCCAGGGGACCCATCACGGCCCGGAAGACCGAGATGCCCACCAGGATGAGGACCACCAGACCTGCAACGAAGGCACCCTGCTGCACCAGGGTCATGGTAGCCATGGTTTGTTCGGCCGCAGCGCCGGAAGCCCTGGCCTGGCTGTCCTCATAGGTAATCAGTTCCTTGAGCTTGGCTGCCGAGCTGCGGAAGCTGTCCCGCTGGGCGAAGTAGGCTTCATAGAACTGGCGGAACAGTTCCCGCTGCCGGGCATCTTCCCCATTGGGCAGAGCCGCCAGCTGGCGCATGATGGCGCCCCACTCCTGGTTCAGCTTCTTCCAGGCTGCCCATTCCTTGTCAAAGGCGTCCTGCATCGGTTTGAGCGTGCCGGCCTCATGATCGAACAGGGGAATCTTGCGGTAGTTTTCCAGCGCATCCTCGGCCCGCTTCCAGGCTTCCTCATACACTTCCACGGTACGGGCGAATTCCTGGCGGGATTTGGGGCTGTAGTCGGTTTCCCATACGCCGGTCTGCAGACCGGCGCGCACCACATCGGTCTGGGCCTCGCTGGCGATCAGCAGGTACTCCACCGATGGCAGGCGGATCTGCACGGCTTCGTGCAGGGCGGTGCCGGAGGAGCGCATGCCGATGCTGCCCGCGCCTCCCACAATGAGAAGGGAGAGGATACCGACACCGATCAATGTCAAAAGCTTGGTCTTGATGCTCATGGGCGCTCCTTGGTTGTGGGGGACGGAAAAACTCATTCAATACCCTGGCTGGCCAGGTATTCCTCGTAGGTGCCCTGGTAGTCCACCAGGGAGCCGTCCGTCTTGATCTCGAAGATGCGGTTGGCCAGGGAGGAGACGAATTCCCGGTCGTGGGAGACGAACACCAGGGTGCCCTTGTACAGGTCCAGGGCAGTGTTCAGGGATTCGATGGATTCCATGTCCAGGTGGTTGGTGGGTTCGTCCATCACCAGCACGTTGGGCTTTTGCAGCATCAGCTTGCCGAACAGCATGCGGCCCTGTTCGCCGCCGGAGATCACGTTCACCGGCTTCTTCTGCTCGTCACCGGAAAACAGGAGCCGGCCCAGAGTGCCCCGGATCAGGGTTTCCAGATCGCCGCCGGCGTCGATGCTGGCCCGGGCGTAGCCCGCCACCCACTCCGTGAGGGATACCGGGTTGGCGAACTCGGCCGAGTGGTCCTGAGCGTAATAGCCGGGTTTGGCCTTCTCGGCCCACTTGATATGGCCGTGCGTCGGGGTCAGTTCGCCCATGAGGAGTTTGAGCAATGTGGTCTTGCCGACCCCGTTCTCACCGATCACCGCCACCTTGTCGCCGGCGTTGATGGTGAAGCTGACCTGGTTGAAGAAGGTCTTGTCGCCGCCTTTGTACCGGAAGGCCAGGTTCTCCACCTCCACCGCGCCCCGGTGCAGCTTTTCCTTTTCGTCGAACTCGAAGCGGATCCAGGGGTACTGGCGCGAGGAAGGTTTCACGTCCTCGGGCTTGAGTTTCTCGATCAGCTTCAGGCGGCTGGTGGCCTGTTTGGCCTTGGACTTGTTGGCGGAAAAGCGGCGCACGAAGTTCTGCAGGTCGGTGATCTTCTCCTTGGCCCGGGCGTTGGCGGCCTGCTGGCGCTCGCGGGCCTGGGTCGAGGCTTCCATGAAGTCGTCGTAGTTGCCCGGGTATACCGTGATCTTGCCGTAATCCAGGTCCGCCATGTGGGTGCACACCTGGTTCAGGAAATGCCGGTCGTGGGAAATGATGATCATGGTGGATTCGCGCTGGTTGAGCACATCCTCCAGCCAGCGGATGGTGTTGATGTCCAGGTTGTTGGTGGGTTCGTCCAAGAGCAGGATGTCGGGGTCGGCGAACAGGGCCTGGCAAAGCAGCACCCTGAGCTTCCAGCCCGGAGCCACCTGGCTCATGGGCCCGTTGTGCAGCTCGGTGGGGATGCCCACGCCCAAGAGCAGCTCGCCGGCCCGGGATTCGGCGGTGTAGCCGTCGTATTCGGCGAACTTGCCTTCCAGTTCCGCCGCCTTCATGTAGTCGTCCTCGGTGGCGTCGGGGTTGGCATAGATGGCATCCCGCTCGCTCATGCAGGCCCACATTTCCTCGTGACCCATCATCACCACGTCCAGCACCCGCATGTCCTCGTAGGCGAACTGGTCCTGCTTCAGGTAGGCCATGCGCTCGTGGGCGTCCTTGGAGACGTTGCCGCTGGATGGCTCCAGAATGCCGCAGAGGATTTTCATGAAGGTGGACTTGCCGGCCCCGTTGGCGCCGATCAGGCCGTAGCGGAAGCCCTCGCCGAACTTGACGTTGACATTCTCGAACAGGGGCTTGGCCCCGAACTGCATGGTGATGTTGGCGGCGACTAGCACGGCGGACTCCAGGAAACTTCAGAAAAGGAACGAGCCGGCCATTTTACCCGGCTGCGTCAAGCCCCGCAGGAAAGAAGCCCGGGCCAGGCAGTGGCGGCGGGCGTTACAGGGCGGCCAGGCGCTGGTTCGAGAGCCGCAGGCGCTCGGTGAGCACTTCCAGGAAGGCCTGGTAGAAATGCATGCGGCAGGCCGTGGAGGCTTCGGTCAGGGCCTGGCCGGGAATCCTGACGATCACCGCTTCGGTGAGGCTGCTCACATCGGCGCTGCGGGAGGGTTTCTGCTGCAGGATGACCGCCATTTCCCCGAAGCAGTCGCCCGGGGTGAGCAGGTAGAGCATCCTGCCCTGCTTGGTGACTTTGAGTTCGCCCTGGATCAGGAAGCAGAAAAAATCTCCCTCCTCCCCGTCCTTCATGATGACCTGGCCCGGGGGCACTTGGGTCCAGCTGGCGAAGCGCAGGACTTCCCACAGCTCCACGTCGGGAAACTGGCGGAAGAAGGGCAGGGCGCGCAGGATGTCGAACCTGGCCGTGTCGGGCAGCTCCCGGGCCTGGGCGGGCGGGTGCTGGCGCGCCACCTCGGCCAGATCCCGGGAAAACGCCTCCCAGCTGCCGTAACGGGATTCCAGCTCCCTGGCCATGGCCTTGGTCACGATGGCCGCCAGGGCAGGGGAGACTTCCGGGTTGAGCTGGTCCACGGGGGGTGGGTCGTGGTGGATGATCTGGTACACCACGTTGTAGTTGGAACTGCCCTGGAAGGGTTTCTGGCCGGTGAGCAGTTCGTAGAGGACCACGCCCAGCGAGTAGATGTCGGTGCGGTGGTCGAGGGGCAGTTCCTGGACCTGCTGGGGCGACATGTAGGCGGGGGAGCCGATGCCGGAAACCTGGGTGCGCTCCGTGCGGCTCACCAGGGCGGCGCCGAAGTCGGAGATCTTGATGTCTCCTTCGGGGGTCAGCAGGATGTTGGCCGGCTTGATGTCCCGGTGGGTGATGCCAAGCCGGAAGGCGAAATCGAGGGCGCGGCTGCACTTGAAGCCGATCTCCACCACCTTGTCCACGGGCAGCAGGCGGCCTGGCTGGCAGACGGTCTCCAGGGTGCTGCCCGCCACGTATTCCATGACGATGTAGCTGAGCGTGTCGGTCACCACCGCATCGAAGATCTGCACGATGTGGGGGTGGTTGAGCTTGCCCACCAGGGAAGCCTCGTTCAGGAACAGGTGGGTGTAGAGGCGGCCCTTGACCGGGTCCTTGAGGATTTCCGGGGTGGCCACCTTGATGGCCACCTGGCGCCGGGCGAAGGGGTCGGAACCGAGCCAGACGGTACTGGTGGCGCCCCGGCCCAGTTCCCGGATCAGTTCGTACTTGCCCAGCTTCTTCTGGGCAGCGGGGGGCTTAGCCAAGGCGCTGCCGGGCCCGGGCTGCGGCGGCCCGCACCTGTTCGGGTGCCGTGCCGCCGATGTGGTTGCGGGAGGCCAGCGACCCTTCCACGGTGAGTACGGCGAACACGTCCTCGTCCACCTGGGGGCAGAAGGCCTGCAGTTCGGCCAGGGAGAGCTGGGACAGGTCCACGCCCTTCTGCTCGGCGGCCTTGACCGCGTGGCCCACGGCTTCGTGGGCGTCACGGAAGGGCAGGCCTTTCTTGACCAGATAGTCGGCCAGGTCGGTGGCGGTGGCGAAGCCCTGGGTGAGCGCTTCGACCATGCCTTCGGATTTCACGGTGATGCCACCCATCATGTCGGCGAAGATGCGCAGGGTGTCCGTGACCGTGTCCACCGCGTCGAACAGGGGTTCCTTGTCCTCCTGGTTGTCCTTGTTGTAGGCCAGGGGCTGGGACTTCATCAGGGTCAGGAGAGCGGTCAGGTGGCCATAGACGCGGCCGGTCTTGCCCCGGGCCAGTTCCGGCACGTCCGGGTTCTTTTTCTGGGGCATGATCGAGGAGCCGGTGCAGAAACGGTCGGCGATCTGGATGAAGCCGACCCGGGGGCTCATCCACAGCACCAGCTCTTCCGACAGGCGGGAGATGTGGGTCATGAACAGGGCGCAGGCGGCGCAGAATTCGATGGCGAAGTCCCGGTCGGATACCGCGTCGAGGGAGTTCAGGCAGACCCCGTCGAAGCCCAGTTCGGCGGCCACGAATTCCCGGTCGATGGGATAGGTGGTGCCGGCCAGGGCGGCGGCGCCCAGGGGCAGGCGGTTGGTGCGCTTCCTGCAATCGACGAAGCGTTCCTTGTCCCGCTCGAACATCTCGAAATAGGCCAGCATGTGATGCCCGAAAGTGACCGGCTGGGCCACCTGCAGGTGGGTGAAGCCGGGCATGGGGGTGGCGGCCTCCCTTTCGGCCAGGGTGACGATGGCGGCCTGGAAGTCCCGGAGCAGGGCAAGGATGTCGTCGATGGCGTCGCGCAGATAAAGGCGGATGTCGGTGGCCACCTGGTCGTTGCGGGAGCGGCCCGTGTGCAGGCGCTTGCCGGCATCGCCCACCAGGGCGGTCAGGCGCTTTTCGATGTTGAGGTGCACGTCTTCCAGGTCCAGGGACCACTCGAATTGGCCGGATTCGATCTCCTGCCACACCTGGGCCATGCCCCGTTCGATGTCGGCCAGGTCCTGTGGGCTGATGATCCCCTGCCGCGCCAGCATCCGGGCATGGGCCAGGGAGCCGCGGATGTCCTGGCGCCACATGCGCTGGTCGAAATCCACGGAGGCGGTGTAGCGCTTGACCAGGTCGGAAACGGGCTCGGAGAAGCGGCCGGCCCAGGTGTATTGGGAAGCTTGGGTGGAAGTCATGCTATTCGGGTGCTTGCGGCTAGAATGGAAGGGTGGAAAACGGCACAGGTGCCTAACGAATGAGCAGTATACGGCAAAACGCAGGCCATCCCCTGCCCGACTGGCGCAACCTGGGGGTCCTGCTGCGCGTGCTGCTCGGGGTCAATGTCCTGGCCCTGGGCGGCACCCTGGCCCAGGCTGACTCCCTGGCTGGCTGGCTGGCGGCCTTTGTTGCCGGTGCAGCCTGGGTCGAACCCCTGCTGCTCTTCAACCTGGGGCTGCTGGCTCTGGGGCGGGACCTGCTCTGGCGTTGTCCGGTCCGGGTCGGGCAGGCCCTGGTGCTGTTGCTGGCCGCGGGCAGTGCGGCCCTGCTCTGGGATGCCTGGCGTTTCCTCGGCCTGGTCCACGGGGGCTGGAGCGAGTTGGGGCGGGCGATGCTCCTGGCGCTGCTGGCGGCGGCGGGCGTGCTGGGCTATTTCGAGCTCCGGGCCCGGGCCTTTTCACCCCGGGTCGAGGAGGCCCGGCTCCAGGCCCTGAACGCCCGCATCCGGCCGCATTTCCTGTTCAACTCCCTGAACACCGTGATTGCCCTGATCCGCACCGAACCGCGCCGGGCCGAAACCGCCCTGGAGGAACTGGCGGAGCTGTTCCGCGCCCTGCTGCGCGACCCCCGGGAGCTGGTGCCCCTGTCCGACGAGATCGCCCTGGGGCGCCAGTATCTGGACCTGGAAAAACTGCGTCTGGGAGAGCGCCTGCAGGTGGTCTGGGAGGTGAATGCGGTGCCCCTGGACACCCGGGTTCCGCCCCTGATGCTGCAGCCCCTGCTGGAGAACGCCGTGCATCACGGTATCGAGGCCTCCCACGAGGCCGGGGTGGTGCGGGTGACGCTGAACCGGAAGGGCGAGCTGCTGCTGCTGACCGTGAGCAATCCGTACCATGGCGGTTCCGGGCGGGGAGGGCACCACATGGCCCTGGGCAACATCCGCGAACGCCTGGCCCTGTACTACGACATGGAAGCCCGGCTCGAACACGGGCCGGTGGGGAGCGACTATCAGGTGAGGATCGAACTGCCATGCAGGCACAGCAAAACCCCGGCGATGTAAGCGGCGGCCCCCTGCGGGTCCTGATCGTGGATGACGAGGCACCGGCCCGGGTCCGCCTGCGGGCCTTGCTGGAGGATATCCAGCCCGCCTGTCCGACCCGGGTGGCCGGTGAGGCGGACAACGGCCTGAGTGCCCTGGAACTGTTGCAGCGGGAGCCGGTGGATGTGGTGCTGGCCGACATTCACATGCCGCGCATGGATGGCCTGGAACTGGCCGGGCACCTGGGCGGGCTGCCCCTGTCCCCGGCGGTGATCTTCACCACCGCTTACGACAACCACGCGGTCCAGGCCTTCGAGCTGAACGCCGTGGATTACCTGATGAAGCCGGTACGCGCCCAGCGCCTGCAGGCGGCGCTGGAAAAAGCGCGCCAGCGCCAGGCCGGCCCGGAGCGCCAGCAGTTGCTGGCCCTGGGGCAGCGGCTGCGGGGCGGCGGCCGTACCCATCTGCCCTGCCACGAGCGCGGCCGCCTGCTGCTCGTGCCCGTGGCCGAGGTGCTCTATTTCAAGGCCGACCTCAAGTACGTCACGGCCCGGACCCTGGAGCGGGAATACGTGCTGGACGAGACCCTCACCCATCTGGAGGAGGAGTTCCCCGAGCCCTTCATCCGCCTGCACCGTTCCGTGCTGGTGGCGCGCCGGGTGCTGGCCGGTTTCGAGCGGGCCCAGGAGGACGGGGATGCCTATGGCTGGGCCCTGCTGCGGGGGCTGCCGGAAAAGTTGCCGGTGAGCCGGCGCCAGTGGGGTGTGGTCAGGGCCCTGGCCCGGGCTTGAGCCGGCCGGCCTCAGGGGGTCAGGGAGCGCCAGGCCGACCAGACCGCCCGGGCATAGCGCTCGTTGTGAACGGGGGTGCGGGAATGGTAGTTGCCCACGGCCCGCCAGAATCTTTCCCGATCGATGCGGGCCGGGTCGATGCCGGCCAGTTCCCGGGAGAGCAGCCAGGTGCCGAAGTGGATGTTGGCGCAGCGGTGATGGGTGATCAGTTCCAGGGAGCCGCCCCGGCGCTCGATTTCGGGCAGCCAGATGGAATTGATCTGCATCGGGCCGATGTCGTAGCTGCCGTTGCGGTTGTGGGACACGGCGCCGACCCGACCGCCCTCCACCTTCATGATGGCCTTGATCAGGGACGGGGGAACCCGGAAACGCTCGGCGGCCTGCAGCACGCAGGCGTCCGTTTCGGTAGCCTGGACTACGCCCGGCAGCAGGACCAGGGCGGCCAGGGCCAGGCTGTGCGATGCCAGCCGCTTCAGGCGGGAAGTGCGGCACATGCGGGACTTCCCCAGCGCTGGATCCAGCCCCGGGCTTCCTGATCCAGGGCAATTCTCTCGGCGTTTGTCATGGCGACCCTGGCCTCCCGGGCATTGCCCCGGGCAGTGGCGATGTCGCTTTTGAGGCGCCAGAGGCTGGGCAGGCAGTGGGCGTGTTCGGCGGTGTCGGCGTTGGCCAGAGCCCGGTCGGCCATGGCTTCGGCCAGTTCCAGCCGGCCCGAGGCGGCCAGCGCTTCTGCCCCCAGCCAGCGGGCGGAGTTGATGCCAGCCGGGTAGGCATGGTTCGTTGCCTCTTCAAAAGCCAGAATGTGCTCCACGGGAACGGGCAGGCCGCAGTAGGCGCTGGCGGCGAACAGGGCCAGCGCCGAAAACACTTCCCGCAGCACGAAGCCTTCCGCCGTGGCGATGGCGTGGGCCTGCCGGGCGTACTCGATGGACTTGCCGTGTTCGCCGGTTCCGAAATAGGCCGAGGCGGCCAGGGTCGTGGCGATGCAGACGTCCTGCTTGATGCCGTTGGCGAGAATGCGCGCCAGATAATGGTGGAGCGTTTCTTCCCAGTCGGCTTCGCCCAGATACCAGCGGCTCCAGGCATAGGTGGGGCAGGCCAGGGCCACCGGATCCGAGGGAAAGTAGCGGGTCCGTTCGTCGCTGGAGAGGGGAGAGTCCAGCACCGCGAGCAGGTGGGGGCCGGCCTGGCGGAAATCACCCAGCCAGAAATGGGTGTTGCCGAGTGCCCAGTGCGCGGCGAATTCCCGGGCCGGGGTGTTGGCCCGGGCCATGAGCTGGGCGCCCTGTTCCAGCCCCATGTGCCGTCCTCCCTTGCCGGACCAGAGGTAGATCAGGCTCAGGGCCGAGTATTCGATCTCCTGTTCTTCCGGACTGGGCCGGGCCGGCAGCAGGTCGAGAATTTCCCGGCTGGTGCTGCAGGTGGCCTCGTTGCCGTAACCATCCCGTACCGCCCGCACCCGGGTATGGCGGACCCGGTCCCAGAGATCCTGGGTGGAGTGGCTGTAGCCCAGGCGTTCCAGCTGGTCGTAATAGGTGCAGGCCGCCAGGGCGTCCTGTTCCTGGCAGGCTGTCTCCGCCGCGGCCCGCCAGTTGCGCCGCGCCTCGTCGATGCGGCCGGCGCTTTCCCACAGGGGGGCGGCCCGGCCGAACTCGTTGCGCTCCATGTACAGGCGCGCGGCATCGGCTGCCAGCCGCTCCCGGTCCTGGGCCGGGAGGGATTGCAGGATCGTTTCGTGGATCAGCGGGTGGAAGAAGGCCCAGTGGTTGGCATCATGGTTGTTCAGGATGTGGGCTTCCTGGCCCAGCCGGATGGCCAGCAGGGCCCGTTCCCGGTCCACCAGCGCCGTCAGGTCCGACAGCTTCCATTGCAGCCCGAGCAGCGCGGCGGCGCCCAGTTCCGGCAGGCTGGCCCGCACCGCATTGAGGGTCGCGGCCAGGAATTCGGTGGTGGGCATGTTCAGCCGTGCTTCCCGGGAGGCCGTGAGCAGGTAGATGGGGACGCCCCGGGCCAGCAGGATCGTGGTACGCCGGCTCTCGCTCGGAGTGGGCAGGCACAGGTTGTCGAGCAGTTCTTCCGATGCCTGGTCGCTCAGGGGGGGGAGTGACAGGGTGTAGGTGTCGGGGAGGGCGAAATGCGGGCTGCCGGTCTTGCGCTGGGTGATCAGGATGAGGCAATCCTGCAGCTGGGGCAGAACCCGCGACAGCAGGCGGGCACTGGGCTGGTCGAGCCAGTGGGCGTCGTCCAGCACGATCAGGCTCGACGCGCCGAGCAGTTGCAGCAGCAGCCGCTCGAACTCGCCCTTGTCGCCCAGGGGCACGCTGCGGTGCGCCAGGAACTGCTGGAGCACCTGTTCCTTCGCCTGATCCAGGCCGAAGCCCAGGCGGGCATCCTGGCGCACCCGGAACAGCCAGTCGTAGATCAGGCTCCAGGGCTGGCTGGCGGTCTCCGAGCGGGCGCCGAGCCAGGTCAGCCGGGCGCCCCCGGCCAGACGCTGGCGGGCAAATTCCCAGACCAGGCGGGTCTTGCCCATGCCCGGGGGCGCGGTCACGACCACCCGGCGGTTGCTGCCCCGCCGGCTTTCCTGCCAGAACCCTTCGAGCCGCTCCAGTTCCGCAGCACGCCCCACCAGGGGGGGAGCGGCACTGAGGGGGGGCTGTTCGGGCAGGTGGTAGTGCTGGAAGTCCTGCACATAAAGGGTCTGCTTCTGTCCCGAGAGGTCGAGGGCGAAATCCTGTCGTTCCAGTCCGAACAGGTGGGCCATGTCGGCAAAACCGTCATCGGCAATCAGCTGTCCCGGCCGGATCAGGTAGGCCAGCCGTTCGACCCACTTGCTGCGCCATCCCCCGATCTGGGGTTGCAGGCCGGGGCCCCATTCGACAATGCAGTTGCCCGCGCTCAGGGCGATCCGCAGGCCCCCGGTGTCACCGAAACGGAATTCGATGGCCGCCGCGGCCCGCAGGGCCTGCCAGCGGTAGTTGCCCTGCAGGCTGTGCAGGCCGAAGGCCAGGGTGACGCCGGTGGCATCGACACTGGCCGTGATGCCGCCGAAGTAGGTGCATTCTTCGGTCATGCGGGCCAGTTTCTGCCGCCAGGTCAGGTAGGCGGCGCGTTCATCGGCCCCCTGGCCGGCCGGGCTGGCTGTCTCGATCCGCAGCAGCGCCATGTGGGCCAGTTCCGGCGCGTTGCCGGGCGGAGGCGTGACGGGCAGGGGCGCCGTCCCCAGGTTTTCCAGTTCTGCCTGGCACTCTTGCCGGAGCCGTTCCAGGTAGGCCTGCCGCGAGGTCAGCCAGTCACTCCAGTCCGGACTGGCTTCGTCCAGGGTCAGGCAGTCGCCCCACGGGGCGTGGGCATTGTCGCTCAGGTGGTGGGTCAGATGCCGCTGATGCTGCCAGGCCTCACGGCTCTTGAGGAAGCTTTCGTCGGTGAAGAGCCGGGCCGCGCCCCGGAAGGTGACCCACTGGCGGTTGGTCTCCAGGATGGATTCGAGGCCGAGGCGGCTCAGGCAGGTGCAGAGGTCATTGAGTACCACCCGCAGGTTGCCCTTGGAGGCTTCCAGCGGCTTGTGGGGCCAGAACAGTTCCGCGAGGGTGTCCCGGCGCAGGGGCCGGTTCGGCTGGCTGGAGAGGTGGGCCAGCAGGGCCAGGGTCTTCTGGTAGCGCGAGGCGACCACGATGCTGCCTTGTTCGTGGATCAGTTGCGGCTTGCCGAAGAAGCTCAGCCAGAGGGTGCCGGCCGGGGCGGGGGAGGTCTGGCCGGGGAGGGCTTCCGGCATGTTATGGCCCGGGCTGCCCGGTAACGGGGGGTCCGTCGTGCTGTGTCTTTTCATCGGGGAGGGCTGCAGGTGGCTGTGTCAGGAAGGGGGACGGGGTGGCGCCGGGCGAGCCGACAGCCTTGCCGCTTCTCCGGCCGGGGATGTGAGCCTCCGGACCGCCCGGGGAGGGGGCTGGACTGACGGGAAAACAGGCCGGAGGAACGGCCGGGTGATGAACACTGCATTGTCGCGCCGGAAGAAACCGTGAGTCCCGAGTATGACAAGAATCCCGGGCCGGCGTCCATGGGCAGGGCGTTTGTCCTGCGAACGTTTTGCGAACGATCGGCGAATCTTCGGGAAATGGTGGATGCGTAAATTGCACGGGTTCAATGCACATTGAATTTCCGCTTACCCCGATCCCATTTCATCTTGTTTTATTTCCGGAGGCTTTCCATGACGCTCGTCTCAATGCAAAAAGGCCGCAAGCACCAGGGTGGTTTCACCATGGTGGAGCTGGCCATCGTGCTGGTGATTGCCGGCATCATCCTCGTCGCCGCCCTGAAGGGCACCGACATGATCAACAAGGCCAAGATCGAACGCACGGTGCAGGACATCCGTGGCATTCAGGGCATGATCTTCGAACACGAGAAGCGCACCGGCCGCCTGGCGGGCGACTGTGACGGTGACGGCATCATCGAGGTGACTGCCGGCACGCTGCAACTGGTTCGTCTGGCCGGTGATGCTTATGACGACAATGCGGATCCCACGGCTGGAACGGGCCCGGCTTGTGTCAACTCCACTACTTCTGAAGCCGACCTCAACACGCCCTGGAAGGATCTGCGCAAGGCCAACATCGTCGATCCGGCCCGCATCAACCGCCAGATCACCAAGAACCAGACCAACAACTTCTATGGCATCGGTTCCTGGCTGATCAACAATGCCCCTTCCAACGTGATCACCGTCTATGACATCCCCCTGTGGATGGCCAAGGGTATCGACGTGGCCATCGATGGCGCGGGCGTGGCCGGCACCAATCCCGAGACGGCGGGCGCCACCGGCCGTGTGCGCCTGCTCCATGACGGCACGACTGCTTCGGCCAATGGTGCCAACTGGCCTACCGGCAGTGCCAACGACGATCAGCTGGTCTCCATCTTCTTCCAGTTCGACCGCAACGCGCCCTGATCCTTTCTGAACGTTGCCGCGCTCCCGCAGGGAGTGCGGCAATTCTGCCTGCTTGATACCCATGTCCATATTCGAACGTCTGACCGGAACCCTGCTGGTCGCCCTGGGGGAGCCTGCCGCCGAGGCGGAAGCCGCTGTCGTGCGCTACGCCCTGGTGCAAGGGCGGCAACTGCTGCGCCGGGGTGAAATCGAGGCGGACCGCCTTGCCAGCCTTGGCGGCTACGAGGTGCGCGCCAGCTTCTTCGACCGCAGCGCCTATTTCGGCCGGGTGGGCTCCCAGACGAGCAATGCCCGTCTGGCCGGGGTGGTGGCCCGGCGCTTCGTGGATGGGGAACTCCTGTTCAACGAACCCTACCGCCTCCGGCTCTCGGTGCATCCGACCGGGGAGCACGACTTCCAGCTGCGCCTCATCGCGGCATCCGAATTGGGCTGTGTCCGGGCCGAGGGTAGCCTGCCCCTCGATTCCCGGCCGGTGGGGCTGGCCTCCCTCGAGGAGCTGGCCATCGCCGCCCTGGTGGCCCGGGTGACGCCGGCGCCGGCCATGGTCTGTTTTGCCCGGGGCGCACGCTTCATCGCCTTCGTGTGCGAAGCCGGCGAAGTCCGGAGCCGCAATGTGGAGATGCTCGCCGGTGGCGAGCTCGGGGCGGCCCAGGATGCCGCCAGCCGCGCCGAGGCGATGCTGCTGGGCGGCCTGGGCAACGCCGCGCCGGGGGATGTGAACATCGGTATCAAGCTGTATCTGGGCGATCTGCGGCCCCTGGCCGCCGAAGCCGCCGCCCAGCGCGACTACGCCTCGCGCGAGGTGGAAAAGAAGATGGGCCTGCTGGTGCGGGGCGGGGATGCCCTGGCCGAGCCCGAACTGTTCGGCCTGCGCTTCGTCGGGAGCCGCTGGAACCTGCTGGAGCCGGACCAGGCGCTGCGCTCCTGGGCCTGGAAGGCCGCCCTGCCGGTCAGCGGCCTGATGGCGGCCGGTGCCCTGACCCTGGCGGGTCTGGGGGTGGCCACCGCCTACGAGAACAGCCGCAAGACCGATGAGATCGGCCGGCAGCGGCAGCAGGTGGAACAGCAGCGGGCCGCACTCGAGAAGCAGGTGCCCGACAGTGGCGAGGTGAGCCGCATCCGTGACCTGACCGACCTGCTGCAGAAGCGGGAGGAGCAGGTGCGGGTGGATCACCTGCTTTCCTGGCTGACCCGCCAGATTCCCGAGGGGGCTTCGATTGCCTCCCTGCACATGTTCCCGCCCGGCGAGACGCCGCCCGAGGTGCTGCGCAAGCAGACCGGTGATGGCGGCGGAGGCACCGACATCCTGGCCCGGCTTTTTGGCGCCAAAGCGCTCGCCAAGCCAGATGCACAGGAGGCTCCCGCCCAGAATGCAGCGGCGGCGAAGCAGCAGCCGGGAGAGTACGAGCTCACCCTCGAACTCATCCTCCCGGGGGCTTACGAGCACAGCGAGAAGCTGGCGGGCGAGATCGTGGGACGGCTGGCCGGGCGGGGCCGTTTCAAGCAGAGCACCCTTGCCTACGATGCGCCCGCGAACCGGGCGGTGCTGCGTTCCCAACTGACCATTCAGGCCAAGGATTTCCGCTGATCATGAATGCACCCAAGAAGACCCTCGGACAAACCCTGAAGGAATCGGGGCTGATCACCGAAGAGCTGCTGGCCTATGCCCTGTCGATCGCCAAGACCTGCGGCGAGCGGCTCGGCGATACCCTGGAGCGTCTCGGTTTCGTGACCGACCAGGAGATTGCCCGGGCGGTGGCGCTGCAGCATGGCCTGCCTTATTCCGACCTGAGCGAGCCCCAGGGGCCGGAAGCCCTGCGTCTCGTGCCCTTCGCTTTTGCCCAGAAGCACCTGGTGCTGCCCCTGGACCTGAAGGATGGCCGCCTGGTGCTGGCCGCCGAGGATGCGGCGAATCCGCAACTGGCGGCCATGATCGCCCGGTTCGTTTCCAATCCGCTGACCTTCTGCTTTGCGTCCCGCAGCCGGCTGGTGCGCGAGATCCAGCGGCGTTACACCCGGGCGGAGCACTCGGTCGATGATGAAATCGCCCGCATCGGCCAGACGGCCCTGGGCGGGCGGGACTTTCCCGCCGAGCGTCTGGCGGAGCTGGTGATCACCAGCGGCATCGACGCCCAGGCCTCGGACATCCACGTCAGCTCCACCCCGCTTGCCACCCTGGTTTCCCTCAGGGTGGATGGCGTGCTGCAACTGGCCCATTCCCTGCCGGCCGTGGTCCATACCCGTCTGGTTTCCGCCGTGAAGGTCATGGCCGCCCTGGACATTGCCGATACCAACCGGGCCCAGGATGGCCGGATCGCCTTCAGCTATCTGGAGGAGCGGCATGACCTGCGGGTGTCCACCATGCCCGGGGTCAATGGGGAAAACCTGGTCATCCGCATCCTCGCCGGCCGGGCCGACCTTTATTCCCTGGACAACATCGGCTATTCGCCGGTGCAGGTCCAGCAGATCGACCGGATGACCCGGCGTTCCCATGGTGCCGTGCTGGTGACGGGGCCGACCGGCTCCGGCAAGACCACGACCCTGTACGCCATGCTGCGCCGCATCAACATGCTGCAGCGCAACGTGCTGACGGTGGAGGATCCGGTGGAAATCCGCCTGCCCCTGGCGCGCCAGATGGAAGTGAACGAAAAGGCCGGCATCACCTTCGCCTCGGCCATCCGCGCCTTCCTGCGCCAGGATCCGGATGTGATCCTGGTGGGCGAGGTGCGCGACAAGGATACGGCCCACCTGACCCTGCGGGCGGCCCAGACCGGCCACCTGGTGCTGTCCACCGTCCATACCAATGACGCCATCGGCGTCGTGGTGCGCCTGCGCGACCTGGAATGCCAGGATGCGGTGCTGTCCGCTTCCCTGAGCGGGGTGGTGGCCCAGCGCCTGGTGCGCAAGCTCTGTCCCCACTGCCGCCAGGCCGTGCCCCTGTCCAGCACCCAGCAGGCCCAGTACCGGCTCGAAGTGGCCCAGGTCTACCAGCATGTGGGCTGCGACCGCTGCCGCCATACCGGTTATGTGGGCCGGGTGGCCGTGGCGGAAATCATCGAACTGGACGACGAACTGCGCAGCCTGATCGAACACGGCGCCCTGCCCACCGAGATCGAGCGGCTGGTGCGGGGGCGCGGGGTGCCTTCCCTGCTGGATGCGGGCATGGCGCTGGTGGCCGAAGGGGTCACCGACGTGGCCGAAATCGAGCGGGTGATCTGAGGCCCTGCGGATGGCATTCATCATCTATTCCGCCATCGCGGCCGACGGAAGCACCAGCTGGCGAAGCGGCAACTACGACAGTCTCGACGCCCTGTGGTCCGAGCTGGAGCGGCGCGGCGAGAAGATCGACCGTTTCTATGAGCTGCCCGGCTTCCTGGAACGCCTGGTCGAGGCCCTGCGCGGCCGGATATCGCCGGCCCAGGTGGTCGAGGTCTGCAACTACATGTCCCTCTATGTGCAGGGGGGGCTTGACCTGCAGACGGCCCTGGCCGACCTGGCCCGGGGCTCCCGGGAAGGGGCGGTGCGCGGCCTGGCGGAGCAGATGCGGCGCGACCTGCTGGCCGGCCATTCCCTGTCCACCGCCATGGAGCGCAGCAAGCAGTTTCCCGAGGTGGTGGTGAACATGGCCCGGATCGGTGAAAACTCCGGCAATCTCCCGACCATGCTTTCGGATGCGGCGGCCTATATCGAGCGCATCGAGGAAATCAAGTCCACCACCAAGCGCGCCCTGATCTATCCGGCCTTCACCCTGAGCATGCTGCTGATCACCGTGATTTTCTGGATGGTGTTCGTGGTGCCCAAGCTGGCCACGGTCTATCGCAACATGGATGTGGAACTGCCGCTGCCCACCCGCATGTTGCTTGCCATGAGCGATGCCTTCGTGAGTGGCTGGACCTGGGCCCTGCTGGGCCTGGTGCTGGTGCCCCTGCTGTTCACCACGGCCCGGCGCTGGCGCGGCCTGCGTCCCTTCATGGACCGGCTGGCCTGGGGCATGCCCATCTTCGGCAACGTGATCCGCAATGCCCAGAGCGCCTTCTTCTTCCAGTACTTCGCCCTGGTCTATTCGGCCGGCGTGCCCATCGTGGATGCGGTTTCCAGCCTGGTGGAGACGGCCCAGAACCGCTATTTCCGGGCCCGCATCCGGCGCATCCCCGAGTACCTGCGCATCGGTGTGAGCCTGCGCGAATCCTTCCAGCGCTGCAACATCTTCCAGACCCTGGATGTGCGCATGATCGGCATCGGCGAGCAGACCGGCTCCCTCGATGCCCAGCTTGGCAAGCTGGCCACCATGTATATGCAGCGGGTACGGGTGGCGGTGGAACTGCTGACCAAGGCCATCGAGCCCTTGCTGGTGCTGGTCATGGGGATTTTCTTCGTGTTTTTCGTGATTGCCCTGCTGGCACCGATCTATGAGCTGGTGGCCAACATGATGTCCCAGATTGGAGGTCAAGGATGATGACCCGAACCCTGTCCCGGCCCGGCCGTCAGCGCGGTCTGACGATGCTGGAACTGGCTTTCGTGATGCTGGTGGTGGGCATCCTGGCCTCCACCCTGGTGCCCATGCTGTCCGATACTCACCACAAGTCCATGGCGGAGGAGGACCGGCGCATCCTCAAGAACTTGAAGGAGGTGCTGATCGGCCAGTTCCTGGCGACGGGGCGGCTGCCGGAATGCAAGAACGCGGCCGGGGTGGCTTCCGCCGGGAACTGCGATACCGCCCGGTCCCTGGAGGGCTTGCCGGTGCGGGTGCTGGACAGCCGCAATCAGCCGATCAAATACGATGTCTGGAACAACCCCGCCGCCGCGTCCCTCACGACCTCCGACCCAACGACGGCATGTGACCGGCTCGATACGGCAATTACCGCTGCCTATGCACCAGGCCAGCTGGCCCAGTGCGCCGGGGTGCCCGATTACGACAACAGCGCCACCTGGGGCACCTATTGTGGCACGCCGCAGAACGTGGCCTTCGTGCTGGTGGCCACGGGCTTGAACCGGGACGGGCAGTCCGGGGAAATCGCGGCGAGCTCGCCCCTGCGCCCCGGCAACCGGAACATCGGGGCCGACCGGGTTTTCGAGCGGCCCGAGCGCCGTCATGTGGGTGTCCTGCCGGGGAGCAACACCCCGGTCAATTACGACGACATCGTCGAGGTCGTGACCCTGCAGGAACTCAAAGCCCGGTGTCCCCTGTGAGTCATTGCCATTTCCTGAATCTTTGCGGAGCGGTTCCATGCCCCTGAACAAGAAGATCGCCATCCTGCTGGCTGCGAGCAGCATGCTGCTGGCCTTCGCCCTTTTCTTCTGGCGTTACGAGGCGGTCCAGGCCGCCGCCCTGGCCGAGCAGCAGCGGCATCTGGTGGATACGGAGCAAAAACTGATACAGCTGGCCCGGGACATCAAGCGGTATGAAGCGGCCCGGGGCCTGCTCGGCGCCGGCGGCGAGGCCATGGCCCGGCACGAGAAGATCGCCCTGGCGGCGCGCTTCTCGACGGCGGAGCTGGCCCGCATCAACGAGGTGCTCGCCCGGGCCTATGAGGGCGACGGCTTCCTGCTGCTCAAGAACTTCTCCCTCGGCTGGCAGAGCGGCGAGAGCGAGACGGCGGGCGGAGAAAGCCTGCAACTGGAGATGACTGGTGAAAAAGTCTTTTTGCGTTAATCCCGATTCCAAGATGTCCATGGCGATCTACTCATGAATGCCTTCCTTTCCTTTGCACTCATTCCGCTCATCGTCGGGGTGAGCCTGTGGCTCTCTCCCTGGCTGCATCAGATGATGCTGCCGCCCTTCTCCCACGTGAGCGTGCCGCAACTGGAGCCCCTGGCCCAGACCGGCAGCCGCGAAACCCTGCTGCGCCAGGGGGGGCAGGCGGTCGAGCCACCCCGGCTCGAGGCGCTCATGCCGGCGGGGCTGATCCAGTCCATCAACCCGCCGCCGCCACCGCCGCGTCCCCAGGCCGCCCAGGACCGTTACCGCCTGGCTTCGGTGCTGCTGGCGCCCCTGGGCCGCTTTGCCGTGCTCAATGACCAGATGGTGAAGGAGGGCGGCCGTATCGACGAGTTCCTGGTGCGCCGGGTTGCCGCGGACCGGGTTGTCCTGCAGGGCCCCCAGGGGCAGGAGGTGGTCTACCTGGAATCCCTGGCGGCGCCGCTCACCGTGCAGTCCCTCAAGGCCATCAATCAGGCGCCGGCTGCGCCGGCTGCCGGGCCTGTCGCGCAAGTGGTGTCCACCACGCCTGCCGCCCGCAAGGGGCCGCAACCGCCCCCCCCTGCCACCCCTGCCGCCGAGCTGGAGCGTCAGTTCCGCCACCTTCTAGAACGCCTGAGTCATTGATCCGGAGCCGAACAACGTGCTGAACCAACGAAATTTCCTTGCCCTGGCCATTGCCTTCCTGATGTCCGGCTGTGCCCAGCAGGCCAAACTTCCCGAGGCCCCTTCCGTCTATACCCAGGAGGCCCTGACCCAGGCCAAGGCTCCGCCGCCGGTGGATACCGAAGCGCGTGCCGCCCTGGCCCTGCGCGACCGTATGCCCAAGCGCCATGAGGGCGCTTCCCTGGCGACGCGCAAGCTCTATGGCTTCTCCGCCCGGGGACTGCCGGTGCGCCAGGCCATGGCCCAGTTCGCGGCGGGCTATGGCCTGAATGTGGTGCTGGATGCCGATGTCTCCGGCACCATCACCGTGGATTTCCGCAACCTGCCCCTGGAGAAGGCCCTGGAAGCCATGCTGGAAACGGCGGGTCTGTCCTGGGAGTGGGATGGCGGCCTGCTGCGGGTGACTCGCCAGGCCACCAAGACCTTCAACCTGGATTACCTGCGCCTGACCAGTTCCAGCACCAGCGCCAGCACCAGCAACACCTCCTCCAGCGGCAGTGGTTCCTCGGGGGACACCACCCGCGTCGGGGTGAGCCGCAACGACAGCATCAATTACTGGGACGAGGTGGAGAAGCAGCTGGAGGAAATCCTCACCAAGGGTCGGGATGACTATACCGGCGGCCAGGATCAGCCCCAGCAGCAGACCACGACCCTGACCGACCGTCTGACCAACACCACCACCACCACGACCCAGACCGTGAAGGAAAAGGTGGGCCGGCTGGTGATCAACCGTCTGTCGGGCACGGTGCAGGTGACCACCACCCGGGCCCGGATGCGCGCCGTGGAGGACTATCTGGAATCCCTGCGCCGCAAGACCCTGCGCCAGGTCTACATCGATGTGCGCATCGTCGAGGTGACCCTGTCGGCCCGCAATTCCCTGGGGATCGACTGGAACCGGGTCAACATGGGGGCCCTCACCCTGTCCGCCGTGACCGGCTCGGCCACCGCCATCGGCGCCGCGGCTTCCCTGTCCGCAGCCTACAACAAGACCTTCAAGCAGACCCATGTGGTCCGGGACATCAATGCCGTGATCAACGCCCTGCAGGAAGAGGGCAATGTGCGCGTGGTTTCCCAGCCCCGCATCCGCACCCTCAACAACCAGCCCGCCGTGGTCAAGTCCGGCACCGAACGGACCTTCTTCACCACCACGACCACCATCACGCCCAATGCGGGCGGCCAGCCCCTGGTGACCACCACCAACACCCCCCAGACCATCACCGAGGGTGTGGTGCTGTCGGTGACTCCGCAGATTGCCGATGACGGCCGCATCACCCTGGATGTTTCCCCCTCCATCACCCGGCTGGCGGGCGTGGATGTCTCCCCGGATGGCAACTCCAACGCGCCCCGCCTGGACATCAAGACCACCACCACCATGGTGCGGGTGGGCGATGGCGAGTCCGTGGTCGTCGGCGGCCTGATCGAGGAGGTGGACGACAACATGGAGAAGGGCGTGCCCGGCCTCTCGAAGGTGGAGAACGTGGGAGGGCTGTTCCGCACCAATGACAGCAGGCGTTCCCGTCGGGAACTGGTCATCATCCTGACGCCTTACATCGTCGAATGAATACCCTCTACGACATCGACCAGATCTACCGGGCAATGGGTTTCCATTGCCCGCCGTTCCGGATCACCCCGGATACCACCTTCTTCTTCCCCCACAGCCAGTACCTCACTGCGCTGGGGCGTCTGCGCTTCGGCGCCTCGAGCGGCGGCCTCACGGTGCTGACCGGCGAGGTGGGGCTGGGCAAGACCCTGCTCTGCCGCTATTTCCTGCGGCAGCTGGCCGAGGCGCCCGAAGTGCGCACCGCCTACATCTTCAATCCCAAGCAGAGCTATGGGGAACTGCTGGCCAGCCTCTATCGGGACCTGACCGGCGAGGACATCCAGGCCCATGCGCCGGGCGCCATCCATGATGCCCTTTACCAGCAACTGATCCGCCTTGCGGGTGAGGGCAAGCGCGTCATCTTCATCGTCGATGAGGCCCATGCGCTGGAGCCGAGCCTGATCGAGGGACTGCGGCTTCTGACGAATCTGGAGACCGAGGACCGCAAGCTCGCTTCCCTGATGCTGTTCGGCCAGACCGAGCTGGACGAGTTGCTCGCCACCCGGCAGCTGCGCGCCCTGCGGGAGCGGATCACCGTGTGGCACAAGCTCCGCCCCTTTGGCTGGATGGAAACCGCCGAATATGTGAATCACCGCATCAACAAGGCCAGGGAGAGCGGCAATTTCTGTTTCACCCGGGCCGCCCTGACGGCCGTGCGTTACTACACCTCGGGAATTCCCCGGCGCATCAACATCCTCTGTGACCGGGCCCTGCTGGCCGCCTTTTCCCAGCAGAAGAGCCGGGTGGACCTGCCCCTGCTGCGTCTGGCTGCCCGGGAGGTGTTCGGCCGCGCTTCCATGAACTGATGAGACCATGAGCATTATCGACGATACCCTGAACCAGCTCGGCCGTCCCGCCAATGGGGCCGATGGCGCCCATGCCGGTGGCAGGGCTGCCCCCGAGATCCTGTTTGCCGGCGAGGAAAAGCGCAGTGGCCGCTTGCCCCGTTCCCTGCTGCTGGGCGGCGTCCTGCTGTGCGCCAGCGTGGCTGCCTGGCTGGTGGTGGAAGGCAGCTCTGCCGGTCTGCCCCTGCAACCAGCGGAACCCTCCCGGGCCGCCGCCCCGTCGCTGCCGGCAGTGGCCTCGGGCCCTGTGGCGGCCGCCGTGCCGGTTGCCGAGCCCGTGTCGCCTCCGGCGGCCGAGCCGGAACCGCAGGCCGGGGCCGTCCCGCCTGCCGTTGCCCCCGCCAGTCCGGCTCCGGCCGGGTCGGCGCCTGCCGACCCAAGCGCAGCGCCCACAGCAGTAGCCGCCACTGCCTTGCCGCCCTCTGCCCTGCCCGGCGCGGCGCCGGTGGCGGAGCAGGCGTCGCCCTTGCCGGCAGCGCCAGCTCCCAAGCGCATTCCGGCCGGTCTGCAAAAGGGCCGGGAACTGCTGGGAGCCGGCCAGCCCGAAGAAGCCCTGGCCGCATGGCGGGCCGGCCTTCAGGCCATGAACCCGCGTCAGCGCCTGGAGATGTTCGGGAGCTACAAGGATATCGAGGGTGCCATCGCCCTGGCGGGCAGGCTCGAGGATCTGGACGGGGTGTTCATCATCGACCAGGAGCAACGGGGCCAGAAACTCTGGCGGGTCGGCCTGCTCAGTTCTCCGGCCCACCGGGAAGGGGATCTCGAAATCGCAGCCGCCCGCCTGGGGCGGAACAATTTCTCAAGCAGTACGCCAGCCCTGCTGCTCAAGACGGCCAGCAAGCCCGCGGCGCTCCCCCTTCCCGCGGAGACGCCGGTGGCCAGGGTGGAGGTCGTGCGGCCTCCCAATGCGCCCAAGGCATTGCCGCCGCTGCCGGCGGGCATGGCCAATTTTGACGAACTGGCGGCCCGTCTCGTGAGCGACCTGGAACAGTACCGCTACCGGGAAGCCACCCAGACGGCCCTGGACCTGCGCACCCATTTTCCCCAGAAGACGGAAACCTGGCTGTGGTCCGGCAAGGCCGAGCTGGGGCTGGGCAATTTCCGTGAGGCGGAGGCGCACCTGCGGCGGGCCACCGACATGGCGCCGCATCTGGCCGAGGCCTGGTTGCTGCGGGCCATTGCCGCCCAGGAACAGGGGCAGGACCCGCAGGCCCTGTCCATGCTGTCCGAGGCCCGCCGCCTGAGGCCTGACGATCCCGACATCCTGTTCAACATCGCTTACTCGGCGGCCCGTCTGGGCGACATGGACAAGGCCCGTCAGAGCTACCGGATCTTTCTCGACAAAACCGTCAGGCAGCCCCGTTTCGATGCCCAGCGGCGGCATGCGGAACAGTGGCTGGCCCAGGGCTTGTAGCCCGAAACCTGCGCTTGGGCAGCCTGGTGGCAACCGGGGTCAAACGCGGGGTGCTGCCAGTCAAAGCCCGGCCGCCTGAGGGGGCCTCAGCGGCCCTGCAACAGGGCCGCTTCCAGATAACTCTGGTAGAAATCGGGCAGGCGCGCGCCGATGATGGCTTCGCTGAGCTGCTGCCCTTCCGGGCCGTAGAAGCCCACCACGGGCACGAGGCGTACCTTTTCCCGGGCGGCGAAGGCCGCATGGGTGGTGGGGCGGCCCTGGAAATCCGTGAGGGGGGTTTCCTTGTCCTGGTCGATCTGGCGCACCAGCACTTCGCGGAACCGGGGAATCCGGTTGAGCGGAGCCAGATAGTCACGGCGCACGGTGATGCAGTAGGGGCAATCCTGGCGGCTGAACATGAGCACCAGGGGGAAACCGGAGCGGGCCGCTTCCCGGGCTTCAGCCTGCAGATCCCGGGCCGGTAGCAGCGGCTCGTCCCGGCGCGGCGGGGCGGCGGAGGCCAGGGGGGGGCATGCTAGAATCGGCCCCAGCACCAGGCCCGCTAATCCGCCGGCCAGCAGTCTTCTTCTTTTCAGGGTTTGCGCCAATGTCCTCTCCTTCCCGCATCGTCATCGCTTCCCGTGAATCCCGGCTTGCCCTGTGGCAGGCCGAGCATGTCCAGGCGCGCCTTTCCACTCTACATCCGGGGGTGGAGGTTGTCATTCTGGGCATGACCACCCAGGGCGACCAGATCCTCGACCGGCCCCTGGCGCAGATCGGCGGCAAGGGGCTGTTCATCAAGGAACTCGAAGTGGCCATGCAGGCGGGCCGGGCCGACCTGGCCGTGCATTCCATGAAGGACGTACCCATGGAGATGCCCGAGGGCTTCCTGCTGCCCGTGATTTCCGCCCGGGAGAATCCCCTCGACGCCTTCGTCTCCAACCGCTACGCCAGCCTGGACGAGCTGCCGGCCGGTGCGGTGGTGGGCACGTCCAGCCTGCGCCGGGAGGCCATCCTACGGGCCCGTTACCCGCAGTTGCAGGTCCGGAGCCTGCGTGGCAACCTGGATACCCGCCTCAAGAAACTCGATGACGGCCAGTACGACGCCATCATCCTGGCCGCCGCCGGCCTGATCCGCCTGGGCCTCAGGGAGCGCATCCAGGCTGTGCTCACCCCCGAGCAATCCCTGCCGGCTCCCGGTCAGGGCGCCCTGGGCATCGAGGTGCTGGCAGGCCGGGCGGATGCCCTGGCCTGGGTGGCGCCCCTGAACGACGCGCAGACCGCCCACTGTGTCAAGGCCGAGCGGGCCTTCTCCCGTGCCCTGGGCGGCTCCTGCCAGGTGCCCCTGGGGGGTTATGCCACCCTCGAGCACGACCGGCTCTGGCTGCGCGGTTTTGTCGCCACCCCCGACGGGCAGCAGATGGTGAGCGGGGAGATTCGCGGCAACCCCGCCGATGACGAGGCCCTGGGCCGCCAGCTGGCCGAGGAACTGCGTGGCCGGGGGGCGGATGCCATCCTGGCCCGCCTGGCCGCCTGTCCGTGATGCGATGAACCCCGGCTTGCCCCTGGCGGGCAAAACCATCGTCGTGACCCGGCCGCAGGCTCAGGCCGGGGAGCTGGGACAGGCTATTGCCGCCCAGGGGGGCAAGCCCTTCTATTTTCCCCTGCTCGAAATTTCTCCCGCCGTGGATGCCGAACCCCTGCAGGGGGCGGCAGCCCGGCTCGACACCTGTGCCCTGGTCGTGTTCGTCAGTCCCAATGCGGTCCGCTACGGCCTGCCTGGCCTGCTGCAGGGACGCCGCTGGCCCTCCGGCGTGCGACCCGTGGCGGTGGGGCCGGGCACGGTCAGGGCCCTGGCGGAGGCCGGGGTGACGGACTGTCTTTGTCCCAGCGAGCGTTTCGATTCCGAGGCGCTGCTGGAACTGCCGGAACTCTCGGCCGCCGCCGTGGCCGGGCAGCGGGTGTTGATCTTGCGGGGCAACGGCGGCCGGGAACTGCTGGGAGATACCCTGGCGGCCCGGGGCGCCCGGGTGGAGCGGGTGACCTGCTATCAGCGCAGCGGCCCCGGGGCAGGGTGGGAAGCCTTCCGGGAGGCGCTCGCCGCCGACCGCTTCGATGCGCTCACCCTGTCGAGCAGTGAAGCCCTCGGGTATCTGCTGGAGGGCTTGCAGGACTCCGAAGCGGACCGCCTGCGGGCCTTGCCCCTGTTCGTGCCCCATGCCCGCATCGCCGAGCGGGCCCGGGTTGCGGGCTTTGCCCGGGTGGTGCTCACCGGGCCGGCGGATGCAGGTCTGCTCACCGGTCTATGCGCTTATAATTGGCCTCGATCATGAGTGACGCTCCCCAATCCCTCGTCCCCCTGGCTCCCCGCTCCCAGCCAGCGCCTTTCTGGCGCAATCCCTGGTTGTGGGTGGTGCTGGCCGTGCTCGGGTTGGTGCTCTGGCAGTGGCTCGAAACCCGGAGCAGGCTGGCGCAGACCCAGCAGGAGCTGGCCCGGCGTCTTGCCGAGAGTGATCGGGTCGTCAGTGAAAGCCGTGTCCTGGTCGGCAAGGCCATGGAGCAGACCGCCGAACTGCAGCGCAAGTATGGTGCCATCGAGGCGCGGCTTGCGGAGTTCCAGGACCAGGCCGATGCCCTGCGGGCCCTGCAGCAGGAAGCGGCGGTGAGCCGCGATGACGCCCTGCTGGCGGAGGTGGAGCAGGCCCTCAACAATGCGCTCCAGCAACTGCAGCTGTCGGGTAATGTCCAGGCGGCCATCCTTGCCCTGGAGGCCGCTGATGCCCGCCTGGGTCGTCACGACCGTCCCCAGTTCCTTGCCCTGCGGCGCACCCTGGCCCGGGATCTGGAGCGCCTGCGGGCCACGCCCTTCGTCGATGTGCCCGGCATGAACCTGCGCCTCGAGAATGTGATCGTCGGCCTCGACAACCTGCCGCTGGCGCTGGAAATCAAGGCAAGCGCCAGGCCCGGGGCCGACGTTGTGCCCGAAGTGGCCCAGGTGCCCTGGTGGCGCCTCCTGATCGAGGAGGGCTGGGCCGAACTCAAAGGGCTGGTCCGCATCCAGCGCTTCGACCGGCAGGAGGCGGTGCTGCTGAGTCCGGAACAAAGCCTCATCCTGCGGGAAAACATCAAGCTGCGCCTGCTCAATGCCCGTCTGGCCCTGCTCACCCGGGACCAGTGGTTGTTCCGCAGCGAACTGAAGGCGGCCCATGCCTGGCTGGAACGCTATTTCCAGGTGGAGGAAAAATCCGTGCAGGCCTCCCTCGCGGCCCTGAAGCAGCTGGCAGCCACCGAGATCGTCGTGGAGCTTCCCAGCCTCAATGACAGCCTGGCGGCCCTGCAGAACCTCAAGGCCAGCCGGGAAAAGCGCTAGGCGGGGTCATGCGGGGCGTCTTCTGGTTTCTCGGACTCTTCTTCCTGGCCGTGGCCGGGGCCCTGCTCGCCCGTTACAACGACGGTTTCGTTCTGCTCGTCCTGCCCCCCTGGCGCGTGGAGATGAGCCTCAATCTGCTCATCCTGCTGCTGGGGGCTTTGTCCTGGCCTATGTCCTGCTGCGTGGCCTGTTGCTCACCCTGGGGTTGCCGGAGCGGGCCCGGGCTTACCGGGCCCGGCGCCAGCGGGAGCAGGCGGCCCGGGTCCTGGAGGAGGCTGTCCGCCTGCTTTTCGAGGGGCGTTACGGTCACGCCCTGCGCCATGCCGAAGCCGCCTGGCAGGCTGGTCATGCCCAGGGGACCGCAGCCCTGATCGCTGCCCGTGCCGCCCAGCGCCTGCGGGAGGATGCGAAAGTGCAGCTCTGGCTGGCCCGGGCCCGGGAGGCCGCGCCGGAAACCGGGGCCGCCGCCTTGATGCTGTCGGCGGAAATGGCGGTAGACCGCGGGGATTTCGCTGCGGCCCAGCGGGATCTGCAAGCCCTGCAGCGTCAGCGGGGGCGGCATATTGCGGCTCTGCGCCTGGAACTGCGGGTCCTGCAAGGCCTGGGGGACGGTGGCGGCGTTCTGAAGCTGCTGCGTCAGCTGGAAAAGCGGAATGCTTTACAACCGGAAGCCGTGGGTGCCATCCGACGCAAGATGCACCGGGAAGCCTTGCGGCAGCGTCAGGGGGATGTGACGGCCCTGCTCGATTACTTCACCGCCCTGCCTGTTGGAGAGCGGGAGCCGGACCTGGTGCTCGATGTGGCCCGGCATCTACAAACCCTTGGCGCGGGATCGGCGGCCGCCGGCCTGATCGAACAGTGCCTGGAGCAGCGCGACCAGAACAAGGAGGCGGAGTGGACATCCCGCCTCGTTGCCCTTTACGGTACGCTGGATGCTGCCGACGACAAGGATCTGACCGCCCGGGTTGCTCGGGTCGAAGCCTGGCTGACCGATCAGCCTCGGGATGCCGCCCTGCTGCTTGCCCTGGGGAGGATGTGCGAGCGTCTCAGGCTGTGGGGCAAGGCCCGTGGTTATCTGGAAGCGGCCCTGTCCCACGGGGCGGGGCGCGAAGCCCATCTGTCCCTGGCCAGGATGCTCGACCGGCTGGGAGAGACCGAAGACGCCAACCGCCATTTCCGTCTGGCGGCTGAAATGGACACCTTGTAAGCCTTTACCAAGGAAGGGGAAACAATGCTCAACATCGACATGCGCAAGATCTATAACTTTTACCCCGTGGAGCCGGCTCCGGCGCCGGATGATCTGCCCAAGGCGGGCGACCTCTACTACGAATGCCTGGATTGCACCGGCATCATCAGCTCGGTGCCCCGCATCCAGTCTGCCTGTACCTGCGGCAACCTCACGGGCAACGGCGGTGAAACCGTGATCAAGGACCCGGCCCGGGTGCGGGTCGTGCGCGGCAAGCTCAAGTAAGGATCATTTGTAACCCAGGTTACAGACGTGTCCCCGGCAGGGGAGTAGATTGGTGTCTCCCAAACCGATTTTTTCCGGAGGCAGCATGAAACCCAACGTAGGTGGTATCGACAAGATCCTGCGCATCGTCGTGGGCATTGCCCTGATTGCCTGGGCCCTGATGGGTGGTCCGGTATGGGCCTGGGTCGGTGTTGTTCCCCTGGCCACCGGCCTGATCGGCTGGTGCCCGGCCTATCCTCTGCTCGGCATCAACACCTGCCCGCTGAAGAAGGATTGAGCCAGATAGGTGTTACACGGTTGTTCTGCGTGGCGGGAGGCGAAAGCTGGCCCGCCATTCTTTTGGGGTTTTTTCCTCGGGCCTTGAGTCAAATGGCCTGTTTCCGGGTGCGTCAGGGCCAAAAAAATCCCGGCGGGAATGGCCGGGATCGGGTCGGTAGCATCCGGGACTGCTCAATTCTTCAGGCAGTCGCTCATGAAAGCCTTGCGTTCATCGCCCTTCAGGCCCTTTTCGCCGGCTTGCTGGTTGCACTGCTTCATTTTGTCCTGCTGGCTGGCCTGGGGGGCCGGTTTGGCGGACAGGCACGTTTTCATGAAGGCCTTGCGCTCATCCCCCTTGAGCGCCTTGTCCCTGGCTTCCTGGTTGCAGGCCTTCATTTTTTCCTGCTGGGCTTTCTGGGCAGGGCTGGGTTCCTTGGCGGGGGCCGTATCCGTGGCGTAGGCGGGAATACTGCCAAGGCACAGGACAAGAGCCAGGGTGCTCATCAACTGCTTCATGGTTGCCTCCTTCGGGGTGAATAAGACAATGGATTTGCCATTGTCCTATACGTCCTCGTCTAGTGCCAGTGCTTTTTGCTGGCGGGAGATGAACTCCTGCATGCTGTCGATGCCGCGCAGCTGCAGGATGGTGTTGCGCACGGCGGCTTCGAGCAGGACGGCCAGGTTGCGCCCGGCGGCCACGGGGATCACGACCTTGCGGATCGGGACGCCGAGGATTTCCTGGGTCTGGGCATCCAGGGGCAGGCGCGGCGCATCCACTCCGGAAACGGGTTTTTGCAGGTAGACGATGAGCTTGAGCTTCATCTTGCGGCGCGAGGCCGTCTCGCCGAAGATGGTGCGGATGTTGAGGAGCCCCAGGCCGCGCACTTCCAGGTAATCCTGCAACATGCCGGGGCAGCGGCCTTCCAGGGTGGTGGGGGCGATGCGGGCCAGCTCCACCACGTCGTCGGCCACCAGGCCATGGCCCCGGGAGATCAGTTCGAGGGCGAGTTCGGACTTGCCGACGCCGGAATCGCCGGTGATGAGCACCCCCATCCCCAGCACATCCATGAACACCCCATGCACGGAGGTGGTGTCCGCCAGCCGGCGGGAGAGGTAGATGCGCAGCAGGTCGATGACGGCCGAGCAGGGCTTGGCGGAGGTAAACAGCGGAGTCTGGGTGCTGACACAGATGTCGTGCAGCGCCGGAGGCACGGGCAGGCCATCGGCCACGATCAGGGCCGGGGGCTGGGCGGCGAGCAGGGCGCCCACCTGGTTGGCGAATTGGGTCTCGGAGACGCGCTTGAGCCAGGCGATCTCGGCGGGGCCGATGACCTGCAGCCGTTCCGGGTGGATCAGGTTCATGTGCCCGACCACATCGGCACCGTAATTGCCGGATTCCTTGAGGCAGATGCGACGGTTGGCGCCTACGGCCACCTCCCAGGATAGTTCGAGCTTGTCCCGGTGATCCTCGAACAGCTGGACTAGGCTGATTTCCTGCATGCAGGCGTGGGATCAGGCAGAGAAAAGGGTGATGACACGGGCGGCGTCGGCGGCTGCCGCGAGCTGCTCCCGGAACTGCCGGTCAGCAAAGCAGGTGGCCAGTTCGGACAGGATCTGCAGGTGTTCTTCCGTGGCTTGTTCCGGCACCAGGAGGATGAACAGCTGGGACACGGGCCGTCCATCGGGTGCATCGAAGGCGATCGGTTCGGCCAGGCGGATGAAAGCGCCGGTGGCCTGTTTGAGCCCCTTGATGCGGCCGTGGGGAATGGCTATGCCCTGGCCTAGCCCGGTGGAACCGAGCTTTTCGCGGGCGAACAGGCTTTCGAAGACCGAGGATGCGGCAATACCGATGGTGCTTTCGAAGAGCTGAGCTGCCTGTTCGAAAACACGTTTCTTGCTGCCGGCGTCGATGTCGAGCAGGACATGGGACTCCGGCAGGAGTTGGGCAATCAGTTTCATGATCGGGTCAGGAGTCGACCGGGGAGACGGGCAGGCTGCGGCGGTGGGCCGCAGCCCTGCGGCATCAGTCGGCGAGATGATTGGCGACCTTGTCGCCGCGGTGATGATCCTGAAGCTTCTGCTTGTGCTTCAGGACCTGACGGTCCAGTTTGTCGAACATGCTGTCGATGGCGGCGTAAAGGTCATCCTCGCTGCTTTCGACGAAGATGTCCTTGCCCGGCACGTGCAGGGTGACTTCGGCTTTCTGCTTGAGCTTTTCCACGGACAGGATGACATTCACGCCCGTGACGCGGTCAAAGTGGTTGATGACGGGCCCCAGCTTGGCCTCCACATATTCACGGAGGGCGGGGGTCACTTCGATATGGTGACCGCTGATCTGCAGATTCATTTTCTTCTCCTCTTTTTACAGGGTCTTGCGCAAATTGACCGGCGGGATGTTGAGCGCTTCGCGGTATTTCGCCACGGTACGCCGGGCCACAACGATTCCCTGCTGGCCTAGTATTTCGGATATTTGACTATCCGACAAGGGCTTCTTGCCATCTTCGGCACTGATCAGTTGCTTGATCAGGGCCCGGATAGCCGTGGCAGAACAGGCTCCGCCGGTGTCGGTGGAGACATGGCTGCCGAAGAAGTACTTCAGTTCGAAAATGCCCCTGGGTGTCGCCATGTATTTCTGGCTGGTGACCCGGGACACGGTGGATTCATGCAGGCCGATGAGGTCGGCGATTTCCCGCAGCACCAGTGGCCGCATGGCCACCTCGCCATGTTCGAAGAACTGGCGCTGACGGTCCACGATGGCCTGGGAGACCCGGGCGATGGTGTCAAAGCGCTGCTGTACGTTCTTGATCAGCCAGCGGGCTTCCTGCAACTGGGAGGACATGCCTCCCTCGCCACGCCGCTGTTTCGACAGGATTTCCGCGTAGAGGCGGTTGATCCTGAGTTTGGGGTAGGCGTCGGGATTGATCTGCGCCGTCCATTTGCCCCGCAGCCGCTTCACGATCACGTCCGGAATGATGTAGCGGGTGTCCAGGGCGGCGAAGCGGGCACCGGGGCGTGGGTCTAGGCTGACGATCAGGGTGTGGGCGGCCTTGAGGGCGGCATCGTCACAGGCACAGGCCTTCTTGATCTTGTTGAAGTCCCGGGCGGCCAGAAGCTCCAGATGTGCCTGCACCACCTGCAGGGCCAGGTCCCGGGTGGGGGTCTGGGGCAGGGCCTTGAGCTGCAGCGCCAGGCATTCCTGGGGCGAGCGGGCCGCCACTCCGGTGGGGTCCAGGCTCTGTAGCTGGCGCAGGGCGATTTCCAGGTCATCCTGCTCCACTTCGAATTCGGCGGGAATGGTGGCGAGCAGCTCCTCCAGGGAGGCGGACAGGTAGCCGTCGTCATCCAGGGCTTCGATGAGGAAGCGGATCAGGGCCCGGTCCCGGTCGGAGAACTGGGAAAGTCCCAGCTGCCAGGTCAGGTGCTCGCGCAGGGAAGTGGTGGCGGCCTGGAGGTCCTGGGCATCGCCCTCGTCGTCCTCCCGGTCCCGGCCCGGGTTGCCGTAGCTGCCGCTGTCCTGGGACCAGCGGTCCTCTTCCAGTTCGGTGCTGCTCAGCTCGGTACGCTCTTCGCCGCCGTCTTCCCGTACCGCCGGGGTCTCTCTGCCCGCAGATTCGCCGCCATCACCGCCTCCGATGTAGGCATTTTCCCGGTCCGGCTCGTCTTCCCGCTCCAGAAGCGGGTTTTCCAGCAGATAACGTTCGATCTCCTGGTTCATCTCCAGGGTCGAAAGCTGCAGAAGCTTGATGGCCTGCTGCAACTGGGGCGTGAGCGCCAGTTGCTGGGAGAGCTTGAGCTGGAGGGAGGGTTTCATGGGAGGGGTGGGAGGGTGTTTTGGTCAACCGCCAGTCAAAGGCGGAAATGTTCACCCAGATAGACTTTCCTTACGTCTTCATTATAGACGATCTCATCCGGCGGGCCAGAGGCCAGGACCCGGCCGGCATTGATGATCCAGGCATGATCGCAGATGCCGAGGGTTTCCCGCACATTGTGGTCGGTGATCAGCACCCCGATGTTGCGCTCCTTGAGGAAGCGGATGATCTTCTGGATGTCCAGGACGGCGATGGGGTCGACTCCGGCGAAAGGTTCGTCGAGCAGGATGAAACGGGGGTTGGTGGCGAGGGCCCGGGCGATTTCCACCCGGCGCCGTTCGCCGCCGGACAGGGCTGCCGCCTGGGTGTGACGGATATGGGCGATGTGCAGTTCTTCCAGCAGGTTTTCCAGGCGGTCGTTCACCTCCTGGGGCGTCAGGCCCTGCAGTTCCAGTACCGCCTGGATGTTTTCCGCCACGTTGAGCTTGCGGAACACGGAGGCCTCCTGGGGCAGATAGGAGAGCCCCAGCCGGGCCCGCTGGTGGATGGGCATGTGGGTCAATTTGGTGTCGTCGATGAAGATGTCGCCTCCATCGGCGGCCACGAGGCCCACCACCATGTAGAAGCAGGTGGTCTTGCCCGCCCCGTTGGGGCCCAGCAGACCGACCACTTCGCCGCTCCTGACCTCGAAGGAGACATCGGCCACCACATCCCGGGCCTTGTAACGCTTCTTCAGATTGTGGGCACTCAGGCAGCCCTGCTGATCATTCATGCTCGCCATCTTCATTCAGGCCCTGCAGTACCTGGCGGATGGCTTCCTGGGAGAAGCCCCGGTATTGCAGGAATCGTTGCTGCCTGGCCCGTTCCCCTGGGGTTTCGGGCAGCAGGCCGAATTTCTTTTGCCAGACCTGCCGGCATCGTCCGGTTTCGTCACCGGCATCGGCCAGTGCAGCGGCGATGGCGTCGGGCGCCACGCCGGACTGCCGCATTTCCTGGAGCAGGCGGTTGTTGCCGTAACGGCGGCCGCGGATGCTAACCCGATTTTCGGCGTAACGCACATCCGAGAGCTGGCGGCGCCGTTCCAGTTCGTCGAGCAGGTGCTCCAGTTCCGCCGCGGATTCCGCATGGCTGGCCAGCTTGCGCTGCAGTTCGGCCCGGCTGTGTTCGCGCCGGGCCAGCAAGGCCAGGGCCCTGGCCTCAAGGCTTTCAGGCATCGGTGGGCGCGGCAACCGGAGTCTTGCCGGGAGTGACCATGTCGCGGATCTGTGCCTCGATCTCCCGGGCCAGGTCCGGATGGGCCTTGAGGAACTCCCGCACATTGTCCTTGCCCTGGCCGATCTTGTCGCCCTTGTAGGCGTACCAGGCGCCGGACTTGTCGATGATCTTGTGGTTTACGCCCAGCTCGATGATCTCGCCTTCCCGGGAGATGCCCTCGCCGTAGAGGATGTCGAAGATCGCCTCGCGGAACGGCGGGGATACCTTGTTTTTTACCACCTTGACCTTGGTTTCGTTGCCGATCACCTCGTCGCCCTTCTTGATCGAGCCGATGCGGCGGATGTCGAGGCGCACGGAGGCGTAGAACTTCAGCGCGTTGCCGCCGGTGGTGGTTTCCGGGTTGCCGAACATGACGCCGATCTTCATGCGGATCTGGTTGATGAAGATCACCAGGGTGTTGGTCTTCTTGATGTTGGCGGTGAGTTTGCGCAGGGCCTGGCTCATCAGGCGGGCGTGCAGGCCCATCATGGAGTCGCCCATCTCGCCCTCGATTTCTGCCTTGGGGGTCAGGGCCGCCACGGAGTCGATGACGATCACGTCCACGGAGCCGGAGCGCACCAGCATGTCGGCGATTTCCAGGGCCTGTTCGCCGGTGTCGGGCTGGGAGATCAGCAGCTCGCCCACATTGACGCCGAGCTTCTGGGCGTAGGTGGGGTCGAGAGCGTGTTCCGCGTCGATGAAGGCGGCGGTGCCGCCTAGCTTCTGCATTTCCGCCACCACCTGCAGGCAGAGGGTGGTCTTGCCGGAGGACTCGGGGCCGTAGATTTCCACCACCCGGCCCCGGGGCAGGCCGCCGACCCCGAGGGCCAGATCCAGGCCCAGGGAGCCGGTGGAAACCACCTGCAGGGCATCATCGATGTCGGCTTCGCCCATCTTCATGATGGAGCCCTTGCCGAACTGTTTCTCGATCTGGGCCAGTGCGGCGGCCAGTGCTTTGGCTTTGTTATCGTCCATGGCAATTAACCTTGATTGTCTAGCGGGGGATTATGTCACAAGCCCCGGATGTGGAATAAATTTTGCTGACAGCAAAATACTGTACAGGAATACAGTATAAGCGCTTCCTGCCGGGATGCAAGGCGGGACCCGGCATGAGGGGGCCGGCACCCCGGAACCGGGGTGCCGGCAGGCGGGACGGGCTTACAGCCCGTGCTGGCGGAACCAGGCCAGCATCCGCTTCCAGCCGTCCTCGGCGTCTTCCTTGCGGTAGCTGGGCCGGTAGTCGGCATGGAAGGCATGGGGTGCCTGATCGTAGAGCACAATCCGGGATTCCCGGGCGGCGGGGGCTGCCGCAGCCTGGAGGACCGTCTCCATCTTCTCTACGGACTCCAGGGGAATGCCCGTGTCCAGGCCGCCGTACAGCCCCAGCACCGGGGCTTTCAGGTCATCGGCCACATCGAGGGGATGGCGGGGTGTCTGGGGGGTGATGGCCCCTTCGAGACGGCCGTACCAGGCCACCCCGGCCCTGAGGGAAGGGCGATAGGCACTGTAGAGCCAGGTGATGCGGCCGCCGTAGCAAAAGCCGGTGATTCCCAGCCGGCCTGGGTCGCCACCGTTCTGGAAGGCCCAGGCGGCACAGGCATCCAGATCCGCCAGCACCTGGGCATCGGGGGTCCTGGCGGTGATCTTTTCCAGGATTTCTGCGACGCTGGCGATCTGGCGCGGGTCCCCCTGGCGGGCGAAGACCTCGGGGGCGATGGCCAGGTAGCCCAGCTTGGCCAGGCGGCGGCAGACATCGGCGATGTACTCATGGACGCCGAAAATTTCGGAAACCACCAGAATCACCGGCAAGCGTTCCTGGCCGGCGGGTCTGGCCTGATAGGCTTCCACCTCGCCCAGGGCCGAGGGCACCTTGACCCGGCCCGCCACCAGGCCGGCGCTGTCGGTGTGGATGGCGGTCTGGGCCATGATGGGCTGGGTGGCCAGGGCAAACCCGACCCCGGCTGTGGTGGCGATGAAGTCCCGGCGGCTGAAGGGGCGTTCCAGGGGACGCCCCGGTACCAGGCTGTCGAATTCGGAATGCTGGCTTGTCATGGGAGGCTCCTTCCCGGGGTGTGGAGGGGGAACTGCATGATAGTCCCGGAGCGGGCTGCCCGGTAGGGGCGGCCTGCATTCCTGCTGCCCTGTCGCAGGGGCGCGGGCAGTGCCGAAGCGTCGGGGCCCGGGTCCGGGCAGCCCGCTCAACTGCTGCTGAACCGGTTGTGGCGCACGGCTTTGCGCCAGGCCGGCCGTTCTCCTTCACCGGGGGGATGCAGGGCCGCCGTCATCTCGGCCAGGGCCCGGGCCACCCGCTCGTTGAGGCTGCCCCGGGGCAGGTGGCCCCGGGCATCGGGGGCGCCGGCGGGCAGGCCGGTGAGCAGTTCCATGGCTTCGTCCACCGTGGCCACGGGCCAGACATGGAAGCGGCCGGCCCGGGCCGCTTCCACCACGTCCGGGCGCAGCATCAGGTGGGCGACGCTGGCGGCGGGGATCAGCACCCCCTGGCTTCCCGTCAGGCCCCGGGCCTTGCAGAGGTCGTAAAAGCCTTCGATCTTTTCATTGACCCCGCCGATCACCTGCACTTCGCCGAACTGGTTCACCGAGCCGGTCAGGGCCAGGCTCTGGCGGATCGGCACCTGGGCCAGGGCCGAGAGCAGGGCGCAGAGTTCGGCCAGGGAGGCGGAATCGCCTTCCACCTGGCCGTAGGACTGCTCGAACACCAGGCTGGCGGCCAGGGACAAGGGTTGGTGCCGGGCGAAACGGGCGGCCAGGAAGGCGGTGAGGATGAGCACACCCTTGGAGTGGATGGCGCCGCCCAGCTCCGTTTCCCGTTCGATATCCACCACATCTCCGTCCCCCACCCGGGCCGTGGCGGTGACTCGCACCGGATGACCGTAGCGCTGCCCGGCCAGTTCCACCACCACCAGGGCGTTGGCCTGACCGGCTCGTTCCCCGTCGGTGGAAATCAGGGTGCTGCCTTCGAGGGTGGATTCCAGCACATGGCGGGGATAGCGGTCGGCCCGCCGGGCCCGGGCCGCCAGGGCGGCGTGAATGGCTGGCGCCCCCACCTGCTGGGCGCTGGGGTTCATCTGGCGGGCTTGGTATTCAGCCTCGCGCATCAAGTCGGAAAAATAGCGGGTGCGCAGGGACAGACGGCCCGAGTGTTCCGCATGACGGGCGGCCTCCTCGATCAGCAGGGCGATGGCCGGGGCGTCGAAGGGCAGCAGGCCGGCGCTGCGGCTCAGGCTGGCGAGCAGCCGGGCGAAGTGGACTTCACTTTCCGGCGTGCGTGGTAGCTCTTCCTCGAAATCCGCCGCCACCTTGAACAGCTCGCCGAATTCCGGGTCGTTCTCCATCAGCAGGTAATAGAGGTCGCGCTCCCCTACCAGCACCACCTTCACCTGGCAGGGTGCGGGTTCCGGTCGCAGGGTGGCCTGGTGGCTCCAGCCCTGGGCTTCCGCTGGCGGTTCGATGGCGATGCGGCCGGTGCGCAGGGCCCGCTTCAGGCTGTCCCAGGCATAGGGTTGAGTCAACAGCCGGCCGGCATCGAGCACCAGATAGCCGCCGCTGGCCCGGTGCAGGGCGCCGGGCCGGATCATGTTGAAGTGGGTGGCCTGGCCGCCGGCCATGGTCAGATGCTCGATGCTGCCGATCAGGTTGCCGAAGCCCGGGTTGTCCTCGCAGACCACCGGCGCGCCCCGGGTCTCGCTGTGGTCCACCAGCAGGTTTACCTGATAGCGCTGGAGCAGGGGCTTGCCCGCATCCGGTTCGCTCTCTTCGTTGTTCTCCTCCTCCCCGAAGGTGCCCTGCGCCACGCTGCTGATCACGTCGTCACGGATGGCGTCGATGAAGGCCAGCACCTCGGCCAGATCGGCATAGTGGCGGCGCAGGCCCCGGGTCAGGTGGGTCAGCACCGGCCGCAGGGCCTGGCGCTCGGCCCGGGCAATCGCTTCTTGCAGTTCCTGGCGCCAGCCCGGGAATTCCGCCAGCAGGTCGGCCAGCTTCAGGCTCCAGGTCTCCACTCGCGCTTCGATGGCCTGGTGTTGTTCTTCCGATAAGGCCTCGAAATCCTCGGGGCTCATGGGTTTGCCGTCTTGCATGGGAGCGAAGACAAAGCCTTCCGGGGTGTTCAGCAGGCCGAGGCCGTCTGCTTCCGCTGCCTTGCCGAGGGCGGCGATGGCCTCCTCTTCCCGGCGCTTGTGGCTGGCCTGCAGGGCCTCGACCCGGTCTACGTGCGTATCGGCGTTCAAGGCAGCTTCGATGGCCGGGGGCAGCTCGCGCACCAGCTGCTGCAGGTCGGCCTTGAGGCGGGCACCCCGGCCGGCAGGCAGGCGCAGCAGGCGGGGCTGGCGCGGGTCGTCGAAGTTGTGCAGGTAGCAGAGGTCGGGCGGTGTGCGTCCTTGGGCCGCCAGGGCCTTGACCAGCCGGAACACGGTGGTGTGGCGGCTGCTGCCGGGTTCGCCCATGACGAACACATGATAGCCGGGGTGGGCCATGGTCAGCCCGAAATGCAGGGCTTCCTCGGCCCGCTCCTGGCCCAGGCCGCCCGGCAGGGGGTCGAGATCGGCCGTGCTGGTAAAGCCGAGGCTGGCGGGGTCGCAGCCGCGGCGCAGCTGCTCGGGGGGAAGGGAGGTGAGGGGCATGATTTACATCAAGACAATGTCGTACTGCTCCTGGGCGTAGCTGGCTTCGGCCTGGAGGGAGACGGGCTTGCCGATGAAGTCGGAAAGCATGGCCAGGGACTGGGATTCCTCGTCCAGGAACAGATCGATGACCTGGGGGCTGGCCAGCACCCGGTATTCCCGGGCGTCGAACTGGCGCGCCTCGCGCAGCAGTTCCCGGAGGATCTCGTAGCACACGGTGCGGGCCGTCTTGACCTCGCCCCGGCCGCCACAGGTGGGACAGGTTTCGCACAGCACGTGGGCCAGGGATTCCCGCGTGCGTTTCCTCGTCATCTCCACCAGCCCCAGGGCGGTGAAGCCGTTGACCGTCAGGCGGGTGTGGTCCCGGGCCAGGGCCTTGTTGAACTCGGCCAGCACCGCCTGGCGGTGTTCCGGGTTCTCCATGTCGATGAAGTCCACGATGATGATGCCGCCCAGGTTCCTGAGCCGCAACTGCCGGGCGATGGTCTGGGTGGCTTCCAGGTTGGTCTTGAAGATGGTGTCGTCGAAGTTGCGCAGGCCCACGAAACCGCCGGTGTTTACGTCGATGGTGGTCATGGCCTCGGTCTGGTCGATGATCAGGTAGCCGCCGGACTTCAGTTCCACCCGCCGGGCCAGGGCCTTTTCGATTTCATCCTCCACTCCGTGCAGGTCGAACAGCGGCCGCTGGCCGGTGTAATGTTCCAGCAGCGGGCTGACCGCCGGGGTGTATTCGGCGGCGAAGGATTGGAGCTTCTGGAAGTTCTCCCGCGAGTCGATGACGATCCGGGTGGTTTCCGGGTTGACGAAATCCCTGAGCACCCGCTGGGCCAGGTGCAGTTCCCGGTACAGGCAGGTTGGGGCGCCGGACACCCGGGCCTTGTCGCGGATGTCGCTCCAGAGCTTCCTCAGGTAAGCGATGTCATTGACCAGTTCCCCGTCGCTGGCTGTTTCGGCCATGGTGCGCACGATGAAGCCGCCCGGCTCGTCCTCGGGCACCAGGGCGGTGAGGCGGGTGCGCAGGGATTCCCGCTCCGCCTCGTCCTCGATGCGCTGGGAGATGCCGATGTGCTTTTCCTGGGGCAGGTACACGAGCATCCGCCCGGCCAGGGAAATCTGGGTGGACAGCCGTGCTCCCTTGGTGCCGATCGGGTCCTTGATCACCTGCACCAGCAGGCTCTGGCCTTCCGAGAGCATCTTCTCGATGGGCTTGTGCACTTCCCGGCCGTGCTCGCCGCCCGTTTCCCGGGGTTGCCAGATGTCGGCCACGTGCAGGAAGGCGGTGCGTTCCAGACCCACCTCGATGAAGGCGGACTGCATGCCCGGCAGGATGCGGCTCACCTTGCCCAGGTAGATGTTGCCCACCAGTCCCCGGCTGGCGGTGCGTTCGATGTGCAGCTCCTGGACCACCCCCTGGGCCATGACGGCCACCCGGGTTTCCTGAGGGGTGAAATTGATGAGGATTTCTTCGGACATGGGTAGGTAAAATGCGCGTTTTTTCAAGATTCTAACCGATGCCCTCCCGTGCCCCCGAACTCCTTGCCCCGGCCGGCTCCCTGGCCATGATGCGCACCGCCTTCGCCTTCGGCGCCGACGCAGTCTATGCGGGCCAGCCCCGCTATTCCCTCAGGGTGCGCAACAACGAATTCGGCCACATGGAGAACCTGGCCCTGGGCATCCAGGAGGCCCATGCCGCCGGCAAGCAGTTCTACGTGGTGAGCAACATCTTTCCCCACAACGCCAAGCTGCACACCTACCTGAAGGACATGGCCGAGGTGGTGGCCCTCAAGCCCGATGCCCTGATCATGGCCGACCCGGGCCTGATCGACATGGTGCGCGAAGCCTGGCCGGAGATGCCCATTCACCTCTCGGTGCAGGCCAACACGGTGAACTGGGCGGCGGTGAAGTTCTGGAAGAAGCTGGGCCTGTCCCGGGTGATCCTGTCCCGGGAACTTTCCCTCGATGAGGTGGCGGAAATCCGCCAGGAATGCCCGGACATGGAGCTGGAAGTGTTCGTGCATGGGGCGCTGTGCATCGCCTACTCTGGCCGCTGCCTGCTCTCCGGCTACTTCAACCACCGGGACCCGAACCAGGGTACCTGCACCAACTCCTGCCGCTGGGACTACAAGCTGAGCGAGGCCCGGGAAGACGCCGCCGGCGTCGCCCGGCCCACGATCGCACCTTCGGAAAACGCCGTCACCGGCCTGTTCAAGCCGAGGCCGGAACAGAAGGTCTGGTTCCTGGAGGAAAGGCACAGGCCCGGGGAGCTGATGCCCATCGAGGAGGACGAGCACGGCACCTACATCATGAATTCCCGCGACCTGCGCGCCATCGAGCACGTGCACAAGCTGGTGGAAATGGGCATCGACTCCCTCAAGATCGAAGGCCGCACCAAGAGTGCCTACTACGTGGCCCGGACCTGCCAGAGCTACCGGGCCGCCATGGACGACGCCCTTGCCGGCCGCCCCTTCAACCCGGCCCTGCTCACCGAGCTGGAAAGCCTGGCCAACCGGGGCTACACGGACGGCTTCTACCAGCGCCACCATGACGCCGAATACCAGAACTACCTGAAGGGCTATTCCGAATCCAGCCGCAGCCAGTACGTGGGTGACGCCTGCCGCTTCGATGCGGAACGGGGATTGATGGAGGTCACGGTGAAGAACCGCTTCGAGACCGGCGACCGGCTGGAAATCGTGCACCCCGCCGGCAACCGCTTCGTGCAGGTGGAGCGGATGGAAAACGCCGAAGGCCAGCCGGTGGACGCCGCCCCCGGCAGTGGCCACCGGGTCTGGATCTCCTTGCCTGCCGAGACCGAAGGCGCTTTCCTGGCTCGAATGTGGTGAGCTAAATAGATAGGCGAGGAAGCGAGCACCGCGCAACGCCGCAGATGACCCACCGCAGTAGTTTTCGACGGCCTGTTAGGCCAGGCGTTTATCGGCGGGCTAAGGCTGCGCCGGGGGCGTTTCCTCTTCCCCGCCCAGTGCTTCCACCAGGGCCGGAATGAATCGGGCGAACTCGCCGGTCATCAGGGCGAACTCGGCATCGAAGATTTCCTCGGCATTGTCGATGCCCTGCTCGGCGTTTTCCTTCAGCACGTCCAGAAAGGTCAGGCGCTTGATCTCGCCCTTATCGGTCAGCACGAAGCTGATCCTGTCATCCCAGGTCAGGGCCAGGCGCGTGGGGAGTTTGCCGGCCGCGAGGTGAGCCTTGATTTCGGCCTCCATTTCCTCTCCCAGCGGATGGCGGACATAACGCACGGTGGCTTTTTCGTCATCCATGGCCTTCAACTCGCAGTCCCGGTCCACGGTGAAACCGGCCGGCGCCTCGCCGCTGGCCAGCCAGTCGGCCATGGCGGAAGTGGGGGACATCCGGGTCTGCACCAGGGCCAAGGGGAGGGCGTCGAGGCACTGGCGCAGGTGCTCCAGGGCCTCCTCGGCCTTTGCAAGGCTGGCGGCATCCACCCCCAGCCAGCCGTGGATCGGGTCAATCCACACCGGGGTCTTGCGTCGCCGGGTGAAGGCCCGGGGCAACAGTTCTTCCGTGACCCGATCCTTCAGGTCGCGCAGGGCCTTGCGCCCCGGGGGGTAGCCCTGTTCGGCGGTGATCTTTTCGGCCCGCTCCCGGACCTCCTCGTTGATCACGGCTGCCGGCAGCAGGCGTTGCTCCACGCACAGCATGAGCAGCCACTGGCCGCCGATGGCATGGACCAGCTCACCGTCCCGGGGCGGCACCCAGCCCCGGCTCATGGGGTCCTGGCTGCCGCAGGGGCGGAAAGCGCCCCGGCCCAGTTGTTCGATCAGGGTGGCCAGCTCCAGCTTCCAGGGAGCAGGCAGGCGATACAGTTGCAGGTTCTTGAACCACATGGAAAGCAAGTCCTAAAGATGAGGGGCGCGGCGCTGGAAGTCCGCGCCGGCGTTGCGGTTTCGGGCCAGGCCGCGCCTGGTTGCGCAGCTTTACCCGGCCCGGCGGCGGAACACCAGGTCCCAGACCCCGTGGCCGAGTCTAAGCCCGCGTTTTTCAAACTTGGTCAGGGGGCGATAGGCTGGTCTAGGGGCAAAGCCAGCCAGTCCGGCGGTGGAATCGGCTTCCAGGGCGGCGGCCAGGGCTTCGGGCGTGGGATTGGCGACGCTGTTTTCCAGGGCGGGTTCCCGGCCCAGCACGTCGAGCATCTGCAGGGCGTAGTTTTCCCAGTCCGTGGCGCAGTGGAGGTAGCCGCCGGGCTTCAGGCGTGAGGCAAGCAGGGCCACAAAGGGCGGCTGGATCAGGCGGCGTTTCTTGTGCCGGGTCTTGTGCCAGGGATCGGGGAAGAAGATGTGGATGCCGTCCAGGCTGGCTTCGGGCAGCATGTCCCGCACCACTTCCACCGCGTCGTGGTTGCCGATGCGCAGGTTGGTGAGGCGCTTCTCGGCGATCAGCTTGCACAGGGCGCCGACGCCGGGCACATGCACTTCGAGGCCGAAATAGTCGTTTTCCGGGTGGGCTTCGGCGATGGCGGCCGTGGTTTCCCCCATGCCGCAGCCGATTTCGAGGATCTTCGGGGCGTCGCGGCCGAACACCGCCGCCAGGTCGATGGGGGCGTTCCGGTAGGGCACGCCGACCTGGGACAACAGGGTGTCGTAGTAGCGCTGCTGGGCTTCCGACATGCGTCCGGCCCGGCGCACGAAACTGCGGATGTGGCCGTGCCCGGTGCTGTCATGTCCGGCGCGGCCGGCGGTGTAGACGCCTTGCGCTTGTTCGAGGTCGTTCATTTCAGGAACCGATCAGGCCGGTGGTGGGGGAGGAGGGGTCGGCGCTGTAGAGTTTGCGGGGCATCCGCCCGGCGAGGTAGGCTTCCCGCCCGGCCTGCACGGCCTTCTGCATGGCGGAGGCCATGAGCACCGGGTTTTTGGCGTGGGCGATGGCGGTGTTCATCAGCACGCCATCGCAGCCCAGTTCCATGGCGATGGCCGCATCCGAGGCGGTGCCCACGCCCGCATCCACGATCACCGGCACTTGGGCGTTGTCGATGATGAGGCGCAGGTTCCAGGGATTCAGAATGCCCATGCCGGAGCCGATCAGGGAAGCCAAAGGCATGATGGCGGCGCAACCGATGTCTTCGAGCATCTTCGCCTGGATCGGGTCGTCGGCGCAGTAGACCATGACCTGGAAGCCTTCCTTGACCAGCACTTCGGCGGCCTTCAGGGTTTCCGGCATGTTGGGGAACAAGGTGGTGGGATCGCCCAGCACTTCGAGCTTGACCAGGGCGTGGCCGTCCAGCAGCTCCCGGGCCAGGCGCAGGGTGCGCACCGCGTCCTCGGCGGTGTAGCAGCCGGCGGTGTTGGGCAGGATGGTGTAGCGGCTGGGGGGCAGCACGTCCAGCAGGTTGGGCTGGCCCGGGTCCTGACCGATGTTCATGCGGCGGATGGCGACGGTGACCATCTCGGCGCCAGAGGCCTCGATGGCCTGGCGGGTTTCGTCGAAATCCTTGTATTTGCCGGTGCCGACAATCAGGCGGGAGCCATAGGCCCGGCCTGCGATGAGCAGTTGATCCATGTCTGATCCTGAAAAATGCCTAGCCGCCGCCCACGGCGACGACGATTTCGAGCCGGTCGCCCGGGGCGAGCAGGGTGCTGCCGTGCTCGCTTTTGGGCACGATCTCGCCATTTCTTTCCACGGCAATGCGCTTGCCGGTATAGCCGAGCCGCTCGATCAGGCCGGCCACCGTGAGGTGGCTGTCCGGGAAGGAGCGGGCTGTGCCGTTGAGGATGAGTTCGAGCATGACTGCGGTTGCCGGGCTCCTCGACCGGAGAAGCGCCGGAATGAGATGGGGTGGAGGCCGGAGTTTACTACCTAAGTCCCCGCCTTTGCAGTCCGGCGTATCCGCAGGGGCTTGCCCTGGATGGGGTCAGGGCCGCTCGCCGGGGTTGCGTGCTTCTCCCTGGGCGGTGGGTCCGGCCAGGTGCCAGGCCGGGAAGATGACCCGGGCGACGGAGCCCTTGCCCCGGGGGTTCGGGGTCAGGGAGGCGGACGCCCGGTGCTGTTCAGCAATTTCCCGCACGATGGCCAGCCCCAGGCCGCTGCCTTCCGTGGTCGCATCATCGACCCGATAGAAGCGCTCGAACACCAGTTCGGACTGTTCCTCGCTGATACCGATGCCGTTGTCTTCGATTTCGAGGATGGCGAAATCCCCGTGCCCCACCACCCGGCAGGTCACCTGGCCTCCCGGGGGGGTGTAGCGCAGGGCGTTGTCGATCAGGTTGTTCACCATTTCCCGCAACAGGAACGGGTTGCCGCGGATGATGGCGGGGCCGCTGGTCTCGAAGCCCAGGTCCTTGCCGTCTTCCACGGCACGCATCACCCAGTCCTCCACCGTTTCCCGCAGCAGCTGGTCCAGGTCCAGCGGTTCCTGCTTCTGGTGCAGCTGGTCGCCGGCCTCGGTGCGGGCCAGGGTGAGCAGCTGGTTGACCAGGCGGGAAGCCCGGTCCACCCCGGCGGCGATCTGGGACAGGGAATTCTGCAGCTGGCGCGGGTTGGATTCGCGCAGGGCCAGCTGGGCCTGGGTCTTGAGCCCGGCCAGGGGCGTGCGCATCTGGTGGGCCGCGTCGGCGATGAAACGCTGCTGGGCATCGACGTTGCGTTTCATGCGTTCCAGCATGGCGTTGAAGGCGCCGATCAGGGGTTCCAGTTCCTCCGGCACCCGCTTGGTGGAAATCAGGGAAAGGTCCGCGGGTTGGCGCGCCTCGATGGTCTCCCGCAGGCGGGTGAGCGGCTGCAGGCCCTTGGTCAGGCCGAACCAGACCAGCAGCACCGCCAGGGGAATGATGATGAACTGGGGGATGATGACGCTGGCGATGATCTTGTTGGCGAGCTGGGCCCGCTTCTCCAGCGTCTCACCCACCTCCACCAGGACCCACTGCTCGGGAGGCATACCCACGTCGTTGAGGTAGGTGTAGGCAATGCGCAGTTCCTGGCCGTTGAGCTCGTCGTCGCGGAAATAGATTTCTCCCGGCTCGATGCCGGCGGGAGTCATGCGCGACGGCGGCGGAAACTCCTTGTCTCCCGCCAGCATCCGGCCATTGTGGGTGAGCACGTGGAAATAGACCGTATCGATCTCGTCGGCGCGGATCACCGCCCGGGCCGAGCCGGGCAGATTGATCACCGGCTTGCCGCCCACGAACTTCAGCTGGCGCGAGATCGCCGAGACCTGCTCGCGCAGGGCCTGGTCGTAGGGAAAGGCCGCCACATTGTTGGCGAAATAGTGGGTGAGCGCGATGCTGATCGGCCACACGAACAGGAGTGGCGCGAGCATCCAGTCCAGGATCTCCCCGAACAGGGAGCGCTGGCTATCCGGCGGGCGGCGCGTCTTCGGCGGGTTTTTCAAGGCAGTACCCGAGACCGCGGACGGTCACGATCTTGACCCCGGCCGGCTCCACCTTCTTGCGCAGCCGGTGGATGTAGACCTCGATGGCGTTGTGGCTGACTTCCTCGCCCCAGCCGCAGAGGTGGTCCACCAGCTGGTCCTTGCTCACCAGGCGGCCGACCCGGGACAGCATGATTTCCAGCAGCCCCAGCTCCCGGGCGGAAAGATCCAGGGACTGACCGTTGACCATGGCTACCCGGCCGACCTGATCGTAGGTCAGGGCGCCATGCTGAACGACCGGCGCCGTGCCCGAGGAGCGGCGGGTCAGGGCCCTTACCCGGGCCTCCAGTTCCGCCAGGTCGAAGGGTTTGCCCATGTAGTCGTCCGCCCCCAGATCGAGCCCCTTGACCCGGTCGCCGGTGCCGTCGAGGGCGGTGAGGATCAGCACCGGCAGCTGGGAATTCCGGGTTCGGAGACGGCGCAGCACTTCCAGCCCGTTCAGTCGGGGCAGGCCCAGATCCAGGATCAGCAGGTCGTAGTGGTAAGTCAGCAGGGCCGTTTCCGCATCCATCCCGTTACCGGCGCAGTCCACGGCATAACCGCTCTGGCGCAGGGTGCGGCACAGGCCGTCGGCAATGATCGGATCATCCTCGGCGATCAGGATACGCATGGAGTTCCGTGAATTCTGTGTTGTAAGTTTTATGTCAGTCGGAATGCCTAGAATGCATCCCGCTGTTCTCCTTTTAGGTCATGGAGTTCCGGGTTCCCGGAACTCGGGGAGCGGGTCGATCCTGCACCGGTCTGCTCCCTACCGCCTTTTTTCTGGCAAGCACATCAATCCCGCCAGAACTTTTCCAGTTTAACAAATCCCCATTCCCCCGGTTGCCGCAGCGCAGCATGGTGTTCCCGCTCCTGCGTTCTGCCGTCGTGCGCCGCCCATGAAAAAAGCCCGGGACTTGCCCGGGCTGGGTCTGGGTATGGAGCCTGCTCAGTGACCGGAAGCACCGGCGGCGCCCAGGCCGGTTTCGGAGCGGATCTCCTGGGCAGGATACGCAGCCCGCTCCCGGGCAGCCTGCTCGCTGCGGTCAGTGATGGAGAACAGCCAGATCCCCACGAAGCCGGCAGTCATGGAGAACAGGGCCGGAGAGGTGTAGGGGAAGATGGCCTGGGCATTGCCCAGCACGTCCACCCAGACGGATTTGGAGAGCACCGTCAGGACCACGGCCGTGATCAGGCCCATGAAGCCGCCGATCACCGCGCCACGGGTCGTGCAGTCCTTCCACAGCACGGAGAGGAACAGCACGGGGAAGTTGGCGGAGGCGGCGATGGCAAACGCCAGGGACACCATGAAGGCGATGTTCTGCTTCTCGAAGGCAATGCCCAACACCACCGCGACCACGCCCAGGCACAGGGTGGTGATGCGGGAGACCCGCAGTTCGGAGGCGGAGTCGGCCTTGCCCTGCTTGATCACCGTGGCGTACAGGTCATGGGACACGGCGGAGGCGCCGGACAGGGTCAGACCGGCGACCACGGCCAGGATGGTGGCGAAGGCCACGGCGGAGATGAAGCCGAGGAAGACGTTGCCGCCCACCGCATTGGCCAGGTGGATGGCCGCCATGTTGCCACCGCCCTTCAGCGCACCCTTGGCGTCCAGGAAGCTCGGGTCGGTCAGCACGAAGCAGATGGCGCCGAAGCCGATGATGAAGGTCAGGATGTAGAAATAACCGATCCAGGTGGTGGCCCAGAACACGGACTTGCGGGCTTCCTTGGCATCCGGCACGGTGAAGAACCGCATCAGGATATGGGGCAAACCGGCCGTACCGAACATCAGCGCCATGCCGAAGGAGATGGCGGAGATCGGATCCTTCACGAAGGAGCCGGGAGCCATGATGGACTGGCCTTTGGCAGCGGCCAGCTCGTTGATGTCCTTGCCTTTTTCGGCAGCCTCGGCAATCAGCTTGGCATCACCGGCCGCCAGCGCCGTCTTGATTTCCACGGCCTTGGCGAACATGGCTTCGGGGCTGAAACCGAACTGCAGCAGCACCATGAAGGCCATGAAGGAAGCGCCTGCCAGCAGCAGGATGGCCTTGATGATCTGTACCCAGGTCGTGGCCGTCATGCCACCGAACAGCACATAGACCATCATCAGCACGCCGACGATGACCACGGCCATCCAGTATTCCAGGCCGAACAGCAGCTTGATCAACTGGCCGGCACCCACCATCTGGGCGATCAGGTAGAAAGCCACCACCACCAGGGTTCCGGAGGCCGCGAAGGCGCGGATCGGGGTCTGCCGGAAGCGGTAGGCCGCCACGTCGGCGAAGGTGAACTTGCCCAGGTTGCGCAGCCGTTCGGCCATCAGGAAAGTGATGATGGGCCAGCCCACCAGGAAACCGATGGAGAAGATCAGGCCATCGTAACCGCTGGCCATGACGGCGGCGGAAATACCCAGGAAGGAAGCGGCGGACATGTAGTCGCCGGCAATCGCCAGACCATTCTGGAAGCCGGTGATGCCCCCGCCGGCGGTGTAGAAGTCTGCCGCCGACTTGGTTTTGGCGGCGGCCCATTTGGTGATGTACAAGGTGGCCGCCACGAATACAGCGAACATGACGATGGCGGTCCAGTTGGTGGCCTGCTTTTCGGCCTGGCCCAGGTCGGCACCCGCCGCCAGGGCCGCGCCAGCCAGACCTGACAGGGCCAGGGCAGCAAGAATTTGCTTGCAGCGGGTCATTGCTTGACCTCCTTCATGATTTCTTCGGTGACGCTGTCGAACTCGGTGTTGGCCCGGTGCACATAGATGCCGGTGATGACGATCGTAAATACGATCACTCCCACGCCGATGGGAATGCCGATGGTGGTCACGCCTTCTCCCATGCGCGTTCCCAGGAATTCCTTGTTGAAGGCGATCAGGGCAATGTAGCCGTAGTAGACGACCAGCATGATGATGGTCATCAGCCAGCCGTAGGCGTTCCGGGTCTTTACCAGTTGCTGGTATTTCGGATTCGCCCGGATTTTTTCGTTTATGTCTTCCTTCATGTGTACCCCCAAAAGAGTGAGTTGTTTTTTTGCCACTCCGGCAGACTAAGGCTGCAACCTTACGAAAGCCTTACGCTTGTGCGTATAAATAAATAATAAAAAATAGCGGCGCGGCGATTGTCGTATAAAAGTATAAGCTGAACAATCCCAGTCAATACAGTCACTTAGAGTTTGCGGGCATAAAAAACGGCGCCCGGAGGCGCCGTTCATCGAGCCGGATGGCGGGATGGAATTACATGTCCATGCCCATGCCGCCCATGCCACCCATGCCGCCCATGCCACCCATGCCGGCAGCGGGCTTCTCTTCGACCAGCTCGGCCACCATGCAGTCGGTGGTCAGCATCAGGCCGGCCACGGAGGCGGCGTTCTGCAGGGCGGAACGGGTCACTTTGGTGGGGTCCAGCACGCCCATCTCGACCATGTCGCCATAGACGCCGGTGGCGGCATTGAAGCCGTAGTTGCCGGAGCCCTTGACCACTTCGTTGACCACCACGGAGGGCTCGTCACCGGCATTGGCGACGATCTCGCGCAGGGGCTGCTCCATGGCGCGCAGCACGATCTTGATGCCGGCGTCCTGGTCGTGGTTGTCGCCCTTGAGGCCAGTGAGGTTGGCGCGGGCACGCAGCAGGGCGACGCCACCGCCGGGGACGATGCCTTCTTCAACGGCAGCGCGGGTGGCGTGCAGGGCGTCTTCGACGCGGGCTTTCTTCTCTTTCATTTCGACTTCGGTGGCGGCGCCCACCTTGATCACGGCCACACCGCCGGCCAGCTTGGCCACACGTTCCTGCAGCTTCTCGCGGTCGTAATCGGAAGTGGCCTCCTCGATCTGCACGCGGATCTGCTTGACGCGGGCCTGGATGGCAGCCTCGTCGCCGGCACCGTCGATGATGGTGGTGTTTTCCTTGGCGATCTCGACACGCTTGGCCTGGCCCAGATCCTTCAGGGTGGCCTTTTCAAGGCTCAGACCGGTCTCTTCGGAGATCACGGTGCCGCCGGTCAGGATGGCGATGTCTTCGAGCATGGCCTTGCGACGGTCGCCAAAGCCGGGAGCCTTGACGGCCACGGCCTTGAGGATGCCGCGGATGTTGTTCACCACCAGGGTGGCCAGGGCTTCACCATCGACGTCTTCAGCGATGATCAAGAGCGGGCGGGAAGCCTTGGCGACTTGTTCCAGCACCGGCAGCAGGTCGCGGATGTTGGAGATCTTCTTGTCGAACAGCAGGACGTAGGGGTTCTCCAGGACGGCGATCTGCTTGTCCGGGTTGTTGATGAAGTAGGGCGACAGGTAGCCGCGGTCGAACTGCATGCCTTCGACCACTTCCAGCTCGTTTTGCAGGGACTTGCCATCCTCGACGGTAATGACCCCTTCCTTGCCGACCTTCTCCATGGCCTGGGCGATGATGTCGCCGATGGAGGCATCGGAGTTGGCGGAGATGGAGCCGACCTGGGCGATTTCCTTGCTGGTGGTGCAGGGCTTGGAAATCTTCTTCAGTTCCTCGATGGTGGCGGCGACCGCCTTGTCGATACCGCGCTTCAGATCCATCGGGTTCATGCCGGCGGCCACGTACTTCATGCCTTCGCGCACGATGGCCTGGGCCAGCACGGTGGCGGTGGTGGTGCCGTCACCGGCGATGTCGGAGGTCTTGGAAGCGACTTCCTTGACCATCTGGGCGCCCATGTTGGCGAACTTGTCCTTCAGTTCGATTTCCTTGGCGACGGACACACCGTCCTTGGTCACGGTGGGGGCGCCGAAGGAGCGCTCCAGCACCACGTTGCGGCCCTTGGGGCCCAGGGTCACCTTGACCGCATCGGCCAGGATGTTGACGCCCTCGACCATGCGGGCACGGGCGGAATCACCGAATTTGACTTCTTTTGCAGCCATTTGAATCTCCTAATTTCAGAAATGCCGATTAGCAGGCGGGGGCTCAAGCCTCCAGCACACCCATGATGTCTTCTTCGCGCAGGACCAGCACTTCCTGGCCATCCACCTTCACGGTCTGGCCGGCGTACTTGCCGAACAGCACCCGGTCGCCCACCTTCACATCCATGGGGATGTTCTTGCCGGCATCGTCCCGCTTGCCGGGGCCGACGGCCAGCACTTCACCCTGGTCGGGTTTTTCGCCGGCGGTATCGGGGATCACGATGCCGGAGGCGGTGGTGCGTTCGGCTTCAAGGCGCTTGACGATCACGCGATCGTGCAAAGGACGGATCTTCATGGAGCAGACTCCTCTATCTAAACAAGACAGTGATGACAGTGATTGGCTCAAAGATGCGGGGAACTCCCCCCGCTGGCGGCGGGCTGTTAGCACTCGCCACCGACGAGTGCTAATAATAGGGGCGCCCCTGCCCCATTTCAAGAGCGGGGCCTGAAGATTTTTTGCGGGTCGGCAGGCGCGGGCGGTTTCAGTTTCGCTCCGCCATCAACCGGCCTGCCTGTGCGGCGGCCGTTTCCAGCAAGGAGGTGCGGCTGCAGCAACGGGCCAGGCCCTGGCGCAGCAATGCCGCCAGCGAACCGCCGCGGGCCAGCAGGGCATGGTCCCAGTCGGGATTGGCGAGCAGCCAGTCGCCCTGGTCTCCCGGCCCGCAAAGGCAGCCGCACACCCGGCTGCCATCGGGCAGGGGCAGGTCGAACCATTCCCCCGGATTGAGGAATTCGGCCGTGCCGGGGGGGATGGCACCGGCTTCGAGAATGTGCAGCTGCAATCCGTCGGCCTGGATCTGGCGCAGGGCCGGCCGGGTTTCCGGGGGCAGCGGAACCGGGGCCATGGCTTCGGGTGTCAGGCTGCGGCCGCGCATGGCGGCCGTCTGCAGGGCAAGGCAGGTGTCCAGGAAGGGGCTCTGGGCATCCAGGCTGCGGCCGATGGCTCCCAGGGCTGTGGTGATCCGCTTGAGCAGCGTCGGCACCAGGGCCGCCAGCCGTTGCCGTTCTTCCAGGCTCTGTTTGGGTTCGATGCTCCAGAGCAGGTCGTCCATCAGTTGCCGGGCGTCCTGCCAGCCCTGGCCGGTGCTGCCGCCCTGCAGCCAGGCCGCTTCGAGCACCGGCTGCCAGTGCTTGACCAGAAAATCTCCGAAAGTGGGGGGCAGGCTGGCCTTGCAGTAGTCCTGCACCAGCTTTAGGGCCTCCTGCCGGGCCTGGTCGTGGCGTGCGATGTCCGCCACCAGGGGCAGGTAGTGCCGGGCCAGGGCCTGGATTTGCGCATTCCGTTCCCCGATGGCCTGCTCCAGTTCCGCGGCGGCCGTTTCGAACAGGGCGGTGCGTGTGGGCTGGCTGTTGCGGATGGCGGCCGCCGTCTGGTTCAGGCGGCGGCAGACCGGGTGGTCGAAGCCCGCCTGGGGCGGCAGGCCGATGGCCAGGCGGGCCATCCGTTCCAGGGTCAGCCGGGCCGGATGGTCGGGGCGGGAAAAGAAACTGCTGTCCTGGATTGCCAGCTTGAGGACGGGAATCTGCAAACTGACGATGGCGGCCCGGGCCCCGTCGGCCAGGCCGGTCTGGTTGTAGATGGCCTCGAAGATCAGGGCCAGGGCATCGATGGTGGCGGCATCGGGTCCCGAAACCCCCAGCTTGCGGGCGTTCAGGCTCATGGGCGGGGGGCTGGCCTCCGGGGTGATCCGGATCAGGTCGGGGTTGGTCGGCGTGAAGGCTTCCAGGGTGCGGAGCCGATCCAGCAGGTGCTCCAGGGATGCGCCGTCCGGGGGCGTGGGGGCCGGGCCGGCGGGAGCCGTGGCCTGGCCGCCCCTTCCGGCGAGCAGGGCTCCCTTGAGGGAGGCGAGCGGGTCCGGCCCCGGTGGGGCGGTATCGGTGCTGCCCTGGAGGGCGGGGCGGTGGACGATGCTGCGCTGATTCTGGGCCGCTTCCACCCCGGCCTGTTCCAGGCGTGCCTGCAGTGCTTCGTAGAGGCGCGGCAGGTTTTCGGCAAGCACGTTTTCCAGCCGGTCGAGGAGGTCGAGGGTCTGTTCCAGCCGGAATTCCAGGGCCGCGCAGGGATGTGCCAGGGCGGCGCAGATCAGGTCGGGGCCGAAAGGGTTGTCCTTGAGGGTGAGGCCAGGCCGCTGCAGCAGGGTGATGCAGCGCAGGTGCAGGCGCCAGAGGCTGGCGGAACAGTGTTCGTGCAGGCGCCGGGCCATGTCGTCGCGGCGCAGTTCCTGTTCGAGCTGGTGGTCGTCCACCAGCGTGATGCGGGAGGCGGTGAGCCCTTCTGCCTGGGCGAAACCGGAGCGACGGTCCGTTCTGAGCAGGTCGTCGAACAACTGCCCGGCTCCTGTATCCAGGGCTGCCAGGGCCCGGGCATCATGGATGCCGGCCTCGCGGGCGAAGGCACGCAAACTGTCCAGGAAGTGCCGGCGGCATTCCTGCAGAAGCGGGTAGGGGTCGAAAGCCAAAATCGTGAAGGAGCGCAAATCTTGGGGCATAAGACGCCATGGGGGGAGGGGTGGTTGAATCCGCAACGGTAAGCGCGGGTCAGGCCCGCAGCAATGACTCAATCGTATTGACGAAATCCCGCTTTGTCGATTGTGCAACCTCTTTTCTGTAGATTTTCGAGGCGGTGGTCATGACGTCAGGGTTACGGGTTGAGGTTGAGATAGACCATGCCGGTCATCCACTCGTCGTCGAGCTCGGCCAGCAGCGCCGAGACCG
>DDKS01000025.1 GCA_002340095.1 Betaproteobacteria bacterium UBA2592
TGATGGCCCAGGAATGAAAAAGGGGGCTTGCGCCCCCTTTGTTCTGATCCTAAAAACCTCACCACAGAGACACAAAGACACAGAGAGTTTCAAAAAAAACAATGGCTTGCATTTTCTTCCACGCGCACCCAGAAAGTGACCTGGCCCTCCAGGACAAGTCTTTGTTTTTCCTCGGCGTCTCTGTGCCTCTGTGGTTTAACTGAGGTTTTAAGGATGAATAAACTGATTGCGGAATTACAGCGGCTATTCTTCTGGCCGGGACAGGTCGTGCCGAATCTGGTGGAATGCCTGGGCGGCCAAGGGCAAGCGGTGCTTGCATTGAGCGACGAAGCCGGTCAGGTGAGGTTGATGGTGCTGGAGTTTTTGCAGGCGGGTGACTGGGCGGCGGTGGCCGGGCTATATCAGGCCCTGGAAATGGAGCTGGAACTGCCGCTGCCCGCCCTGGCGGTTTCCGGCCGGGGCGCCTACCAGCTCTGGTTTTCCCTGGCGGCGCCTGTACCCCGGGAGGATGCCCGGGAGTTTCTTCAGGGGCTGCGGCGCCACTATCTGGCCGAACTGCCCCTGTCCCGCCTGCGGTTTTTTCCGGAGGAACAAGAGGGAGCCCGGGTTCTGCTCGTACCGGCCTTCGACCCCGACAGCGGCAGATGGTCGGCTTTCATCGACCCGGCCATGGGTGCCATGTTCGTCGACGAACCGGGCCTTGCCATGGCCCCAGGGCTGGAGCGGCAGGCAGATCTGCTGGCGGGGTTTACGCCCATGTCCCCGGCCGAATTGCAGCGGGTCCTGGGGCTGTGGCGGACAGGGGCGGGACACGCGCCCTCGGAGGAGCCTGTGCCGGCTACCCATTATCAGGATCCCCGGGATTTCCTCCGGGCGGTGATGAACGATCCCGGTATCGGCATCCGGGATCGCATCCGGGCGGCCAAGATCCTGCTGGCCTCTCCGGCACCGCAGCCAGGCGGCAAACAGGGATGATCCGGCCGTCCTGGCCTACAATCCGCCCCTGTGCCTTTTGAGGGGATGGCAAGCATGAAAGTACTGGTGCCCGTGAAGCGGGTGGTGGATTACAACATCCGGGTCCGGGTGAAGGCCGATGGCAGCGCTGTGGACCTGGCCGACCTCAGGATGAGCCTCAACCCCTTCGACGAGATTGCCCTGGAAGCGGCGCTGCGCCTCAAGGAGGGGGGGCTGGCCGGTGAGGTGCTGGCGGTGAGCTGTGGCCCGGCCGCCTGTCAGGAAACCCTGCGCACGGCTCTGGCCATGGGGGCCGACCGGGCCTTGCTGGTGGAAACCGACGTGGAACTCCAGCCCCTGGCCGTGGCCCGGGTGCTCCACGCCGTTTGTGCGCGGGAGGCGCCCGGCCTGGTGCTGTGCGGCAAGCAGGCCATCGATGACGATGCCGGCCAGACGGGCCAGATGCTGGCGGCTCTGCTGGGCTGGCCCCAGGCCACCTGCGTTTCGGAACTGCAACTGGTGGAGGGCCGGATCCGGGCCACCCGGGAAATCGACGGGGGCCAGGAAATCCTGGAAACCAGACTGCCGGCTGTGGTGACGGCGGATTTGCGCCTGAATGAGCCGCGCTACACCAGTTTGCCCAACATCATCAAGGCCAGAAAGAAACCCCTGGATAGCACCTGTCCTGCGGCGTTGGGGGTGGCGGTGGCGCCGCGCCTGCAGATCCTGGGGGTGAGCGAGCCGGCCCGGCGCCGGGCCGGGGTGAAGGTGCAGGACGTGGCGGAATTGCTGGAGAAGCTGCGCCAGGAAGCGGGGGTGCTCCAATGACCCTGCTCGTGCTCGCCGACCATGACGGTCAACGGCTCGACCCGGCCAGCCGATCCGTCCTGTCCGCCGCCCGGCAGATCGGTGGCGACATCCATCTGCTGGTGGCGGGCTCCGGGGTCGAGGCCGTGGCCCGCGAGGGGGCGGCCTGTGCCGGGGTCAGCCAGGTGCTGTGGGCCGACGCCCCGCATCTGCGGGATCGGGAAGCCGCGAACCTGGCGGCCCAGGTGCTGGCCCTGGCCCCGGCCTATACCCACATCCTGGCCCCGGCTTCCAGCTGCGGCCGCGACTGCATGCCCCGGGTGGCGGCGCAGCTGGATGTGGAGCAGATTTCCGGCATCGTCGCCGTGCACGGGCCGGATACCTTCACCCGCCCCATCTACGCCGGCAATGTCCTGGCCACCGTGCAGAGCCGCGATCCCGTCAAGGTCATCACCGTGCGCTGCCCGGCCTTTCCGCCCGTGGGGGAGGGAGGGGCGGCGCCGGTGGAGGCCATCCCTGCCGTGCCCGACCTCGGGCTGTCCCGGGTGCTGGAGCGGCGCCTCGATGATAGTGGCCGCCCCGACCTGGGCCGGGCCAGGGTGGTGGTGAGCGGCGGCCGGGGCCTGGGCAGCCGGGAAAATTTCCAGGCCCTGCTGCAGCCCCTGGCGCAAAGGCTGGGCGCGGCCCTGGGGGCCACCCGGGCGGCGGTGGATGCGGGCTATGCCCCGAACGACTGGCAGGTGGGCCAGACAGGCCGGATCGTGGCACCGGAGCTGTACCTGGCTATCGGCCTTTCCGGCGCCATCCAGCATCTGGCCGGCATGTCGGACGCCCGGGTCATCGTCGCCATCAACAAGGACCCGGAGGCCCCCATCTTCCAGGTGGCCGATTACGGCCTGGTGGCGGACCTGAACCAGGCCCTGCCCGAGCTGCTGGCGGCCCTGGGGTGAGCATGGCGGTCGGGCGGGAGGTGATGGCCTACGACGTGGTGGTGGTGGGCGCCGGCCCCGCCGGTCTGGCCGCCGCCATCCGCCTCAGGCAGCTCAACGGGGCGCTGTCGGTGTGCGTCCTGGAAAAGGGGGTGGAAGTGGGGGCCCATCTCCTGTCCGGTGCCTGCTTCGACCCCCGGGCCCTGGACGAACTGCTGCCCGACTGGCAGGCCCGGGGCGCCCCCCTGCACACGCCGGTCCGGGACGACGGTTTGCTGCTCCTCGACGCACGCCGCGCCTACCGGCTGCCGCTGCCGCCCCGGCTGCGGAACCGGGGATGTCACCTGATCAGCCTGGGGCAGCTGTGCCGCTGGCTGGCCCGGGAGGCCGAGGCCCTGGGGGTGGATGTCTTCCCCGGCTTTGCTGCCGCCCGGGTGCTGTACGACGCCGATGGCGCGGTCAAGGGGGTGGCCACCGGCGACATGGGGGTGGGCCGGGACGGCAAGCCCAAGGCCAATTACCAGCCGGGGCTGGAACTGCATGGGCGCCAGACCCTGTTTGCGGAGGGCTGCCGGGGCTCCCTCACCCGGGAGGTGTTCGAGCGTTTCGATCTGGGGCGTGACGCCCAGCCCCAGACTTACGCCCTGGGCCTGAAGGAGGTCTGGGAGGTGGACCCGGCCCTGCATGAGCCCGGCAGGGTCGTGCACGGCATCGGCTGGCCCCTGCCGGCCGATACCTACGGAGGATCCTTTCTCTACCACCTGGACCATCGTCAGGTGGCGGTGGGGCTGATCGTCGGGCTGGATTACCGCAATCCCTGGTTGTCCCCTTTCGACGAATTCCAGCGCCTGAAAACCCACCCAGTCCTGCGGGACCTGTTTGCCGGCGGGCGGCGTATCGCCTACGGGGCGCGTACCCTGGTCGAAGGCGGCTTGCAGTCCTTGCCCCGGCTGACTTTTCCCGGCGGCTTGCTGGCGGGGGACTGCGCCGGTTTTCTCGACGTGTCCCGCCTCAAGGGCTGCCACACGGCCATGAAGTCGGGCATGCTGGCCGCCGAGGCGGTCTGTGCCCACCTGGAGGCGGCCGTGGCGGGAAAGGAGGTGCTGACCTATCCGGAAAGGCTCAGGGCCTCCTGGTTGTGGCAGGAACTTCACCGGGCCCGCAACATCCGCCCCGGTTTCCGCCGGGGGCTCTGGTCGGGCCTGGCCCTGGCGGCTCTGGATACCCTGCTGTTCAGGGGCCGCGCCCCCTGGACCCTGGGGCACCGGGCCGACCACCTGGCCCTCGAAGACCTGTCCCGCCATGCGCCCATCGCCTATCCCCGGCCCGACGGGGTGCTCACCTTCGACCGCCTGGCGTCGCTGCAACTGGCCCATGTGCATCACGAGGCCGACCAACCCTGCCACCTGCAGTTGCGGGACGAGAGTGTGCCCCTGACGGTGAATCTGGCCCGCTACGGCGCACCGGAAACCCGCTACTGCCCGGCGGGGGTCTATGAGATCCTCCCGGAGGCGGATGCTCCCCGCCTGCGGATCAATGCCGCCAATTGCCTGCACTGCAAGGCCTGCGACATCAAGGACCCGACCCAGAACATCCGCTGGACCGTGCCCGAGGGCGGGGATGGCCCCCGCTACGGCGCCATGTGAGTTGCCGGATTCGTTTGTTCCGCAGTGAATGTCAGCCATGCCGGCTGTATCGGCTCCGGCCTTTGCCGTATCATCCCCGCCTCGTTCCGCCTGCAGGCCAAGGCCCGGATGACTGATCGTGTCGAGGTTTTCTTGAAGATTTTCTCCCCCCTCTACCGCCGCGCCATGCTCTGGGCCCGGCATCCCCGCGCCCCCTGGTATCTGGGCGGCATGAGTTTTGTCGAGTCCTCCTTCTTCCCGGTGCCGCCGGATGTGATGCTGGCTCCCATGTGCCTGGCCTCTCCCCGGAAGGCCTGGTATTTCGCCCTGATCACCTCCATCGCTTCGGTGCTGGGCGGCCTGTTCGGCTACGCGATCGGCTATTTTGCCCTCGACTTGCTGCTGCCCTGGCTGCAACAGAGCAGTTACTGGCCTGCCTATCAGACCGCTGTGGCGTGGTTTGAGCGTTGGGGAGTCTGGGCGGTGTTCATCGCCGGCTTCTCGCCGATCCCCTACAAGGTGTTCACCATTGCCGCAGGCGCCCTGTCCATGGCCTTGCTGCCCTTCACCCTGGCTTCCTTCGTGGGGCGGGGGCTGCGTTTCTTCCTGGTGGCGGGGCTGATGGCCTGGGGCGGCGAGCGCATGGAGGCAGTCTTGCACAGTTACGTGGACCGGCTGGGCTGGGCCACGGTGGCCCTGCTGGCCCTGGCCGGGCTCTGGTACGGCATGGGCTGAAGCCCTAGGGCTCAGGGGCTGCCGGGGCCTGCGCCGGTTCCGGCGGGCGGGGTTTCTCCTGCCAGCGCCTGACGCTGCGCTGGAAGAACAGGCTGTTGGGCACCTGCAGCAGGCTGCTGCCCTGGCCCCCATGGTCTTCCTCCAGGGTGGTGTAGATCAGGTTGATGTCCACCACCCGGCCGCCCAGGCCGGGCTTGTCGCCGCTTTCCAGGATTTCCACCTGGTCTTGCAACCGGAAGGGGCGGATGGTGTAGATCAGTAGCGCGCAGAAGATGTTGGAGAGCACGCTCCAGGCCGCGAAGAAGGCGACCGCAGCCACGGTGGCAAAGCCGGTGAAGGCGGTCCATAGCACCATGCCGGAGACGCCGAAGCGATCCAGCACCAGCAGCAGAGCCCCGCCGAAGATGAGGATGCTGCTGAAACGGCGGCCGCCCACGACGATTTCCAGCGGCAGGTCCTGACGCTCGCCGAGGCGGCGGATGAAGCGGTGGATCAGGCCGCGCAGCAGGGCGGCGGCGGCCAGGATCAGGATGATCTGCAGGCCCAGGGTGATCACTTCGAGCCAAGGCTGGGCCCAGTCGGGCAGGAAAACTTTCATGGTGGTCGCGGGTCCGTCGGCAAGGGGGCAGGGCGGCTGTTCGGGGGCCTCCATGCTAACACCGGCCGGCCTTCCCGGTCCGGCGGGGGCAGGGGAGATGCGGCCGGCAGGGCCGGCCGCGGGCGGGGATTACAGGTTGAGCAGGGTTTGGGTGTGGTGCGCAATCATCCATTCCTCATTGGTGGGGATGGTGAGCACGTCCACGCTGCTGTCCGGGGCGCTGATGCGGATGTCGTGGCGGGCATTGGCCTCGGGCGACAGCTTCACCCCCAGCCAGCCGGCCTGGGCGGCCACCCGGCGGCGGATTTCGGCGGCGTGTTCGCCGATGCCGCCGGTAAACACCAGGGCGTCGAGGCCGCCGGCCGCGGCAGCCAGGGAGCCCAGCTCGCGCACGATGCGGTAGCAGTAGAGTTCCACCGCTTCGGCCGCTTCGGGCTTGTCGGAGGCGAGCAGGGTGCGCATGTCCTGGCTGATGCCGGAGACGCCCAGCAGGCCCGATTCCTTGTAGAGCAGCCGGGTCAGCTCCTTGACCCCCATGCCCTTGTTTTCCATCAGGTAGAGGATCACGCCCGGGTCCAGGTTGCCGGTGCGGGTGCCCATCATCAGGCCGTCCACGGCGGTGAAGCCCATGGTTGAGGCGACGCCCTTGCGGCCTACCATGGCGGCCATGCTCGAGCCGTTGCCCAGGTGGCAGATGACCACCCGGCCATCGGCCCGGGACGAATGCTGGGGCAGGACCCGGGCGATGTACTCGTAGGAGAGGCCGTGAAAGCCGTAGCGGCGCACGCCTTCGGCAGTGATGTGGCGGGGCAGTCCAAAAAGCTGGGCCACGTCGGGCTGGTGCCGGTGAAAGGCAGTGTCGAAGCAGGCCACCTGGGGGACTTCCGGCATCAGGGCCTGGATGGCGTGGATGCCGGCCAGGTTGTGGGGCTGATGCAGGGGGGCGAGGGGGGTGAGGGAAGCCAGCTGTTCCAGGGTCGGGCCATCGAGCCGGATGGGCTTGGCGTAACGCTGGCCGCCGTGTACGACCCGGTGGCCCACGGCGATGATTTCCCGGCCCGAGCCATGCTCGTCGAACCACTTGAACAGGTGGTCGAAAGCCTGCTGGTGGCTTGGGTTGGCCATGGGCAGCCGCGCATCGGCCACCTTGATCTGGGCATGGTCCTTGGCCACCAGTCTGGCTTCGGCGGTACCGATGCCGTCGATCTGACCGGACACCAGGGCGGTATCGGCCAGGGGGTGAGTCAGGGAAAAGATGGCGAACTTGATCGAGGACGAGCCCGCGTTGATGGTCAGGATGGCCTGGTTGTTCATGGCTCAGCCACCCTTCTTGCGGTTGGCGTGGGCGATCAGGGCGGCCACGGCGCAGGAGGCGGTACGGGTCTCGGCGGTGTCGGCCCGGGAGGTGAGGATGATGGGCACCCGGGCGCCCAGCACCACCCCGGCGGTCAGGGCGTTGGCCAGGTATTCGAGCTGCTTGGCCACCATGTTGCCGGATTCCAGGTCGGGCACCACGAGGATTTCCGCGTGGCCGGCCACCGGGGACTTGATGCCCTTGGTGATGGCGGCCTCGATGGACACGGCGTTGTCGAAGGCGAGCGGGCCGTCCAGGACACCGCCCTTGATCTGGCCCCGGTCCGCCATCTTGCACAGGGCGGCGGCATGCAGGGTGGATTCGATCTTGGGATTGACGGTTTCCACGGCGGAGAGGATGGCCACCTTGGGTTCGGGGATGCCCATCACGTGCGCCAGGTCGATGGCGTTTTGGATGATGTCCACCTTCTCTTCCAGGGTCGGCGCGATGTTGATCGCCGCGTCGGTGATCAGCAGGGGCCGGTGGTAGGTGGGCACGTCCATGAGGAACACGTGGCTGATGCGGCGGGCCGTGCGCAGGCCGTTGGCCCGGGACACCACCTCGCCCATCAGTTCGTCCGTGTGCAGGCTGCCCTTCATCAGGGCCTCGGCGTCGCCGGTGCGCACCAGGGTCACGGCCAGGGCGGCGGATTCGTGACTGTGCTTGGTGTCTACGATGCGGATGCCGGAGAGATCGATGTCGAATTCCTCGGCCACCGAGCGGATCTTGGACTCGGGACCCACGAGGATGGGCTCGATGATGCCTTCCTGGGCGGCCATCACGGGGCCCTTGAGGGATTCCCGGTCGCAGGGGTGGGCCACCGCCACGGGAATGGGCTCCAGGCCCTTGACCCGGGAGATCAGCCGGTTGAAGCGTTCTTCCTTGTTGTCGATGGTCACGTCGGGCATGTGTACGGCCCGGCGTTCCACCTTCTCGGTGGGGGCCAGCACCTCGGCACTCCCCTGGACCACCGGCAGGCCGTCCTGGTTGGTGCAGACGCAGTCCATCAGGACATGCTTGTTGTGATCGAACTTCTGCCGGGCTGTCACCGTGATGGTGATGGTGTCGCCCACCCGTACCGGCCGGGCGAAGTGCAGGGACTGGTCGATCAGGATGGTGCCGGGCCCCGGGAACTGGGTGCCCAGCACCGTGGAGATCAGGGAACCGCTCCACATGCCGTGGGCCACGACTTCCCGGAAGATGCCGCTGTGGGCGAATTCCGGGTCCACCACGGCCGGATTCACGTCACCGCTCATGATGGCGAACAGCTTGATGTCCTCGGCCTGGAGGGTACGGGTCAGCGAGGAACTGTCACCCACCTGGATTTCATCGAAGGTGCGGTTGACGATCATGCGTTCTTGTTGGTCGATGTGCATGGGAGCTCTCCCTGAGATATGGATTAACCGACGATGTGGTAGCCGCCGTCGATGTGGATGGTGCCGCCGGTCAGACTCTTGGCCACGTCGCTGACCAGGTAGGCGGACAGGGCGCCGATGTCCTCGATGGAGACCAGGGTGTGCAGGGGGGCCCGCTCGATGGCGTTCTCCATCAGCTTGTCGAATTCCTTGATGCCGGAGGCGGCGCGGGTGGCCAGGGGGCCGGGGGAAATGGCATGGACGCGGATGCCCTTGGGCCCCAGTTCGGCGGCCAGGTAGCGGGACACGGACTGAAGTGCGGCCTTGACCGGACCCATGATGCCGTAATTTTCGATCACTTCGTCGGCACCCATGTAGCTCATGGTCAAGAGGCAGCCGCCGTTCTTCATCAGGGGCTCGGCCAGCCTGGCCATGCGCACGAAGGAATGGCAGGAAATGTCCATGGCGCGCAGGAAGCCTTCCCGGCTGGAGTCGGTGACGCGGCCGTGCAGGTCATCCTTGGGCGCGAAGGCGATGGAGTGCACCAGGAAGTCCAGTCTGCCCCATTTTTCCTCGATCAACTGGAACAGGGCTTCCATCTGTTCCGGTTTTTCCACGTCGAGAGGCGCGATGATGTCGGCGCCCAGGATCTCGGCCAGAGGGCGCACGTAGGTTTCGGATTTGGCGTTCAGGTAGGTGATGGCCAGATCGGCACCGCAAAGATCGAAGGCCTTGGCACAGCCGTAGGCGATGCTGTGGTTGTTGGCCACGCCGACGACCAGGCCCTTTTTACCGTGCAGGTTGAACATGCTGGGGTACTCCCTTTTATTTATGGACAGGCGACAGTATAAGTTTTTTTGCGCTGCAGCAAAATGTTGTCCGGCTTGTGGTCTTCCACAGCGCGCTCATTAGCTTATAGAACTTTTTGCGCATGCATATGAAGGAATTGTGAACTCCCGGCTTTTGATCCAGGTCATGAAAACGCTCCCCGGCCCGGCTATGCTTGCCACATGGAACGCCCTGTCGGGGAAGGAGACGCGATGAGTTCGGCAAGTCTGGAAAACATCCTGCGCAAATATGACGGGAGCCCCCACAACCTGCTGCAGATCCTACGCGAGGTGCAGGAAGCGGAGGGCTGGATCAGCCCGGAAAGGGTGGCCGAACTGGAACAGGCGCTGGCCATGCCCCGCTCCAAGATTGTCGGGGCGGCCAGTTTTTATTCCTTTTTGCATCTTGAACCGGTAGGCCACTACCGCATTCTCTTTTCCGACAACATCACCGACCGCATGCTGGGCAATCAGGCACTGATGGAGCAGCTCTGCAATCTGCTCTGGGTGGAGCCGGGCAAGGTCTCGGAAGATGGCCTGGTGAGCGTCACCACCACCTCCTGCACCGGCATGTGCGACCAGGGGCCGGCCCTGCTGGTCAATGGTCGGGCCATCACCCGGGTCGATGCGGCGCGGATCGAGGCCCTGGCCGAACGGGTGCGCAACCAGGTGCCCCTGGCCGAGTGGCCGGCCGAGTGGTTCCAGGTGGACGACAACGTGCGGCGCCGGGACATCCTGCTCGACAGCCAGTTCGAACCGGGTTCCGCCCTGCGGGCCTTGCATGCCCGGGTCGAGACCCAGGGGGTTCAGGCTTCCAATCCCCGTTCCTGGCGCGAGGGCCTGCCCCGCGGCCTGGTGGGGCCGGCCACCATGCTCGACGAGGTCAAGCACGCCAACCTGCGCGGCCGGGGCGGTGCCGGCTTCACCACCGCCCTGAAGTGGGAAGCCTGCCGCAACGCACCCCTGGCGCCGGGGCAGGACCGCATCGTGGTGTGCAACGCTGACGAAGGGGAGCCCGGCACCTTCAAGGACCGGGTGCTGCTCACCTCCCATGCCGACATGGTGTTCGAGGGCATGACCCTGGCCGCCTACGCCGTGGGTGCCCGCCGCGGCTTCCTCTACCTGCGCGGCGAGTACCGCTACCTGCTCGAACACCTGGAGGGCGTGCTGGCCCGGCGCCGGCGTGACCACCTGCTGGGCCACAACATCCTCGGCATTCCCGGGGCCGATTTCGACATCAGGATTCACGTGGGCTTCGGCGCCTATGTCTGCGGCGAGGAGTCGGCCCTGATCGAGTCCCTCGAAGGCAAGCGCGGCACCCCCCGGAACCGGCCGCCGTTTCCTGTCACCAACGGCTATCTGGACCAGCCCACCATCGTCAACAACGTGGAGACCTTTGCCGCCACCTCCCTGATCGCCCTGCACGGCGGGGAGTGGTACCGGAACATCGGCACCGCCCAGTCGGCGGGCAGCAAGATCCTCTCCGTCTCCGGCGACTGCGAGCGGCCCGGCATCTACGAGTTCCCCTTCGGCGTCACGGTGGCCGAGGTGCTGGAGGCCTGTGGCGCCCGGGACACCCAGGCGGTGCAGGTGAGCGGCCCTTCCGGCTTCACCATCGCCGCCCATGAATTCGAGCGGAAGATCTGCTTCGAGGACATTCCCACTGCCGGGGCCTTCATGGTCTTCGACAAGCGCCGGGACATGTTCGAGGTGGCGCGCAACTTCGTGCATTTCTTCGCCCACGAGAGCTGCGGCTTCTGCACCCCCTGCCGGGTGGGCACCTCCCTGCTCCGCAACCTGATGGATAAACTTCACAACGGCCAGGGCTCGCCCTACGACTTCCAGGAGATCGAACGGCTCAACCACATCCTCCAGGCCATGAGCCATTGCGGTCTGGGCCACTCGGCCTGCAATCCGGTGCTGGACACCATCGAGAAATTCCGGCCGGCCTATGAGGCGCGCATGGTGCACCGGGACTTCACCCCCGCCTTCGATCTCGACCGGGCTCTGTCCCAGGCCCGCCAGATGACCGGGCGGGACGATGAAATGGCCCACTTCGGCACAGAACATGGAGATGCCCGATGAGTGACACCTTTACCCTGGATGGCCGCGAGATTCCCTTCGAACCCGGCCAGACCATCATGCAGGCCGCCCTGGCGGCAGGGGTCTATATTCCCCGGCTCTGCTACCACCCGGAATTCAAGCCGCATGGCTCCTGCAAGTTGTGTACCGTCAAGGTCAATGGCCGTCACACGGCTTCGTGCACCTACAAGGCGGCACCGGGGCTGCAGGTGGAGAGCAATACCGAGGAGCTGAACACCGAACGGCGCACCCTGGTGCAGATGTTGTTTGTCGAAGGCAACCATTTCTGTCCCTCCTGCGAGAAGAGTGGCGACTGCCAGTTGCAGGCTACGGCCTACGAACTGGGCATGATGTCGCCCCATTTCGACCACTTCTTCCCGGACCGGCCGGTGGATGCCTCCCATCCGGACCTGCTGCTGGAATTCAACCGCTGCATCCTCTGTTCCCTGTGCGTCCGGGCCAGCCGGGATGTGGACCGGAAGAACGTGTTCGCCCTGGCCGGGCGAGGCATCCATTCCCACCTGATCGTCAATGCCGCCTCGGGGCGCCTGGCCGATACCAATGTGGCCCTGGAGGACAAGGCGGTGCAGGTCTGCCCGGTGGGGGTGATCCTGAAGAAGCGCAGAGGGTTTGCCGTGCCCATCGGCCAGCGCACCTACGATGCCGCCCCCATTTCCGGGCATGTGCAGGGCTCGGCATCCCTGACCGAGGAGTGAGAGATGGACGTTGTGGAAAAGAAGAAACTCAAGGTGGCCACCACATCCCTGGCCGGTTGCTTCGGCTGCCACATGTCCTTCCTGGACATCGACGAGCGGCTTTTCGAGCTGGTGCAACGGGTGGAATTCGACCGCTCGCCCCTCACCGACATCAAGGAGGTGGGGCCGTGCGACATCGGCATCATCGAGGGCGGCCTGTGCAATGCCGAGAACGTGCATGTGCTCAAGGAATTCCGCCGCCAGTGCAAGGTGCTGATCGCCATGGGGGCCTGCGCGGTGAATGGCGGCCTGCCGGCCCAGCGCAATCACCTGCCTCTGACCGACATTCTCTCCGAGGTTTACCTGTCCAGCCCCGGCCTAGGCAACGGCCTGATTCCCAACGACCCGGAACTGCCCCTGCCCCTGAACCAGGTGCACCCCATCCACGAGGTGGTGAAGGTGGATGTGTTCATTCCCGGCTGCCCCCCCTCCGGTGACGCCATCTGGAAGGTATTGACCGACCTGCTGTCCGGCCAGGACCCCCGCCTGGGCCATGGCTTGATCCATTACGATTGAAAGGGCGACCATGAGCTTCAATCTCGAAACCGCCGAAAACCCCGAAAAGCTGCGCCGCGTCGCCATCGACCCCGTCTCCCGGGTCGAAGGGCACGGCAAGGTGACCATCCTCCTGGACGACCAGAACAAGGTGCACCAGGTGCGTCTGCACATCGTCGAATTCCGGGGCTTCGAGCGCTTCATCCAGGGCCGGCCTTACTGGGAAGTACCGGTGATGGTGCAGCGCCTGTGCGGCATCTGTCCCGTTTCCCACCACCTGGCCGCCGCCAAGGCCCTGGACCGGGTGCTGGGCGTCAGGAAACTGACCCCCACGGCGGAGAAGATGCGCCGCCTGATGCATTACGGCCAGATGCTCCAGTCCCACGCCCTGCATTTCTTCCATCTCTCGTCGCCGGACCTGCTGTTCGGCTTCGACTCCGACGTGGCCAGGCGCAACATCGTCGGGGTCGCCGAGAAGTACCCGGAAACCGCCAGGAAAGGCATCCTGCTGCGCAAGTTCGGCCAGGAGGTGATCCGTCACACGGCGGGCAAGCGGGTGCACGGCACCGGGGCCATTCCCGGCGGGGTGAACAAAGCCCTGACGGTCGCCGAGCGGGATGAACTGCTGAAGGACATCTATCACATCGTCGCCTGGAGCCGCGAGGCCGTGCATCTGGCCCGGGAACTGCACACCAGCAACCCGGCCCTGTACAACAGCTTCGGCATCTTCCGTTCCAACATGATGTCCATCGTCGGCAACAACGGCGACCTGGATTTCTACCACGGCAACCTGCGGGCCCGGGACGACAACGGCGGCATCATCTTCGACGGGGTGGATTACCAGGGTTACAACAACATCCTCGAAGAGGAAGTGAAGTCCTGGAGCTACATGAAGTTCCCCTACATCAAGTCCCTGGGCAAGGACCAGGGCTGGTACAAGGTGGGACCCCTGGCCCGGGTGCAGAACTGCAACCAGATTCCCACGCCCCTGGCCGAGGCCGAGCGGCGGGAGTTCGTGGACTACGCCGGCGGCACGCCCATGCACGCCCCCCTGGCCTTTCATTGGACCCGCATGATCGAGGTGTTGCACGCCGCCGAAGTCATCAAGGACCTGCTCCACGACGACGACATCCTGGGCAGCGAGCTGATGACCGAGGGCGTGCGCCAGCAGGAAGGGGTGGGGGTGATCGAGGCGCCCCGGGGTACCCTGTTCCACCACTACCAGGTGGACGAGAACGATCTCATCACCATGTGCAACCTGATCGTCTCCACCACCAACAACAACCAGGCCATGAACGAGGCGGTGCGCCATGTGGCGCGGCGCTACCTGCACGGCAAGGAAATCACCGAGGGCTTGCTGAACCACATCGAGGTGGCCATCCGCGCCTTCGACCCCTGCCTGTCCTGCGCCACCCACGCCCTGGGCAAGATGCCCCTGGAAGTGGAGCTGCTGGATGCGGAGGGACTGCCCCTGGACCGGCTCGCCAAGAACGGCGACGGCCGCTTCTGCGCCAGCCTCGGTCTGGCGGACTGAGCCCGGCCCATGCAGCCCGATGTGGTGGTCTTCGCCATCGGCAACCCCAGCCGGGGCGACGACGCCATCGGGCCGCTCCTGATGGAGCGCCTGCGCGGCTGGCTGTCCGTCCAGGCCGAAGGCGCCCGTTTCGAGCTGGTGGAGGATTTCCAGCTCCAGGTGGAGCACGCCCTGGACCTGGAAGGCCGTTCCCTGGCCCTGTTCATCGACGCCGGCAGCGGCACCCCCGCGCCTTTTCACTTCGCCCCCCTGCAGGCGGCGGCGGATTTCACCCACACCTCCCACGCCCTGGGGCCGGAAACCGTGCTGCACGTGTACCAGAAGCTCCAGGGCTGTCCGCCCCCCCCGGCCTTCGTGCTCTGTGTGCGGGGCGAAGCCTTCACGCTGGGCGAGCCCCTGAGCGCTGCGGCCCAGGCCCATCTGGAAGTGGCCTGGCAGAAGCTCCAGGCCCTGTGCCAGGCCCCGTCGGCAGCGGCCTGGGGCGTATAATCAAACCGGCCCCGCCATTTTCTCCTGTCATTTTCCTGGCTGATTGGCATGGCTGGATCTCGGCCGGCATCCCGGGGTGGGGTCAACCTGGAGCCCGTTCATCATGTCAAAGCGCACCCTCCTGTTTCTCGGCTTGTTGGTGCTGGCTGCCCTGGCGGCGGCCTGGTGGGTTCTCCGACCCGCTCCCCTGCCCGAATGGATAGCCGCCGGCAACGGCCGGCTCGAGGCGATGGAAGTGGATGTGGCCACCAAGGTGGCGGGCCGTCTCCTCACGCTGGGACCGAAAGAGGGGGACAGGGTGGAAGCCGGGCAGGTGGTGGCCACCCTGGATGCAGAAGACCTGGCCGCCCGTCTCAGGGCGCTCGAAGCCCAGGTGCGCCAGGCCCGGGAAGCCGCCCGGGAAGCCCGGGCCGGGGTGGGCAAGGCGACGGCGGATGCGCGGCTGGCGGGCCAGGTGCTGGCCCGTACCCGGCAGCTGGTGGACAAGGGCTTTCTCTCCAGCCAGCGCCTGGACCAGGACCGGGCCGCCCAGCAGGGGGCCGATGCCGCCCTGGCGGCGGCCCGCACCCGGGTGGCGGAAGCCGAGGCCAGCGTGGCGGCAGCCGAGGCCCAGGTGGAAAGCCTGCGGGCCACCCTGGCGGACAGCACCCTCAAGGCCCCCATCAGCGGCCGGGTGTTGTACCGGTTGGCGGAGCCGGGCGAGGTCCTGGCGGCAGGCGGCAAGGCCCTGACGCTCCTTGATACCAGCGATTTCTTCATGACCCTGTTCCTGCCCACCGCCGAGGCGGGCCGGGTTGCTCCCGGCACTCCCGCCCGCATCCTGCTCGATGCCTGGCCCGACGAACCCATTCCCGCCCGGGTCAGCTTCGTGGCGCCCAAGGCCCAGTTCACGCCCCGGGAGGTGGAAACCCGGAGCGAGCGGGAGAAGCTCATGTTCCGCATCAAGGTGCGGGTGGATGAGGAATGGCTGGCAGCCCACCAGGGGCGCCTCAACAGCGGCGTGCCCGGCATGGCCTATGTGAGCCTGGACCCGGCCCGGCCCTGGCCGGAATTCCTGCGCCTGCCCTGAGCTTTGTCCATGGATGGCAAGCTCTCTTGCGCGGCCCGTCTGACGGGGGTCAGCCACTTTTACGGCAAAAGCGGCAGGGTGGCTGCCCTGGGCGGGGTCGATCTGGAGCTGCCCGCCGGCCTCATGGTGGGGCTGGTGGGGCCGGACGGGGTGGGGAAATCGACGCTCCTGGCCCTGGTTGCCGGCGCCCGCAAGCTGCAGCAGGGCCGGGTGGAGGTGCTCGGGGTGGACATGGCGGACGCCCGGGGGCGCCAGGGCCTGCAGCCTCGCATTGCCTACATGCCCCAGGGCCTGGGGCGCAATCTCTATCCCACCCTCTCCGTGTTCGAGAACGTGGATTTCTTCGGTCGCCTGTTCGGCCTGGGGCGGCGTGAACGTCAGCAGCGCATTGACGAACTGCTCCTGGGGACGGGTCTCGCCCTCTTCCGGGACCGTCCCGCCGCCAAGCTCTCCGGCGGCATGAAGCAGAAGCTGGGTCTTTGCTGCGCCCTGATCCATGACCCGGACCTGCTCATCCTGGACGAACCCACCACCGGGGTGGATCCCCTGTCCCGGCGCCAGTTCTGGGCTCTGGTCAAGCAGCTGCGCCAGCGCCGACCGGGCATGAGCGTGCTGGTGGCCACCGCCTACATGGAGGAGGCGGATGCCTTCGACAGGCTGGTGGCCATGGATGGCGGCCGGGTGCTGGGGACCGGGACCCCCGCCGAACTCCGGGCCCGAACCGGGGCCGGCAGCCTGGAGGAGGCCTTCATCCGCCTCCTGCCGGAGGAGCGGCGGGTGGGGCACGGCAGTCTGGTGATTCCGCCCCGGCCAGGGGATGGGGACGGGGATTGGGCCATCGAGGCGGAGGGCCTGACCCAGCGTTTTGGCGACTTCACCGCCGTGGACCGGGTCAGCTTCCGGATCGGCCGGGGGGAGATCTTCGGTTTCCTGGGCTCCAACGGTTGCGGCAAGACCACCACCATGAAGATGCTCACGGGGCTCCTGCCCCCCACGGAGGGCCAGGCCCGCCTGTTCGGCCGTCCGGTGGATGCATCGGACCTGGAGACCCGGCGCCAGGTGGGCTACATGAGCCAGTCCTTTTCCCTGTACGGGGAGCTGACGGTGCGTCAGAACCTGGAGCTGCACGCCCGCCTGTTCCACCTGCCGGAAGACCGGCGGGAGGCGCGCATCCAGTCCCTGGTGCAGCAGTTCGGTCTGGAGGCTTATGGGGAGATGGTGGCGGAAAGCCTGCCCCTGGGCATCCGCCAGCGGCTCTCCCTGGCCGTGGCGGTGGTCCATGAGCCCCGGCTGCTGATCCTGGATGAGCCCACTTCCGGCGTGGACCCGGTGGCCCGGGACCAGTTCTGGGCGCTGCTGGTGCAGCTTTCCCGGGAGCAGGGGGTGACGATCTTCATCTCCACCCACTTCATGAACGAGGCCCAGCGCTGCGACCGCATCAGCCTCATGCATGCAGGCCGGGTGCTGGCCAGCGACACCCCCGCCGCCCTGGCCGGGGCCCGGGGCCAGGGCGACCTGGAAACCGCCTTCATCGCTTACCTGGAAGAGGCCCTGGCGGAAGAGGGGGGCGCGGACCAGGCAGCCGACACTCCGGCTCCCCGGGACCTGCCAGGGGAGGTCGCCCCGGAGGCAAGGCTGAGGCGCCAGCCGGGTTTTTCCCTGGGGCGGCTGTTGGGCTATGCCTACCGGGAGGGCCTGGAACTGTATCGGGACCCGATTCGCCTCGCTTTCGCCCTGTTGGGGTCGGTGCTGCTGATGTTCGTGCTGGGCTACGGCATTTCCCTGGATGTGGAGGGGCTGCGCTTTGCGGTGCTGGACCGGGACGACAGCCCCGAGAGCCGGGCCTATGTGCAGAACATCGCGGGCTCCCGCTACTTCATCGAACGGCCACCCCTGGCCAGCCTGAATGAACTGGACCGGCGCATGAGGAAGGGCGAGCTTTCCCTGGCCCTGGAGATTCCCCCGGGCTTTGGCCGCGACCTGCGCAGCGGTCGAAAGCCCCAGGTGGGGGTCTGGGTGGATGGGGCCATGCCCTATCGGGGCGAGACCATCCGGGGCTACGTCCAGGGCATGCACCAGCAGTATCTGGAGGAGATGCAGCGCAGGGCCACGGGACAGGCGCCGACAGCGGCGGCCAGCCTGGAATCCCGCTACCGTTACAACCAGGATTTCAAAAGCCTCTACGCCATGGTGCCCGCGGTGATTCCCCTGCTGCTGGTGTTCATCCCGGCCATCCTCACGGCCCTGGGGGTGGTGCGGGAGAAGGAACTGGGCTCCATCACCAACTTTTACGTCACCCCGGTGACCCGGCTGGAATTCCTGCTCGGCAAGCAGCTGCCCTATGTGCTCCTGTCCCTGGCCAGTTTCTTCCTCTTGGTGCTGCAGGCCCTCTGGGTTTTTGACGTGCCCCTGAAGGGCAGCTTTCCCACCCTGGCCCTGGGGGCCTTCCTGTATGTGCTGGCCACCACCGGACTGGGGCTGTTCATGTCCACCTTCACCCGCACCCAGATCGCCGCCCTGTTCGGCACCGCCATCCTCACCATGCTGCCCACCGTGCAGTTTTCCGGCCTGACCACCCCGGTGAGCGCCCTGGAGGGTTTCGGCTACTGGGTGGGCCAGTTCTATCCGGCCAGCTATTTCCTGGTCATCAGCCGGGGCGTGTTCACCAAGGCCCTGGAATTCCGGGACCTGGTCTGGCAGCTGTTGGCCCTGGCGGCCTTCACCCCGGTGCTCTGGGCCTTGTGTGCGGTACTGCTGAAGAAGCAGGAGGACTGAGCATGGGCGGCTGGCGGCATTCCCTCATCAACATCTACCGGCTGGGCCTGAAGGAGCTGCGCTCCCTGGCGGCGGACAAGGTGCTCCTGGCGCTGATGATCTGGGCTTTCTCCGGCGCCATCTACGAGGCGGCCACCGGGGTGTCCCAGGAACTCAACCATGCCGCCGTGGCCATCGTCGATGAGGACAACTCACCGTTGTCCCGGCGCTTTGCCGATGCCCTCTATCCTCCCTATTTCAAGGCGCCCGAGTACATCCGCCTGAACCAGGTGGATCCGGCCATGGATCAGGGGCGCTATTCCTTCGTGCTCATCATTCCGGCTCATTTCCAGCGGGACCTGGCTTCCGGCCGACAGCCCGAACTGCAGCTCAATGTGGATGCCACGGTGATGAGCCAGGCCTTCATCGGCAGCAGCTACATCAGCCAGATCGTGCAGGGGGAGATCAACGTGTTCCTGACCGGACGGCGCGAAGGGGCAGGGAGCCCGCCGGTGCAGCTGGTGACTCGGGCCCGCTTCAATCCCAATCTCAAAGGCTATTGGTTTGGCGGGGTGATGGAGGTCATCAACAACCTGACCATGCTCACCATCATCCTGGTGGGGGCCGCCTTCATCCGGGAGCGGGAGCACGGCACCCTGGAGCATCTGCTGGTGCTGCCCCTGAAGCCTCTGGAAATCATGCTGGCCAAGATCTGGGCGAATGGGGTCGCGGTACTGCTGGGGGCGGGCTTTGCCCTGACGGTGGTGATCCAGTGGGTGCTCAAGGTGCCCATCGCCGGTTCGGTGCCCCTGTTCCTGGGGGCGGCGGCGGTTTACCTGTTCGCGGCGGCTTCCATCGGCATTTTCCTGGGCACCCTGGCCCGGTCCATGCCGCAGCTGGGGCTGCTCATCATCCTCACCATCCTGCCCCTGCAGATGCTGTCGGGTGGGGTGACGCCCCGGGAGAGCATGCCCCAGATGGTGCAGGACCTGATGTTGCTGACGCCCACCACCTACTTCGTGCGGCTGGCCCAGGCCATTCTCTACCGGGGTGCCGGGGTGGAGCAGGTGTGGGGGGATTTTCTTGCCATGGGAGTCCTGGGGGCGGTGTTCTTTGTCCTGGCCCTGCACCGCTTCCGCCGGGCGGTGGCGCAAACGCAGGTGTAGTGCCACCGGGCAGCGGGGCTGCCCGGCAGGGCAGGTCAGCGATAGACCAGGACGGGAATCTTGGAGTGGGTCAGGACCTTGTTGGTCTCGCTGCCCAGGAGCAGGCCGCTGATGCCCTTGCGACCGTGGGATGCCATGAAGATCAGATCGCAGCCGGCCTGTTCGGCGGCCTCGATGATGGCTTCGTAGGGGATGTCGCTGGTGGTGCTCAGGGTCTGGCATTCGACGCCGGCCTCGGCGCATTGCGCCCTGGCGAAGTCGAGAATCTCGCTGGCCTGCTGGTCGGCCATCTCGGCAAACTTCTCCGGAGTGGTGGGGTCGATCAGGGCACCTTCGCCAAAGTAAGTGACCGGGTACTCGGGCTTGGCAAAGAAGGCGGTGATGCGGGCGCCGGTTTCCCGGGCGAAGGCGACGGCCCGCTTGATGGCGTCCTGGGAGAGCTGGGAGCCATCGGTCGGAACCAGAATGTGTTTGAACATGAAAACCTCCTCGGTCTGGCAGTTTTGTGATGCAGCAGGGATGGACTCATCCTACCCCAGCCCGTCGGGAAATCAAGCTGGAACAAGCGGTGCCGGCCTGTGGTATAAGGGGAACTTGATTGACGGAGATTCACACCATGACAGCCAGCCAGCCTTCCTCCAGGGGTCACAAGGGTTTTGATCTTGAAACGGCCAGCCCCATCGAGATGGTGGGAGAGAGCCTGAGCAAGCATCTGGATCCGTTCGGGGTGACCACCTCCCTGCTCAACGCCCAGATGGCCTGGCTGCTGCATCCTCAGGAAATGGTGCGGGCCCTGTCTTCCCTGTCCGGCGATCTGGTCGCCCTCCAGGCCCATGTGGTGCGCCGGGCTTTTGGCCTGCCTTCCGAGGATGTGGTCAAGCCCCATGCTGATGATGCCCGTTTCGCCGATCCGGTGTGGGACAACTCCCCGACCTGGGACATCATCAAGGAGTGGTATCTGGCCTTCACCCACCGACTCCAGGATATGTATTTCGAGACCCCGGGGCTGTCCGACAAGGAGCGGCGCCGGGCTGCTTTCTGGCTGCGCAAGTGGCTGAACGCGGTGGCCCCCACCAATTTCTTCTGGACCAATCCCGTAGCCCTGCGCAAGTATGTGGAAACCCATGGGGAGAGCCTCGCCAATGGCTTGCGCAATTTCCTGCGGGATGCCCAGGCCCGCAACATCCAGATGGTGGAGGAGAACGCTTTCCAGGTGGGCAAGGACCTGGCAGTGACACCGGGCAAGGTGGTGTTCCGTAACCGCCTGCTGGAGATCATCCACTACACCCCGACCACCAGCCAGGTGCGCTCGGTTCCGGTCCTGATCATCACCCCCTGGATCAACAAGTTCTACATCCTCGACCTCAATCCCAAGAAGAGCATGGTCAAGTATCTGGTGGATCAGGGCTTTTCCGTGTTCATCACGAGCTGGAAGAATCCGGGCTCCGACATGGCCGGCATCACCTTCGACGATTATCTGCGCGAGGGGGTCAACGAGGCGGTCGAGATGGTGCGCAGCTTCTGTGAGGTGCCCAAGGTGCATCTGGTGGGCTACTGCATCGGCGGTACCCTGGTTTCCACCTACATGGCCTGGGCCAACCGCCAGTTTGCCGCCGACAGGATGCCCGTGGTCGACTGGACTCTGTTTACGACCCTGACGGATTTCTCCCACCCCGGGGACATCGAGGTCTTCATCGACGAGGCCAGCATCCGCGCCCTGGAGGAGTCCATGGCCAAGAAGGGCTACCTGGACGGCAGCGAGATGGCCTCGGCCTTTCGCATGCTGCGCTCCAACAGCCTGGTCTGGCACTACTGGGTGCACAGTTATCTCTATGGCGAGTCCCTGCCGCCCTTTGACGTACTCTACTGGAACATGGACAGCACGCGGATGCCCCAGGCCATGCACAGCTTCTATCTGCGCGAGATGTATCTGCAGAACAACCTCATCAAGCGCGACAAGCTCAACATTGCCGGCCAGCCCATCGACCTGCGCCGCATCACCCAGCCCCTCTACGCGGTCACGGCGGAGGACGATCACATCGCGCCCTGGGCCCAGTGCTACCGGATCCGCAAATACGTCAATGTGGAAGCCCCGGTGCGCTTCGTGCTGTCCACCTCGGGCCACATCCTCGGCATCGTCAATCCGCCGGTCAACCCGCCGAAGCGGGCTTACTGGGCCGGGGAGCCCCTGCCCAACGAGCACTACGAGGAATGGTTGAAGCGCAGCCGCAAGCAGCCGGGAACCTGGTGGGAAGACTGGGTTCGCTGGTTGCAGGAGCGGGGGGGCGAACTTATCGACGCGCCGCCGGTCGAAACCCGCAAGTATCCTGCCCTGGCCGATGCGCCCGGAACTTATGTTCTGGAAAAGTGATTCATTCCGAGGGGAAGTTCACCAGGGCAATCGCATGAAAG
>DDKS01000039.1 GCA_002340095.1 Betaproteobacteria bacterium UBA2592
GATCATGCATCATGATCGCCTCACGTCCGTGGCCGAGACCTGGGTCTGGCTTGCCGAGGCCCGCATGCTACTGCGCAGACTCACTACTTTAATTTGTAAACACCCTCTAAGGATTCTCTGAACAACCCGTGATTTCTGCACAGGCTGTCATAAACATCATGAAAAACAGGCGATTTTCGACCGTTGACCGTGGAAATTCGGGGTTTTTCCCCGCATTTCCCGCTTCACGGGCGCACCTCGCCTACCAAGGGCAGCAATCGCTTGCGGGCCAGCCACAGATTGGCCAACGCAAACAGCGTCACAATTTGACCGGTGTTCTTCGCCAGGCCGCGATAGCGAACCTTCACGAAACCGAACTGGCGCTTCACCACGCGGAACGGATGCTCAACGATCGCCCGAACCGCCGACAGCATCCGGTTGAACGCTTTCTGTTCGTCGGTCAGCGCACCGCCTGCCGGTTTTTTGGTCGGCGTCAGCACGGACAGATCGCCTTCCTTCTCGAACTCGTCAATCGTCCGGTTTTTCTTGTGATAGCCCCGATCGCCCAAGGCCAGGGTTTCCTCACCGTGGAGGCAGGCTTCCATCATCGTGATGTCGGCCACCTTGGCGGTCGTGCACGCCACGGTATGGACCAGGCCGCTGTCGGCATCGACACCGATATGCGCCTTCATCCCGAAGTGCCACTGATTGCCCTTCTTGGTTTGCGTCATGTCCGGATCGCGCTGCTTGTCGCCGTTCTTGGTCGAACTGGGCGCCGCGATCAGCGTCGCATCGACCACCGTCCCGCGTTTCATCGACAGGCCTTTCTCGGACAGCACCGCGTTGACCTCGGCGAAGATCGCCACCGCCAAGTCATGCTTCTCCAGCAGATGCCGGAAGTGAAGAATGGTGCTTTCGTCCGGCATCACGTCTTCGAAGGCGTCCAATCCGGCGAACTGGCGCAGCAGCGGCACGTCGTGCAGCGCTTCTTCCATCGCCGGATCGGAGTAACCAAACCATTGCTGCAGGAAGTGAATCCGGAACATCGTGCCCAACGGCATCGGCGGACGGCCATTTCCCTTCTTCGGATAGAACGGCTCGATCAGTCCCTCCACGGGACCACGGCACCACCGCGTCCATCTCTGCGAGGAACACCGCCTTGCGGGTTTGCTTTCCTGCTTTCGGCAGGAAACCCGTCTCGGCCAGGCTGAGTTGCTTCATCCGTTTCATCGGTTCAACAGGCTCCATGACAATGGCGCCATTCTCTCAAATCAGGTCGCATGAAGGTCACTTATGCAGACTTTCCCTAATTAGCATTTAGAACCATCAATTCACTTCTCGTCTAAATATACCGGGCCACTTCAACTATGACAACAGCAGAAAGCACTACCCCCACACCAACAGTGTGAAAGTTTTTTGCTTTCGATGACAACGCATCCCTGCCTGCCAGCCGCGCTCACAAAGGTACATTCCGAGGTATCAGTCGGGTGCAAATGGGAATAAGATAAGCCCCCATTTGCAACCCGGACATCCAAGTGGCCAAGCTCTGGCAATCCATCTCCCAGCACATCGTTGCCCCGGCGCAGTTGAGCCCCGGGCAACTGCTCGGGCTGCTGACCCCCGTTGAACGCTCCCCCCACCTGCAGCGCCACGCAGCTTCGGTGATCCTGGCCCGAGTCCAGCTCATCGCCGCCCTGTTCGCCATCCTGGTGCCCCTGTTCTCGGTGGTGGATCTGCTGGTCTTCGATAGCGATGTGGCCTGGCGCCTGGTGGCCCTGCGCCTGTTGTCCACCGGCCTGTTCGTAGCCCTGGCCTGGCCCCGGGAGCTTTCCACCACCCGGCCCTATACCCAGGCCCTGCTGGCCCTGTTGGCCCTGCTCCTGATTCCACCCCTGTTTCACATGCTGTCCGCCAACATGCTGGCAACGGCCAACGCCACGGACATGCAGCGGCTGGTGGTCCAGCTCTATGGCTATCTGCCCACCATCGTCCTGGGCGGGCTGGCCATTTTCCCCCTGACCGCACTGGAAACCATTGCCCTGGCCCTGCCCGTGATCGTCACGGGCGCGATCACCCTCCTGCTCAACGGCCAGACCCTGAGCCTGGAGCAATACGGTGGCACCATCTGGTTCATGACGATGATGCTCGGGGTTTCGATTTTCTCGGGCATGAGCCAGTGCCACTACATGGCAACCCTGGTCCTGAAAGCCATGCACGACCAACTCACCGGCGCCTATACCCGCCAGTCCGGCGAGGAGGCCCTGAGCCTGCTGTTCCGCCTCAATACCATGTCCGACAGACCCCTGAGCGTGGCCTTTCTCGACCTGGACCATTTCAAGGCCATCAACGACAAGTATGGTCACGATGCCGGGGATCAGTGCCTGCGCCACCTGGCCGAAGGGGTACGCCAGGGCCTGCGCCGCAGCGACCTGCTGATCCGCTGGGGTGGCGAGGAATTCATCGCCGTCCTGCCCGACACGCCTTCCAGCAATGCCCTGCCCCTGCTGCAACGGTTGCGGGAGCAGTACCTGGGCCTGCGCCCCGACGGCACCCCCCTGACCACCTCCATCGGCCTGGCCGACACCCTGGAAGAAGGCATCACCGACTGGGAAACCCTGGTGCAGCGGGCTGACCAGCGCATGTACGCCGCCAAGAACCAGGGCCGGGACGGGGTGGTGGGGCCGGACGGCCAGAAAATTTCCCTGACCCCGGCCGCCTGATCCGCAGCACAGGTTTTCCCATGTTTTACGGCATCACCGACCTGAGCACCTTCATCCTCGGCACGATCTTCATCGTGCTGCTGCCGGGGCCCAATTCCGTCTATGTGATGGCCGTGGCATCGCGCCACGGCGTGGGCACGGGGTTCCGGGCCGCCGCCGGCATCCTGCTGGGGGACACGATCCTGATGATCCTCTCGGTGACCGGGCTGGCCTCCCTGTTGAAGACCTCGCCCCTGCTGTTCATGGGGCTCAAATACGCGGGGGCGGCCTATCTGTCCTGGCTGGGCCTGAGCCTGTTGCGCGCTGCCTGGAAGACCTGGCGGGACCAATCCCCCGCCAGCGGCGAGGAGAACGCCCGGCTGGATGCCTCCCGCCCCTTCCGCACGGCGCTCCTGATCGACCTGACCAATCCCAAGGCGATCCTGTTCTTCATTTCCTTCTTCATCCAGTTCGTTGCCCCGGACTATCCCCACCCGGCCCTGTCCTTCCTGATCCTGGGCGTGATCGTGCAGGTCTGCAGCGGGCTCTACCTGACCGCCCTGATCTTCGGCGGGGCGCTCCTGGCCCGCCGGGTCAGGAAGGCGCGCTGGCTCGCGGCCAGCGCCAACGGCGCCGTGGGCAGCCTGTTCATCGGCTTCGGAGTGAAGCTGGCGGGCGCAAGCCTCGGCTGAACGCCCCTCAGAGGGACTGCACCACGGCCGCCTCGAACTTGCCATCCCGGTAATCCCGCAGGGTCTGCTGGATTTCCTCCACCGTGTTCATCACGAAGGGGCCGTGCTGGACGATGGGCTCGTCCAGGGGCCGGCCCGCCACGATCAGCACCCGCGCCGCTTCCGGCGCCTCCAGGCGCACGGACGCCCCGGCATCTTCCAGAATCGCCATGTGTTGGTCCGGCACGATGGTCCCGGCAATCTCGACCCGGCCCCGGTAGGTGTAGGTGAAAGCCCGGTGCCCGACTGGCAGGGCCTGCTCGAAGCCGGTGCCAGCCGGCAGATGCACGTCCAGGTACAGGGGTTCCGTATCCGGACGCTGCACCGCCCCGGCCACGCCCTGGCTGGCTCCGGCAATGATCCGCACCCGGACCCCCTCGGGGGTGGTGAATTCGGGGATGGCCGCCGCGGGAATGTCCCGGTAACTGGGAGCCGCCATCTTGCTGTGGGCTGGCAGGTTGAGCCAGAGCTGGAAGCCCTCCATCAGCCCTTCTTCCTGCTCCGGCAGTTCGGAATGGACCAGGCCGCTGCCCACGGTCATCCACTGCACCCCGCCCGGCCCCAGCAGCCCTTCGTGGCCGGCGGAATCCCGGTGGCGCATGCGCCCGGCAATCATGTAGGTGATGGCCTCGAAACCCCGGTGGGGATGGTCGGGGAAACCGCCCATGTAATCCTCCGGGTTCTCGTTGCGAAAGGCGTCCAGCATCAGGAAGGGGTCCAGACGGCGCTGCAGGTCCTGGGTCAGCACCCGGGTCAGGCGCACCCCGGCGCCGTCGGAAGTGGGGCGGCCCCGCACCAGGCGTTCGACGCTGCGGCACGGGAGGGAAGCAGCTTGAGTGGACATGATGTATCTCCGCGCAGATGGCTTATGGATTCAGACCACCAGGGTCTGGATTTGTGCCTCGGCCTCGGCAAAGGCCTTGTCCGCCGCATCGCCCCCCAGGGCCAGGCCCTCGGCGTAGATGAAGCGCACGTCGGTCATGCCCAGGAAGGCCAGCACGCTCTTCAGGTAGGGCACCTGGGAATCCGCCGGGGTGTCCCGGTACAGCCCGCCCCGGGCCAGGGCCACGTAGACCGTCTTGCCCTGGATCAGCCCTTCGGGACCATTGGCCGTGTAGCGGAAGGTGACCCCGGCCCGGGCGATGGCGTCGATCCAGGTCTTCAACTGTACCGGCACGCCGAAGTTGTACATGGGCACGCCCAGCACGATCACGTCCGCCGCCTGCACCTGGGCGATCAGGGCGTCATCCAGGGCCACCCGGGCGGCCTGTTCCGCCGTGCGCTGTTCGGCGGGGGTGAACAGGGCGGCCAGGGAAGGGGCATCGAGGACCGGATGGGGGTCCCGGGCCAGGTCCCGCACTTCGAGGCGGGCTTCGGGATGAAGCGCTGCCAGGCGGGCGCTGATGCGCTCGGCCAGGCGGGTGGAATTGGCGCCGCTGCTGCGGGCGCTGGCATTGATCTGCAGGATGTTCATGGTGGGTTCTCCTCAAGGGCTTGCAGCGAAGTTGCTGCCATGAACACACTTTATTTGGAACAATGAAGCAACAGAAGCCCTCATAATGGGGATCATAATTCCATTAAAGGAACAATCATCCATGAGCCAGGACGCCCACGATCTGATCCTCTTTGCCCGGATTGTCGAAGCGGGCAGCTTTTCCCGGGCGGCGGAGGTCACGGGCCTGCCCAAATCCACCCTCTCCCGCCGCATCTCGGGCCTGGAAGAACGGCTGGGGGAAAAGCTGCTGCTGCGCAGCACCCGCCGCCTCGCCATCACCGGCTTCGGCGAGGGCATCCTGGAACACGCCCGGCGCCTGCAGGAAGAAACCGAGGCCGCCATGGCCCTGGCCCAGCACCGGCAGGAAACGCCCCGGGGCAAACTCAGGGTCGCCCTGCCCCCGGACTTCGAGGAACTCGACCTGACCCCGCTATTGCTGCGCTTTGCCGCCGACTACCCGGAAGTGCGCCTGGAACTGGACCTTTCCCCCCGCCGGGTGGATCTGATGGCCGAACGCTTCGACCTGGCGGTGCGCATTGCCACCCAGTTGCCCGACGACAGCTCCCTGGTGGCGCGCAAGCTGTGCGAATTCGGCAACGGCCTCTACGCCAGCCCCGCCTACCTGGCCCGCTACGGCCGCCCCGGGCACCCGGACGAACTGGGGCGCCATGTGGGCCTGGCCCTGGTCAATGGAGTCGGAGAGGTGCTGCCCTGGCGACTGAAACGGGGTCAGGAAAAATGGGAGGGCCGGCCCCAGGGGCCCCTGGCCGCCAATTCCCTGGGACTGCAGCGCAATCTGGCCGGGCACGGCCTGGGCATCGTCGGCCTGGCCGACCGGCTGGCCCAACCCTGGGTGGCCCAGGGCCTGCTGGAACGGGTGCTGCCCGAGTGGTCCCTGCCCACCGTCACCGTCTGGTGCGTCACCCCGGGCCGCCGGCTACTGCCGGCCCGGACCCGGGTCTTCATGGACATGCTGCGGGAAAGCCTGGCCAGCCCGCCAGGATGAACGGCCAAGCGCCGCCGGGACTGGTAAACTCCCCCCCGGCCTGCCCCTGCTCCCCTGCCATGCCCCACGCTTCCTGCCCGCCTCGCGTCCTGGCACTGATCCCGCCCATGACGCAGTTGAACACTCCCTACCCATCCACGGCCTACCTGACGGGTTTCCTGCGTTCCCGGGGGGTGACGGCGATGCAGGCGGACATCGCCCTGGAACTGGTGCTGGCCCTCTTCTCCCCCAGCGGGCTGGACGCCCTCAAGGCCCGCATCGAGGCCCTGCCGAGAAAGGAACGCTCGCCCCTGGCGGCGGGATTTTTGAAACATTTCGGCCGCTACCGCAGCCGCATCGGCCCGGCCGTGGCCTTCCTCCAGGGCCGCGACCCCTCCATGGCGCTACGCATCGCCAGCCGCACCTTCCTGCCTGAAGGCCCCCGCTTCGACAGCCTGGACGTGTATGTGGCCGATGAGGGCGAGGACCCCCTGGCCTGGGCCTTCGGCGCCCTGGGCACCCAGGACCGGGCCCGGCACCTGGCCACCCTGTTTTTGAACGACCTGGCCGACCTGCTGCGGGAGGTGGCCGATCCGCGCTTCGAATTCGTCCGCTACGCCGAGTCCCTGGCCCAGAGCCAGCCCAGCTTCGACCCCCTGGCCCAGGCCCTGGCGGCACCGCCCACCCTGGTGGACAAGACCCTGGAGCGCCTGACCCTGGCCGCCGTCGCCCACCACGAACCCACCCTGGTGCTGCTTTCCACCCCCTTCCCCGGCTCGGTCTATGGGGCCTTCCGCATGGCCCAGGCGATCCGGGCCCGCCACCCGGACCTGACCCTGGTGCTGGGGGGCGGCTACGTGAATACGGAGTTGCGGGAGCTGGCGGAGCCCCGGGTCTTCGACTTCTTCGACTACGTCTGCCTGGACGACGGAGAGCGGCCCCTGCTCGCCCTGCTGGAACACCTGCAGGGCCAACGGCCCCGGCTCAATCTGGTGCGCACCTTCACCCGGGTCGATGGCCAGGTGCGCTACTTCAACAGCGGCGAGCCGGACATCCCCTTCGCCGAGGTGGGCACCCCCACCTGGGACGGCCTGCCCCTGGACCGCTACCTCTCGGTGCTGGACATGCTCAACCCCATGCACCGGCTCTGGTCCGACGGGCGCTGGAACAAGCTCACCGTGGCCCACGGCTGCTACTGGAAGAAGTGCAGCTTCTGCGACGTGAGCCTGGACTACATCGGCCGCTACGACACGGCCGGCGCCACCCTGCTGGCGGACCGCATGGAGGCCATCATCGCCGAGACCGGCCAGACCGGCTTCCACTTCGTGGACGAGGCGGCGCCCCCCAAGGCCCTCCGGGCCCTGGCCGAGGAAATCCTCAGACGCAACCTGGCCGTCTCCTGGTGGGGCAACATCCGCTTCGAGAAATCCTTCACCCCGGAACTCTGCGAACTGCTGGCGGAAAGCGGCTGCATCGCCATCTCCGGTGGCCTGGAAGTAGCCTCGGACCGGCTTCTGCAGTTAATGAAGAAAGGCGTGTCGGTGGAACAGGTGGCCCGGGTCACCCGGGCCTTCGCCGACCAGGGCATCCTGGTCCATGCCTACCTGATGTATGGCTTTCCCACCCAGACCGTGCAGGACACGGTGGATGCCCTGGAATACGTGCGCCAGCTGTTCCAGGAAGGCTGCATCCAGTCCGGCTTCTTCCACCGCTTCGCCTGCACCGTGCATTCCCCGGTGGGAATGCATCCGGCGGAATACGGCATCACCCTGCACCCCCAGCCCTTCAAGGGCTTCGGCAGGAACGACGTGCGCTTTTCCGACCCCACCGGGGTGGACCACGACCGTCTCGGCCGGGCCCTGAACAAGGCCCTGTACAACTTCATGCACGGCATCGGCCTGGAAGAAGACGTGCGCCGCTGGTTCGACATCAAGGTCCCCCGCCCCACGGTGGCCCGGCACTACATCGCCCGGGCCCTGGGCCGGAACTGAAACGAATCAGCGCCGGAACAAGCCCGGGCTCATCCTGCCCTGGATAAGGCAGCAGAAGCCGCACTGGCCGAAAGGCGTGGTATCCACGAACATGGGCATGACGCGACTTCCTTTCCGGGCTCCGAAATGGCAACGGGGCCACGGCCCCGTTGATGAGCGGTTTCCTGCCTTCCTGCCGGATTCAGGCGGCGACTTCCTCGTCGAGCCAGGCCCGGGCGGCCTCGGGATCTTCAAATACCTCCACATCGGCATCCACGAAGGCCTGGGACAGCCAGGCACTCCAGGTCACCCACTGGCTGCTCGTGACCACGGCCACCTTGTTGAAGTCGCTGGCGTGCTGGCGGGAGAACTTGATCTCCTCCCAGGCCACATCCAGGGTTACATCCCCCATCTGGCGCAGGTCGAAAAACAGATCGACGGGACGCTCGAACCGGACCTTGTAATTGACCAACTCCTCGAATTCCTTGTAGTCAGCCAGGGTGAATTCGCCGTAGACGGTGACACTGACCCGGTGTGCTTGGTGGTCGGTGACGATCATGATGCAACTCCTTTGTGTCATTGTGGGCAGGCACTTGCCTCCTGCCCCCAGTTTAATCCTGTTCGGCAGGATTGGCGCGGGAGACCCGGCTGGCGGCGATGCCGGAGAGGATGACCAGCAACATGCCGAAGGCCTCCAGGACCCCCAGGGCATCGCCCCAGAACAGGGCACCGAACAGACTGGCGAAAACCACCGTGGTGTAGGCCAGGCTGGCGGAGACCAGGGTCTTGCCCCGGGCATAGGCCCGGGTCATGGCCAGTTGCGCCAGGGTGGCGAAGGCGCCTACCCCCAGCAGCATGAGGCCGGTTTCCAGGGTCGGAACGTGAATGTCCGAAAAAGCCAGCCAGACCAGGCTGCCGAGGGTGGAAAAGAGGGAGAAATAGAACACGGTGCGGGTTTCCGGCTCCCCCAGGACACCAAGTTCCCGCACGTTGTAATAAGCCACGGCGGCCAGCACGCCCGAAGTGAGGCCCACCAGGCCGCCAAACAACTGGTCGGCCTGGATGCTGGGTTTCAACAACAGGGCCACGCCCACCAGGCCGGTGAGCAAGGCCAGCACCATGCCGCTGGTGAGCCGCACTCCGGCCAGCGCCATGAGCAGCACGGCAAGGAAAATCGGCGCCGTGTAGTTGAGGGTGACGGCGGTCCCCAGGGGTAACAGGGTAATCGCCCAAAAATAGAGGGTAAGCGCGAGGAAACCGGAAATTCCCCGCTTCAGTTGGAAGCCCCAGTGGGGCGTGCGCAGGCTGACGCCGCGCAGGCGCACCATCAGGGTCATCAGCGCCAGGGCGATGGCGCAGCGGTAGAAAACGATCTCGGCCGCCGAGAAGCCGGCCTGGGCGGCAAATTTGACGCACACGCCCATGCAGGCAAAGGACAGGCTGGCAACGATCATCCACAGGGATTGCATGATCAGGCGTTTTCCCTCATGCGGCGGCATGAAAGCAAAAGGCGCCGGACGAACCGGCGCCTCCCGGGCAACTGTCGGGCAGGCCACCGTCAGCGACGCAGCTCCCGGATGGAAGGTTCCATCAGACGGCGATAGAACTCGTGGAAGTGCTGCATGCCGTCTTCCATGGGGCTCTGGTAGGGTCCCACCTCATTGACCCCTTCCGCGAGCAAGGCCATACGCCCCCGGTCCATGCGCTCGCCGATGTCGTCGTCCTCGATGGCGGTCTCCATGTAGGCGGCCTGCTCGGCCTCGATGAATTCCCGCTCGAAGTCCACGATTTCCTCGGGGTAGTAGAACTCCACCACGTTCATGGTCTTGTGCACGCCCATGGGCACCAGGGTGGACACCACCAGCACATGGGGATACCACTCCACCATGATGTTGGGGTAGTAGGTCAGCCACACGGCTCCCTGGGGGGGCGTTTCGCCCCGGTCGCCGTAGTACTCGCGCACCACCTTCTGCCAGCGGTTATAAACGGCGGAGGAGGATTCCTTCATCAGGGAAGTGATGCCCACCTTCTGCACCGAATACCACTCGCCGAACTGCCAGGTCAGATCATCGCAGGTAACGAAGTTGCCCAAGCCCGGGTGATACGGCACGACGTGATAGTCCTCCAGATACACTTCGATGAAGGTCTTCCAGTTGTAGTTGCACTCGTGCATCACCACCTTGTCCAGCTTGTAGCCGGAAAAGTCGAATTCACCGGCGACCTGCATGCCGGCCAGATCGGCGTTGGCGGAGCGGGGGCCCTTGAAGAGCAGGCCGTTCCAGTTCTCCAGCCGGACCTTGTTCAGGTTCAGGCAGGGATTCTGGGGGAAATGGGGGGCACCGATCAGCTCACCCTGGGTGTCGTAGGTCCAGCGGTGGATGGGACAGACAATGCTGCCCTGCAGCCTGCCGGACCCCTGCAGCATGATGGCCTGGCGGTGCCGGCAGATGTTGGACATCTGCCAGTGGGTGCCTTCGTTGTTGAGCAGCAGCTTGCCGTGGTCGAGCCATTCGAGGGAACGGTAATCGCCGGACGCAGGAGCCATGAGCTGGTGCCCGACATAACCGGGACCGGCATCGAAGATGAGTTTCTTCTCCAGGTCGAAGATCTTCTCATCGAAATACCAGTCCACCGGCAGTTGGGAAACTGCGGGGGCCAACCGGGACAGGGTCGCAATGTCGGTCATTCCACACCTCCAACAGGCTAAAACAAAACCTTGGCAAAAAGTAAGAGGGGGCGATTGTACCCCGGTAACTATTTGACCAAAAGCCTCTAATTCAGTATTTTCGTCTGTTTCCCGCACCATGATGCCCATGCCCGACACCCCGGACACTCCCCCCTGCCTTACCGGCCTCAAGTTCGAAACCGCCCTGGCCGAACTGGAAGAGCTGGTCCAAACCATGGAAAGTGGCAAACTCGAACTGGAAGCCTCCATCGCAGCCTATCAGCGTGGCATGGCACTGCTGCGCCACTGCCAGGAGCAGTTGCAGCAAGCCGAACAGAAGATCCAGATCATGGAAGCCGGCCAGCTCCGGGACTGGAAGCCCGAGGGGGGAAACCCGTGAGCGATTTCCAGACCTGGATGGGCGCCACCCAGGCCCGGGTGGAAAAGGCTCTGGCCGAACAACTCCCGGGATCGCACTGCATCCCCCACCGGCTGCACGAGGCGATGCGTTACTCGGCCCTGGGCGGCGGCAAGCGCGTCCGCCCCCTGCTGGTCTTTGCGGCCGGCGAACTCACGAACGCCCCGGAGACCCGCCTGATCGTGGCCGCCGGGGCCGTGGAAATGATCCACGCCTACTCCCTGGTGCATGACGACCTGCCCTGCATGGACAACGACGTGCTGCGCCGGGGCCGCCCCACCTGCCATGTGGAATTCGACGAAGCCACGGCGCTCCTGGTGGGCGACGCCCTGCAGACCCGGGCCTTTGAAATCCTCAGCACCCCCGGCCTGGCCGATCCAGTCCGGCAGCTGGAAATGCTGCACCTGCTGGCCCATGCCAGCGGCTCCCAGGGCATGTGCGGTGGCCAGGCCATCGACCTGGCATCGGTGGGCAAGGCCCTGACCCAGCCCGAACTCGAACTGATGCATGCCCTGAAAACCGGCGCCCTGATCCGGGCCGCCGTGCTGCTGGGGGCCCTCTGCGGCGAACCGCTGCAGGAAGGGGCCAGGGAGCTGCTGGACCGTTTTGCCAAACGCGCCGGCCTGCTGTTCCAGGTGGTGGACGACATCCTCGACTGCACCGCCAGCACCGCCACTCTGGGCAAGACCGCCGGCAAGGACGAAGCCGCCGACAAACCCACCTATGTGAGCCTCCTGGGCCTGGAAGGAGCCCGGGCCTACGCTGAAGAATTGCGCAGCGAAGCCCTGGGCGCCCTGGATTCCTTCGGCCCCCGCGCCCGCAGACTGACCGAACTGGCGGACTACATCTGCCATCGACACTTCTGACGATGACCGCGAACCAGCTGCTCGACCCGATTCAATCCCCCGCCGACCTGCGCCGGCTCGATCGGCGCCAGCTCCCGCAACTGGCCAACGAACTGCGTCAATTCTTGGTGGATTCCGTCTCGCGCACGGGCGGACACCTGTCCTCCAACCTGGGCACCGTCGAGCTTACCATCGCCTTGCACTATGTCTTCGACACCCCAGAAGATCGGCTGATATGGGACGTGGGGCACCAATGCTACGCGCACAAGGTGCTCACCGGCCGGCGCGAAGGCATGGCGCGCTTACGCATGCAAGGCGGCATCTCGGGCTTTCCCAAACGCTCCGAATCGATCTACGACACGTTTGGCGTTGGCCACTCCTCGACCTCGATCTCCGCGGCGCTGGGCATGGCGCTGGCCGCCAAGCAAAAAGGCGAAACCCGCAAAGTCGTGGCCGTGATCGGCGATGGCGCCATGTCCGCCGGCATGGCCTTCGAGGCCCTGAACAACGCCGGCGTCGCCGATGCCGACATGCTCGTCATCCTCAACGACAACGAGATGTCGATCTCGCCGCCGGTGGGTGCCTTGAACAGCATTCTCACTCGGCTCACTTCGAGCAAGACCTATAACGCCGCCCGGGAAGCCGGCCGACACATGCTCGGCTTCGCCCCGCCGCTCTTAGAGCTCGCCCGCCGCGCCGAAGAGCACGTCAAGGGCATGATCTCGCCCGGGACGCTGTTCGAGGAATTCGGCTTTCACTACTACGGCCCCATCGACGGCCACGATCTGGACGCCTTGATCCCCACCTTGGAGAACATCAAGAAACTCAAGGGCCCCCAGTTCCTGCACGTCATCACCAAGAAGGGCCAAGGCTACAAGCTGGCCGAGGCCGACCCCATCCTCTACCATGGCGTCGGCAAGTTCGACTCGAGCGCCGGCATCCAAACCGGCAAAGGCGGCGGCAAGCTCACCTACACCCAGGTGTTCGGCGACTGGCTGTGCGACATGGCCGCCGCCGATCCGCGCCTGGTAGGCATCACCCCAGCGATGCGCGAAGGCTCGGGCATGGTGCGCTTCGCCGAGCAGTTCCCGGACCGTTATTTCGACGTGGGCATCGCCGAGCAGCATGCCGTCACCTTCGCCGCCGGCCTGGCCTGCGAGGGCCTGAAGCCGGTGGTGGCGATTTACTCCACCTTCTTGCAGCGCGCCTACGATCAGCTGATCCACGACGTCGCCCTGCAAAACTTACCGGTGCTATTCGCCATCGATCGAGGTGGCCTCGTGGGTGCCGACGGGGCCACCCACCACGGCAGTTTCGACCTCTCCTTCCTCACCTGCATCCCCAACATGGTGGTGATGGCCCCGGCCGACGAAGCCGAATGCCGGCGCATGCTGACCACCGCCTACACCCTGGACCGCCCCACGGCAGTGCGCTATCCCCGGGGCAGCGGCCCCGGCATCCTGCCGGCCCCCCAGCTCGACGCCTTGCCCGTGGGCCTGGGCGAAACGCTGCGGCAGGGACGGAACGTGGCCCTGCTCGCCTTCGGCAGCATGGTGGCCCCAGCCCTGACAGCCGGCGAGGAACTCGATGCCACGGTCGCCAACATGCGCTTCATCAAGCCCATCGATGCGGATCTGGTGGAAGAACTGGCACGGAACCATTCCCTGCTGGTCAGCATCGAAGAGAATGCCCTGATCGGCGGCGCCGGTTCGGAGGTGGCCCGGGTGCTGACGGAACGGGGATTGCAGACCCCCTTGATCCGGCTGGGCCTGCCCGACCGCTTCATCGACCACGGCGAACAGAGCCAGTTGCTGGCCGATCTGGGGCTGGATGCCCCCGGCATCATCCGAACCGTCCAGCACGCCCGGAACCCCCATTCTTAAAACAGGAACAGCATGAGCCCCAACCCCAACATTCCCGACGTGCAGAACTCGGCTGACACGCGCCAGCTGGCCATCAACAAGGTGGGCATCAAGTCCATCCGCCATCCCGTCAAGGTGAGCGACAAGAGCCGCGGCGTGCAGCACACCATCGCCACCTTCAACATGTACGTGGGCCTGCCCCACAACTTCAAGGGCACCCACATGTCCCGCTTCGTGGAGATCCTGAACGGCCACGAGCAGGAAATCTCGGTGGAGAACTTCCCCACCATGCTGCGCGAAATGGTGGAGCGGCTCGAAGCCCAGACCGGCCACATCGAGATGAGTTTCCCCTACTTCATCAACAAGACCGCGCCGGTCTCCGGTGTGCACAGCCTGATGGACTACGACGTGACCTTCATCGGCGACATCTGCCACGGGGAAATCGCCACCAGTCTCAAGGTCGTGGTGCCGGTCACCAGCCTCTGCCCCTGCTCCAAGAAGATTTCCGAACGGGGTGCCCACAACCAGCGCTCCCACGTCACCGTCACCGCCCGCACCAACGACTTCATGTGGATCGAGGAAATCGTGCAACTGGTGGAGCAGGAAGCCTCCTGCGAGTTGTACGGCCTCCTCAAGCGCCCCGACGAGAAATACGTCACCGAACGGGCCTACGACAACCCCAAGTTCGTCGAAGACATGGTGCGCGACGTGGCCGCCCGCTTGAACGCCGAACCCCGCATCGACTACTACGTGGTGGAATCCGAAAACTTCGAATCCATCCACAACCACTCGGCCTACGCCCTGATCGAAAAGGACAAGAAGACCCCGGCCCGGCACCCCTGAGCCAGGATCAGCCATGGGCAGCAAGGGAAAATGCTGCAAGAAGGGGGCAAGAAGTGCCCCTTCGGGTACACAAAGGCCTTCGGGTACACAAAGGCAGGAAAAAGGGCTGAAGCCGCCCGTGCCGGGCGCGCACGGACAAAAAACGGAGCGCCGAGGCGCTCCGTTCCAGGTACTGCCAACCACCGGGCGGATCAGGCGGCGGTGGGAGCGTTCTTGCGCACCAGCTTTTCCTTGATCCGCGCGGACTTGCCGGAACGCTCGCGCAGGTAGTACAGCTTGGCACGGCGCACATCACCGCGACGCTTGACTTCGATGCTGGCCACCAGGGGGGAGTAGGTCTGGAAAGTCCGTTCCACCCCCTCGCCGGAGGAGATCTTGCGCACGATGAAGGCAGAGTTCAAACCACGGTTACGCTTGGCGATGACGACGCCTTCGTAAGCCTGCAGACGTTCCCGGTTGCCTTCCTTGACCTTCACTTGCACGACGACGGTGTCGCCGGGAGCGAAGTCGGGAATGGTCTTGCCCAGACGGGCGATTTCTTCTTGTTCCAGTTGCTGGATCAGGTTCATGTGAGTTCCTTTATTTGTCATTGCTCACCGCATTGCTCTTCTGCCGCTCTTCTTCTGCAAGAATCTCGGCGAGGAGTTGCGCCTCTTCCGCGCTCATCACGCGTTGCGCCAGGAGTTCCGGCCTGCGCTTCCGGGTTCGCGCCAGCGACTCCTTGAGCCGCCAGCGGCGAATTCTTGCGTGGTTGCCGGATAACAGCACTTCCGGCACCCCCTGTCCCTCGTAGACCTCGGGACGGGTATAGTGGGGGCAATCGAGCAGGCCCGCCACGAACGAATCTTCAACAGCGGAGGCCGCATCGCCCAGCACCCCGGGCAATTGGCGGATCACCGCATCCATCAGGACCATGGCCGGCAGCTCACCACCGGACAGCACGAAATCCCCGATGGAGATTTCCTCATCCACGCAGCGCTCGATCAGGCGTTCATCCACCCCTTCGTAGCGCCCGCAGAGCAGGATCAAACCTTCGTCGCACCGGGCCAGCTCCATGACCCGCTCGTGGGTCAGGGGCCGCCCCTGGGGCGAGAGATAAATCACCCGGCTGCCGGTCTTGCCAGCCTGCCGCTGGCGGACCCTGGCGGCCAGAATGGCCTTTTCCAGGGGACCAGGCTGCATGACCATGCCGGGGCCGCCGCCGTAGGGGCGGTCATCCACGGTACGCCAGGCATTCTCGGCATAATCCCGGGGATTCCAGGCCGTGAAGGACCAGTACCCTTCTTCCAGGGCCTTGCGGGTAATGCCCGACCCCGTAAGGGCAACGAACATTTCCGGGAACAAGGTGATGCAGTCGAACACCGCATGCCCTCCCCCCGCCACCTCCGTGCCGCTCACCAGTCCAGACCCCACTCCACCCGGATCTGCCGGGCTTCCCGGTCCACCTGCAGCACGACCGCAGCAACGAAGGGCAAAAGCCGCTCGCGACCTTCGGCATCGACGACCTGAAGCACGTCATTGGCGCCGGTCTCGATCAAGCCCTTGACCGTCCCCAGGCTCTCACCAGCCGTGTTGCTCACCGCCATGCCGATCAGGTCGGACCAGTAGAATTCGTTCTCGTCCGTGGCCGGCAGGGCTTCCCGGGGAGCGCCGATCCACCAGCCCTTGAGGGCTTCGGCGTCATTGCGGTCCACCACTTCCTCGAAAGCGGCCAACAGTCCGTCGCCGTGGACCTTGAAGCTTTTGAGCTTCTTTTCCTGCCACCCCCCCTGCTCGCTGGGCGCCAGCCACCAGACCGGCATCTCGCCCCAGCTCAGGGGATCATCCCCGAAGGGATGCACCCTTACCCAGCCCTTTATCCCGTAGGGGCCGACAATGCGGCCGAGAATGACGATTTCGGAGCCGGGCAAGGGGAAAACCACCCGAACAATCAGGCAGCCTGCTTGGCGGCGTACTGTTTGACCAGGCGGGCAGCGGTGGGAGACAGCTGGGCACCGTTCTGCTGCCAGTAGGTCAGACGGTCCATGGCCACGCGCAGACCCTCTTCGTTCTCGGCGGCAACGGGGTTGTAGAAGCCGATGCGTTCCACAAAACGGCCATCGCGGCGATTGCGGGAGTCGGTCACGACCAGGTTGTAAAAGGGGCGCTTCTTGGCACCACCGCGGGCAAGGCGAATAACGACCATTGTTTTATCCGGTTGAGTGAAAACGAAAAGGGCTGAATTATAAAGGGAAAGAGAAGAAACACAAGGGCTTGCAGCGAAGCGGAGCACCGGGACCGCCGCAGGCGGAGCGCAGGCCGTTTTTGCCGCCAAGGATGAAATGCGGACGATTTTTGATATCCTCCCCATCCCATACTGGAGAGTCCCATGCCGGAACGCGCCCCCCCCAAGACAGACCCCGCCGAAGCCAGCGTGCGGCAGGTCCTGACCTGGCTGGCGACGCACCGGGACACGCCAGACCTGGAACTGGAGGAACTCTCCTCTCAGCTCCAGACCCTGCGGGAAACTCCCCTGCCTACCCGGCAGACCCTCAAGCTGCTGGAAATGCTCTTCGTCTGCGCAGCAGCGGCCCTGGAAAGCCAAACCACCCAGCTCAGCAAGGCCAGCATTCCCCTCTCCCGCCACATCCGGGTGCAGTTCAACACCCTGCTGGATGTACTCGACAATTTCGCCCTGGCTTACGAGGGGGTCCTGCCCGCCCTGCCCCACGATGCCTCCGCCCACGAGACCGGCCTGGTCCTGGACCGGATCGCCAGCTGCCTGGCCCGCCACCTGTTCATCTGTCATCTGGTGGCGGCACCGGCCGGACGCGGCATCTGGCAACGACTGCACACCGTGTTCCAACATGCCGTGCAAGCCGTCCCGGACCAACCCGCTCCCCAGCCCCCCGCTGCCTATCTGGAAGCCCAGTTGCTGGCCTGCGCCCAGCCTGCCTCCTTCTCGGCCCAGGAACTGCAGTTCGTGGCCCATTACGCCAAACAGCAGGCTCGGCGCCTGGAAATTCACGAGCAGCCGCCTGCTGACACCCGAGGGGTGTTCTGGATCGACCCCAGCCGGGATTTTCCTGCTTTCGCCCTGGCCCGGCGCGCCCCGCCCATGGAACACAAGGTCTATTATTTTTCCTGCCGCGCCATGGCGCTCCAGGCCGGTGCCGACCTGGAAGCCCTGAACCGGGGCCAGTCGCCCCAGGCCCTGGGCCTGCCGCCCTTGGCGGGCACCCCCGCCGGCAAGGGCACCCTGCGCCGGCTGGTCGCCTTCTGGGGCGAACCGGGCAAACGCCGCTTCCCCCGGCGCCGCCAGTCGCACCGGGCCGTCATCTGTGCCGGCCTGCCCCGCCTCTGGCAACTGCTCCAGCATCCGGAAACGACGGCCGACGACGATCTCAGCCAGTGGATGATCACCAATGAAAGCCCCGATGGTTTCGCCCTGATGCACCTGCATGGCAGGTCAGGCCGGATCCGGACCGGCGACATTGTGGCGCTGCGCGCCGAGGATTCCAGCCGCTGGATGATCTGCCTGGTCCGCTGGGCCTTGTCGGAAAACCCCGAGCATATCGAGATCGGCCTCCAGCTTCTGGCCCCCGAGGCCACTCCAGCCCTGCTGGCCATTCCCGGCGACCCGGGAAACCGGGCCCAGACTTCGGCCCTGATCCTGCCCGCGCTCCCGCCGCTACGCAACGAACCTGTCCTGGTGGTGCCCACCGGCACGGTCAGCAACCCGGATCACAAGCTGCTGCTGATCGAGAAGGAAAACCTGGAGATCCGCCAGGTGCGCACCACCGGACTGAATGAGCAGACCGGGCAAGTGGAAGTGTTCACCATCCGCAACGATGCCAGCTGAACCCATGCAAGACATCCTCATCCTCTATTACAGCCATCGGGGCTCGGTACGGGCCCTGGCCGAGCAGATCGCCCGGGGCGTTGACAGCGTCCCTGGCACCCAGCCCCGCCTGCGCACCGTTCCCAGGGTATCCACCGTCTGCGAAGCCAGCGAACCCACCGTGCCAGCCAGCGGGGCCCCCTATGTGGAGCTTGCCGATCTGGAAGAGTGCGCCGGGCTGGCCCTGGGCAGCCCCACCCGCTTCGGCAACATGGCCGCGCCCATGAAGTACTTCTGGGATGGCACCATCACCGCCTGGCAGAACGGCACCCTGGCCGGCAAACCGGCCACGGTGTTTACCTCCAGCGGTAGCCTGCACGGCGGCAACGAAGCCACCCTGCTCACCATGATGCTGCCCCTGCTGCATCACGGCATGATCCTGATGGGGCTACCCCACAGCTGGCATGAACTCTCGGCTACCAAAGACGGCGGCACCCCCTATGGCGCCAGCCATGTGGCCGGTCCCCAGGGCAACCCCAGCCTCAGCCGCGAAGCCGCCCGCCTGGCCTTCCTGCAGGGCCAGCGCCTGGCCCAACTGACGCTCAAACTTTCCGACTGACTCCCATGCTCCCTCGCCTGCAACTGGCTGCCAGCGCCAGCCTCATCGCCCTGATCTTCCTCTGCCTGCTCTGGGAGCTCTGGCTCGCCCCCCTGCAGCCGGGCGGCACTTGGATGGCCGCCAAGGCCTTCCCCCTGCTGCTGCCCCTGTTCGGCATCCTCAAGGGGCGCCGCTACACCTATCAGTGGAGTTCCCTGCTGGCCCTGCTCTACCTGATGGAAGGCAGCGTCCGGGCCACCAGCGACACCGGCCCGAGCCAGTGGCTGGCCCTGCTCGAAACCCTGCTCGCCCTCGTCTTCTTCGCCAGCGTCGTGGCTTACGCCCGGCTTTCCGCCCCGAGCCGCAACAAGCCGGCCCAGGGCTGATCCACCGCCCCATGAAAAATGCCGGGACACGCCCGGCATTTTCATCCTTAAAACCTCAGTTAAAC
>DDKS01000008.1 GCA_002340095.1 Betaproteobacteria bacterium UBA2592
ACCCTCCCCTTGCCCCCCCTGCCCCAACCCGGGAACCGGGTCGATTGGCCCGTCGGGCCCGGGGCCATGGACACCCTGCTCCTTGCCCAGGCTGTCCAGGCATCTGAAGGGCGGCTGCTGACGGTCATCACTGCCAACGCCCTGGATGCCCAGCGCCTGCTGGAAGAACTACCCTGGTTTTCCCCGGACCTGAAAGTGCGGCTGCTGCCCGACTGGGAAACCCTGCCCTACGACAGCTTCTCCCCCCACCAGGACCTGGTCTCCGAGCGCCTGGCCACCCTCTGGGCCGTGCGCCAGGGCGAATGCCAGGTGCTGCTGGTGCCCGCCTCCACCGCCGTCTACCGCCTGGCACCGCCGGCCTTCCTGGCTGCCTATACCTTCTCCTTCAAGAAGGGCGAGAAGCTGGATGCGGAAAAATTTCGCGCCCAGGTGACCCTGGCCGGCTACCACCATGTCACCCAGGTGGTGTCCCCGGGCGAGTACTCGATTCGCGGCGGACTGATCGACCTCTTCCCCATGGGCTCGCAGCTGCCCTACCGGCTCGACCTGTTCGACGACGAGATCGAATCCATCCGCACCTTCGACGTGGATACCCAGCGCACCCTCTACCCGGTGCCCGAAATCCGCCTGCTGCCGGCCCGGGAATTCCCCATGGACGACAAGGGCCGCACCCGCTTCCGGCAGAAGTTCCGGGAAGTGTTCGAGGGGGACCCGGCCAAGGTGCAGGTGTACAAGGACGTCTCCGCCGGCATCGCCACCGCCGGCATCGAGTACTACCTGCCCCTCTTCTTCGAAGAGACGGCCAGCCTGTTCGACTACCTGCCCGCCGACGCCCTGCTGATCACCCACGGGGACGTGCCCAAGGCCCTGGCGGACTTCTGGAAGGACACCCGCTCCCGCCACGACCTGCTCCAGGGCGACAAGGCCAAGCCCCTGCTGCCCCCTGCCGAACTGTTCGTGCCGGAAGAAGACTTCTTCATCGCCGCAAAGCAGCATGGCCGCATCCAGATGCAATCCCAGGCCGACAGCCCGGTGGCCCGGGTCGCGGTGGACCGCCGCGCCGAAGACCCCCTCGCCCGGCTCAAAGCCTTCCTGGCGGAATTCCCGGGCCGGGTGCTGATCCTGGCCGAATCCGCCGGGCGCCGGGAAACCCTGGCCCAGATGCTGGCCGAACACGGGGTTCGCCCCGAAGCCAATGCCAGCCTGGCTGAATTTCTCTCCAGCGATGTCAAGCTGGCGCTCGGGACCGCCCCCCTCCACGCTGGCCTGCTCATCGACGGACAGCTGGCCCTGCTCACGGAAAGCGAACTCTACGCCGGCAGCCCCCGGAAGACCCGCAAGGAACAAAAACGCAAGGCCAGCCTGGATAACTGGCTCAAGGACCTGACCGAACTCAAGGTGGGCGACCCGGTGGTGCACGAGTCCCACGGCATCGGCCGCTATATGGGACTGATCCACATGGATCTCGGCGAAGGCCCCCTGGAGTTCCTGGAGCTGCACTACGCCCTTGATGCCAAGCTGTTCGTGCCCGTATCGCAACTGCACGTGATCTCCCGCTACTCGGGGACCGACCCGGAAGCCGCGCCCCTGCACACCCTGGGCTCGGGCCAGTGGGAAAAGGCCAAGAAGAAGGCCGCCCTGCAGGCCCGGGACACGGCCGCCGAACTATTGGCCCTGTATGCCCGCCGGGCGGCCCGCCAGGGGCACGCCTTCGAGTTCAGTCCCCAGGATTACGAGGCCTTCGCCGACGGCTTCGGCTTCGAGGAAACCGCCGACCAGGCCGCCGCCATCGCCGCCGTGATCGAGGACATGAGATCGGGCAAGCCCATGGACCGGCTGGTGTGCGGCGACGTGGGCTTTGGCAAGACCGAGGTGGCCCTGCGTGCCGCCTTCTGCGCCGTAGCGGGCGGCAAGCAGGTGGCGGTACTGTGCCCCACCACCCTGCTCTGCGAACAGCATTACCAGACCTTCGCCGACCGTTTCGCCGACTGGCCGGTGAAGGTCGCCGAAATCTCCCGCTTCAAGACCGCCAAGGAAACCGCCCTGGCCTTGAAGGAACTGGAAGAAGGCAAGATCGACATCATCATCGGCACCCACAAGCTGATCGCCAAGAACGTCAAGTTCGCCCGCCTGGGCCTCGTCATCATCGACGAGGAACACCGTTTCGGCGTGCGCCAGAAAGAAGCGCTCAAGTCCCTGCGCGCCGAGGTGGACGTGCTGACGCTAACCGCCACGCCGATTCCCCGGACGCTTGCCATGAGTCTGGAAGGCCTGCGGGATTTCTCGGTGATCGCCACCGCGCCGCAGAAACGCCTGGCCATCAAGACCTTCGTCTCCCGTTTCTCCGACGGCATCATCCGCGAAGCGGTACTGCGGGAACTGAAGCGGGGTGGCCAGGTTTACTTCCTGCACAACGAGGTGGACACCATCGAGAACATGCGGGAGAAACTGGAAAAACTGGTGCCCGAAGCCCGGGTGGTGGTGGGCCACGGCCAGATGGGTGAACGGGACCTGGAGCGGGTGATGCGCGACTTCACCAGCCAGCGGGCCAACCTGCTCCTGTGCACCACCATCATCGAAACCGGCATCGACAATCCACATGCCAACACCATCCTGATCAACCGTGCCGAAAAGTTCGGCCTCGCCCAACTGCATCAGCTGCGCGGCCGGGTCGGCCGCTCCCACCACCAGGCCTACGCCTACCTGCTGGTGCAGGACGAAAAGGCCATGACCAAGCAGGCCAGGCAGCGCCTGGAAGCCATCCAGATGATGGAGGACCTGGGTTCCGGCTTCTACCTCGCCATGCACGACCTGGAAATCCGCGGCGCCGGCGAGGTGCTGGGGGACAACCAGTCCGGCGAGATGCAGGAGGTGGGCTTCAACCTCTACACCGACATGCTCAACCGGGCCGTCTCCGCCCTGCGCCAGGGCAGAACCCTGACCGAGGAGGATCTGACCCAGCCCATCGGGGTCAATACGGACATCAACCTGCACGTGCCCGCCCTGCTCCCCAACGCTTATTGCCCGGACGTGCACGAACGGCTCACCCTCTACAAGCGCCTGGCCAACTGCGAGCAGCAGGAAGAGGTGGATGCCCTGCAGGAAGAACTGATCGACCGCTTCGGGGAACTGCCGCCCCAGGGGGAATCCCTGATCGCCACCCACCGGCTGCGCATCCTGGTAAAGCCCTACTGCGTGCAGAAACTGGACGCCACCGCCGACCAGATCCTGGTCACCTTCGGCCCGGAATTTTCAAAGCGGGCGCCTATCGAACCCATCAAGATAATCAACTTGATCCAGAAGAACCGGAACTACAAACTGGCCGGACAGGATAAACTCGCGCTGGTACGCCACTGCCCCACCCTGAAGGACAAGGTGGCCGCAGTGAAGGAAATGTTTAGAACGCTCACCGAATGACCCTGCAAATGACCATGACCGAAAAACTCGAAAACCTGAATGTTGCGGCCTTCGACCCCATGCCGTCCCCGGCAGAGCTGCACGCCCGTCTGCCCATTTCCGAGAGGGCGGCCGCCACCGTGGCCAACGGCCGCAAGGCCCTGAACGCCATTCTGGACCGCAAGGATCACCGCCTGTTCGTGGTGGTGGGCCCCTGCTCCATCCACGACCCGGTGGCCGGCCTGGATTATGCCCGCCGCCTGAAGGCCCTCGCTGACGAAGTCTCGGACGTGCTCCTGATCGTGATGCGGGTCTATTTCGAGAAGCCCCGCACCACCGTGGGCTGGAAAGGCTACATCAACGACCCCTTCATGGACGACTCCTTCCGGGTGGACGTGGGCATGGAAAAAGCCCGCGCCTTCCTGCTCCAGGTCAACGAAATCGGCCTGCCCACCGGCACCGAGGCCCTGGACCCGAACTCACCCCAGTACTACGGCGATCTGATCTCTTGGACCGCCATCGGCGCCCGCACCACCGAATCCCAGACCCACCGGGAAATGTCCTCGGGCCTCTCCACCCCCGTGGGCTTCAAGAACGGCACCAGCGGCGACCTGACCGTAGCCATCAACGCCATCCTCTCAGCCTCCCGGCCCCACTCTTTCCTGGGCCTGGACATGGATGGCCGGGTCTGCATCGTCCGCACCACCGGCAACCCCTACGGCCACGTGGTGCTGCGCGGCGGCGACGGCAAGCCCAACTACGACACAGTCTCCATCGCCATGGCCGAGGAAGCCCTGAAGAAGGCCGGGCTGCCCGCCAACCTGGTAGTGGATTGCTCCCACGCCAACAGCTACAAGAAGCCGGAAATGCAGCCCCTGGTGATGGCCGACGTGGTCAGCCAGATCCGCGCCGGCAACCAGTCCATCGTCGGGGTGATGATCGAATCCAACATCGAGGCCGGCAACCAACCCATCCCCGCCGACCTGTCCCAGCTCAAATACGGCTGCTCGGTCACCGACGGCTGCGTCGACTGGCCCACCACCGAAAAAATGCTGCGCGATGCCGCCACCCTGTTGCGCGACGTGCTGCCGGAACGCAGCGCCGGATAAACGCCCACTGCTTCATGTAAAAACCCCTGGTTCGCCAGGGGTTTTTTATTGGTGCGCCCGGCAGGGCGCA
>DDKS01000026.1:0-468 GCA_002340095.1 Betaproteobacteria bacterium UBA2592
CCCCCCCGACCTTCTGGCCCACGGCTGCCCCCGCCGCGCCGCCCACGGCACCGCCGACGATGGCGCCCGTCTTGTTCTTGCTGTCGGAAGCGATGCCGGCACCGGCCCCGCCGCCCACCGCACCGCCCACGATGGCCCCGGTGCTGCCCCCCACGCTCTGGCCGATAGCGGCGCCCGCCGCACCGCCCAGGGCGCCGCCGACGCCCGTCTTCAGTTCCCCCGCCTGGGCCTGGCCGATCAACAGCAGCGCGAAAAGGAAAAATCCGGTCTTGTTCATGGCAATGCACTCCGTCAGTCAAAGGTGTGGATAAAGCAACGGCCGGCGCCTGTCTCCGTTGACAGGCTGCAACCCGGTCAGCCCGTCGGCACCGCCTCGCCGCCCCCGGTCTTGCGACCCGCAAGCAGGGTGTAGACCGTCGGCACCACGAACAGGGTGAAGAAAGTGCCCAGCAGCAGGCCGCCGACGAT
>DDKS01000026.1:586-39019 GCA_002340095.1 Betaproteobacteria bacterium UBA2592
CCAGCAGCAGGCCGCCGACGATCACCCAGCCGATCTGCTGCCGCGACTCCGCTCCGGCGCCAGTCGCCAGGGCGAGCGGCACGGCGCCCAGCACCATGGCGCCCGTGGTCATCAGGATAGGGCGCAGGCGCAGTTCCGCCGCCTCGATCACCGCCTGTTTCAGCTCCCGGCCCTGCTCCTGCAACTGGTTGGCGAATTCCACGATCAGGATACCGTGCTTGGTGATCAGGCCTACCAGGGTCACCAGACCGATCTGGCTGTATACGTTCAGGGTGCCGCCGGTGAAATAGAGCGCCGCCAGGGCGCCAGTCATGGAGAGGGGCACCGTGAGCATGATGATGAAGGGGTCGCGGAAGCTCTCGAACTGGGCTGCCAGCACCAGATAAATGAAGGCCAGGGCGAGCAGGAAGGTCAACGCCAGCGACGCCGACGACTGTTTGAATTCCCGCGACAGGCCGTTGTAATCCACCGCGTAGCCGGGCTTGAGCATGCCCTGGGCGGTGCGCTCCATGTAATCCAGAGCCTCGCCCAGGGTGTAGCCGGGCGCCAGGTTGGCGGTGATGGTCACCGCCCGGCGCTGGCCGAAGTGGTTCAGCTCCCGGGGGCTGACGGTTTCCTCCACCGTCAGCAGGTTGTCCAGGGGAATCATCTCGCCGCTGCCGCCGCGCACATGGATGCCGCGGATGTCGCCCGGGGTGCTGCGGTCCCCGTCGGCCACCTGGACGATCACCTCATACTGCTCCCCGTCCCGCTTGAAGCGGGTCACCTGGCGGCCGCCCAGCATGGTTTCGAGCGTGCGGCCGATGGTATCCACCTGCACCCCGAGGTCGGCGGCCCGCTCCCGGTTCACCCGCACCGCCAGCTCCGGCTTGTTGAGGCGCAGGTCCGTATCCACATGGGTCAGCCCGGGGTTCTTGCGGATTTCGTCGAGGAACTGGTTCGTCACCTGCTGCAGTTCCTCATAGGGCGCGCTGGAGATGATGACGAAATTCACCGGCCGCTCCCGGGGACTCTGGCCGAGGGAGGGCGGCAGCACCGGAAAGGCCTGGATCCCGGGGATGGCGGCGAAGCGGGACGACAGCTCCCGGGCCACATCCGCCGCCGAGCGGTCCCGGTCGGCCCAGTCGTCCAGCCCGACGAAGGAAATGCCCTGGCTCACCATGGGGTTGCCCACCACCACGAAATAGCGTTCCACATGGGTGGTATCGGCGTAAATGGCTTCGAGCTGCCGGGCGTAGGTATCCATGTAATTGAGGGTGGCGCCCTCGGGGCCGGAGAAGGTGCCCACCACCCGGCCCCGGTCCTCGATGGGAGCCAGTTCCGACTTGAGGGTCTTGAACAGGACCCCGCCCAGGGCGGCCACCCCCAGGAAGACGGCCATGACCAGCCAGCGCAGCTGCAGGGAGCGGGTCAGGAGATGCCGGTAGCCCTGGCTCAGCCAGGTGAGGAAGTTTTCGATGGCGACGAAGGCCCTGCCGTGCTTTTCCTCGTGCTTCAGGAGGATCGAGCACATCATGGGCGACAGGGTCAGGGCAACGAAGCCGGAAACCAGCACGGCGCCCGCCAGGGTCAGGGCGAATTCGATGAAGAGCTTGCCGGTGCGACCGGTCATGAAGGCCACCGGGGCATACACGGCCGCCAGGGTGATGGTCATGGCCACCACCGCAAAGCCGATTTCCCGGGCCCCGAGCAGGGCCGCCTGCAGGCGCGGTATGCCGTTCTCGATGTGGCGGTAGATGTTTTCCAGCACCACGATGGCGTCATCCACCACCAGACCGATGGCCAGCACCAGGGCCAGCAGGGTCAGGGTGTTGATGGAAAAGCCCAGCACCAGCATCAGGGTGAACACCCCGATCAGGGACACCGGAATGGTCACCAGGGGTACCAGGGTGGCGCGCAGGTTCCGGAGAAAGAAGAAGATGATGGCCACCACCAGGACGATGGCCTCGAGAATGGTGGTGAACACGGACTGGATCGAACGGTCGATGAACACCGTGGTGTCGTTGGCCACATGCACCGTCATGCCCTCGGGCAACTCGGCCTCGATGCGCGGCAGCTCCTTCCGCAGGGCGTGGGCCAGTTCCAGGGGATTGGCCGTGGATTGCTTGATGAGCCCCAGGGAGACCGCCGGCCTGCCGTTGAAGCGCACCACGGTGCGCTCGGATTCCGGCCCGATTTCGACCCGCCCCAGGTCGCGGATGCGCACCGGATAGCCATTGACGGTTTTCAGCACCACGGCCGCGAATTGCCCGGGCTCCTGCAGGTCGGTCCGGGCCACCACGGAGAACTCCCGCTCCAGGCTCTCGATGCGCCCGGCGGGCACCTCCACGTTCTGGCGCCGCAGGGCATCCTCCACGTCCTGGGGCGTGACCTGGTAAGCCGCCAGCCGCTCCCGGTCGAGCCAGATACGCATGGCGTACTTGCGTTCGCCAAACACCCGCACATCGGCCATGCCCGGCAGGGTCTGCAAGCGGGGCTTGACGATGCGGCTGGCCACATCGCTCACTTCCAGGGGCGAATGCCGGTCGGAAGCAAAGGCGAGCCAGATGACGGGGCTGGCATCGGCCTCCACCCTGGCGATCACCGGCTCGTCCACATCGTCGGGCAGCTTGGCCCGGGCCCGGGACACCCGGTCACGCACATCGGAGGCGGCGGAATCCGGGTCCCGCTCCACCTTGAAACGGATGGAAATCTGGCTGCGTTCGGCCCGGGAAATGGAGGACAGCACCTCGATGCCCTCGATGCCGGCCAGGGAATCCTCCAGGGGTTTGGTGACCTGGGATTCGATGATCTCCGCCGAGGCGCCGCGGTAATTCGTCTCCACCGTCACCACCGGCTCGTCGATCTTCGGGTATTCCCGCACCGACAGGCGCTCATAGGACACCAGGCCCAGCAGCATCACCACCAGGGACAGCACGGTGGCAAAGACCGGCCGCCGGATGCAGATTTCCGAGATGCGCATGGCCAGCCCGGGCGCCTACTGCCGCCCCACGGGCTGCACCGCCTGCCCGTCGCGCACCTTCTGCTGCCCGGCGCTGATGATCCGATCGCCCGGCCGCAGCCCCTCGAGCACTTCCACGCGGCCCTCCCGGCGCGCGCCGAGGCGCACCGGAACGGCCCGGGCCTTGCCCTCTTCCACCCGGAACACCCGGGTCTGGCCGCCAGTCACCACCGCCTGCTCGGGAATCATCAGGGCGTCGGCCCGCTCGCCGAACACCAGGCGCACCCGCACGAACATGCCGGGCCGCAGGCGCGCCTCCGGGTTGGGCAGCAAGGCGCGACAGGAAATCGAGCGCCCCCCCGCATCCACCAGGGGATCCACCGCCGCCAGCCGGGCCTGGAAGGTCTCGCCAGGCAGGGCGTCGGCCGTCACCTCCAGGTTCAAGCCGGGCTGCAGACGGGCCAGATAGGCCTCGGGCAGGCGGAAATCCACCTTCAGGGTGGCGATGTCCTCGATGTTTACCAGCGCCTGCCCTTCCTTGACGTAATCCCCGAGGCTGACGCTGCGGATGCCCACCATCCCGTCGAAGGGCGCGCGGATGCGGGTCCGGGCCAGGCGCGCCTCGGCCAGGGCCACCGCCGCCTCCTGCACCTTCAGGGCCGCCTGGCTGTTGTCGAGGGATTGCTGGCTGATGAACTTCTTCTGGAACAGGTCCTCGTTGCGCTGCTGGGTCGCCCGGGCCAGGGCCAGACTGGCCTGGGCCTGCTGCAGTTCGGCCGCCTGGATGCCGGAGTCGAGGCTGAAGAGCAGGCTACCCCGCCGCATCACGTCCCCGTCGCGGAAATGGATGGCGGCGATGCGGCCGGCAAGCTCGGGGCGCAGCACCACGGATTCGTTGGATTTCAGGCTGCCCACCGCGGCCACCTCATCCACCAGGGGCACCGGCAGCACCTCCACCACTTCCACGCTCACGGGCGCCGCGGCGCCGCCGCCCGGCTTGCCGGCCTGGGCCGCGCCGGGGGCAGGTCCGGCCCCCAGGGGAGCCCGCTGCACCAGGTAGGCCAGCACCGTCAGTCCTGCCAGTCCGGCCAGGGCCAGCGCGATGATCCAGATACGATGTTTTTTCGTCCCCATGGGATTCAGGAATCCTGGTCGGCCGCAGGAAGATCGGCGGCCGCATCAAAAGCCTGCAGGCAGATGGCCGGCTCCACCCCTGGCGCGCCCCGCAATTGCCGGGCCTCCACCTGCACCACCCCGGCCGCCACCATCTCGATGGCTTCGGCCGCCGCCAGGGAAAGATCGACGATGCGCAGCCGGTGACGGCTGTGCATGCGGTCATTGACCCAGACCACGACGCACTGTTCGGTACCCGGACGGCGCACCGCGATCCAGCTGCCCAGGGGAAAACGGTTGCTGGCCGCCGTGAAGGCCCTGCTGTCGAAGCGCTCGCCGCTGGCCGTGCGCCGCCCCTGGAATTTCCGGGTCTTGCCGTAGTAGCTGGCCTTGCCCCGCAGGATGGGCCCGAGGGCTTCGGGGGCCACCTTGAGCAGCGGTTCCTTCTCCACCGGCAGCCACTCGACCCCGGCCTCCGGCCTCAGCCCCTCCCGGGTCTCCCCGGGCGAACCCGGATCGGGGGGATGCAGGCCTTCGTCGGCCCCGGCGGTACCCGCCCCCAGGGCCAGCAGCAACAGCCCTCCTGCGATCAGTCGAGCCGGCTGCCCCAATGCCTCACACCACCCGGGTTTGGGCTTCGTCGCCCTGACGGGCTTCGATGCGGCCGATCCGCCAGGCCTGTTCGCCGGTGCTCCGGAGCTGGAACAGAGCCGTCTCGGCCTGCCCGGCCGGCACCACGACCACCATGCCGATGCCGCAGTTGAAGACCCGGTGCATCTCGTCTTCGGCCACGTTGCCTTCGGCCTGCAACCAGTCGAACAGGCGAGGGCGGGGCCAGGCGGCCTTTTCCAGCACGGCGACGGTGTTGCCGGGCAGGACGCGGGGCACGTTTTCCAGCAGGCCGCCGCCGGTGATGTGGGCCATGCCCTTGACCGTCACCTTTTCCATCAGGGCCAGGATGGATTTCACGTAGATGCGGGTGGGCGCCATGATCACATCGGCCAGGCTGCGCTCCCCGTCGAAGGGCGCGTTCAGGTCGGGCCTGGAACGCTCGATGATCTTGCGCACCAGGGAATAGCCGTTGGAATGGGCACCGGAGGAAGCCAGCCCCAGGACCACGTCGCCGGGATGGATGGTGGAACCATCGATGATCTTGGATTTTTCCACCACCCCAACGGCAAAGCCGGCCAGGTCGTATTCGCCATCGGGATACATGCCGGGCATCTCGGCGGTCTCACCGCCGATCAGGGCGCAACCGGCCAGTTCACAACCCCGGGCAATGCCGCCCACGACGCTGGCGGCGGTGTCCACATCCAGCTTGCCGCAGGCGAAGTAGTCAAGGAAGAACAGGGATTCGGCCCCCTGGACCAGGATGTCATTGACGCTCATGGCCACCAGGTCCTGGCCCACGGTGTCGTGGCGGTTCAACTGGAAGGCCAGCTTGAGCTTGGTCCCCACCCCGTCGGTGCCGGACACCAGCACCGGCTCCTGGTAGCGCTTGGGCACCTCGAACAGGGCGCCGAAGCCGCCGATGCCGCCCAGCACGCCGTCGCGCAGGGTCTTCTTGGCCAGGGGCTTGATGCGGTCCACGAGGGCATCACCTGCGTCGATATCCACGCCGGCATCACGATAGGAAAGGGAAGTCTGTGCACTCATTTGCATTGATCCTTGGGGGGGGTCCCGATAAAGCGTTGGCGGGATGATAAAATCCGGCGCCCGAAAATGAGGGATTCTACCCTGAAACCATCCTCCCCCATGCGCCAACTGCTGCTCGACCTGATGCCTGCCGCCCCCCCCTCCCTGGACAACTTCGTCCCGGGCGGCAACGGAGAAACCCTGGCGGCCCTGACTGGCTGGCTGGCGGCAGCGGAGGGCGAATCCAGCTTCCTGCTCTGGGGCGAGCCCGGCTCCGGCAAGACCCACCTGCTGACGGCCAGCGGCCTTCCCTACCGGGATGCGCGCCCGGACCCGGACCTCTGCGGCCTGCCGGAAGATCAGGAAACCCTGGCGGTAGACCATGTGGAACAGCTCTCCGCCAGCGGCCAGGTGGCCCTCTTCAATGCTTTCAACCGCATCCGCGCCCGGGGCGGCAAGCTGCTGACGGCCACCCGCCTCCCGCCCACCCGGCTGGAACTGCGGGAGGACCTGCGCACCCGTCTCGGCTATGGCCTGATTTACCGCCTCACCCCCCTTTCCGACGGGGAAAAGGCGGCCGCCCTGAGCCGCCAGGCCGAGGAACGGGCCTTCAGGCTGCCCCAGGAAGCGGTCGACTACCTGCTGCGCCACGCCCCCCGGGACATGCGCACCCTGTCCGCCCTGGTGGTGGCCCTGGACCGCTATTCCCTCGAACACAAACGCCCCATCACCCTGCCCCTGCTCAGGGAGGTGCTGGCCTCACCCCTGGAGCCCTGACCATGGAACTCGCACTTTTCGATCTGGACAACACCCTGCTTTCCGGCGATTCGGACTTCGAATGGGCCCAATTCCTCATCGGCAAGGGGGTACTCGACCGGGAGATCCAGGAAGCCAAGAACATCGAGTTCTACGAGCAGTACAAGGCCGGCACCCTGGACATCCACGCGTTTCTGGCCTTCCAGCTCGCACCCCTGACACGGCATAGCCGTGCCGAACTGGATGCCTGGCACCGGGAATACATGGAAAAGCACATCCGTCCCATCATGGGCCAGGCCGCCCGGGAACGGGTACGCCGGCATTTGGAGGCGGGCCACCTGGTAGCCCTCGTAACCGCCACCAACAGCTTCGTCACCGGCCCCATCGCCCGGGAATTCGGCATTTCGCACCTGATCGCCACCATCCCCGCCTGCGAGGATGGCCGCTTCACCGGCTTGCCGCGCGGTACCCCGGCCTTTCAACACGGAAAAATCATCCGGGTGGAGGAATGGCTCGAATCCCAGGGGCTTTGGTGGGACAGTTTCGCCACGACCTGGTTCTACAGCGACTCCCACAACGACTTGCCGCTTCTGGAGAAGGTCAGCCGCCCGGTGGCCGTAGACCCGGACGAACGGCTGCGCCGCACGGCCGAGGCAAGGGGCTGGGAAATCATCAGTCTGCGTAGCTCATGTATGATGGCGAACTTTCCGCAATGAAACACGGATGATCCGAAAACTCATCAGCCGGGTCCTCAAGCTCGGTAACGACAAGCCAACCCGCAGCAAACAGGTGGCGGCAGTCATTCCGCGCGCCAGTCATGGCATCAGCCGCGAACAGATCAGCCCGGGCAGCCGCCGGGTGTGCGAAACCCTGCAAAGCCACGGCTTCAAGGCCTATGTGGTGGGCGGAGCGGTGCGCGACCTGCTGGCCGGCGCCCGCCCCAAGGACTTCGACGTGGCCACCGATGCCACGCCGGAACAGGCCAAACGCTGCTTCCGCCGCTCCCGCATCATCGGCCGGCGCTTCCAGATCGTGCATGCCTACATGGGCCAGGAAATCGTCGAGATCACCACCTTCCGCGGTGCCCTCGGCGACGACGCCAAGACCGACGCCCACGGCCGGGTGCTCAACGACAATGTGTTCGGGACCATGGCCGAGGACGCGGCCCGGCGCGATTTCACGGTCAATGCCCTGTATTTCGACCCGGCCACGGAACAGATCCACGATTATCACCACGGGGTGGCCGACCTGAAGCAGAAAACCCTGCGCATGATCGGCGATCCCAGGGTGCGCTACCGGGAAGATCCGGTACGCATGCTGCGGGCAGTGCGCCTGGCCGCCAAACTGGGCCTCGCCATCGACCCGGAAGCCCGGCGGCCGATCCGGGAAATGGCCGAACTGCTGGAGAACGTGCCCGCAGCCCGGCTGTTCGACGAAATGCTCAAGCTGCTCACCTCCGGCCATGCGGTCAGGTGCCTGCAGCAATTGCGCGCCGAGGGCCTGCACCATGGGGTGCTGCCACTTCTGGACGTGATCCTGGAGCAGCCCCTGGGCGAGAAGTTCGTCATGCTGGCCCTGGCTGACACGGACGCGCGCATCCGCCAGGGCAAAAGCTCCTCCCCCAGCTTCCTGTTTGCCACCCTGCTCTGGCATGAGGTACTGGCGGCCTGGGAACGTATCAAGGCCGGGGAAGAACCCCCGATTCCCGCCCTGTATCAGGCGATGGAAGAAGTCCTCAGCATTCAGGGCGAGAAGCTTGCCATCACCCGCCGCATCGCCGGCGACATCAAGGAAATCTGGGCCCTGCAACCGCGCTTCGAGCAACGGGCCGGAAAACGTCCCTATGGGGTGCTGGAGCATCCCCGTTTCCGCGCTGCCTACGACTTCCTCCGTCTGCGCACCGAAGCCGGGGAAGTGGCGGCGGAACTGGCCGACTGGTGGGCCCGCTTCCAGGAGGCCGACGGGGAAACCCGGAGCCAGATGTTGCTGCCCGACCAGGGCGCGAAAAAGAAACGTCGGCGGCGCAAGCCCAGAGCGGCCGCCCCGACCGATCCTGCAGCAACGGCATGACCCCTCCCATCGTTGCCTACATCGCCCTGGGGGCCAATCTGGGCAATCCCCGGGACACCGTGCAGCAGGCCATCGGCAGCCTCGACCGGCTGCCCTCCACCCGGCTGCGACAGGCTTCATCCTTGTATCTGACCGCCCCCATGGGCCTGCCGGATCAGCCCGACTTCATCAATGCCGTGGCCTGCGTGACAACCCGGCTGTCGGCGCCCGACCTGCTTGAGGCCCTGCTCGACCTGGAACAGCAGCAAGGCCGCGTGCGCAGCGTCGCCAACGCGCCCCGCACCCTGGATCTGGATATCCTGCTCTACGGCGACCTGATCCTGGATACCCCGGCTCTCATCCTGCCCCACCCCCGCCTGCATCTGCGCGCCTTCGTCCTGGAACCTCTGGCCGAGATCGCCCCGGATCTGCCCCTGCCGGGCCGGGGCAGCGTCGCAGCCTGGCTGCCCGCCGTGCGCAACCAGAAAATCCGCCGCCTACCATGCTGAACCAGCCCATCTTCTGGCAGACCACCGGGCTGCTGGTGCTCTCCAACCTGTTCATGACCTTCGCCTGGTACGGCCACCTGAAGCATCTGGCCGACCGGCCCTGGTGGATCGCCGCCCTGATTGCCTGGTCCATCGCCCTGTTCGAATACCTGCTGCAAGTACCCGCCAACCGCATCGGCCACACCGTCATGAGCCTGGCACAATTGAAGATTCTGCAGGAGGTCATCACCCTGGCGGTGTTCGTGCCTTTTGCCGTGTTTTACATGCAGCAGCCCCTGAAGCTCGACTACCTGTGGGCTGCCCTGTGCCTGCTGGGTGCCGTCTATTTCATCTTCCGGGCCTAGGCCCGCCCATACCAAGAGGGAGACTCGAATGTTTGGTTTGTTTAGCCCCCGCCAGGATCCCGTCGCCCTGGCCCGCATCGCGACCCTGGAACAGGAAAACGCCGCCCTGACCAGCCGCCTGCACGAGTTGGAAAACCAGGTCCGCGATGCTGAAAACCGCTGCAATTCCGCCCTGTGCGTCACCCAGGGCTGGGAGCACCTGCTCAAGAACCTGGAAAACTTCGGCAGCAGCCTGGGACTCTCCCAGCAGACGCTCGCCGTTCTGGCCAACGAACTGAAAGAGGAAAAAGCCCAGGCGGTGCAAGCTGCCGATGTTTCCGCCGCGAGCCGTGACCTGATGCAGACCATCAGCCAGGACCTCTCCTTGCTGGCGGAGGAGTCCCGCCAGACCATGGCGATTGTCGACGGCCTCAACACCAGCACGGAACAGATCGGCAGCATTCTTTCCCTGATCAAGGAGATCGCCGATCAGACCAACCTGCTGGCCTTGAATGCCGCCATCGAGGCAGCCCGGGCCGGGGAAGCCGGCCGGGGCTTTGCCGTGGTGGCCGACGAGGTGCGAAAACTAGCCGAACGCACGAGCAAGGCCACCAACGACATCTCCAGCCTGGTGAACAACATCCAGCGGGATACCGGCAATGCCCATGCGAGCATGGAACACCTGGCCCGGATGTCGGCCAATTTCGGCGCCAACGGTGCCGAAGCAGCCCAGCGCACCGAAGGCATCATCGACCTGTCCCGCAAGATGGAGTACGCCATCGCCGTGGCCGCCCTGCGCAGCTTCACGGAACTGGCCAAGATGGACCACCTGGTGTTCAAGTTCGAAATCTACAAAGTGTTCATCGGCGTCTCCGACAAGCGGCCCGACGACTTTGCCAACCATTGCATGTGCCGCCTGGGCAAGTGGTACTACGAGGGAGAAGGCAAACAGTGCTTCTCCCGCCTGGACGGCTATGCGGCCATGGAAAAACCCCATATCGCCGTGCACCAGTACGGCCGGGAAGCCGTCGAAAAGCTTTACGCCGGGGACTTCTCCGGCGGTGCCGATTGCGTCGCCCGCATGGAAGCCGCGAGCATCGAGGTACTCGAATGCCTGGAGCGCATGGCCAGGGCCGGCGCGAGCAACCCTGACATCCTCTGCGTCGAACACTGAAAGGCTTTCGCTGTTAGGATATGGCCCCCGACTTTCCGGAACCCCCCATGTCAGTCCAGACCCCCCTCCGTCGCCTGACCCAGCTGGACCTGGCCAAGATGCGCCAGGCCGGCGATAAGATCGCCATGCTGACCTGCTACGACGCCAGTTTTGCCCAGTTGCTGGACGAACAGGGCGTGGATGTCCTGCTGATCGGCGACTCCCTTGGCATGGTGCTGCAAGGTCTCGACTCCACCCTGCCCGTCACCCTGGAGCACATGGCCTATCACACCGCCGCCGTGGCCCGGGGCTCCCGCCGCGCCCTGGTGCTCACCGACATGCCCTTCGGCACCTCCCAGATCAGCCCCGAGGAGACTTTCCGCAATGCGGCCCGGCTCATGGCCGCCGGGGCCCAGATGGTCAAGCTCGAAGGCGGCACCGAAATGGCGGCCACGGTGGAATTCCTCACCCGGCGCGGCATCCCCGTCTGCGGCCACATCGGTCTCACACCCCAGTCCGTGCACCAGTTGGGCGGCTACCGGGTCCAGGGCCGGGATGACGCCGATGCCCGAAAGCTCGTCCAGGACGCCCAGACCCTGGAGGCGGCCGGTGCCACCCTGATCGTCCTGGAGGCCATTCCCGCCCCCCTGGCCGCCGAAGTCACTCGCCAGCTGCACATCCCCACCATCGGCATCGGTGCGGGCGCGGAAACCTCCGGCCAGGTGCTGGTGCTGCACGACATGCTGCACATCACTTCCGGCCGGAAGCCCCGCTTCGTCAAGAACTTCATGGCCGGCGCCCCCGACATCCAGGGAGCCATCGCCGCCTACGTCAGCCAAGTCAAGGCCGGCACCTTCCCGGGCCCGGAGCACACCTACTGACCCCCCATGGAAATCCATCACAGCATCCCTGCCCTGCGCCAGGCACTCCAAGAGCGTGGCCGCATCGCCTTCGTCCCCACCATGGGCAACCTGCACGAAGGGCACCTCACCCTCATGCGCGCCGCCCGGGAGCACGGCGACACGGTGGTCGCCAGCATCTTCGTCAACCGGCTCCAGTTCGGGCCCGGCGAAGATTTCGACAAGTATCCGCGCACCCTGGCCGCCGACTGCGACCAGCTACGGGCAGCCGGAGTGGATGTCTTGTTTGCCCCCACGGAGCAGGACCTCTACCCGGAGCCGCAGACCTTCTTCGTCGAACCCCCGGATCTGCAGCACCTGCTGGAAGGCGCCTTCCGGCCCGGCCATTTCCGGGGCGTCGCCACGGTGGTGCTCAAGCTCTTCAACTGCGTCCAGCCCCAGGCGGCCCTGTTCGGCAAGAAGGACTACCAGCAGCTGATGGTGATCCGCGCCATGGCCGCACAGCTGGCCCTGCCGATCCGGATTGTCGGGATCGATACGGTCCGGGCCGCAGACGGCCTTGCCCTCTCCTCCCGCAATGGCTACCTTGCCCCGCCCGAGCGGGCGGAGGCGCCGCGCCTTTACCGGACCCTGCAGACCCTGCGCCAGCGCCTGCTGCAAGAAGGCATCGAAGCCGTGCCCCGGCTGGAAAAGGAAGCCGCAGCCAGCCTGGACGAACATGGCTGGCAGACCGACTATGTTGCGGTGCGACAACAGGCGGGCCTGCTCCCCCCCACGGCTGCGGGGCAGCCCCTGGTGATTCTTGCTGCAGCGCGTCTGGGCTCGACCCGGCTGATCGACAACCTTGAGGTTTGAGCCGTTTTTCTTCGTCCCCAAGCCCGGAATTGCATGTTTGACAGCAGGGATTTAGCCGCTACAATGCGGGTCCCCCAACACCTTGTGACGGATGACGCCATGCAAAGAATCATGCTCAAGTCCAAGCTGCATCGGGTAACCGCTACCCATGCCGAACTGCATTACGAGGGTTCCTGCGCCATTGACGAGGATCTGCTGGACGCTGCCGACATCAAGGAATACGAGCAGATCGACATCTGGAACATCAACAATGGCGAGCGCTTCACCACCTACGCCATCCGTGCCGAACGGGGCTCCGGCACCATCTCCGTGAACGGCTCCGCCGCCCGCAAGGCCGCCCCGGGGGATCTCCTGATCATCGCCAGCTTCGTCAGCCTGAGCGAACTGGAAGTCGCCAAGCACGAACCCAGACTGGTCTACGCGGACGCCAACAACCGCATCTCCCACACCAGCCACCAGCTTCCGGTCCAGGCCGCCGCCTGACCCCGCCCGGCGCCGCATCTCGAAAGCCCGGCATTGCGCCTGCAGTGCCGGGCTTTTGCATGGCTAGATACAAGGGGAACAGGCCCGCCCCCCGGCCCCCTCCCCGAGGGCCGCAAAAAAAACGCGACTCACGGGGAGTCGCGTTAAATCCACACCAAAGGAGGAGGGTGGAGGAGACAAGGGTCGAAACAAACGATTCCACCGCCGCTGTTTCGTTGGGTGAATTATCCAGAAAAAGAGCGGCATCGGCAACAGGTTTTGTGCGCCGCACAAGCTGCGGCAGAATGCACAAATAAAACAAACTTATCAAGTTTAAGCAACTGTTTTAAATAAATTAGTTCTGAAAACCGTGAATCATTAAATCATTAATAAACCGAAATCTCCTTGGCATTAAATGCCTGCGGCAAAGAATTTTTTTGCAACGCAGCAAAGCAGCAGTCACGACCAGCAGCCCCTTCCCAAGAGTCGGGCCGCTACGCCCCCTGCTAAAATGGCGGCTGATCATCAGGAGACGATTGAAATGCAATGCACCGTGAAATGGATGGGTGCCGACAGCGGCATGTCCTTTGTCGCCGAGACCGGCAGCGGCCACATGGTGGCCATGGATGGCGCCCCCGAAGCGGGGGGGCGCAATCTGGCCCCCCGTCCCATGGAAATGCTGCTGGCCGGCACCGGCGGATGCACCGCCTTCGATGTGGTGATGATCCTGAAAAAGGGACGGCATCAGGTGGAAGGCTGCGATGTGCGCCTGGAAGCGGAACGGGCCGAGACGGACCCCAAGGTGTTCACCCGCATCCACTTCCATTTCCGGGTGGTGGGCCGCAACCTCAAGCCGGAAGCCGTGGCCCGAGCCATCGACCTGTCCAAGGACAAGTACTGCTCGGCTTCCATCATGCTGGGCAAGACAGCCGAGATCACCCACGACTTCGAGATCGTCGAAGCCGGCTGAGCTGCCTCAGATGCGGTAAGCCACCTGCGTCATCACCCGGGCCGAAAGCTTCATCAGCCGCTGCACGAGCCCCGGCAACGGGGCCGCGCCAAGCCGCACGGCCGTATCGGCGTGCTTGACCTCATCCACCTTCATCTGTTCGAGGATGGCCCGGGATTTCTGGTCCTGGACCGGCAGCCTGACCAGATGCCCATCCAGGTGAGCCTCCACCTGGCGTTCCGTTTCGGCCAGGAAGCCCAGGTTCCACTTGTCGCCACAGCGGCCCGCAGCCACGCCGATGGCCAGGGCGCCCGCGTACCAGAGGGGATTGAGCAGACTCTTGCGCCCCCCCAGTTCACGGATGCGCTGCTCGGTCCAGGCCAGATGCTCGGTTTCCTCGTGGGCAGCCTCCTCCAGGGAAGCGCGCAGATGCGCGGAAGAGGAGGTCATGGCCTGCCCCTGGTAGAGGGCCTGGGCACAGACCTCACCCACGTGGTTGATGCGCATGAGGGCCGCCACATGACGCCGCTCGGATTCGCTCATCTCAGCCTCGGGGCACTGCGCCCCGGGCACCGGCCGTACGCTGCGGGCCTCGGCGAAAACCGTGCGCAGCCCTTTATCGAATTCCACGATCAGCCCGTCGATCCAGTTCATTTCCTGTCCTTTCAAAGCCATGCCCATGGGGTTATGATCGGCACTCCATGCCGCAGGAGTCCCCATGAAGAAAACCGTCATCCTCATCGCCGCCCTGGCCCAGCAACCTGCCCTGGCCAGCCAACCGGCCCAGGAAGGGCTGTGGGAGTACACCACGCAGATGGACATGCCCGGCATGCCCACCCAGCCCATGACCCACCGCGCCTGCCTGAGCCGCCAGGACATGGAAACCGGGCCGGTGCCGAAGGACCAGAACTGCCAGGTGAAAAACTACAAGCTTTCCGGCCAGACCGCCACCTGGCAGATGGAATGCCAGGGTCCTGACAGGGTGAGCGGCGACGGCCGGATCACCTTCAAGAGCAACAGCGCCTATGAGGGCGAAACCCGCATGCGCATCCAGCCCCGGGGCGGGACGCCGATGGAGATGAAGCAACGCTTCAGCGCCCGGCGCCTGGGTGACTGCAAGTAAGCCCATCAGGGCGTCGGCACGAGGGGACGCCCCTCCTTTTTCAGGCTGCGCAGGATGTCGCCGACCCGGTGGACGATCACCCCGTCAGGACAGAGCAGGTCGGTAAACAGTGCCGCATGTTGGCGGTTGGTCACCTGTTCCCGGATACGCACCCATTTCCCGGCCCGGGCTTCCGCCCAACTGCCATCCGGTCGCCCGGTGGCATAAATGCGCCGCTCCCGGGTCTGGCAGCGCATGCCCTCGTAGGTGATGTTGCGCACCCCGGATTCGCTCAGGGCCAGGAGCACGTAGCGCACCACCCCGTCACTGCCAACGGAGAGGCTGGCCGTATCCAGGTAGAAGCGATTGGTGGCCGTGGGACTGACATAGAAGCTGAGGAAATTCTCATCGCGGGGGAAGGCAGGCAGCTGCAGCGGCAGTTCCTCCCAGGGCTTTTCCTCTTCCTCGTCGAAATACGCCTGGGCGTGCGCGACCATGGCCGCCGCCCCCAGGGAAAGAAGGAAGAGCACACGGCCCGCCCACTGGATCATGCGCTTCATGGCCCCTTCTCCCCGGTATCGCGGAGCGGCACGGCCGGCGCCTCCGGGCGTGGGCGCCGACGCCTGTCGGCATCGAGATAACGCACCAGTTCGTGCAGAGCCTGGGAATAGACCCCCCGCTTGAATTCGATGACGCTATCCAGGGGAATCCAGTAATCGTGCCAGCGCCAGGCATCGAATTCGGGATGGGAGCTGGCGCGCAGGGAAACATCGCTATCCCTGCCCACCAGGCGCAGCAAGAACCAGATCTGCTTTTGCCCCCGGTAGGAACCCCGCCATTCGCGCTTGATCCAGTGCGTCGGCACCTCGTAACGCAACCAGCCCTTGGTCCGCCCCAGGATGACCACGTGTTCGGGCAACAAGCCCACTTCCTCGTACAACTCCCGGTACATGGCCTGCTCGGGGGTCTCTCCCCGTTTGATGCCACCTTGCGGAAACTGCCAGGAGTGCTCCCGAATCCGTTTACCCCAGAAAACCTCGTTCTTGGCGTTACAGAGAATGATGCCGACGTTCGGGCGAAAGCCTTCCCTGTCGAGCATAGCTGTATCCTGCTAAATGTTTGGTCGGGACGAATTCTTTCACAACTGGGACGCCCTTGCAAAATTGCGGCCCGGTGTAAAATCCGCCCTCCAGCGAATACCGGATTCTGTCCCATGCGTTCCTCACAATTTTTCTTCACCACCCTCAAAGAAGCCCCGGCCGACGCCGAGGTCATCAGCCAGAAACTCATGCTGCGCGCCGGCTTCATCAAGCGCGTCGCCTCCGGCATCTACACCTGGATGCCCCTGGGCCTGCGGGTCCTGCGCAAGGTGGAGAACATCGTGCGTGAAGAAATGAACCGGGCCGGCGCGGTGGAACTGCTGATGCCCGCAGTACAACCAGCCGAACTCTGGCAGGAATCGGGCCGCTGGGAAAAATACGGCCCCGAACTGCTGCGCTTCAAGGACCGGCACCAGCGCGACTTCGTCATCGGCCCGACCCACGAGGAAGTCATCACCGACGTGGTGCGCCGGGACGTGAAGAGCTACCGCCAGCTGCCCGTTCACCTCTACCAGATCCAGACCAAGTTCCGGGACGAGATCCGCCCCCGCTTCGGGGTCATGCGCGGCCGGGAATTCCTGATGAAGGACGGCTATTCCTTCCACAGCAGCTTCGAGGACCTGCAGCGGGAATACCAGGTGATGTACGACACCTATTCCCGCATCTTCACTCGCCTGGGTCTGAAGTTCCGGGCCGTGGCGGCGGATACCGGCTCCATCGGCGGCACCGGCTCCCATGAATTCCACGTGATCGCCGAGACCGGCGAGGACGACATCGCCTACTGCCCGGATTCCGATTACGCCGCCAACGTGGAATTGGCCGAGGCCCTGGCCCCCGCCACGCCCCGCCCGACCGCTGCCGCCAACCTGGCCAAGGTCAGCACCCCGGGCAAAACCGCCTGCGCCGACGTGGCCGAATTCCTGAACATTCCACTCTCTGGACTGGTCAAGGCCATCGCCGTGGTCAGCGAACCCGAGGAGGGTCCCAAGGCCTTCGCCCTGCTGCTTTTGCGTGGCGACCATGAACTCAATGAGATCAAGGTGGGCAAGATCGCCGGCCTCAACCCCTTCCGTTTTGCCACGGCAGAAGAAGTGGAAGAATTCCTCGGCTGCAAGCCCGGCTATATCGGGCCCGTGGGCGTAAACACCGGCAAGGTGCGCGTCATCGCCGACCGCACGGTGGCTGCCATGGGCAACTTTGCTTGCGGCGCAAATGAAGTCGGCTTCCATCTGACCGGTGTGAACTTCGGCCGGGACTGCCCGGAACCGGAAGTGGCCGACCTACGCAACGTGGTAGCCGGCGACCCCTCCCCCGACGGCAAGGGCAAGCTCGCCATCTGCCGCGGCATCGAGGTGGGACACATCTTCCAGCTGCGCACCAAATACGCCGAGGCCCTGGACTGCGCCTTCCTGGACGAGCAGGGCAAGCGCCAGGTCATGGAAATGGGCTGCTACGGCATCGGTGTTTCCCGCATCATCGGCGCCGCCATCGAGCAGGGCCACGACGACAGGGGCATCATCTTCCCCGCCGCCATCGCGCCCTTCCAGGTCAGCATCGTGCCCATGGGCTACCACAAGAGCGAGGCCGTGCGGGCCGCTGCCGACAAGCTTCACGGGGAACTGCTGGCCGCCGGCCTGGATGTGCTGCTGGACGACCGGGACGAACGGCCCGGTTCCATGTTCGCCGACATGGAACTGATGGGCGTGCCCCACCGCATCGTGGTGAGTGAACGGGGCCTGGCCAACGGCCAGCTGGAATACAAGGGCCGCCAGGATGCGGAAGCCACCCTGATACCCGCCGGCAGCGCCCTGGTCTTCCTGCAGGAGAGGCTGTGCGCCGCCTGAGCGCCCTGCTGTTTTGCCTGATGCCCGCCCTGACCTGGGCGGGCGCCCAGCAGTACGAACCCATGTCGGCCAGCGTGCGCGCCGCCCTGTCCGGCACCATTGCCGACAGGCGCCCCCCCACCAGTTCCTTCAAGGACTACGGGGAAGCGGTGGACTGGTTGAGCGCCATGTCGGCGCGACTGGAAAAGCGCATACCGAACCGGGAGTATCGCCTGGAACTGCTGCGCGCGATTCATTACGAGGCCACCCGGGCCGGCCTGGACCCGCAACTGGTGCTGGGACTGATCCAGGTGGAATCCGGCTTTCGCAAGTATGCCGTCTCGTCCGCTGGCGCCCGGGGCTATATGCAGGTGATGCCCTTCTGGATCAAGGTGATCGGCCAGCCCAACGACAATCTGTTCCACATGCGCACCAACCTGCGCTACGGCTGCACCATCCTGCGTCACTATCTGGATATCGAGAAGGGCGACCTGTTCCGAGCCCTGGGCCGCTACAACGGCAGCCTGGGCCGGGCCGAGTACCCCAATCTCGTACGCAGCGCCTGGAACCAGTGGCGCTACGAGCGGCAGCTGGCCATGAGCCAGCCCGCGCCGGCAAAACCTTGATGCCTCCGGGCCTCAACGCCCCATGCCGGGCAACATGCCCTTCATGCCGCGCAGCAGCTTGCCGATCCCGCCTTTACTAAACTGTTTCATCATCTTCTGGGTCTGCTCGAACTGGTTGAGCAGGCGATTCACCTCCTGAACCTGCACCCCGGCCCCCATGGCGATGCGCCGCTTGCGGCTGGCCTTGATCAACTCGGGTTTGGCCCGCTCCGCCGGCGTCATGGAGTTGATGATGCCCTCCACCCGGCGGATCATCTTGTCCTCGGTTCCGGCCGGCAGTTGCCCGGCAGCCTGGGCGATCTGCGCCGGCAGCTTGTCCATCAGCGCGGCCATGCCGCCCATCTTGCGCATCTGGCCGATCTGCTCCTTGAAATCGTTGAGGTCGAACCCCTTGCCGGACTTGAGCTTCTTGGCGAAGGCAACGGCCTTTTCCTCGTCCAGCCCCTTCCTGGCCTCCTCGATCAGGGACAGGACATCGCCCATGCCCAGGATGCGGGAAGCCATGCGCTCCGGATGGAAGGGTTCGAGCCCGCCGAGCTTTTCCCCCACCCCGGAAAACTTGATGGGCTTGCCGGTCACATGACGGACGGACAGGGCCGCACCGCCGCGGGCATCGCCATCGAGCTTGGTGAGCACCACGCCGGTCAGGGGCAGGGCTTCGCTGAAGGCCCGGGCCGTGTTGACCGCATCCTGGCCGAGCATGGCATCCACCACGAACAGGGTCTCGATCGGTTTCAAGGCTCCGTGCAGGGACTTGATCTCGGCCATCATGGCCTCGTCCACCGCCAGACGGCCAGCCGTGTCCACCAGCACCACATCGAAGTAATGCCGGCGTGCCCAATCCACCGCAGCCAGGGCAATGGCCTCGGGCTTCTCCGTGGTCGTGGAGGGGAAGAACTCGACGCCGGCCTGGGCAGCCACGGTCTGCAACTGCTGGATGGCGGCAGGACGGTAGACGTCGCAGGACACCACGAGCACCTTCTTTTTCAGGTTTTCCTTCAGGTATTTGCCCAGCTTGCCGACCGTGGTGGTCTTGCCGGCCCCCTGAAGGCCGGCCATGAGAACCACGGCGGGCGGCTGGGTGGCGAGGTTCAGGCCGGTGTGAGCCTCTCCCATGAGCCGGGTCAGTTCCCTGTGCACCACCCCCACCAGGGCCTGCCCCGGCGACAAGGAGCCGATCACTTCCTCGCCGACGGCTTTTTCCTTGACGGCCGCGATGAAATCCTTCACCACCGGCAGCGCCACATCCGCCTCCAGCAGGGCCATGCGCACCTCCCGGAGGGCCGCCGAGATGTTTTCCTCGGTCAAGCGGGCCTCACCACGCAGGGTCTTCATCACTTTGGCTAGGCGCTGGGTCAGGTTGTCGAGCATGGCAGATGGGCTTCGAGTAGAATTTTGGAATGGCGACTATTGTAAACCAGCTCATCCCCCTTGGTCTGGCAGGCTTCATCTATCTGGCCCTGGGCATCCATTTTTGGCGCACGCGCTGGCACGAAAGCACCGCTCCCGCCCCCAGCGGCACCCATTCCCCCACCTGGGAGAAGCTGGCCATCGGCGTCACCCTCCTGCTGCACGGCGTGGGACTGAAGTTTTCCCTCTTCGAGGAATCCCGGATGCTGTTTTCCTTCAGCCTGGCCTTCAGCCTGATGCTCTGGCTGGCCGTGCTGATCTACTGGCTGGAAAGCTTCCGGGTGCGCATGGACGGACTGCAACCCATCGTGCTGCTGGGCGGGGCCGCCGCCTGCATCCTGCCCCTGCTGTTCCACAAGACCCACCCGATCCCCCATGCGGAAACCGTGGGCTTCCGCCTCCACTTCCTGTCGGCCATGCTGGCTTACAGCCTGTTTACCCTCTCGGCCGCTCATGCCCTGTTCATGGGCCTTGCCGAGAAGAAGCTGCATCAGCGCCAGATCTCCCGGCGCATGGCGAGCATGCCGCCGCTGCTGGCCATGGAAGCACTGCTGTTCCGCATGCTGACCCTGGCCTTTGCCCTGCTCACCCTGGCCCTGGGCAGCGGCCTGCTGTATTCGGAAATCCTGTTCGGCAAGCCTTTCACCCTCGACCACAAGACCTTCTTCGCCATGGTCTCGTGGCTGATCTTCGCCACCCTGCTGGCCGGCCGCCGCATCTACGGCTGGCGCGGCCGCACAGCCCTGCGCTGGACCCTGACCGGTTTTGCCGTACTGCTGCTGGCCTACGTGGGCAGCCGCTTCGTGGCTGAGGTTCTGCTCGACCGCTACTGACCCCGAGCAGAACCTTTTTCGGGCTTCTTCCGGGCACTAGCCCGAACAACCCGCGACAATCCCGGCTTCGTGCTTTACAAACCCAGGCCATCGTTGCATCATCAACGGTCAATTATGGAACTTTTATTCCTTTTGTCATGGCCGCAAATCATCCCTCGTCGAATCTGAGCGGTCTGGCCCGCGCCCTGGTCCAAGCCGGCCGCCTGAAAGAAAGCGAAGCCGAGCAACTGCTGAGCCTGGCCCAGGCAAACAAGACTTCCCTCCCGGAAGAAATTGTCAATGCCAAGAAAATCCCAGCCCTGGACCTGGCCCGCTTTGCTTCCGAAACCTTCGCGGCCCCCTTGTTCGATCTCGGCGCCCTGGACGAGGCCCACCTGCCCAAGGAGGCGGTGGACCTCAAGCTGATCCGTACCCACCGCATCATTCCGCTCTTCAAGCGGGGAAACCGGCTCGCCGTGGGCACCGCGGACCCGGCCAACCTGCACGGCCTCGAAGAAATCCGCTTCCAGAGCGGACTGGCCATCGACCCCATCGTGGTGGAGGTCACGAAGCTTCTCCCCCTTGTCACCAAACTGTCGGAATCGGCCGAAGACACGCTGAAGAACATGAGCGGCGAGGACGTCAATCTCGACTTCCTCGACGAAGCGGCGGAAGCCAGCCCCGCGGATGAAGCCGCCGGCGCCGACATCGACGACGCGCCGATCGTCAAATTCCTGCAGAAGGTACTGCTCGACGCCATCAACGAAGGGGCCTCCGACATTCACTTCGAACCTTACGAGAAGTATTACCGCATCCGCTTCCGGGTAGATGGCAACCTGCGGGAAGTGGCCACCCCGCCGCTGGCCATCAAGGACAAGCTGGCCTCCCGGATCAAGGTCATTTCCCGGCTCAACATCGCCGAGAAGCGGGTGCCCCAGGACGGACGGATGAAGCTGGTCCTATCCAAAAGCCGGGCCATCGACTTCCGGGTCAGCACCCTGCCCACCCTGCATGGCGAGAAGATCGTCATGCGCATCCTCGACCCCACCTCGGCCACCCTCGGCATCGATGCGCTCGGCTATGAGCCCGACCAGAAGGCCCTGCTGCTCGACGCCATCAGCCGCCCCTACGGCATGGTCCTGGTGACGGGGCCGACCGGCTCCGGCAAGACGGTGTCCCTCTACACCTGTCTGAACATCCTCAACCAGCCCGGCATCAACATCTCCACGGCCGAGGACCCGGCGGAAATCAATCTGGCCGGCATCAACCAGGTCAACGTGGACGACAAGTCGGGCCTGACCTTCGCCGCCGCCCTGAAGGCCTTCCTGCGCCAGGACCCGGACATCATCATGGTGGGGGAAATCCGCGACCTGGAAACGGCGGAAATCGCCATCAAGGCCGCCCAGACCGGCCACCTGGTGCTGTCGACCCTGCACACCAATGATGCGCCCCAGACGCTCACCCGTCTGATGAACATGGGGGTTCCCACCTTCAACATCGCCTCCAGCATCCTCCTGATCACGGCCCAGCGCCTGGCCCGGCGCCTGTGCTCCTGCAAGCAGCCCATCGACGTGCCCCGGCAGACACTGCTCAATGCCGGCTTCAAAGAGGAGGATCTGGACGGCAGCTGGACCCTGTATGGCCCCGGCAGTTGCGACCGCTGCAAGGGAAGCGGCTACAAAGGACGGGTCGGCATCTACCAGGTCATGCCGGTCAGCGAAGCAATCCAGCGCATCATCATGGCCAACGGCACATCTCTCGATATCGCTGCCCAAGCAGCCCGGGAGGGAATCAGGAACCTGCGCGAATCCGGGCTCCTCAAGGTCAAGCAAGGTCTTACCTCCCTCGATGAAGTCCTGAGCACCACCAACATCTGACAGCAAAGGCAGACATCATGGCGAGCATCGCAAAATCCAAGCCTACCTCTGGCGTCAAGGAATTCACCTTCCTCTGGGAGGGCAAAAGCAAGGACGGCAAGAACATTCGCGGCGAGATGCGGGCTGCCTCCGCCAACGTGGTACAGACCACCCTGCGCCGCCAGGGAGTCATCAACGCCAAGGTCACCAAACAGCGCTTCAAGAGTGGCGGCAAGATCACCGAGAAGGACATCACCCTGTTTACCCGGCAACTGGCCACCATGATGAAATCCGGCGTGCCCCTGCTGCAATCTTTCGATATCGTCGGGCGGGGCCACGCCAACCCGGCCGTAGGCAAGCTCTTGCTGGACATCAAGTCCGACGTGGAAACCGGTAGCTCCCTATCCGCTGCCTTTCGCAAATATCCCCTCTATTTCGACCAACTGTTCTGCAACCTGGTGGCTGCCGGGGAACAGGCCGGCATCCTCGACTCCCTGCTCGACCGCCTGGCCACCTACAAGGAAAAGATCCTGGCCATCAAGAGCAAGATCAAGTCAGCCCTGTTCTACCCCATCGCGGTGATCGTGGTGGCCTTCATCATCACGGCGGTGATCATGATCTTCGTGATTCCGGCCTTCAAGGAGGTTTTCAAGAGTTTCGGCGCCGATCTGCCGGCCCCAACCCTGATCGTCATATCCATTTCGGACTTCTTCGTCGCCTACTGGTATGCCATCTTCGGCGCCATAGGAGGCGGCCTTTACGCTTTCTTCTACACCTGGAAGCGCTCGGAAAAGATGCAGTTCGTCATGGACCGGCTGCTCTTGCGTCTGCCGGTCTTCGGCGACCTGATACGCAAGGCCGTGATCGCCCGCTGGACCCGCACCCTGGCCACCATGTTCGCGGCCGGGGTGCCCCTGGTGGAATCCCTGGAATCCGTCGGCGGCGCCGCAGGCAACTACGTGTACAAGGTGGCCACCCGCGAGATCCAGACCGAGGTGAGCACCGGCACCAACCTCACCACTGCCATGCAGAACACCAACCTCTTTCCCAACATGGTGACCCAGATGGTGGCCATCGGCGAAGAATCCGGCGCCCTGGACTCCATGCTCTCCAAGGTGGCCGACTTCTTCGAAGCCGAAGTGGACGATGCAGTCGAAGCCCTATCCAGCCTGATGGAGCCCATGATCATGGTGATCCTCGGCACCCTGATCGGCGGCATGGTCGTGGCCATGTACCTGCCGATCTTCAAGATGGGGTCCGTGGTCTGATGCCCTCCTTCTCCTTGCTGGCAGACCCCGCTTTCTTTACAGGCGTTCTGGCCACGCTCGGCCTGCTGGTCGGCAGCTTCCTGAATGTCGTAATCCACCGCCTGCCCCGCATGATGGAACAGGAATGGCAGGCCCAGTGCGCCGAACTGCGCGGTGAGGAAGCTCCCGCCGCCCCGGCACTCAGCCTGGCCCGCCCCCGTTCCCGCTGCCCCGACTGCGGCCATCCCATCGGCGCCCTGGAAAACATTCCCGTCATCAGCTATCTCCTGCTCCGGGGCCGCTGCAAGGCCTGCAAGACGCGGATCTCGCCGCGCTACCCCCTGGTGGAATTGACCGCCGCCCTGCTGGCCGGTTTTGCGGCCTGGCATTTTGGCCCCGGCTGGCAGGCCATCGGCGCCACCCTGCTGCTCTGGACCCTGTTGACCCTGGCGATGATCGACCTGGATACCCAACTGCTGCCCGACAACCTCACCCTGCCCCTCCTCTGGCTTGGACTGCTGTTCAACCTCAACCAGCAGTTCGTGCCCCTGCCCACGGCCGTGGTGGGGGCCATGGCCGGCTACCTCTCCCTCTGGTCCGTCTACTGGCTGTTCAAGCTCGCCACCGGCAAGGAAGGCATGGGCTACGGGGATTTCAAGCTTCTGGCTGCCCTGGGTGCCTGGCTGGGCTGGACCATGCTGCCCGCCATCATCCTGCTCTCCTCCGTGGTGGGGGCCATCGTCGGCATCAGCCTGATGGTGGCCGCCCGTCATGGCAGGAACCGCCCCATTCCCTTTGGCCCCTACCTGGCGGCCGCAGGGGCCATCGCCCTGTTCTGGGGAGACACGCTGAACCGCCTCTACCTGGGCTTGGCCGCTTGATTCCCTGAAATCGATCCCCATCTATTGCGCCGCACCAGAGCGCGCGAGCGTCCTGGCCACTCGGTTATAATGCGAAGCCTTTCTGGAGATTGACCATGCCCATCTACGAATATCGCTGCAGCTCCTGTGGTTTTCAGAAGGAACATCTACAAAAACTCAGCGACGCCCCCCTGAGCACCTGCCCCGAATGCGGCCAGGAGACCTATGGCAAGCTGCTGTCGGCTGCCGGCTTCCAGCTCAAGGGCAGTGGCTGGTACGCCACCGATTTCAAGAGCAAGCCGGCCAGCCCCCCGCCCTGCCAGGGAGGGGAAGGTGCCTGTCCGTCCGGCGCCTGCTCCGCCAGCTGACCCCGTGTTCAAGCGCTACTTCATCACCGGACTGCTGATCTGGGTACCCCTGGTCATCACGGCCTGGGTGCTGTCGATGATCATCAGCGCCATGGACCAGTCCCTGCTGCTGCTGCCCGAGGCTGTCCACCCCATCCATCTGCTGGGCTTCGACATCCCGGGCGCAGGCACGGTCCTGACGCTGCTGGTGATCCTGATTACCGGGCTGCTCGCGGCCAACTTCATCGGGCAGAAGCTGGTGGGCTGGTGGGAGCAGCTCCTGGCCCGGATTCCGGTGGTGAATTCCCTTTACAACGCCGTCAAGCAGGTCTCGGACACCATCCTCTCCCCCAACGGCAATGCCTTTCGCAAGGCCCTGCTGGTCCAGTATCCCCGCCAGGGCAGCTGGACCATCGCCTTCCTCACCGGCAAGCCCGGTGGTGACGTGGCCAACCATCTGGATGGAAACTATGTCAGCGTCTATGTCCCCACCACTCCCAACCCCACTTCCGGCTTCTTCCTGATGATGCCGGCAGAGGACGTGGTGGAGCTCAAGATGAGCGTGGACGAAGCCCTGAAATACATCGTCTCCATGGGGGTGGTTCCCCCCACTCCCAAGTCGGCCCGTCGGCGCGGCAAGGCCGAACAACCCCTTCCAACCACTTCTTCCGGAACACCCTGATGCGTACCCATTACTGCGGGCAACTGAATGCCTCCCTCTGCGACCAGATCGTCACCCTCGCCGGCTGGGCACACCGCCGCCGTGACCACGGCGGCGTCATCTTCATCGACCTGCGCGACCGGGAGGGCCTGGCCCAGGTAGTGTGCGACCCCGACCGGCCGGACAGCTTCAGGATTGCCGAATCCGTGCGCAACGAGTTCTGCCTCAAGATCACCGGCAAGGTGCGCATGCGCCCCGAAGGCACCCGCAACCCCAACCTGGCCTCCGGCGACATCGAAATCCTCTGCCACGACATCGAGGTGCTCAACCCCTCCGTCACCCCCCCGTTCCAGCTCGATGACGAGAATCTGACCGAAAACGTGCGCCTGACCCACCGGGTCATCGACCTGCGCCGCCCCCAGATGCAGCGCAACCTGATGCTGCGCTACAAGACGGCCCGGGCCTTCCGCCGCTTCCTCGACGACCATGGCTTCATCGATGTGGAAACCCCGATGCTCACCAAGAGCACTCCCGAGGGCGCCCGGGACTACCTGGTGCCATCCCGCGTTCACCCCGGCCAGTTCTTCGCCCTGCCCCAGTCGCCCCAGCTCTTCAAGCAGTTGCTGATGGTCGCCGGCTTCGACCGTTACTACCAGATCGTCAAGTGCTTCCGGGACGAAGATCTGCGCGCCGACCGCCAGCCCGAATTCACCCAGGTCGATATCGAGACCTCGTTCATGGACGAAGGCGAGATCACTGCCCTGATCGAGGCGCTGATCCGCTACGTCTTCAAGGACGCCATCGGCGTGGATCTGCCTGACCCCTTCCCGCGCATGACCTATGCCGAAGCCATGAGCCGCTTCGGCTCCGACAAGCCGGACCTGCGCGTCACCCTGGAACTGACCGACATCACCGACCTGGTGGCCGACGTGGCCTTCAAGGTCTTCTCCGGCCCGGCCACCAGCGGCGGCCGTGTTGCCGCCCTGCGCGTGCCCGGCGGCGCCAGCCTGACCCGGGGCGAGATCGACGAATACACCAGGTTCGTCGGCATCTATGGCGCCAAGGGCCTGGCCTACATCAAGGTCAATGACGTCACCCAGCCCAACGAGACCGGCCTGCAGTCCCCCATCGTCAAGAACCTGCACGAAGCCGCCTTGAAGGGCATCCTGGCCCGCACCGGCGCCCAGTCCGGCGACCTGATCTTCTTCGGCGCCGACAAGACCAAGGTGGTCAACGACGCGCTGGGTGCCCTGCGCGTCAAACTCGGCCACGAGAAGGGCTATCTCAATGGCAAGGACTGGGAGCCCCTGTGGGTCGTAGACTTCCCCATGTTCGAATACGACGAGGAGGAAAAGCGCTGGACGGCCTGCCATCACCCCTTCACCAGCCCCAAGGACGAGCATATCCCGTTCCTGCAAAGCGACCCGGGCAAGTGCCTCGCCAAGGCCTACGACCTCGCCCTGAACGGCTGGGAAATTGGCGGCGGTTCGGTGCGTATCCATCGATCCGAAGTTCAGGAAGCGGTCTTCCGGGCCCTCAACATCGGCCCCGAGGAACAGCAGGCCAAGTTCGGCTTCCTGCTCGATGCCCTCAAGTACGGTGCTCCGCCCCACGGCGGCCTGGCCTTCGGCCTCGACCGCATCGTCACCATGATGGCGGGAGCCGAGTCCATCCGTGACGTCATCGCCTTCCCCAAAACCCAGCGCGCCCAGTGCCTGCTCACAGACGCCCCCTCCGGCGTCGATGAGAAACAGCTGCGCGAACTGCACATCCGCCTGCGGCAAAAGCTGGAAACCTCGGCGGAAACGGCCCCTTGAGAGCCCCCGGTTTGCCGCCGCCTGCGTGCTGAAGGCAGCGGCAAACCGGAGCAAGCTAGCCTGCAATTCCACCGATGATGCGATTCTGGCTCCGCTTCCTGCTACTCGCGACGCTGCTCCTGGGCAGCCAGGCCCATGCCTTTTTCGGCAGCCTCTCGAACACGATCCGCGTCGACCAGTTGCCTCCCGAAGGCCGGCAGGTCCTCGAACAGATCCGGCAGGGAGGCCCCTTTGCCTACCCGAACAAGGACGGGAGCATCTTCAACAACTTCGAGAAGCGGCTGCCCCAGCAACCCCGGGGCTACTACCGGGAATATACCGTGCCCACCCCGGGCGCCAGGAACCGGGGAGCCCGCCGCATCGTCACGGGCGGCAATCCGCCGGTGGAGTTCTACTACACCGAAGATCACTACAAGAGCTTCCGGCAGATCAAGGAATGAGCATGGGCAATCCACGCCGACAGCAACTCGAAGACCTGGCCCTGGCCGGTCCTCACCGCCTGCCGCCGGGCAGCGAAAGCGAACTGGTGGCGGCAGCGACCGCACTGGGCTGGCCCGTCACCTGCCACCGCCCGGCCGATGCCCGCAACACCGAAGCGTGGCTTGCCGCCCTGGGACAGGCCCTGGGGCTGCCGGCCCATTTCGGTGCCAATTTCGACGCCCTCTATGACTGCCTGACCGACCCCGGTGTCATGGCGGCCCCAGGGCATCTGCTGATCCTGGGCAATCTCGCCTGCCTCGGGGAGGAGGTGGACATCCTCATCGCCGTGCTTCAGGCCGCCAGCGACGAATGGCGTGACCAGGGCCGCGCCCTGTGGCCCCTGCTCGACGATCCCCGTCTGGATCTTGATCCACTCCCCAGGGTCTGAGGGTGCCCTACAAGAACCCGGTCTCGGTGCTCGTGGTCATCCACACACCGGAGCTGCAGATCCTGCTGCTCGAACGCGCCGCCCACCCGGGCTACTGGCAGTCCGTGACTGGCAGCCAGGAACCGGGAGAAAGCCTGCTCCAGACCGCCTGCCGGGAAGTTCGGGAAGAAACGGGCATCCCCGTTTCCCCCGGGCAGATCCTCGACTGGCAACTGAGCCAAGAGTATGAAATCTTCCCGGAATGGCGCCACCGCTATGCTCCGGGCGTGACCCGCAACCGCGAACACGTCTTCTCGCTGCAGGTCCCAGCCGGCCAACCCATCGTGTTGTCCCCGGCCGAACACCGGGCCCATCTCTGGCTAGACCTGACGGAAGCCGCCCGGCGCTGCTTTTCCTGGAGCAACCGCGACGCCATCCTGGACCTGCCCCGGCGCCTCGGCCGAAGCTGAAACCCGGGCCGCCAGGCAATTGGGACAAAGGCAATCCCCGTAGGGAAGCCGCTGCGGCACCGGCGGCAACTCCAGACACCAGCAGCCCCCCTGCTCCGCCCCGCAGGAAAAAAACCTGCCACAACAGGCACATGCCTTTTGCCGACTTCCCCGAACGAGCATTCTCCCTCCCCATCTTGAAAGCGGTCCTAACGGACCTATATTGGTGGCAGGAATGATTTTCCGGTCATGTCCCACCGACAGCAAGGAGGAACAAAATGAGTAACATCACCCGCTTCGACCCCCTGGATGAACTCCTGCGGGGCTTCTTTGTCCGCCCCATGGACCTCAAGGCCGGGGAAACCCCCCTGGCTCCCCCCAGCATCCGCATGGACGTGAAGGAGCAGGAAAGCGCCTATGTGGTCCACGCCGAACTGCCCGGTGTCAAAAAAGAGGATATCCACGTCACCGTAGACGGCAACCAGGTTTCCATCAGTGCCGAAGTCCGGCAGGCAAGCGAGGAAAAGGAAGGGGAGCGCATGCTCCGGTCCGAACGTTATTTCGGCAAGGTTTCCCGCACCTTCCAGCTGGCCCAGGATATCGATGACGCCCGGGCCGAGGCCAGATTCAACGACGGCATTCTGGAGCTGACCCTGCCCAAGCGGGCAGTCGCCTCCAGCAAGCGTCTGGCCATCCAGTGAGTCGCAGAAACTTCCCTCGCAACCAGGCCGGGGCCCGCCCCGGCCTTTTGCTTTGCATGCCCCGGGAGTAGAATGCGCGGCTCATTTACCCGGAGCCTTCCCATGTCCTTCGAATCCATCGCCCCCGGCATCAAGGCCGGCATCCTGGCCGAGGCCCTGCCCTACATCCGCAAGTTCCATGGCAAGACCATCGTGGTCAAATACGGCGGCAATGCCATGACCGAGGAACACCTGAAGCAGTGTTTTGCCCGGGACGTGGTGCTGCTGAAACTAGTGGGCATGAACGTGGTCGTGGTGCATGGCGGCGGCCCCCAGATCGAGAACCTGCTCGCCCGGGTCGGCAAGAAGGGCGAGTTCATCCAGGGCATGCGCGTCACCGATGCGGAAACCATGGAAGTGGTGGAGATGGTGCTGGGCGGCCAGGTGAACAAGGACGTGGTGAACCTGATCAACCAGGCCGGCGGCAAGGCGGTGGGCCTGACCGGCAAGGACGGCAACTTCATCCGCGCCAGAAAACTGATGCTGCCCAACAAGGACAACCCGGGCGACCTGATCGACGTGGGCCAGGTGGGCGACATCACCTCCATCGACCCCTCCCTGATCGGCCTGCTCGATTCCGGCGCCTTCATCCCCGTGATCGCCCCGATCGGCGTGGGCAAGGACGGGGAGACCTACAACATCAACGCCGACGTGGTGGCCGGCAAGATTGCCGAAGTGCTGAAGGCGGAAAAGCTGGTGCTGCTCACCAACACCCCCGGGGTGCTCGACAAGGCCGGCAACCTGCTCACCGGCATCACCCCCAAGGAAATCGACGAAATGGTGGAAGACGGCACCCTGTCCGGCGGCATGCTGCCCAAGATCGGCTCCGCCCTCGATGCAGCCCGCAACGGGGTCAAGAGCGTGCACATCATCGATGGCCGGGTCGAACATGCCCTGTTGCTGGAAATCCTCACCGACCACGGGGTCGGCACCATGATCAAAAGCCACTGACCGGACTCACTCCCCCGTCTGCAGGACCTCCACCAGCTCTTCGTGAATCTCCTGGAGGTCCTGCTCCGATATCCCCAGATGCCTGAGGGCCTTGCTGAACAGGGGGCCCACCTCCACGTCCCGTTCCCCGAGAATCTCCGCGGCCAGATGCTCCGCCACCTGGGTCACGGCAATCAGCGACACCGCCTCGTGGGGAACGATGTCCTCCGGCAGGTTGTAGAGCTGGTAGTCATGGTGGTGCCGGATCGCCTTGGCGATCAGCTCGGACAAACCCCAGTTGCGGGCCAGCAAGGAGCCGACGATGGCGTGGTCGCACTGGAAACGCTGCATCTCCATCTGGGCCAGGGGCCAGCCCTGGGCCAGCACGTCCTCCAGCATGGCCTGGTAGCTCTTGAAACGGCGCATCATCACCGGGATGGCCGCATCGTGGAACAGGGCGAAGGTGTAGGCCGTATCCCGGGAAATTCCGTAGAGATGGCCCGCGATCAGGCCGGCCCCCACGGCGATGGTCGATGCCCGGTTCCAGAACCGCTCCAGTTGCGCTGCCGGCAGATCCGACAGGCTGGACTTGAGGGCGGCGGCTACCACGACGCAGACGATGTTGCGCACCCCGAGCCGGTTGATGGCCTGAGGCACCGTACCGATGGAGCCATTGCCCCGGAACAGGGCCGAATTGGCGAGCTTGATGGTCATGGCCGCCATGCCCACATCGCTGGAAATGATGGAGGCCAGCTTGCGCATGTCGGGCTCATCGCGCTGGGCCTCGGTCATCACCTGGATGACCTGGGTCGGACAGGCCGGAATGTCGAAAGACCCCAGTACACGCTCCAGCTCCTCCGGAGTCAAGCAATCTTCCTGCAGCGCATCCATACAAACTCTCCAGCCTCGTTCATACTAAATAAAGACGACGAAAAGTACGCTGTCACTACCCGCCGCACAACCCAACTTTAGTCATAAGCACCACAAACCGCTGGACCATCCATGACCAAGCCCCGCCAATCCCCGGTCTGGCTGTTCGACCTCGACAACACCCTGCACGACGCCAGCCCCCACATCTTTCCCCACATCAACCGCTCGATGCAGGCTTACATCGAGACCCACCTGCAGGTGGATGCAAAAGAAGCCAACCGCATCCGCCAGACCTACTGGCAACGCTACGGGGCCACGCTGCTGGGATTGATGCGGCACCATGCCACGGACCCGCACCACTTCCTCCGCGAAACCCACCGCTTTCCCCGGCTAAAGCAGATGCTGGTATTTGAACGGGCAGTCAACGCCATGCTGCGCAAGCTGCCGGGACGCAAGATCCTCTACTCCAACGCGCCCGCCCATTACACCGCGGCCATCCTCGAACTCACCGGCATGGACCTGCATTTCGACGCCGTTTATACAGTGGAAACCACCCGCTTCCAGCCCAAACCCGACCCGCGGGGATTCCGGCATCTGTTGCGGGCCGAGCGCATCGAGCCCCGGCACTGCATCATGGTGGAAGACAGCCTGCCAAACCTGCGCACGGCCAAGCGCCTGGGCGCCCGGACCCTCTGGATCAGCCGGGAAACCCGCTGCCCACCCTATGTGGATGTACGCCTGCGCTCCGTACTCGATCTGCCGCGTCAGTTACACCGCCTGGTCTGAAGCCGAACACGGGGACGGGCGGCGCCCCTCCCGGCGTCAGCCCTTGAGCCAGGCCGCTGCATCCAGGGCGAAGTAGGTGAGGATGCCATCGGCACCGGCCCGCTTGAATCCCAGCAGGCTTTCCAGCACGCAGGCCCGCTCATCCAGCCAGCCATTGGCGGCGGCCGCCTTGAGCATCGCGTATTCACCGCTGACCTGATAGGCATAGGTCGGCACCTGGAACGCATCCTTGACCCGGCGCACGATATCCAGATAGGGCATGCCCGGCTTGACCATGACCATGTCGGCCCCCTCCTGGAGATCCATGGCCACCTCGCGCAAGGCCTCGTTGCCGTTGGCCGGGTCCATCTGATAGGTGTACTTGTTGCCCTTGCCCAGATTGCCGGCCGACCCCACCGCATCCCGGAAGGGGCCATAGAAGGCGGAAGCATATTTGGCGGAGTAGGCCAGGATGCGGGTGTGAATCTGCCCCGCCCCGTCCAGTTCGGCGCGGATGCGGCCCACCCGGCCGTCCATCATGTCCGAAGGCGCCACCACATCGGCACCGGCTTCGGCATGGCACAGGGCCTGGCGCGCCAGGGCCTCCAGCGTTTCATCATTGAGCACATAGCCCCGGGGATCATCCGGATGGATCAGGCCATCCTGGCCATGGCTGGTGTAAGGGTCCAGCGCCACATCGGTAATCACCCCCAGGTCGGGGAAATGCTGCTTCAGGGCCCGCACCGTCCTGGGCACCAGCCCATCGGGGTTCCAGGCCTCCTCCGCGCCGGGCGACTTGAGGGAGGCATCGATGACCGGAAACAGGGCCAGGGCGGGAATCCCCAGGGACACGGCCCGCTCCGCCGTTTTCAGGAGCAGATCCAGGCTCTGGCGCTCCACGCCGGGCATGGAAGCCACCTGCTCGATACGGCGGCAACCCTCGAGCACGAAAACCGGGTAGATGAAATCGTCCGGACTCAAGGCGGACTCCCGCATCAGGCGACGCGAAAAGTCGTCCCGGCGCATACGCCGCATCCGGGCGTGGGGAAACGTGGCAAAAACAGACATGCAGACCTCCCTGAAATCAATCTGGCGGGGAATTGAAAAAATTTTCCGGGTTCAGGAACTTCCCGGCGCCGCCTCACTCTCATGCAGCAGATGGTGGTTTGCGCCGTCTCCCGCTTCACCTCCCTGAGCGGGTGCCTTAACCCCATTAAGGCTTTTAGCCCCCGGGTCCTTGCGGACCGGGGGCTTTTTTCTGGGCGGCACGGGAATGTCCAGCCACCGGCCCAGCACATCCTCGCAGGCTTCGACTCCGGTCTTCTTGAGACTGGAAAACAATTGCACCGAACAGCGCCCCCCCCACTCGGACATGGCCTGCTTCACCTGGCGCAGCACGCGGGTCTGCTCCTGGCGCGAAAGCTTGTCCGCCTTGGAGAGCAACACATGCACCGGCCGACCGGTCGGCAAGAACCAGTCCAACATGCGCCGGTCCAGGTCCGTGAGCGGATGGCGCGCATCCATGATCATCACCAGGCCCACGAGCGGCTCCCGCTTCTGCAGATAGGGGCCGAGCAGTCCTTCCCACTGGCTGCGGATGGACTCGGGAGCCTTGGCGAAACCGTAGCCCGGCAAATCCACCAGATACTTGCCCGGTCTGACAATGAAGTAGTTGAGATGCTGGGTACGCCCGGGCGTCTTGCTGACATGGGCCAGACGCACCCGCCCGGCCAGCGTGTTGATGGCGGAGGACTTTCCGGCATTGGAGCGGCCCACGAAGGCGACTTCGGCCACCGAGTCCAGGGGCAGGTCACGCAGGTGGGCGACCGTGGTGAGAAACTCGGCCTGCTGCAGAAGGGGCATGAAAACTCCGTATCCTTGAAGGACAGTACATAATCGATCGAGTTGTTATAGAATAACAGGTTTGTAAATATCGACACTTGGCAGGCTTACTCGCCTCTCTCGCGTAAAGGAGTTTGGACATGATTCGCACCATGGCGCTGGCAGCACTTCTTGTAGCCGGTTTCACCGCAAATGCAGCAGAAGACGCCAAACCCAAGGCTGATCCGGCCAAGGGCAAGGTGGTTGCCGAGACCATCTGTGTAGCCTGCCATGGCGCCGACGGCAACAGCATGAGCCCCGCCAACCCCCATCTGGCCGGCCAGGTTCAGGACTATATCTACAAGCAGCTGGTCAATTTCAAAGCCGTAGACGGCAAGCCCGCCGCCCGCAACAACGCCATCATGGCCGGCATGGTCGCCGCCCTGAGCGACGAAGACATGAAGAACGTGGCTGCCTGGTACGCCCAGCAGACCCTGAAGCCCGCCGTCGCCACCCAGGAAACCCTGGTGGCCCGCGGCAAGCAGTTGTGGCGCGCCGGCGATGCCGCCAAAGGCATTCCCGCCTGTGCCGCCTGCCATGGTCCCGCCGGCAAAGGCCTGCCCGCCCAGTATCCCCGCCTGGCCGGCCAGTTCCCCGAGTACACCGAGGCCCAGCTCAAGAGCTTCCGCTCCGGTGAGCGCGCCAACGATCCCGAGCGCATGATGCGCGACATCGCCGACAAGCTCTCCGACAACGACATCAAGGCCGTGTCCGAATACGCAGCCGGTCTGCGCTGAGCATTCCTGCCCCAGCCTGGAAAAACCCGCCGACCGGCGGGTTTTTTCATTCCCGGCCCGGATATTGCGCATCCCTCCGCCGGGCAATTAGACTCCCGCTCAAGAACCACTGGAGGAAGACAACATGCAGACCCTCAAGCAACTTCTGGATCAGAACAAACGTGAGCCCGTCGTCGTCTCCCCCCGGGACACGGTCTATCACGCCCTGGAAGTGATGGCAGCTCACGACGTGGGCGCCGTACTGGTCATGGACGGGGAAAGACTGGTGGGCATCTTCTCCGAGCGGGATTACGCCCGGAAGGTGATCCTGAGCGGGCGCAATTCCCGGGACACCCTGATCGAAGCGGTCATGACGGCAAAGGTGGCCTACGCCACCCCGAGCCATTCCGTCGAGGAGTGCATGTCCCTGATGACCCAGCACCGCTTCCGCCACCTGCCGGTACTCGATGAGAACGAACAGGTTCTGGGGGTGGTGTCCATGGGGGATCTGGTCAAGGCCACCGTGAGCCACCAGGAATTCATCATCCGCCAGCTGGAACGCTACATCACCAGCTGAAGCTAGTCGAAACGCGCCAGCTCCGCCTCCGAAAAGCCCGCCGCCCGGCGGGCTTCCTCGTTGAAGGGGCGCCGGGGCCGGGGTGCGTCGTAATCGCGCAGCAGGGCCTGGAAGGTCGCCTCCGGCTCCAGCCCCCGTTCGGCACAGAGTCGCCGAAACCAGAGGTCTCCGAGGGCCACATGCCCCACCTCTTCCGCCAGGATGATCTTCAGGATATCCACCGCCCGCCGGTCGCCAATACCCTGGAACTTGCGCATGATAGCCGGCGTGGCATCCAGCCCGCGAGCCTCGAACAGACGCGGCACCAGCGCCATGCGCACCAGGGGATCATGGGCAGTGCGCAGGGCCATTTCCCAGAGTCCGTCATGGGCCGGCAGGTCTCCATAGCGACACTGGCAGCTCGTTTCCATATGCCCGCACACCATCTCGAAATGGCAGGCCTCTTCGGCGGCCACCTGCAGCCAGCCGGCATGAAAGGCTTCGGGCTGCCCGGGAAAACGCAGGATGGCATCCAGCGCCAGGTTGATGGCATTGAATTCGATGTGGGCAATCGCATGCAACAGGGCTGCCCGGCCCTCGCGGGTGGCGACGCTGCGGAAATGCACCTCCCGGGGCGGGACCAGGAGCGGCCGTTCCGGACGCCCGGGAACCGGGCCCGGGTCCCCTCCGGGCGGCCCCAGTGCCACCTGCCCCTGGCGCCAGCGTTCGTGCAGCACCTTGACCGCACCGGACTTCCGCCAGGGATCACACTCCCGGAAGCACTCCAGCACCGCCTCGAACAAGTTTGCCTGCGTCATCCCGCCCCCGTTGCAAAAGGGGAGAAGTTTACCGCTTGCCGTGAATCCGCCCCAAACGTAAGCTATCCCCATGACCAGCACCGAAACCACCCACCTGCTCCACTTCCGCATTCTGGAAGACATCGCCCGGGATCTTTCCGGCGAGATGAACTTTCCCACCTATCTGGACGCCAGCATGACCGTGCGCAATGCGCTCAAGGATCCGCTGGTCTCCGTGGAAAAAGTGGCCCAGGTCATCAGCGTCGAGCCCCTGATTGCTGCCAAGTTGCTGCGGCTGGCGAACTCCACCGCCTACAATCCGGCGGGCAGGTACATTGCCGACATCCGCCAGGCCATCCAGCGGGTAGGCTTTGAGACCGTACGCACCACGGCCATGAGCGTGGCCATGGAACAGATGTTGCGCTCGAAGAACCTGGCCGACTTCGAGGACATTGGCCGCCTCACCTGGGAACACTCCCTCCAGGTCGCCGCCATTGCCCGGGTCCTGGCCCGCCGCATCGGTCGCGCCAACCCCGAGGATGCGATGCTGGCCGGCATGGTGCACGACATCGGCATCTTCTACCTGCTCTACCGGGCGGCGGAGTACCCGGAATACAAGGACAACCGGGAGGACCTGATCAGCCTGATCATCGGCTGGCATGAAAGCATCGGCGAAAGCCTGCTCGCCGCGCTGGGCATTCCGGACCACATCATCCATGCCATCCGCGAGCACGACCAGCTCAAGCATGTGGATACGCCCAGCAGCCTCGCCGACATTCTTTACTTCGCCAACCTGCTGGCAGGCGGCAATTACGAATGGCTCGGGTGCGACGCTGGAGTCGCCCACACGGAACAGGCCGCCGCAGACCGGGCCCGCTTCGCCGACCTGCTCGATGAAGCCTGGGACGACATCCGGGAGATCCAGGCAGCCCTGAGCAGCTAACCCCTCAAGCCGGGGGAATCTTTCCTGGACGAGGACATCCAACCGGAACCCTCCCTCGCAAACGCCCATGCCAGTCAGACACTTTCTCCCGGCCGACATTCCTGCCAGCGAGATCACCCCCGAATCCACCTACCGCCAGCGCCGGATCTTGCTCAAGGCGGCGGGAGGGCTGTTGCTGGCCTCGGCCCTTCCGGCCCGGGCACTGCCGCCCTTCAAGCCGGGGACACCCATGCCGGACGAACCGCTTACCCCGCTCGACACCCTGGTCAACTACAGCAACTTCTACGAATTCGGCCCCCATAAGGACAGCGCCGCCCGCAACAGCCACAGCCTCAAAACCCGCCCCTGGACCGTGGAAGTGGATGGTGAGGTACTGAACCCCCGCCGTTTCGACATGGACGAGCTGCTGCGCCTCGCCCCCCTGGAAGAACGCATCTATCGCCTGCGCTGTGTGGAAGGCTGGAGCGCCGTGGTGCCCTGGCTCGGCTTTCCCCTGGGTGAGCTGCTCCGCCGGGTACAACCCACGGGCAAGGCCAAGTTCGTGGAATTCTGGAGCCTTGCCGACCCGGAGCAGATGCCGGCGGTGCGCTTCCCCACCCTGAACTGGCCCTACCGGGAAGCCCTGCGCCTGGACGAGGCCATGCATCCCCTGACCCTTCTCGCCGTCGGCCTGTACGGCCAAGTGCTGCCCAATGCGAATGGCGCCCCGCTACGCCTGGTGGTGCCCTGGAAGTACGGCTTCAAGAGCGGCAAATCCATCGTCCGCATCCGCCTCGTGGAACAGCAACCCCGTACCTCCTGGATGCAAGCCGCGCCCCGGGAATACGGCTTCTACGCCAACGTGAATCCAGATGTACCCCATCCCCGCTGGAGCCAGGCCAAGGAACGCCGCCTCGGCGAATTCTTCCGCCGCCCCACCCTGCCCTTCAACGGCTATGCCGAACAAGTCGCATCCCTTTACAGCGGCATGGATCTGCGCCGGAATTTCTAGCCATGAAAAACACCCCCTGGACCCCCAGCCCCGCCCAGCTTCTCTTGATCAAACTGGGCATGGTCGGCCTCTGCCTCCTGCCCCTGGCGCCCCTGTTCGGTGATCTGGGCCCGAATCCGCCCGAGTTCGTCAGTCGTCACACGGGCACCTGGACCTTCAATCTGCTACTGCTCACCCTGCTGGTCAGCCCGCTACGGGCCTGGACAGGCCTGCACTGGCTCCTGCGCTTGCGGCGCAGCCTGGGACTGCTCACCTTTTTCTACGCCCTGCTCCACTTCGCCGCCTTCGCCCTGTTCGAGCACGAACTGGAAGTCCGGGCCATGGCCGCCGACATCCTGGAGCGCCCCTTCATTGCCGTGGGCTTCGTCGCCTTCCTGCTGCTGATCCCCCTGGCCCTCACCTCCAGCAACCGGGCCATCGCCCGCCTGGGGGGCCGGCGCTGGCAGGAGTTGCACCGCAGCATCTACCTGATCGGCATCCTCTCCGCCCTGCACTACCTCTGGCTCACCAAGATCACCGCCTATTACTACCCCCTGACTTACAGCATCCTGCTGGCGCTCTTGCTGGCTTGGCGGGTGGGGGAAAGGCTGAAGAAGGCCAGCAGCCCGGCCCCGGGCTTCCGGGGCGGAGCTCAGACCATCCGGTTTTTCAAGGAAAAACCTTAGAGGGTGTTTACAAAATA
>DDKS01000059.1 GCA_002340095.1 Betaproteobacteria bacterium UBA2592
AAACCTCAGTTAAACCACAGAGGCACAGAGACGCCGAGGAAAAACAAAGACTTGTCCTGGAGGGCCTGGTCACTTTCTGGGTGTGCGTGGAAGAAAATGCAAGCCACTGTTTTTTTGAAGCTCTCTGTGTCTTTGTGTCTCTGTGGTGAGGTTTTTAGGTTCATTGCTCCCCCCTCTGATACAACGCATGGGCCGGTCGATTATTCCAGAAGCACGATGACAGTGCGACGCCCCCCGGTCGCCAAACACCCAAGCAAAACCACAGGGTGGCGGCACCGATCCTCAAGGGCGCCTGGCATACCTTCAGGGTTTGGGCTCCGGCTGGGTGAGGAAACCGATGCGGTTCAGATTGGCGGATTGGGCCGCCGCCATCACCCGGGCCAGGTGCCGATAGGGAGTCTCGGCGTCGGCCCGGATGCGGATTTCCGGCTGGGGTTGGCGCTGGGCCGCATCCATCAGGGTGGCCTGCAGGTGGGTGGGGGAAAGGGGGTTCTCGTTCCAGAACAGGCTGCCGTCGGCCCGGACCCCGAGTTCCACCACCTGTGCCGGGCTGGGCAGGGGGGCGGCACTGACCTGGGGCAGATTCACCGGGATGCCTTGAACCAGCAAGGGTGCGGTGAGGATGAACACCACCAGCAGCACCAGCATCACGTCCACCAGGGGAGTGGTGTTGATTTCGGCGTTGAGCCGGGGGACGCCTTCCCCTTCGAAGCTGCCGAAACTCATCTCAGGCTCCCACCCCCCGGGGGCGCCGGGGTTCCGAGGGGTTCCAGGCTTCGCCAGCCGTGGCGCTGGCGTGCAGGTCGTGGGCGAAGCCGTCGGCGGCGGCCATCAGGATACGGTTGGCCCGGTTCAGGAAGTTGTAGGCGAGCACGGCGGGAATGGCCACGAACAGACCGGCGGCGGTCATCACCAGGGCTTCGCCCACGGGGCCGGCCACCACGTCCAGTTGCACCGAGCTGGCCCGGGAGATGCCCAGCAGGGCGTGGTAGATGCCCCAGACCGTGCCGAACAGGCCCACGAAGGGCGCGACGGCGGCGGTGGAGGCCAGCAGGGTCAGGCCGCTTTCCAGGTACATGGTGATCTCCGTCAGCCCCTGGCGCAGGCTGCGGGTGAGCTGGCCGGAATGGTCGAAGCCGGGCCGGCGGGCGGCGGGGCCCAGCTCCAGGGTGGCAGCGGAGAGGGGAGCCAGCAGGCGGCCGCAGGGGCTGGCCTGTAATAACTGGTGTCCGGTTTCCAGGCTGGGAGCGCTCCAGAAGCGGGACAGGGCCGTGGGCAGGCAGCGGCGCAGGCGCCAGACATCCCAGCCCCGGCTGAGGATGACGCCCCAACTGGCGATGGACATGAAGAGCAGGACCAGGGCCACGGCCCGGCCGATAGGGTCGGTGCTGTTCCAGAGGTGGACGAGTTCCAGGGTTTGCATGGTCAGTTTTCCAGTTTGAAGGTGATGGGAACCAGAACGGCGGCGGCCACCGGGGTGTCGCCCCGCTGGGCGGGCACGAAGCGCCAGGTCCGGACGGTGTTGAGAGCAGCCTCGTCCAGGCTGTCGTGGCCGCTGCTCTGGGCTATCTGTACCTGTTCGGCCAGGCCGGCGGCGCTGACCTGGACCTTGAGCAGCACCTTGCCCTCCACCCCCCGGCGGCGGGCCAGCAGGGGATAGGGAGGCTTGGGGTTGTGCAGGTAGGCGGCATCGAAGCGGGGGGCGCTCACGGAGGCCGTCTGGACGCCGCCGGTTTCGGTCGGGCTGGTGTTGGAGGAAGCGGCAGGTGCGGTAGCCGCTGGGGAGGCGGTTGTGGCTGCCGTGGGGGCCGGGCTTGCTGTCGGGGTGGGAGTCTGCACCCGCTCGGGCGCTGGTTTTTGCGCTGCCACAGGTTTGCTGGGGGTGGGAACGGACCGGGGCACGCTTGTTTGGGGAGCCGGGGGCGGGAGTTCTGCCCGGGCGGCAGGGGCCGGGCGGTCGGGGACCAGGGACACCATGACCGGCAGGGGTTCCGGCCGGGGCGCCGGCTCCCCCCTGCCCCGCCAAAGCAAGCCGCCGGCCAGCCCCAGGTGCAGGGCCAGGGCCAGCAGCAGGAAACGGGGCGGGATACCCGGCCGGATCGGTACTTGCCTCACAGCCAGCCTCCCGCCGCCAGGCCCTGCAGCCACTGGCGCAGCCCCAGGGCGGCCAGGATGACCGCGCCCAGAAAGCGCAGCCAGCGGCCGTTTTGTTCCGTGCGCAGTCTTTCCCCCATCTTGCCCAGCAGGGGCAGCAGAACCAAGAGCGGGGAGAGGGCCGCGCCGAGGCCGAAAAAGAGGCCCTGCACCGCCCCGGGCGCCGCCTGCCCGGCCTGGGCGCAGATGGCCAGCAGGGAGGCAAGGGGGGCACAGGGCACGAGACTGAGGGAAAAGCCCACGGCAAAGGGAGCCGTGCTTTCGTACCAGGGCAGGCTCCGGGTGCGGGGGTGGAACGGCACCGGGGTGCTGGCGGGCAGAGGCTGCCGGCGGGCCAGGGCACAGGGCTTGTGGCCCGGGCTGTCCCCCAGCAGCCAGAGGGCGGCAGCCAGGGAGGCGCTGCCGATCAGCAGGTGCCCCAGGCCCCGGTTCAGCAAGGCGCTGAGCTGCTGCCCCGCCAGGGCCGCCAGGGTGCCCAGCAGGGTATAGGCAGCGATACGGCCACCGATGAAGCCGGCCGCATCCCGCAGGGGATTCCCCTGCCCCCCGGCCCGGGCCACCATCCAGGTGCCCATGAAGGGCAGGCAGGTGGCCGTGCAGGCCGTGAGGCCCATGCTGGCCCCCAGGACCCACACGGCAAGCAGCCCGGAAGGGGAAAGGGGCTCAGCCATGGCCCGGCTCCACGAATTTCACCCGGGACTGCACCGGGCGGGTTTCCCCGTTCGGCTTTTCTCCTTGCACCCGGCGCTTGTAGTAGGCCCGGCTGGAACGGAACAGGGCCAGGGGCCCGAACTTCAAGGCGATCACCCCGTCCTCGGGACAGTATTCGGCGCAGCGGCCGCACAGGGTGCAGTCTTCGGTGAAGGCCTTGCTGCCGTGTGCCTGGCTGATGGCCTCGATATCCATGGGACAGGCTTCCGAGCAGACCCGGCATTTGCCGCATTTGTCGTGCTGGCGTTTCACCAGCCGCAGCAGACCGATCTTCTGGAACAGGGCGTTCCAGGCCAGCAGCGGGCAGATGCGGCAGAAGGGCTGGCGCAGGGCGAGAGCAGCCACCAGGGTGAAGCCGAGCAGGGTGTTGGCCACGGCGCCCAGGGCGAATTCCAGGGTGGAATCCGTTTTGAGGGCTGTCTGTTCTGTATCCGCCGTGAGCAGGGTGGTGGCGATGCGGGAGGGGCAGACCTGGCACCAGGCGTCGCCGGTGCTGTGGGGGGTGAGCCCCAGGCCGGCCATCAGGGGCAGGGCCAGCACCAGGATCACCAGCAGCAGCCACTTCACCGGCCGGGCCTTGGCCGCCTGGCCCGCCTCCAGCCGCCGGACCGGCAGCCCCAGGCGCCGCCCGAGGCGGAAGACCAGTTCCTGCAGGGTGCCCAGGGGGCAGACCCAGCCGCAGAAGGCCTTGTTGAGGACCACGAAGAAGGCCAGGAAGGTGAGCAGGGTAAACAGGAGCGGCAGCAGGATCTGGAAGGAAAACTGCTGGGCCGCCACCAGCCCCTCGCCGACCCGGTGGTGCAGCTGGTGCTGCAGGGGGATCAGCATGCAGTAGGCCCCGTTCTGCTTGTCGTAGGCGCAGGACAGGGCGGGCAGGGTGCCGCTGATCTTCTCGGCGGCGTAATAGCCCACCACCTGGCTGCCCCAGACGGTGAGGAACAGCATCAGGAGCTGCACGGCCAGGCGTAGCCGCCCCAGGGTCATGGTGTTCAGCATGATCCGCCCTCCTTCTGCTCCTTGCGGCGGCGCAGCAGGGGCAGGGCCAGTACCCCGCCCAGGGCGAGGAAACCGGCACCCGCCGCCAGATCGCGGCCACTCATGGGGTCGAGGCTGTAGGCCAGGTTGAAGCTGGTCTGGTAGCGGCGCCCTGCTGCCTCATGCTCCACCCTCAGCACGAAGGGGGTCATGGGGTGCCGGTGCCCGTCCCCGGCTTTTGCCTCTGCAGGCCAGTCGTCCGGGAAGGGCAGGCGCACCCGCCCTGCTCCGTCGCTCAGGAAGGCTGCGTGGCTGCCGTTCCGGCTCATGAAATGCAGGGTGGCATTGGCCAGGGGCTGGCCCTGGAAACGGATCAGAAAATCCCATTCCTGGCCGCTGCGGTACTGCCAGTGTTCCCGGGGCAGGGGCTGGGGCACGATTTCCAGCTCGCTCTTGGGCTGTTCCAGCATGGCCGTGGGGGCCGGGCCGGGATTGCCGAAGTAGCGCACGCTGCTGGCGATGCGGACCTGTTCCGGGCTTTCTTCCCGGGCCTGGAGCCAGTGGTAGTTGCCCAGGGGGCCGGCCGTCAGTTCGGCCCCGCCCTCCTGGAGCGGCAGGGTGCGCACCGGGCCTTCCGGCGGGTAGACGCGGATTTCGTCGGCGTTGAGGCCCGAGAGGCGCAGCCGGGCCCGGCTGCGTTCCTGGCGGTCGGCCTGGACCTGGATCAGGGGCAGGTCGGTCCAGGGGCCGCTTTCCCAGGCCGGACCGTGGGGGTGCTGGGCCAGCCCCGGCAGGGCCAGGCTGCCCAGCAGGGCAAGGGTGATCGTTCTTTTCATGGCCGGCCTCAGAAGTTGTAGCGGTAGGTCAGGAAGGCGGCCCGGGGCGAGGCGGCGGTGTAGCTGAGCTTGCCGGCAGTGTCCTTGCTGACCTGCATGGCGTAGTACTTGTTGGCCAGGTTTTCGATGTTCAGGGTCAGGCTGTGAGCTTCCTTGGGACCCCAGCCGTAGCCGGCCATGAGGCTGGCGGTCCAGCCCGGCCGGTAGCTTTCGCTGTTGGCGTTGTCCAGGTAGTAGGTGCCCCAGTACTGGCCCGTGAGGCCCAGCTTCCAGCCGGCGGAGCGCCAGCGCAGGGAGACGTTGCCCTGATGCCTGGGCACATAGGGAAGCCGCTTGCCGGCCCGGTCCACGTTGGTGCTGACGAAGCCGTTGCGTACCACTTCGCTGAACTGGTCGTAGCGGTAGTCGGCATGGCTGTAGCCGGCGCCCAGTTCCCAGGGGCCGATGCGGTGCAGGCCCGAGATTTCCAGCCCGGTCTTGGCGGTGCGGCCGGCGTTCTGATAGACGTTTTCGCCGTTCTCGCGCACGGTGATGATCTCGTCCGTGACCCGGGCTTTGTACAGGGCCAGGTCCAGGCTGCTGGTTTCGGTGCGCAGCTTCATCCCCACTTCCACATTGCGCACCGTGGGGGCGGCCAGGTTGGGGTTGCTGGAGAGTTCGCTATCCGTCGGGACCTGGTCGGCCTGGGCCAGGCTGGCGTAGAGGTTGATGGCTTCGTTCAGCTTCCAGGTGGCTCCCAGCTTGGGCGAGAACAGCTTGAAGGTGTGCCGGGTATGGGTTTCCTGGGGCGTGGCATGGTTGCTGTATTTACCCGTCGCGAAGTTGTAGGCGCTGTACTCGGTTTCGTCGATCTCGACCCGGGAGCGGTCATAGCGGGCGCCCAGGTCGAGGGTGAGGCGGTCCATGGGGCGCAAGGTCTCGAACAGGAAGATGCCGGTGAGCAGGTTCTTCTGGTTCGATTCGGCGGCCAGGGCGCCCTTCTTGTCCGACAGGGTGGCGGTGATGCGTCCGGCCTGGGGGCCGAAGGGAATGGTGCTCACATCCGCATACTGGTATTTGCGCGCATCCGGGTTACTCAGGCTGCGCACGGTGAGCCCGGCCACCAGTTCCGCCTTGCGGCCGAACAGCTTGTGGTGGTGGGTGCCTTCCAGGTCGGTGCCGATGTTGCGTACCCAGTCGCCGGAATCGTTGATGAGGCCGGTGACCGGGTGGTAGTGCTGCCACCGGTTCACGTAGAAGCGGGGACGGAAGCTCCAGTCGCCCACTTCCTTTTCCAGCCGGGTGTTGAAGAACCAGATTTTCGAGTAGCGGCCCGAGTGCTTCCAGGCTTCCGAGGTGTCCTTCTGGCGGCCGGTGCGCTTGAATTCCTGGAAGCTTTCGACATTCATGGAGCCAGGCAACTGCATGTCGGCCTCGGTGTAGGCCAGTTCCGATTCCCAGCTGCCGCCACCGGAGAGCATCAGGCCGTGCTTGAAGCTGAGCTGGGTGGATTCGTATTCGTTCCAGTTGCGCCAGGAACTGTCCTGCTTGCGCCGGGTGGTGGTCAGGGCGATGGCCTGGTCCTCGCCGATCAGGGCGGAAACCCGGGCGTTGAAGAGCTGACTGCCCCACTCGCCGAAGCCCACCTTGACCCGGTCGGCCCGGTTGTCGAACACGGAGCGGGAGACGAACTGGATGGCACCCCCGGCAATGCCCGGAGCGAAGGGGCTGCCGGGGCCCTTGAAGACTTCGACCCGTTCCAGGTCTTCCGTATCCACCCAGTCGAAGCGGGTCATGCTGTCCGGGTCGGTGAGGGGAACGCCGTCGCGCAGCACCATGATCTCCCGCACGCCGTAGGGGGCCTTGAGGCCGGCGCCACGGATGATGAGGCGGGAGTCGTAGCCGCCGTTCTTGGTATCCACCAGCACGCCGGGAATGCCCTGCAGGGCGTCCTTGATGTTGAACATCTTGGCGTCTTCGATCTGCTGGCTGCCGACCACGGCGATGGATTGGGGCACTTCCCGGGTGGGTCGGGCGTCCCGGGTGGCGGTGACGCTCACCTCGTCGAGCAGGGGCTTGTCTTCCGCCTGGGCGAAGCTGGCAAAGAGTCCGGCCAGCGCCAGGGCCAGGGGTTTGGGTTGCAACTTGTACATGGTTTTCCTTGCACGAAAGTCCGGCCCGCCGCCTCCTAAAGGGGCGGGCATGAGTCAGATGAATGGGCGGATTTCAGGCAGGAAGGGGGGGCCCTCGGGGCGGCGCGTGGGCCAGGGG
>DDKS01000032.1 GCA_002340095.1 Betaproteobacteria bacterium UBA2592
GCTCGAATTTTTCCTTAGCCATCACAACCCCCAAATCAACAATTGAATGAACGAAATCCAGATGCCAAGCAGACGTGGTGCCCATGGGCAGGATCGAACTGCCGACCTCTCCCTTACCAAGGGAGTGCTCTACCACTGAGCCACATGGGCAAATCCTAAAAACCTGGAGCGGGTGAAGGGAATCGAACCCTCGTCTTAAGCTTGGAAGGCTTCAGCTCTACCATTGAGCTACACCCGCGAACCTTACCCACTGCTCAGATCATTTTTAACTTGGTGGAGGGGGAAGGATTCGAACCTTCGAAGGCAGTGCCGTCAGATTTACAGTCTGATCCCTTTGACCGCTCGGGAACCCCTCCAAGCAGAAGCGCCGCATTATCCAGACAGCCGAAGGCGCTGTCAACACCATTGCGCGGATATGCTACGGCCCGTTGCAGATTCCGCCACCGAGCGCCAGCCGCCTTAGGAGGCCCTTGAAACCCTGGCGAGGATGGCCAGACGCAAGGCGTACGGAGCATAGCGACCGCAACCTATCAATAGACGAGAAAGCGAGCACCGTGCAACGCTGCAGCTGGCCCGCCGCAGTAGTTTTCAACGGCCTGCTAGAATTCCGCCTCCATCTTCCTGCGTCCATGACACACCAACGCCAGCTCGCTCTCCAGGCCGCCGCCGCCCTCATCGTGCTCAGCCTTGCCTGGCCCTACCACTACCTGCGGGATACCCCCTGGGACTGGCAGACCCTCGCCCTTGCCATCGGCGGCACCGGCCTGGTGCTGGCCCACCTCGCCCGGCAGCCCTGGTGGTGGCGGGTCATACACGCCCTGTTCGCTCCGCTGCTGTGGTTCGCCCTGCAGTTCGAACTGCCCCCCGCGCTCCCCCTTTTCCTTTTCATCCTGCTGTTCCTGTTTTTCCGCGGCGCCGCCAATGGCCAGATCCCTCTCTATCTGAGCGGCCAGGCCACGGCAGGACGAATCGCTGCGCTGCTCCCCCCGGGCAGCCGTCTGCTCGACGTGGGGGCAGGCATCGGTAGCCTGCTGCTGCCCCTGGCCCGACACCGCCCCGACCTGCACCTGACCGGCATCGAGTATGCACCGCTGCCCTGGCTGATCGGTAAAGGGCGCATCCTGATCCGCCGTGCGCCCATCGCCTGGCGCTGGGGCGATTTCTGGGCGCACCCCCTGGGGGAATACGACGCGCTGTATTGTTTCCTTTCCCCCGCGCCCATGGAAAACCTCTGGCACAAGGTCACGGCGGAAATGCGCCCGGGCAGCCTGCTGATCAGCAAGGCATTTCCCATTCCCGGCGTCAGCCCCGAGACGGTCCGGGAAGCAGCGGATGGCAATCCCGACGACACCCTCTACCTGTACCGCATCCCCAGGGAGCGTGCCTGAGTGTTCCCCCGCAAGAATACGGCCTGGCTTGCCCTGCCCCTGCTGATCGCCACCACCCTCCTGGTGCTGTCCAGCCTGCTTGTGGACCTGATGTTGAGTCTGGAACACGAGCGGGAAGCGGGCCGACAGCGGCTCACCCACCTGACCGGATTGATCGCCGAACACACCGCCCGCTCCCTGGAAGCGGTGGACATCCTGTTGCGGGAACTGGCCACCGACCTGTCCAGCCGTACAGAATGGCGCCAGTGGGACTCCCGGACCGGCTTCGACTACCTGGCCACCCGCCACAGCCGCTCCCTGCCCCAGGTGCGGGATCTGATCATCTTCGACCGCGAAGGCGATCAGCGCTTCATCTCCACCCAGTTCCCCGCGTCCCCCATCAACGTGCGGGACCGCCCCTATTTCGATTCCCTGGAGCGCGGCGCCGACTTCGCCATGTACGGTCCCTACGTGGGACGCAACTCCGGCCGCTACACCTATGCCCTGGCCCGCAGCATCAAGGACGGGCGGCAGCAGTTCGCCGGCGCGGTCTTTGCCGCCATCGAACCGGCCTATTTCCAGGACTTCTGCTGGTCGGTCCGCCTCAGCGACGATTTCGAGGCCGTGCTGGTCAACACCCAGGGGCGCATCGTCGCCTCCTGCCGCCCGGCCGATCTGTCGCGCCAGTCGCCCCTGGTGGGGGCGCATGCCCATGACGTGCTTGCCGGCGGCGCCCTGAAACATCATGGCGGCGACGGCCATGCCGGATGGCTGGTAGCGCAGACGAACGTCAACGGTTTTCCCGACCTGCGCGTCCTCAGCCTCATACCGGAGCGGACCGTGCTGCAACATTGGCAGCAACGCCTGACCGACTATGCCATTCTGGCCTCCCTCGTGCTGCTGCTCATGGTGGCCGGGGGCTGGCTCTTGCACCTGCACGGTCGCCGTGCCAGCTTGCGCGCCCAGGCCCAGGAAGCGCAACTACAAATGCTCCGGGCCCAGTTGCAGGAGGCCGACCAGCAACTGGAGCAGCAGCGCCTCGAGGCCGAGCGGGCCAACGCGGCCAAGAGCCGTTTCCTCGCGGCAGCCAGCCATGACCTGCGCCAGCCGCTGCACGCCCTGGCCCTGTTCGCCTCCGATCTGCAACGGCAGGTCCGCCTCAACAATATCGCCCCCCTGCCGCAACTGAGTCAGCAGATCCAGGCATCCACCGAAGTGATCAGCGAATTGCTGGACTCTCTCCTGGACCTGTCCCGTCTCGATGTGGCCGGTATCAGCCCCATCCTGTCTGACCATCCGGTACGCGAGGTCTTCAGCCGCCTGGCCACCAGCTTCGAGCGGGCCGCCCTGGCCAAGGGGCTGCATCTGCGCTTTCGCGACCCGGGTCTGTGGGTGTTCACCGACCCCAACCTGCTGGAGCGCATGCTGGCCAACCTGATCTCGAACGCCATCCGCTACACCGAACGGGGTGGCGTCCTGGTTTCCGCCCGCCCCCGGGGCCGCCATGTGCTGATCCAGGTCCGGGATACAGGCATCGGCATCCCCCGGGAACACCAGCAAGCCATCTTCGTCGAGTTCTACCAGATCGATAACGCCGCCCGCGAATCCCACAAGGGCCTGGGTCTGGGCCTGTCCATCGTGGACCGCCTCGCCCGGGCCCTGGGCCTGCGGCTGGAACTCCACTCCCAGCCCGGCAGGGGCACCTGCTTCAGCTTCCTGCTCCCCTTGGGCAAGGCCATCCAGCCGGAGCCCGGCACCTCATCCACGCTCCCACCTCCCGTGGCGCATGCGCCGGTTCATATCATCGGCGAAAGCGAAAACCTGGCCCAGGTCCGGGAACTGGTGCGGGCTTGGGGCTACCCTGCGCCCCCCTGCACCGATGGAGCAGCCATGCGCACCATTACCATCGCTGAATCCAGCCTGCCGGATGTCCCTGCCGTGCCGTCTGACGGCAGCCCCCTGATCTTGCTGGGCCCGGAACAGGAAGACGCCGGCCCGGGCATCCACCATCTCGGCCTGCCCATCCGCCCGGCCCGCTTGCGGGCCCTGCTGCGGCGGCTCGAAGCGGAATTCAGAGCCTGATGCCGTAACGGGCCGCCATCACCAGGGCCTGGGTGCGGCTCGACACGCCCAGGGCCTTGAATATCCCCGTGACATGAATCTTCACAGTCCCCTCCGAAAGCCCAAGTTGCTGGGCAATGTCGCGGTTCGACTTGCCCTTGGCCATCAGGGCCAGCACCTGCCCCTGGCGCTCCGTCAGACCACATTCCTCCGGCGTCACCCCCCCCGCTGAGGACAGGAGCGGCGTCTCATCCCCCAACTGCGGCGGCTCGGTACTGTCGGGACGGAAGAGATGCCCCGCCAGCACCATGCGGATGGCCTTGACGAGCTCCTCCCCCGAATAGGCCTTGGGAATGAAGCCCGAAGCACCGTTGGCCAGCACCCGGTTCACCGTGGGCGGGTCATCGTAGGCGGAGAGGATGGCCACCGGAATGGAGGGCCAGCGCCTGCGGAAAAGTTCCAGGCAGGTAAAGCCATCCTTGCCTGGCAGGGCGAGATCCAGCAGCACGAGATCGAATTCCTCGTCCTGCTCCAGCGTCTGCAGGGCCTGGTCGCCATTGGCAGCCTCCACCACTTGCACGGCTACATCGAGCTGGCGCAAAACCCGCACCAGCCCTTCCCTGACCAGGGCATGGTCTTCAACGATCAGAAATTTCAACATGGTTCCATCAAATGCTTGCTGTTTATGACGTTACTCTATCATTTTGACGGACAGGCAGGGGGCCCCGCCGCCGTGATTCTCGGCTAATATAGCTGCCTCAGCCTTCCAGGAGCGCGCCATGAGCCAGGAACACCAAGATCCGATGGACTTTCTACGCCAGATGTGGGGTGGCATGGGTATTTCCCTGCCCGGCATGGTCGCTCCGACCTTTGACGTGGATGAGCTGGAAAAACGCATCGCCGACCTGAAGGCCGTGGAAGGCTGGCTGCGGATGAACCTGTCGATGCTGCAGATGACCATCCAGGGCCTGGAAATGCAAAAGGCCACCCTGACGGCCGTGCACGCCATGAGCAAGATGGGAGAAAACCCGGCTGCCGCACCGTCCGGGGAAGCGGGGCAGACCGTCGGCGAAACCCTGTCTCAGGCCGCCCTGTGGCCCTGGAACCTGATGCAGCAGATGCAAGAACAACTCCAGCAGGAAACCCAGAACGCCACAGCCCAGGCAGCCGCTCCGTCTCCCCGCCCAACCAAGGCCGCCGGTCGCAAACCCAAGAAGGAAGGCAGCTAGTCGGCGGGGCGACAAGGAACCAGCAGACGGGCATCGATTTCCAGTTCGATGCCGGGCTGGAGCGGCTGATCCAGATACATGCCCCGGTAGAGGCGCCCCCGGCTGGCCCAGGATCTGGCCCAGGGGGTTTCCCAACGCCGGGGCTGCAGCCGGACCCAGGCCACATCCAGAGTAGCCGCCGGGGCCTCGTCCGCCAGAAAGCAGGGCAGCAGGCGCTCCCGTTCGAGCAGATCCTCCCGATCCCGGGGCGCTCCGCCCGCCCGCCAGCTGGCGGGACAGAGAACCCAAGGGCGCTGTTCCCGGCGGAAAGCCACCACCTCCCCCTCCAGCCAGAAGAGAGGCGTGCGCCCGAGAAAACCGGCCCCTCCCTCCTCATAGCGGACACACTGGCCCGGGCGGAGCACCTGGGGCTCAGGGGCGGCCAGAGCCGGGGCGAGTCGCATGGCCTCCCCGGTCTCGCCGGCAGCCACCTGGCCTGCCGCCATGACCCAAGCCCCAAGTCCCACCAGGATGCTGCGCAGCCGCTTGCCCCTTTCCATCCAGACCTCCCGCCACCGCATCAGACCGGAGCGCCCGCCACGATCCGGGCAGCAAAATGAGGACCGATGGCGTAGAGCAGAAGCACGGCCAGTCCCGTCAGCACCGCCCCGGCAATGATCTGGTGCCCCGTACGGGCCGAATGCTCCCAATGCCGACGACAGAACAGGAACGGGCCCAACACCGGCAGCAGCAGCACCAGCAGGGCCCAGCGCCAGCCATGGGCGATCGCGGCCGGCAGGGTGTCGATGTAGCCCACCAGCAGCAGGGCCAACCCGCCCGCCGCGAGGAGGGCAATGAGCAGCACGAACAGGGTGAACCACACATCCATGATGTTCTCCTAGGCCTTTTCGGGCCGTTTCCAGCCCGGCAGACTGCTTTGACGGACCCGGGAAACGGTGAGGGTTCCCGGGGGGGCGTCCTTGGTCAGGGTGGTGCCGGCCCCCAGGGTGGCCCCCCGCCCAACCCGCACCGGTGCCACCAACTGGGTGTCGGAACCGATGAAAACATCGTCTTCGATGATGGTGCGATGCTTGTTGGCGCCGTCATAGTTGCAGGTGATGGTGCCGGCCCCGATGTTGACCCGGGCCCCCACCTCCGCATCCCCCACGTAGGCCAGGTGGTTGGCCTTGGAGCCCGGCCCGATCCGGCTGTTCTTGACTTCCACGAAGTTGCCCACGTGGGCGCCGGCTTCCAGCACGCTGCCTGGACGCAGCCGGGCATAGGGCCCCACCACCGCATCCGGCCCCACCTCTGCGCCATCCATGTGGGTGAAGGCGGCAACGCGGCTGCCGGCGGCGATCTTCACGTTGCGCAGGACGCAGTAGGGCCCGATCTCCACAGCTTCCTCCAGGGCCACTTCGCCTTCGAAGACACAACCCACGTCGATGCTGACATCCCGCCCGCAGACAAGCCGGCCGCGAATGTCGAGCCGGGCCGGGTCCGCCAGGCGCACCCCCTGCTGCATGAGCGACTCGGCCAGCCGCCGCTGGTAGATGCGCTCCAGCTCCGCCAGCTGCACCTTGTTGTTGACTCCCTGCACTTCCCAGGCGCCCCGGGGATGGGCAGTACGGACAGCCACGCCGGCCGCCACGGCCATGGCCACCACATCGGTCAGGTAGTACTCGCCCTGGGCGTTGTCGTTGGAGAGCCGGGCGAGCCAGCCGGCCAGGCGACCCGGCGGCAGCACCATGATGCCTGTGTTCACTTCCTGGATGGCACGCTGCACCGGGGTCGCATCCTTTTCCTCGACGATGCCGGTGACTCCGCCCGTGTCGTCCCGGACGATACGGCCATAGCCCTGGGGCTCGGCCAGACAGACGGTCAGCAGCCCCAGACCGTCCCCGGCCTGATGCAGCAGATGTTCGAGCGTGGACGGCTGCACCAAAGGGACATCGCCATAGAGCACCAGGGTGGGCAGCGCCTCGTTGAGCAGGGGCAATGCCTGGGCCAGGGCATGGCCGGTCCCGAGCTGGGGCGACTGGAGGGCCCAGCGCAGGGAAGCTTCCGGCATGGCCTGGCGCACTATCTCGCCCCCATGGCCGTACACCACCACCAGGTTTTCCGGCCGCAACTGCCGCGCCGCATCCAGCACATGCTGGAGCAGGGGCTTGCCGCCCAGGGGGTGCAGCACCTTGGGCAGGTTGGAATACATCCGCTTTCCCTGGCCTGCGGCCAGGACCACCACATTCAGTGACATAGGTCGCTCCCCTGCTTCAAGCCATCTTCTTGTTTTCGTCCTGGCCAGTCAGCACGTCGGTGAGCACCTGGCGCCCCCGGGATGAAATGACCCAGTGCAGGACATTCTTGTCATTGATGCGGGTGTCGATCAGCCCCACATTCTTGAGCACCGCCAGCCGCTGGCTGATCAGCTCCCGGCCAAGCCCGGTCTTCTCGGTCAGAGCCGCCAGATTGCCGTAGACGTAGCTCTCATCGGCCAGGGCACGCAGGATTTCCACGTCGTTGTAAGTCACCACTTCCCGGGGATCGCTGCGGCTTTCGGGCTTTTCCTGCACCATCTCGATCGGGGCGGGAGCGGCAGAGGCTGCTTCCAGCTTGAGGCGCATGGCCTCCTGTTCCCGACGCAACTGTTCCAGCTCGCGGCGGACCTGCTCCATCTGCTGCTGGTACAGGGCGGCCGGGTTTTCGAAGATGCGGCGGGCAGCCACCACATAGATCAGGCAGAAGGCGGCAAAGACATAGAGTTCGCCAGGCCGGGTGCGCGCCCCCTCCAGCAGATTGCTGGAAAGCATGTTGAGCAGCAACGGCGTGGTCAGGGCTGTGACCACGCCGAACACCAGGTAGCGGCGCCAGTCCTGCCGTCCTGCCAGCCCCCCCTGGCGCTCGGCCAGGTAGTGGTTGGCCAGGCCGCCGAGGATGCCGGCCACCACCATGACCAGCAAGGCCAGCAACAGATGGCTGTCGAACTCGCCCAATGTGGATGTCACCTGCAAGGATTGTTGTAGATTCAATGGATCACCCTCCCGTTTGTGCAGGGCGAATATGCCACAAGCGGCTCCGATCCCAAAGAAAAACCCCGTCGCCCACAAAGTTGCGACGGGGTTATAGAGTTGCACCCGGCTTTCAGCGAGGCAGGAGAGAGGACCCCATGAGGAACTCGTCCACCGCCCGGGCGCACTGCCGGCCTTCGCGGATCGCCCAGACCACCAGGGACTGGCCCCGGCGCACGTCACCTGCCGCATAAACGCCGGCCACGTTGGTCTGGTAGCAGCCGTCGCCGTCGGTCGTAGCCTTGGCGTTGTTGCGGCCATCCTTCTCCACACCGAAAGCATCCAGGAGGCTACCGACGGGATTGACGAAGCCCATGGCCAGGAATGCGGCATCGCAGGGCAGCTCGAACTCGGAACCGGCCACTTCGCTCATCTTGCCGTCTTTCCACTCGACGCGCACAGCCTTCAGGGCCTTGACGTTGCCCTGGGCATCGCCGATGAACTCCTTGGTGGCCACGGCGAATTCCCGCCTGGTGTCACCTTCCTTGTGGGAGGAGGAAGTGCGCATCTTGAGGGGCCAGTAAGGCCAGGTCAGGGCCTTGTTTTCCTGCTCCGGCGGCGCCGGCATCAGTTCGAACTGGGTCACGGACGCAGCGCCGTGGCGGTAGCTGGTGCCCACGCAGTCGGAGCCGGTGTCGCCGCCGCCGATGACCACCACGTGCTTGCCCTTGACGTTGATCGGATTCTTGATACCTTGCTGGACTTCCTTGTTCTGAGAGATCAGGAACTCCAGGGCATAGTGCACGCCCTTGAGCTGGCGGCCCGGTACCGGCAGGTCACGCGGCACTTCCGAACCGGCGGCGAGGATCACGGCGTCAAAATCCTTCTTCAGCTGCTCGGCGGAAACCATCTCGGTGGCATCGTTGTTGATACCGGCTGGGATGTTCCTGTCACCGACGATGACCTTGGTCCTGAAAACCACACCTTCAGCCTCCATCTGGGCGACACGACGGTCGATCACCGACTTGTTCAGCTTGAAATCGGGGATGCCGAAGCCGAGCAGGCCGCCGATGCGGCTGGACTTCTCGAACACGGTGACCTCATGGCCGACCCGGGCCAGTTGTTGCGCAGCTGCTAGGCCGGCCGGACCAGAACCGACGATGGCGACCTTCTTGCCCGTTTTCACCGCCGCCGGCTGCGGCACGACCCAGCCCATCTCCCAGCCCTTGTCGATGATGGCGTGCTCGATGGACTTGATGCCCACGGGCGCAGCGTTGATGCCCAGGGTACAGGCGGCCTCGCAAGGAGCCGGGCAGATGCGGCCGGTGAAATCGGGGAAGTTGTTGGTGGAATGCAGCACTTCCAGGGCCTGCTGCCAGTTGCCGCGGTACACCAGGTCATTCCAGTCGGGAATGATGTTGTTTACCGGGCAACCGTTGTTGCAGAAGGGAATGCCGCAATCCATACAGCGGGCACCCTGGATCTTGGCATCCTCGTCCGACAGGGTCTGGACGAATTCCCTGTAGTGGGTCAGTCGCTGCTCGACGGGCTCATAGCCCTCTTCACGGCGTTCGAACTCGAGAAATCCAGTCGGCTTGCCCATGTTATGCGGCCTCCTTCTGTGCAGCCGCGGCCAATTCGGTCAGGGCGCGGCGATATTCGTGGGGGAAGACTTTGACGAACCTGCTGCGGCTGGACTCCCAGTCGGCCAGCAGGGCCTTGGCCCGGACACTGCCCGTGGCTTCGGCGTGGCGCGCGATGAGGTCCTTGAGCAGGGTCTCGTCGGCCTGGTTGCAATGGAAGGGACCGGCCTGCTCGCTGGCGGGCAACACCTTTTCCAGGGCGACCTGGGCCAGGTTGCAGCGCTTTTCGAAGCTGCCATCCTCGTCCAGCACATAGGCGATGCCACCGGACATGCCGGCGGCAAAGTTGCGGCCGGTCATGCCCAGCACCACCACGGTGCCGCCGGTCATGTATTCGCAACCGTGATCCCCGGTACCCTCGACGACGGCGGTGCCGCCGGAATTGCGGACACAGAAGCGCTCGCCGCCGACACCGGACAGGAAGGCCTCACCCTCAGTGGCCCCGTACATGACCGTGTTGCCGATGATGATGTTGGCCCCGGCATCGCCGCGGAAATCCGGATGGGGACGCACGATGATGCGGCCACCGGAAAGGCCCTTGCCCACGTAGTCGTTGCCTTCGCCGACCAGCTCCAGGGTGATGCCCCGGGCCAGGAAGGCGCCAAAGCTCTGGCCAGCGGTGCCGGTGAGCTGCACATGGATGGTACCGTCGGGCAGCCCCTTGGCACCGTAGCGCCGGGCCACCTCGCCGGACAACATGGTGCCGACGGTGCGGTTGATATTCTTCACCGGCAACTCGATGCGGACCTTCTGCCCCTTTTCCAGGGCGGGCTGGGCCAGCTTCAGCAGCTCCAGGTCGAGGGCCTTGTCAAGACCGTGATCCTGGCCTTCCAGATGCAGGCGACCGACACTGGCGGGCACGGCGGGCTGCTGGAAGATGCGGCTGAAGTCCAGGCCCTGGGCCTTCCAGTGCTCGATGCCGGCGCGCTTTTCCAGCAGATCGGAACGGCCGATCAGGTCGTCGAACTTGCGGATACCCATCTGAGCCATCAGTTCGCGCACTTCCTCGGCGACAAAGAAGAAGTAGTTCACCACGTGTTCGGGCTGGCCGGAAAAACGCTTCCTGAGTTCGGGGTCCTGGGTGGCCACGCCCACGGGGCAGGTGTTCAGGTGGCACTTGCGCATCATGATGCAGCCTTCCACCACCAGGGGAGCGGTGGCGAAACCGAATTCGTCGGCACCGAGCAGGGCGCCGATGACCACATCGCGGCCGGTCTTCATCTGGCCGTCCACCTGGACCCGCACCCGGGAACGCAGGTGGTTCAGCACCAGGGTCTGCTGCGTCTCGGCCAGACCCAGTTCCCAGGAGGTACCGGCATGCTTGATGGAGGACAGGGGCGAAGCGCCGGTGCCACCGTCATGGCCGGCAATCACCAGATGGTCGGCCTTGGCCTTGGTCACGCCAGCGGCCACGGTACCCACGCCCACTTCAGATACCAGTTTCACGGAGATGCTGGCCGTCGGATTGGCGTTCTTCAGGTCGTGGATGAGCTGGGCCAGATCCTCGATGGAATAGATGTCGTGATGCGGCGGCGGCGAGATCAGGCCGACGCCGGGCACGGAATGGCGCAGGAAGCCGATGTACTCGGACACCTTGTGGCCGGGCAGTTGGCCGCCCTCACCGGGCTTGGCCCCCTGGGCCATCTTGATCTGAATCTGGTCGGCATTGACCAGATACTCGGTGGTGACGCCGAAACGGCCGGAGGCCACCTGCTTGATCGCAGAGCGCAGGGAGTCGCCTTCCTGGAAGACATAATCCCGTTCGACCCGGCTTGCACCGATCACGTCCGACAGCTTCTGACCTGCCTTGAGGGGCTGGTAGCGGCGGGCATCCTCGCCACCTTCGCCGGTATTGGACTTGCCGCCAATCCGGTTCATGGCAATGGCCAGCGTGGTATGGGCCTCGGTGGAGATGGAGCCCAGGGACATGGCGCCGGTGGCGAACCGCTTGACGATTTCCTTGGCCGGTTCCACCTCGTCCAGGGGCACGGGGGCGCCGGCGGGCTTGAGCTCGAACAGGCCGCGCAGGGTCAGGTGACGCTTGCTCTGGTCGTTGATGAGGCGGGCGTATTCCTTGTAAGTGTCGTACTTGCCCGAGCGGGTGGCGTGCTGCAGCTTGGCGATGGAATCCGGCGTCCACATGTGCTCTTCGCCGCGGATGCGGAAGGCGTACTCGCCCCCGGCGTCAAGCATGCCGGCCAGCACGGGGTCGGCGGAGAAGGCTGCCTGATGCAGGCGCAGGGCCTCTTCGGCCACTTCGAACACGCCAATGCCTTCGATCCTGGAAGGCGTGCCGGTGAAATACTTGTCCACAAAGGCCTGTTGCAGCCCCACGGCTTCGAAGATCTGGGCCCCGGTGTAGGACATGTAGGTGGAGATGCCCATCTTGGACATGACCTTGCACAGCCCCTTGCCGATGGCCTTGACGAAGTTCTTGACGTACTTGTCGGCCTTCTCGGCATCGCCCTTGGCCAGGGCGCGCAGGGTATCGATGGCCAGGTAGGGATGCACGGCCTCGGCGCCGTAGCCGCCCAGCAAGGCGAAGTGATGCACTTCCCGGGCTGAACCGGTTTCCACCACCAGGCCGGTGGAAGTGCGCAGCCCCTTCTTGACCAGGTGCTGATGCACGGCGGAAGTGGCCAGCAGCGCGGGAATGGCCAACTGGTCCCTGCCCATCTTGCGGTCGGAAACGATCAGGATGTTGGCCCCCTGGCGCACGGCATCCTCGGCTTCGGCGGCCAGCGAGGCCAGACGGGCTTCGATGCCCTCCTTGCCCCAGGCCACGGGATAGCAGATATCCAGCTCGTGGGAGCTGAACTTGCCTTCGGTGTACTTGCCGATGTGGCGGATCTTCTCCATGTCGCCGGCACTCAGCACGGGCTGGGCCACTTCGAGGCGGATGGGCGGATTGATCTCGTAGGGGTTGAGCAGGTTGGGCTTCGGACCGATGAAGGACACGAGGGACATCACCAGCTCTTCCCGGATCGGGTCGATGGGCGGGTTGGTGACTTGCGCAAAGAGCTGCTTGAAATAGTTGTAAAGCAGCTTGGGCTTGGCGGACAGGACCGGCAGGGCGCTGTCGTTGCCCATGGACCCCGTTGCCTCCTCGCCGTTGACGGCCATGGGCTCGAGGACGAACTTGATGTCTTCCTGGGTATAGCCAAACGCTTGCTGCTGGTCGAGCAAGGCGACAGGACAGGCTTCCCGCTCCTCTTCCGCGGCAGGCACTTCGTCCAGCTTGATGCGGATCTTCTCAATCCATTCCCGGTAGGGCTTGGAAGAAGCCAGGGAGTCCTTCAATTCCTTGTCGTCGACGATGCGGCCCTTGTCCATGTCGATCAGGAACATCTTGCCAGGCTGCAGGCGCCACTTCTTGACGATCTTCTTCTCGGGAATCGGCAGCACGCCGGATTCGGAAGCCATGACCACCAGATCGTCATCGGTCACCAGGTAGCGGGCCGGGCGCAGGCCATTGCGGTCCAGGGTGGCACCGATCTGGCGGCCGTCGGTGAAGGCCACCGCGGCGGGACCATCCCAGGGCTCCATCATGGCCGCATGGTATTCGTAGAAGGCGCGCCGGTTCTCGTCCATGGTGCTGTGCTTTTCCCAGGCTTCGGGGATCATCAGCATCATGGCATGGGTGAGGGAGTAGCCCCCCATCACCAGCAGTTCCAGAGCATTGTCGAAGGAGGCAGAATCGGACTGGCCCGGGTAGTGCAGGGGCCAGACCTTCTTCAGGTCATCCCCCAGCAAGGGCGAGGAGATGGCCTGCTCCCGGGCCTTGAACCAGTTCACATTGCCACGCACGGTATTGATCTCGCCATTGTGGGCGATCATGCGGAACGGGTGGGCCAGATCCCAGGTGGGGAAGGTGTTGGTGGAAAAACGCTGGTGCACCAGGGCCAGGGCCGACACGACGCGGGAATCCTGCAGGTCCTTGTAATAGACGCCCACCTGGTCGGCCAGCAGCAGGCCCTTGTAGTTCACCGTGCGGGCCGAGAAGGAAGGCACGTAGAACTCGCCGCCGTGCTTGAGCTTCAAGGACTTGATGGCGTTGGCGCTGCGGCGGCGAATGATGTAGAGCTTACGCTCCAGGGCATCGGTGGTCAGCACGTCGGGACCACGACCCACAAACACCTGGCGGATCACCGGCTCGGTGGCGCGCACCTTGGGCGACATGGGCATGTCCCGGTTCACGGGCACATCGCGCCAGCCCAGAATCACCTGACCCTCGGCCTTGGCATTGCGCTCGATCTCGGCCTCGCAGGCCTGCCGGGAGGCGGCCTCCTGGGGCAGGAACAGCATGCCCACGCCGTATTCGCCAGCCGCCGGCAGGGTGACGCCCTGCCTGGCCATTTCCTCACGGTAGAACTGGTCGGGGATCTGGATGAGGATGCCGGCCCCGTCCCCCTGCAGCGGATCGGCGCCCACGGCGCCCCGGTGATCCAGGTTCTTCAGGATGAGCAGCCCCTGCTCCACGATGCCATGGCTTTTCTGACCCTTCATGTGGGCCACGAAACCGACGCCGCAGGCATCATGTTCATTCGCGGGGTCGTAGAGACCCTGCTGTCCGGGTACTGCCGCCATCACTCTTGATTCCTCGTTCATCTTCGGCATCCTCGTGCGCCTATCTTCAATACGCAAAAAAAAGCCGGGGCACCGGCTAGCGAAATTTAGGGAAAGCGGCGAAATATAACGCCAAAATCCCCGCTTTTCAATAATCCGCAACAGACTGTTGCCCGGGCTCGCCCCTGGCTGGCGTCACTGGCAGCAGGACTCGATGGCGGCCCTGATCTCCGCTTCCGGGGCCGCATCACTGACCACCGCGTGTCCCAACGCTCGCAGCAGCACCAGCCGCAGGCGGCCCTCCTGGACCTTCTTGTCGTGGCGCATCAGCTCGATGTAGCGCTCCGCCCCCAGACGCGGGCCCCGTATCGGCAGGCCGGCAGCCCGCATGAGGGCCTCCACCCGCTGCACGTCAGCCTGCTGCAGCCAGCCGAGCCGGGCCGACAGTTGCGCGGCCATGACCGTCCCGGCCGCCACCGCCTCCCCGTGCAGCCATTCACCGTAGCCCATCCCTGTTTCGATGGCATGGCCAAAGGTATGCCCGAGATTGAGCAGGGCACGCTCCCCCTGCTCCCGTTCATCGGCCGCCACCACCTGGGCCTTGTGCTGGCAGGAACGGTAAACCGCCTCTTCCAGCAGGGCTTCATCCCGGCTGCGCAGGCCCTGCATGTGCCCCTCGAGCCACGTGAAGAAGTCCAGATCGCGGATCAGGCCGTACTTGATCACCTCGGCCAGCCCGGCGGAAAGCTCCCGGTCCGGCAAGGTGCGCAGGGTGGCGATGTCCGCCAGCACCAGGCCGGGCTGGTAAAAGGCGCCGATCATGTTCTTGCCCAGGGGGTGGTTGATGGCGGTCTTGCCGCCGACCGAGGAATCCACCTGGGAGAGCAGGGTGGTCGGCACCTGGATGAAGGGCATGCCCCGCTGGTAGCAGGCAGCGGCGAAGCCGCCCATGTCGCCGATCACCCCGCCGCCCAGGGCGATCAGGGTGGTCCCCCGTTCGCAACGGGCTTCCAGCAGGGCATCGAAGATCTGGTTCAGGGTCTGCCAGTTCTTGCAGGCCTCGCCATCGGGAAGGACGATCTGCAGGGGAGTGATCCCCAGGCTTGCCAGCGTGCGGCTCAGGGTTTCCAGATAGAGCGGGGCGACGGTTTCATTGGTGACGACCGCCACGGACCTGCCGCGCAGGTGTGGGCGCAGCAGTTCGGGGTGGTGGAGGAGGCCCGGCGCGATGTGGATGGGATAGCTGCGTTCGGCCAGCTCGACAGTCAGGGTGTGCATCTTCTGGAATATTCCTTCATCAGCAGTTGGGTGATGGCCGAGGGCGGCAAGCGGCCGCCATCGACAATGAAATGCGCCGTTTCCCGGTACAGGGGATCGCGTGTCCGGTACAGCCCCTCGAGCCTGGCCAGGGGATCTTCCACCTGCAGCAGGGGGCGGTTGCGGTCGTTGCGGGTGCGCCCCCAGAGCAGCACCGGCGGCACGTTCAAGTATACGACCCAGCCATTCTCATGCAGCAGACGCCGGCTTTCCGGCGCCAGAACGGCACCCCCTCCCGTTGCCAGCACGATGTCCGGCTCCCCCACCAGTTCGGCAATGACCTGGGCCTCCCGGCGCCGGAACCCCTCTTCCCCCTCGATCTCGAAAATCGTGGGGATGCTCACCCCCGTCCTGGCCTCGATCTCATGGTCCGAGTCCACGAAATTCCGCCCAAGGCGCTTGGCCAGTTGCCGGCCGATGGTCGTCTTGCCTGAACCCATGAGGCCGACCAGGATGATGTTTTCCGGGTGTTGCACGTTTAACTTTCCAGCAGAGAAGAGTCCGCCCTTTTACCAGAAAATCCAGGCGGAAGTCCTCCTCTTCTCGAACGCCGGTGTCCGGAAGATCCGGAGCAGGCCACACCCTCCGCGGCGGACGCACGAAAAAAAAGAGGCCTGCAACGGCCTCTTCGGGCTGAACCGCACTTTAGCGTAGGGCGACGGTTTCGCTGACGATCCTGGGCGTGATGAACACCAGCAGTTCGGTCTTTTCGTTCTGTCGCGAGGTGTTCTTGAAGGCGTAGCCGATGACCGGCAGATCGCCCAGCAGCGGCACCTTGTTTACGTCATCGCGGGTCCTGATCTCGTAGATACCGCCGATCACGATGGTGCCGCCATTGTCCACCAGCACGTCGGTTTCGACCTTCTTGGTTTCGATGATGGCCCCCCAGCGGGTTTCGGCACCGATGGCATCCTTGTTGATCTTGAGTTTCATCGACACCTTGCCGTCCGGCGTGATGTGGGGCGTCACCTCCAGGGCCAGAACCGCCTTTCTGTAGACGACACTCGTGGCACCGGAACTCGAAGCCTCCAGATACGGAACCTCCACCCCCTGTTCGATCCGGGCCTTGGTCTGGTCGGACGTCAGGACCCTGGGGCTCGACACCACCTTGCCCTTCAGGTCGGCTTCCAGGGCCGAAATTTCGAGATTCAGGAACTTGGTCTTCGCCGCATTGAACAGGATGAAGGAGAACTCCGTCGGACTGACCCCCTTGTAGCCGGTGGCCGGCAGGTTGACCTGGTTGAGGTTGTTGATCAGCGCCTCGGGGCTGACCTTGTATTCCGGACCCCGCCACGTCATCTGCTGCCCAGTGACGAACCCTTGGCTCGTCAGCTGTTTCATGTAAGCGTCCCCGGCAATCAGCTGATTCTGGCCACCCCAGTTGGCGTATTTATCCTTGCCACTGATCCCGAGCCTGGCCCCCAGGTTCTTGGCGAACTGATCGGTCGCCTCCACGATACGGGCCTCGATCATCACCTGCCTGACCGGGATGTCCACCTGGGCGATCACCTTGCGAACCTGCTCGAGACGGCTGGGCACATCCTGGACGAACAATACGTTGGTACGCTCATCCACCACGGCGCTACCCCGCTTGGAAAGCATGCGCTGCTCCTTGTCCGTCAGCAGCTTCTGCAGATTCTGGGCCTTCTGGTAGTTGATCTGGAAACTTTCGGTGCGCATCGGCTCCAGATCCTCGGTCTGCTGCTTGGACTCGAACTCGAGTTTCTCCCGGGTGGAAATCTCGTCCCGGGGCGCGATCAGGATCACGTTGCCGTTCTTGCGCATGTCCAGCCCTTTTTGCTGGAAGATGATGTCGATCACCTGATCCGCCGGCACATCCTTGAGCACCAGGGTGGTGGTTCCGGTCACCGTTTCGCTGATCACCGCATTGAGCCCCAGTTCCTCCGCCATCAGCCGCAGCAGGGCACGAACGTCGCCATTCTGGTAATTGATGCTGATGCGCGGTCCCTGATAGCCGATCTTGCTGCCCTGCACCAGTTTGTTGGGATCCTCGACGATGGGCCTGACCTCGACCACGAACTGGTTCTCGGCCTGATACGCGTTGTGCTCCCACAAGCCCTTGGGCACGATGGTCATCCGCACATTGGCGCCGTTCTTCTCCGTGGTGATGGAAGTCACCGGCGTGGCGAAATCGGTCACATCCAGCTTGCGGCGCAGGTTTTCCGGCAGATCCGTCTTGAGGAAGTCCACCACCAGTTCCTTGCCCTGCTGCCGGATGTCGATGCCGGTACCGGCATCGGCCAGATCCACGATCACCCGGCCCTCGCCATCCTTGCCGCGCCTAAAGGCAATGTCGCGCACGGCATGCTTGGCTTCCGGCATCGCTTCACGGGCGAAATGCTCGATCCTGCCCCCATCCCGGGCGGTGGAAACCATTGGCGAGAGGGTCACCAGCAGGGCATTGCCATCGACACGGGTCGAATAGTTGAGATTCCTGACCAGATTGAGGACCACCCGGGTCCTGTCACCCACCTGCACCACATTGATGCCGGTCAGATCGCCTTCATTGACGGCGTGGCTGTTTTTCCCGAGTTGATTGGCCACCCCCGTGAAGTCGAAGGCAAGCCGGGACGGGTTGGCAATGCTGAAACCCACAGGAGGAGAAGCCAGGGGCTCCTTCAGATCGAAGCGGATCAGGATGTCCTGCCCCTGCTTGGCGACTTCGAATTTCTGGATTGCATTTCCGGCCGCCGTCTGCGCCCCCTGGGCCTGGACCAGAGAAACCGCACCCAGCATCAGGCAGAGCAGCAGATATTTAATGTGGTCGAGCTTTTTCACTTCTATCCCTCCTGGGCTTGCAGTTGCAGCGTGTTCATGCGCTCCGACCACTCACCCGTCGAATCTTCGATCATTTCCTTGATTTCAATTGCCTGATCCGTAATCCGGGTGATGACCCCGAAATCCAGTCCGATGTAGTCGCCCACCTTGACCTGCTTGACGAGCTGATCCACCTGGATGGCCGCCATGGGCGTGTTGTTGATGTTCATGAAGCCGATCATCTTCATGGATTCCAGCGGATATTTCTCCATGATGTTGTTGCGCAGTTCCCGGGCCTCGAAATCCGGCCCCTGCCCGCCGCTGCGCCGCCCCTTGGACTCAGGCTCGATCTTGCCATTGTTGAAGGGATCGAGCATGGTCTCGGCCGTATAGGGGACGGGTTCGTAGGGTTTGATCTCGGGCAACGGCGGAATCTTGCCGCGCAGGTCCTTCGAGGCCTCGGCCATCCAGGCCCGGAGATCCTCGTGCTCGCCGCCCCCGCACCCCGACAGGAGCAGGGCAAGGGCCAGCACCGGCACATACCTGGAGGATTTCATCACTTCTTCCCTCCTTTCTTGGCCTTGGCTTCCTTCTCGGCCTGCCGCCGTTTCGCGATCTCTTCCTCGTCGAGATAGCGGAACGTCTTGATCTGAGCATCCATCACCAGCTGGCCGGTGGCAATCGGGGCTGCGCCCTTGTTGCCGCCCTTGCCGGCGGCAGGAGCAGCGGCGGCGCTGGCAATTGCGATGTCGTTCAGGGTAACGATCCTGGGCAGTCGTGCCACATCGGCGGCAAAAGCACCCAGGTCATGATAGTTTCCGACGATCTTCACCGTGATCGGCAATTCAGCGTAGAAATCCTTGACCACCTCGGTCATGGGCTTGAAGAGTTCAAACTGCAAGCCCCGGCCCAGACCGGCCTGGTTGACCTCGACCAGCAGCGCCTCCACCTCGGAACGGTTGGGCAGCTGCTTGAGCAGGGCGCCAAAGGATTTCTCGATCTCGTCGAGCTGCTGGCGGTAAAGATCCAGATTCACGGCCTGCTTCTTCTTCGTGACGAACTCTTCCTTGAGCTTGAGTTCGGTACTCTCGGCCGCGGCCAGGGTGTCGAGCTGATCCTTCCAGACGAACCACCAGCCCAGGACGATCACGGCCAGAACGATGCCTACGAGTATGGTGATACGGGGAATCAGCGGCCAGGTGCCGGGATCATTGTTGTTCAGACGCCGGAAATCTTCCGCAATCTGCTGAAAATCGACATTCGCCTTGATGTTGGGCAGCTTCATGGTTTCTTCACCTCCCTGCCCTTGGCCACGGGTTTTTCCACCGGTTCAGGCGCAGCCCGCTCCAGGTTGAAGTCCAGGGAAAACTCGAAAAACCTTCGCCCCCCGAGCAGAGTGGCCTTGCTCTCGATCAGGCGGGGAGTGCCCATGCCCTCGGCTGCCTCCAGATTCCGCATGAGGTTGGAAATACGGGAATTGGATTGGGCATAACCACTCAGGCTGATCTTCAACCCAGTCTGCTTGAGGCTCTTGAGGTAGATGCCTTCCGGCACCCGCTGCACCAGCTCATTGAGCAGGTAGACGGTTTCCCCCCGGTCCTTCTGCAGGGATTCGATGGCATTCTTGCGATCCAGAAGGGCCTGGCTTTTTTCCTTGAGCTCCTTGATCTCGTCCACCTGCTTGTCCAGGGCTGTGATTTCCTTCTTCAGGAACTGATTCTTGCTTTCCTGATGCTGCACGTAGCCATCGATCACCGTATAACCGGCAAACACCACGAGCCCGCCCAGCACCAGCATCATGGCAGACAGCGTGTAGAACTGCTGCCGCCTTGCCTTGCGCGCCTCTTCCCGATGCGGCAGTAGATTGATACGGATCATAGGGGGTCGAACCTCCGTAAAGCCAGGCCACAGGCAGTCATCAGCGAGGCGGCATCGGCCAGCAGATTTTTGGCCCGCACCCGGTCCGACAGCATCATCCCGGCAAAAGGATTGGCAATGATGGTGTTGACCTGGGTCCGGGTTGCCACCAGTTCATCAATGCCCGCAATACCGGCACACCCTCCCGCCAGAACGATATGGTCCACCTTGTTGAACTGGGTCGAGGTGAAGAAGAATTGCAATGCCCGGGACACTTCCAGCGCCAGGCTGTCCATGAACTGGGGCAGCAGCTCCGCATCGTAGTCTTCCGGCAGGTTGCCGGCCCGCTTCGCGGCCTCTGCCTCACCGTAACTCATGCCGTACCGCCGGGAAATATCCTGGGTCAGCAACCCGCCGCCAAAGGCCTGTTCCCGGGCATAGACCTGAACCCCGTTGCGGAGAACAGTCAGTTTCATGACGTTCATGCCCACATCCACCAGGGCAATCACCGGCGCGTTCTCCTCCAGCGGCAGCTGCCGGGAGACCAGCTCGAACGCCGCCAGGGTGGCGTAGGACTCCACATCCATCACCACCACCTTGAGGCCGGCGGCCTCCGCCACGGCCAGCCGGTCTTCGACCCGTTCCTTCTTGGATGCCGCGATCAGCACCTCGATCTCGTCCGGCGCCGATGGCGCAGGCCCGATCACCTGGTAGTCCAGGTTGACCTCGTCAATGGAAAAGGGGATGTACTGGTTGGCCTCCGATTCGACCAGCGCCTCCAGCTCCTCTTCGCGCATTCCCGCAGGAACGATGATCTTCTTGGAAATCACCGCGGAAGCCGGCAGGGCCATGGCCACATTGCGGGTGGAAGTGGCCAGCCGCTTCCAGGCCCGACGCACACCATCCTGCACCGCCTCCAGGTCGGCGATGTTGCCATCCACCACGGCATCCTTGGGCAACACTTCCGTGGTGTATCGCTCAACCCGATAGCCGTCCTTGCCCGCAGAAGCGAGCTCCACCATCTTCACCGACGAGGAACTCACGTCCAGCCCGAGCAGGGAACGTGACTTGGGATTGAAAAAGGAGAGATCGAAACGCACCGGACCCCCGAAATATCCATTAAAAATCGGAAGTTACATTAACAACCAATAATTCACATCAAATCCTAGCAACAAGCCATGACAGTGTAAAGCAATTTATTTGTCTTAGCCGAGGATGCGTATAATCGCGCCTGCGCCAACTTCCGGCTTCCCGCCATGCCCGTCATCCTGCGCCTCATCCTCTATCCTTTCTTGTTCATCCTGGGTCTCGCCGGCATTGCCATTGGCATGATCCTGATCATTCTAGCGCTGGCCTACCCCAATCTGCCAAGCCTGGATGTGCTGACCGACTACCGGCCCAAGATCCCCTTGCGGGTGTTCACCGCCGATGGCCACCTGATCGGCGAGTTCGGCGAGGAGCGCCGTGCCGTGGTGAAGATACAGGACGTGCCGGAAATCATGAAACAGGCCATCCTGGCCGCCGAAGACGAACGGTTCTACCAGCACGGCGGAGTGGACACCCTCGGGGTGCTGCGCGCCGCCTACGCCAACTTCGTGGGCGGGGGCAAGCACCAGGGAGCGTCCACCATCACCATGCAGGTCGCCCGCAACTTCTTCCTCAGCTCGGAAAAGACCCTGACCCGGAAGATGTACGAGGCACTCCTTTCCTTCAAGATAGAGCACAACCTGAGCAAGGATCAGATCTTCGAGCTGTACATCAACCAGATCTTCCTGGGACAGCGGGCCTATGGCTTTGCCGCCGCCGCCCAGATCTACTATGGCAAGCCCCTGTCACGCATCAGCATCGCCGAGGCCGCCATGCTGGCCGGCCTGCCCAAGGCCCCGTCGGCCTTCAACCCCGTGGTCAACCCCAAGCGCGCCCGGATTCGGCAGGAATATGTGCTGCGCCGCATGCGCGACCTGGCCTTCATCACGGAAGAGCAGTTCCAGGCTGCCATGGCCGAGCCCCTGGTGGTACGCCGAGATACGGGCCAGGATGCCCTCCATGCCGAGTATGTGGCCGAAATGGCCCGGCAGATCACGGCGGAACGCTTCCCGGAGGCCGTCTATACAGCGGGCCTGCAGGTCATCACCACGATCCGCAAGGATGAGCAGGAAGCCGCCTACCGGGCGCTGCGCAAGGGCGTGATCGACTATGACCGCCGCCAGGGCTACCGGGGTGCTGAAGCCTTCATCGACCTGAAGCAGGTCAAGAACGATCAGGACGAAGCCCTGGACGTGGCCCTGCAGGACTTTCCCGCCATCGAGGACCTGATCCCCGCCGTGGTCCTCGAAGCCAGCCCCAAACAGGTGCGGGCCTACATGCGCGGCGGCGAAACCATCACCCTGTCCGGCAACGGTCTGAAGTTCGCCAGCCGCATGCTCGACGAGAAGGCGCCCCCGGCAAAGAAGCTGCGCCGGGGGGCGATCATCCGGGTCAGCAAGGAAGGGGATGCCTGGCAGATCACCCAGCTCCCCGAGGTGGAAGCCGCCTTCGTGGCCGCGCACCCCAAGGATGGCGCCATCCGCGCCCTGGTGGGCGGTTTCGATTTCAACCGCAACATGTACAACCACGTGACCCAGGCCTGGCGCCAGCCAGGCTCCAGCTTCAAGCCCTTCATCTACTCGGCGGCCCTGGAGAAAGGCTTCTCGCCTGCCAGCGTCATCGCCGACGAACCCATCACCGTTTCGGCCAGCCAGACCGGCAGCCAGGCTTGGCAGCCGAAGAACTACGATGGCAAGTACGAGGGTCCGATGAAGCTGCGTACCGCCCTGGCCAAGTCGAAGAACATGGTTTCCATCCGCATCCTCCAGTCGATAGGCCCTGCCTATGCCCAGGACTACATTACCCGCTTCGGCTTCGATGCGGAGCGTCACCCTCCCTATCTCACCATGGCCCTCGGTGCGGGCTCCGTGACCCCCTGGCAAATGACGGCGGCCTATGCCGTGTTCGCCAACGGTGGCTACCGGGTCCATCCCTACATCGTCAAGGAGATCCGCGACCAGCAGGGCCGGGTCCTGGCCCAGAGCACACCGGCCGAGGCCGGAGATGAAAGCCTGCGCAGCATCGACCCGCGTAATGCCTACCTGATGTACTCGATGATGCGCGACGTGACCATCTACGGTACGGCCGGCAGAGCCTCGGCCACCCTCAAACGCCAGGACCTGGCCGGCAAGACCGGTACCACCAACGACCATCTGGATGCCTGGTTCTGCGGTTTCCAGAAGACCGTGGTGGGCTGCGCCTGGGTTGGTTTCGACCAGCCCAAGAGCCTGGGCAACCGGGAAACCGGGGGCTTCACCGCCCTGCCCATCTGGATCAGCTACATGCAGGAAGCCCTCAAGGGAGTGCCCGAGGAGCAGATTCCCCAGCCCGAAGGAATCAGTGCATCCCACGGCGACCTGTTCTACAGCGAGAACGTGCCCGCTGCCCAGCCCGATCCCGCCCAGGAAGAAGGCCTGCCCACCGCCCCCCCGGCGGCGGACCCCGCAAAACCCATGGTGGAGCCGTTCCCGGCGGACTAGCGTCCGGCCTCGTCCCTGAGAAATCGCCAGCGGGGCGCCGGTCTCAGAAGTCCAGAGAAAGGCCGGCCTGCTCCCGCACCAGGCGGGACAGGGCCGGCATCAGCCCCTCGCCGCTCCGGGTATCGACCCAGGCACTGCCGTTCCAGCGGAAGTGGAAGCCGCCACTCCTGGCGGCCACCCAGATTTCCCGGGCGATGGCATGCCGATTGATCACCATCCTGCTGCCATTGGCAAACTCGATCTCCAGAACGCCCCCCGGCCCCGGCTCGCACTCCACCCCGTCGTCCACCGACTCGAACACCGCCTCCACATGCGCCAATGCCGCATCGGCCCGTTGCGCAAATTCCCGTTCATCCATGCTGTGCTAACATCCCCGGATTGATTGACCCGTTGCCCATGATGCGCCATCTGACCACATCCCTGGCCATTTTGTTTCTCTGTGCCGCCTGCGGTGCCAAAGGCCCCCTGGAGCGCCCCGCCGGCCCCGCCCCGGCCCCCTTGTTCGGCCCCGGCAAGACCCAGCCTGCCGATGTTAGCACGCCCGAGAAAGCCCAAGAATGAACACCGTCGGTTCCCCTTTCTTTGCCTACCGGCAGGATTGCCTGTTTGCAGAAGAGCTGCCCCTGGCCGCCATTGCCCAACACTATGGCACGCCCACCTACGTCTACTCCCGCGCCGCCCTGACAGCCAACCTGCGAGAGTTCCAGGATGTCCTGGCCAGCCACCCGGCCGGGGCCGACAGCCTCGTGTGCTACGCGGTCAAGGCCAATTCCAACCTGGCCATCCTCAACCTCTTCGCCCGTCTGGGCGCCGGGTTCGACATCGTTTCGGGCGGTGAACTGCAACGGGTGCTGGCCGCAGGGGCCGACGCGGGCAAGGTGGTCTTCTCCGGTGTCGGCAAGACCGAGGCCGAAATGGAACTGGCCCTGAACGCCGGCATCCTCTGCTTCAACGTGGAATCCGCCGCCGAACTGGAACGCCTCAACGCCGTGGCCGGCCGCCTGGGCAAGCAGGCGCCCATCAGCTTGCGGGTCAACCCGGATGTGGACCCCAAGACTCACCCTTACATTTCCACCGGCCTCAAGACCGCCAAGTTCGGCGTACCCATCGACCAGGCCCTGACCCTGTACGAGAAGGCGGCCGCCCTGCCCCATCTGCAGGTGGAAGGCATCGACTGCCACATCGGCTCCCAGTTGCTCGACCCCAGCCCCTTCGTGGAAGCCCTGGAGCGGGTCCTGAAGCTGCTGGACGCACTGACCGCCCGGAACATTCCCATTCATCACCTGGATCTGGGTGGCGGCCTGGGCATCCGCTACCGGCAGGAGGATACCCAGCCGAGCGTGGACAGCTACCTGCGTCCCCTGCTGGACAAGCTCCAGGGTCGCGGCCTGAAGATCATCCTGGAGCCGGGCCGGCGCCTGGTGGGCAATGCGGGCCTGCTTCTGACCAAGGTGGAGTTCCTCAAGCCCGGCGAGGGCAAGAACTTCGCCGTCATCGACGCGGCCATGAACGACCTGATGCGCCCCGCCCTCTACGAAGCCTGGCATGAGATCCAGGAGGTCGAGCCCAAGCCGGGGAGCGAGCCCGTGGTCTATGACGTGGTCGGCCCCGTCTGCGAGACTGGCGATTTCCTCGGCCAGGACCGGGCCCTGGTCGTGGCCCCCGGCGACCTGCTGGCTGTCATGTCCGCCGGCGCCTACGGCATGGCCATGAGCTCCAATTACAACACCCGCCCCCGGGCTGCCGAAGTGATGGTGGACGGGGACCAGATGCACTGCATCCGCCGCCGGGAAACCGTGGCCGAGCTCTATGCCCTGGAGCAGAAACTGCCCGGCTGAAATCGGGAGCTATCGGGATAAGGCTGTGCCGTGTACCAAGAGCGCCCGTGCCGGGTGCACATGAAGAAGGGGCGCCACGGCGCCCCTTTCTGATGACACGGACCCTGCGGAATCAGCCGGCCTTCTTCATGGTATCCAGACGCAGCTTGACGTAGCTGCCGGGAGCATCCTCGATCGGTTTCAGGACCCGGGTACCGGGCTGACGGGCCGGAACCTGCTCGCTCCCCCCGGGAAGCGCCGTCACCCACTCGTGCCAGTTCGTCCACCAAGAGCCCGGGTACTGGGTTGCCCCTGCCAGATAATCGTCCGGACTTTCGGGCAGCGGCTGAGTATCGTTGATCCAGTAGCCATATTTGTTGGCGGCCGGCGGGTTGACGATGCCGGCGATGTGGCCGGAGCCGCCCACCACGAAACGCACCGGACCTGATGGCAGGCGCGCCCCCATGTAGGTGCTCTTCCAGGGCGCAATGTGATCTTCGATCGTCGAAATGAAGTAACAGGGGGTCTTCACCTTGCGAATGTCGATGGGAACGCCCCCCAGCGTAATGCCCCCGGGATCCTTGAGCTTGTTGTCCAGATACATGTTGCGCAGGTAGAAGCTGTGCATGGCCGCCGGCATGCGGGTGGAGTCGCTGTTCCAGTACAGCAGGTCGAAGGGGAAGGGTTGCTTGCCCATCAGGTAGTTGTTCACCACGAAGGACCAGATCAGGTCGTTGGCGCGCAGCAGGTTGAAAGTGGTGGCCATCTCGGAACCTTCCAGATAGCCCCGCTCGTTCATCCGTTCTTCCAGGCCGGCAACGGCCTGACGGTCCAGGAAGATGCCCAGTTCTCCCGGATCGGAGAAGTCGAGCATGGTGGTGAAGAAGGTGGCGGAAGCGACCCGGTTGTCTTTCTTGGCGGCCATGTAGGCCAGGGTGCTCATGAGCAAGGTGCCACCCAGACAGTAGCCTGCCGTATTCAGCTGCTTCTCGCCCGTATCCTCGAGGACCTTGTCGATGGCGGTCAGGGAACCCTCAAGCAGGTAATCCTCGAAGCTCTTGTGGGCCAGCCTCTCGTCCGGATTGACCCAGGACATGATGTAGGTGGTGTGGCCCTGGTCGGTGGCCCACTTCACCATGGAGTTCTTCTCGCGCAGGTCCAGGATGTAGTACTTATTGATCCAGGGGGGGACGATCAGGAAAGGCCTCTTGTACTGCTTTTCCGTGGTGGGGTTGTACTGGATCAACTGGAACAGGTCATTCTGGAACACCACCTTGCCGGGCGTGGTCGCCACGTTCTTGCCCAGTTCGAAGGCGCTGGTGTCAGTCATGCGGATGCGCAGCTGACCTTCGCCGGCCTCCATGTCCTGGAGCAGATTGTCCAGGCCCTTGATCAGATTCTGACCGTGGGACTTCACGGTTTCCCGGAACACTTCGGGATTGGTAAGGGCAAAGTTAGAGGGGGACAGCGCATCGATGTACTGGCGGGTGAAGAAATTCACCTTCTGCTGGGTGGCTTCATCCAGGCCATCCACACAACAGACGGTATCGTGCAGGTGGCGGGCGGTGATCAGGTAGGATTGCTTGATGAAATCGAACAGGAAGTGCTGCTCCCATTCCTCGTCCTTGAAACGCTTGTCGTCCTTCCTGGGCGTGGCCACCGGCTGGATGGGCATGCCCAGCATCTTCAGGGTGGTATGCTGCCAGAGGGAGAAGTAATCCCACATCATGTTCATCTGGGTCTGGGCCAGCTTGTAGGGGTTGGCCAGCAGGCGGGCGGACATGTCCATGAAAGCCCGGGCCACCCCCAGTTCGTCGTTGGGGGCGGCGATGCCTTCCTTGGCCTTCTTTTCCATGAACTGGGTCAGGATGCGGGAGGCCCGCTGGGCCACTTCGGCGTAGGTTTTGGCCATCTCTGCTGGATTGGGCAGGTTTTGATCCTGTTCTGCGTTCTGTTGCGACATGTGTGAAGCTCCTGGTTGGCGGGCCTCGCCCGCGATAAGGGTTGGTGCCTTCAGCATCGACCGTGCTGCAACCGCCCGGGCCCTTTCCGGATGAACGAGGCCGGCTGCATGCGCGTCAAACCTGCGCTGCTGGGTGGATGGCCATTCTGGCAATGGCATGTTTCAAAAATTAACACGCCCGGTTTGGCACAGTAAAGCATGTCAAGGAACCGGCAACCGCTGCATCGCAGTAAAATCCCGAAGGCCCCGGCCAGGATGCCGGATTTCCTGCCCGTCCAAGGATTGCCATGCCCTATCCCTCTCATGTCGAACTGGTCGAGGTATCCCCCCGGGACGGCCTGCAGAACATCGCCCGGGCCATCCCCACCGGCACCAAGCTGGAACTGATAAGGCGGCTGGCCGATGCCGGCCTGACCCGGATCGAGGTGGCCGCCTTCGTGTCGCCCCAGTGGGTGCCCCAGATGGCCGACGCCGACGCCGTCGTGCGCGGACTCCAGCCCCGGCCCGGAATACGCTATCCGGTCCTGGTGCCCAACCTGAAAGGCTTCGATGCCGCCATGGAAGCGGGCGCCAGCGAAATCGCCATCTTCACCGCCGCCTCCGAGACCTTCTCGCGCAAGAACACCAATGCATCCATCGCCGAAAGCCTGAAGCGCCTCCAACCCGTCGTGGCAGCGGCCCAGGCCCTCGATGTACCGGTGCGCGGCTATGTTTCCTGCGTCGCCGGCTGTCCCTACGAGGGCTCGGTGGCCCCCGCAACCGTGGCTGCCGTGACCCGGGAACTGATCCAGATGGGCTGTTACGAGGTTTCCCTGGGGGATACCACCGGGGTCGGCACCCCCGGCAGCATCGTCCCGATGCTGGAAGCCTGCCTGGCCCATGTGCCAGCCGGGCGCCTGGCCGGCCATTATCACGACACCCGGGGCATGGCGATTGCCAACATCTACGCCTCCCTGCAATTGGGTCTCCAGGTTTTCGATACGGCGGTGGCCGGCCTGGGGGGCTGCCCCTACGCCCCCGGCGCCGCCGGCAACGTGGCCACGGAGGATGTGCTCTACCTGCTCCAGGGTCTGGGCGTAAAGACCGGCGTGGACATGGACAAGCTGCTGGCCGCCGGGGATTTCATCAGCGCCCAGCTGGGCCGGAACAACAGTTCGAGCGTCGCCAGCAGCCGCACGGCAAGGAGCATGTCATGCCAGTAGCTTCGCCCTGCACGGGCATCTGTACCCTGGACGTCCAGGGCCGTTACTGCCTGGGCTGCTGGCGCAGTACCGATGAGATCGCGGCCTGGCCCCGGATGAACGATGGCCAGCGCCTTACGGTGCTGGCCATCGTGGCCCGCCGGTGCGAGGAGGGAAACCGGCTGGCCGGAAAAGAGGCGCCCCGCGATTAAGGCCGGCCGCCACCACCGGGACCTGCGGCATGGTGTGCGTCGAACACCTTCTTCTGCTCAGGCGTGAGTTGGGCGTAGAAGGCCTTCATGGCTTCCAGACGCTCCGTCATGCGTGCCTGGTGCTGCCGCGACATTTCCAGCATTTTTTCCATGCGTTCCGGAGCCGTCAGCTTGTCCATCGCCTCCCGGTCAGGAAACTTCCAGTCGAGCGGCGGACCCGATTTTTCGGTGTAGGCCCTCCAGGCCGGTTCTTGGGCAGCACTCAGCTTCAGTTCCTTATGCAGTTGTTCCTGGCGCGCCTCCAGGCGTTTTTGCATCCGCTCTTTCATGCGCTCGGCCTTGGGACCATCCGGCATGCCGTAGCCCATGGGGCCACAATCCCCTCCCTTGTAGGCCAGAGCGGGACCCGCCCCCAGAGCGACGGCGGCAAGCAGGGCTACAATGATCTTGCGTTGGTTCTTCATGGTCTTTCTCCTGATTGAACTTCATGTGTTCCACAGGCTCCATTAAAGAACCGGGTTGTAATTTTTGTATGTCCCTCAAGCCAGCTTTTGTTTCGTTTTGTAACCCCGGAGACCTTCTCCATGGATGACGAGGAACTCTATCCCTGCGTTGGCATCTGCACTCCGGACCCGGACTCCGGCTATTGCCTGGGCTGCGGCCGGCCGCCGCTGGAAAGCCCGGGCATCGCCCACGAAGAAGTCAGCGGCAAACCCGGAGCCGAAAACGTCGAAGTCGATACCTGAGTACCGACCTCGGGTGATTCCCGGTGCTTGCGGGCGTCTAGGACTCGAAGAAGAACTTGTCCGCACCGAAAGCCGGGCGCAACTGGTCGAACCAGGTGGCTTTCGGATCGAATCGGGCAAAAAAGGGCTGTTGCACCCATTCCGGGTTGCGCGCCTGGATGAAGCGCAGCACAAAAACCCTTTTGCCCGCCACCTCCGTCACCCCCTGGATTTCCACCTTGCCGGGACAGGCGCTCATGCTCGGCCCCCGGGCGGTACGGCCCAGGCCGGATACGCTCTGAATGGCTTCCCGATAGATTTCCCAGGCACGCACCAGGGGCACCTCGAAGTAGTGGCGCGCCCCCGTATCCCGTTCCACAAACATGTAATAGGGCACCAGGCCCAGGCTGACCTGGGTATTCCACATGCGCTGCCAGACCCCGGGGTCATCGTTGATATGGGCCACCAGCGGCCCCTGGCAGCGGATTTGGGCGCCGGTATCGCGCAGGCGGCGGATGGCCTCCCGCACCGCCGGGGTTTCGAGTTCCCGCCAGTGGTTGAAGTGGGCCATCAGCGCCACATGCTTGCCGGCCCGGTGCAGGCGCTCCAAGAGCCGCAGCAGATCATCCGCGTCTTCGGCGCCGAGAAAGCGGTGGGGCCAGAAGGTGAGCGCCTTGGTGCCAATCCGTACGGTCTGGAGATGTTCGAATTCCGGCGCCAGCAGCGGCTCCAGATAGGCTGCCAGATGCTTGGTCTTCATCACCATGGGGTCGCCACCCGTGATGAGCAGATCGGTCACCTCGGGATGGGCCCGCAGGTAGGCAAACAGGGTGGCGGCCTCGCTGCTGGCGATGCGCAGGGTCTTGTCCCCCACGAACTGGGCCCAGCGGAAGCAGAAGGTGCAGTAGGCATGGCAGGTCTGGCCCTGGCTGGGAAAGAACAGCACGGTTTCCCGGTATTTGTGCTGGATGCCATCCAGACGGTTACCGGCTGCGTCGCTGGGCATGTTGAGTTCCATCTGCCCGGCCGGGTGGGGATTGAGGTCGGCCCGCACCTGGGCCACGGCTTCCTGCAGCAACGCTGGATCGGCTTCGCCCCGGATCAGGTCGGCGATCAGGTCGAAGTGGCGCGCCTCCAGCATGTCCCGCTGGGGAAAGGTGAGCTGGAAGATGGGGTCGTCAGGCACCTTGTTCCAGTCGATCAGCTCGTCGATCACGTACTGGTTCACCCGGAAGGGCAGGACGGTGGACACCACTTGCATGGCAAAGCGGATGTCGTCGGGCAGGGCGGCCAGCGGAGCAATCCGGTCCAGATCGCGCTGGGTATAGACCTTGAAAGGCTGATTACCGAATGAGCCGGCCGATTGAGACTGCAGCAGATTGCTGCGCACAGGAGCGTTCATTGGTGTTCTCCTCCAAATGATCGGCTCCAAATTTTATGTAGACAATACTATTTATACAAATACAAATTTCCACCCAAAGACTGCGCGCGAGGGACAAACCAGCCCTCAGACCGAGCAGGTGTGGAAACTTCCCCGTCCGCCTTGCTTGGCCTGATACATGGCTCCGTCGGCGCGGTTGAACAGGTGGTGCGCATCTTCCCCGTGTTCCGGGTAGAGGGCTACACCGATGCTGGCGCTGATCTGCAGCTCGAGCCCTGCCACAGTGAAAGGAGTTGCCAGGGATTCCACCACCTTGGCGGCAATCCGGTCGGCCGCTTCAGTCCCCACGAGGTTTGCCAACACGATGACGAACTCGTCCCCCCCGAGCCGGGCAACCATGTCTTCCTGCCGGACACAGGCTCGCAGGCGCTGGGCAACGGCTTGCAGCAATCGATCCCCGATCCCGTGCCCATGGGAATCATTGACCGGCTTGAAGTGATCCAGATCGACCAGCAGCACGGCAAAGCGGGAACGGCGTATCCGGGCAGTCGCCAGGGTCCGGGCCATGTAATCATCGAGCGCCACCCGGTTGGCCAGGCCAGTGAGGGCATCCCGCTGGGCCATGATCAGGGCCGCCGCCTTTTCCTCGCGCAAGTGCTGGACCCGAGCGGTCAACCCCAGGGAAAACAGCAGCACTTCCACGGCAGAACCGGCCTGCAGGGCATACTCAGTGAAGTTGTTGCCGGGCAGCAAACCCAGACCCACCCCCACCACCACCAGCCCCCCCAGGAGAGGGGCCATCTGGGCTGCCAGGAACAGGCGGGCAGGACGGTAGCCCATGAACAGGCAGCGCAGGGTGATGATGCTCAGGATGACGATGAACAACAGGGCCACGATGAACACCAGCTGATTCGCCAGGGGATAAAAGCCCGACAGACTCAACAGCAGCAAACCCGCGCACAAGCCGATCACCCCACTCACGCCACGATGGAGCAGCGGAGTGCGCCGCGCCGTATCCAGGAACTTGCGCTGCCAGAGCAGGGTGGCAACGAAATGGAAGCAGGGAATCAGCACATGCTGGTTATCGGCCAGCCAGAGATTGCCGGGCCAGAAAAACTGGAAGGCATGGCCGTTGAGTTCAGCCACCACCAGCAGGATTGCCAGATTGGCCATCAGGTAATAGGCGTAGGTGCTGTCCCGCAGGGCCAGGCCCATGGCGCCGTTGTAGATCAGCATGGCAAGCAGGATGCCGTAGTAGATGCCCATCAGCACTTCGGACCCGGCCAGCTTGGCAAGGAAGGATTCCGGCTGCCAGACACGCAGGGGAACGGTCATGGCATCGGCAGTCTCCACCCGCAGATAAAAGGTGGCCGTGCCGCCAAATTCCACGGGCAGGATGAAATTGCGATAGGGGAAGGGCCGCTCCCCGAAGGGCTGATGGTCCCCTACCCGGATGCGGCTCCAGCCCCCCTGCGGGTCCGGCGCGTAGAACTCCACCCGGTCCAGGGAGGGATAGGCCAATTCAATCCACCAGGTGCGGGGCGGCCCTTCCGGCGCCTGCAGGCTGAAACGCAGCCATTTCACGTCGGGTACGAAGCCGAAACTGGCACCGTCCGGCAAGGCTGCGAAATCCCCATCACGCGCCCGAACCTCTTCCAGGCTCAACTGCCCGTTTGGGTCCGACAGGACTGAGAGATAGCCGTCCAGGGACTGCCCCCGGGGCATGGACTCCAGCAACAGCGGCCCGGCCTGAACCGTGCAGGCCCAGGCCAGCCAACAGCAGAGGAGCAGGCGGGCGAGCATTGTCAGCAGCGTGGCAGCAGTTCCTGCACCAGCTTCACCCAGTAGGTAATCCCCACGGGCAGGGCATCATCATTGAAGTCGTAGTGGGGATTGTGCAGGGTACAGCCCCCCGTGCCGGGGCCGTTACCGAGCCAGACATAGCAGCCGGGCTTTTCCCGCAGCATGTAGGCAAAATCTTCGGCACCCATGGAAGGCAAGGCGTCGGTCTGCACCCTGTCCTCGCCCAGGAAGCTGCGCGCCGCCCGGCGGCAAGCCTCGGTCTCGGGGGCCGTATTCACCGTGGCCGGGTAACGGTGATCGAAAGTGACACCGATCTGGGCTCCATGGGCGGAGGCCACCCCACTGCACAGGCGCTCGATGGAACGCTCCACCAGTTCCTGAACCTCGGGCTTGAAGCTGCGGATGGTGCCGCGCAGCACCGCCTCTTCCGGGATGATGTTCCAGGCCGAGCCGGAATGGAACTGGGTGACGCTCACCACCGCCGCCTCGCAGGGATGCAGGTTGCGTGCCGTCACCGTCTGCAGGGCCTGAACCAGATGGCTGGCGGCGACGATGGTATCCACCCCCTGGTGCGGCATCGCCGCATGGCAGCCATGGCCGCGCACCGTGATCTCGAAGCCGCAGGTACCCGCCATGACCGGGCCAGGCATGATGGCCATCTCGCCCACGGGAATGCCCGGCCAGTTGTGCAGACCATACACGGACTCCACCGGAAATTTCTCGAACAGGCCCTCCTCGATCATCACCGCCGCGCCGCCCTCGGCTTCCTCGGCAGGCTGGAAGATGAATACCACGGTGCCATCGAAATCCGGGTGTTCGGCCAGGTAGCGGGCAGCTCCGAGCAACATCGCCGTATGGCCGTCGTGGCCACAGGCGTGCATGCGGCCCGGGTGCCTGGAGTGATGGGGAAATTCGTTCAATTCGGTGAGCGGCAGGGCATCCATGTCGGCCCGCAGGCCGATCATGCGCCGGCCGGAACCGGCCCGGAGCACCCCGACCACCCCGGTCCGGGCCAGTCCTGTGTGGACCTCCAGGCCATAGCGTTCCAGTTCCCGGGCCACGATATCCGCAGTGCGGTCCTCATGAAAAGCCAGTTCCGGATGGGCGTGGATGTCCCGGCGCAGGGCCGCAAGTTCGGCAAGGAAGGAAATGGCAAGCAGCTTCATGACGGTCTGGCGGTGTGACACGGGCCTTTCATTATGCCCTGCCTTGCCCCTTCGGCAAGCCTTCGCTATGGTGCACCCTCCCCGATCAAGACTCAGCCTCATGGAACTCGTGCTCATCAGCGGCCTGTCCGGCTCCGGCAAATCTGTCGCCCTGCGCGTCCTGGAAGACCGGGGCTACTACTGTGTCGACAACATGCCGGTGGTGATGCTGGGCGTGCTGGTGAACCTGCTCCGGGACGAGGGCTACGCCCGGGCCGCCATCGCCATCGATGCCCGCTCCGGTGGCGGCATCGGCAAGCTGCCGGAAAAAATGGAACGGCTCGCCGGACAAGGGGTGGCGACCCACTTCCTGTTCCTCGATGCCCAGGACGAGGTACTGATCAAGCGCTTCTCGGAAACCCGCCGCCGCCACCCGCTGGGCTCGGACGAGCGCACCCTGCTCGAAGCCATCGCCGAAGAGCGCCGGCTGCTGCAACCCATCGCCAGCCTGGGGCACCGGATCGACTCCTCCTTCCTCAAACCCGCCGCCCTGCGCGAATGGGTGGCCCAGGTCACCGGCGCCCCTGCCAACGAGGGCCTGACCCTGCTGTTCCAGTCCTTCGGCTTCAAGCACGGCCTGCCCCTGGATGCGGACCTGGTATTCGACGTACGCTGCCTGCCCAACCCTTACTACGACGTGGAACTGCGGCCCCATACGGGCCGGGACGAATGCGTCGTGCATTTTCTCGAAGCCGAGGCCGAGGTGCTGCGCATGCGCGATCACATCCGCGACTTCGTGAGCGCCTGGCTGCCCAGCTACCTCAAGGACAACCGGGCCTACCTGACCGTGGCCATCGGCTGCACCGGCGGCCAGCACCGCTCGGTCTACCTGGCCGAGTGGCTCGGCCGCCACTTCACCGGCCAGGCGCCCCGGGTGCTGGTACGGCACCGCTCCCTGGCAGGACAGCTCCAGAGCAACTGAGATGCCCCGCCTGCCCGATCCCTTGCCTCCGCAACGGCCCCGGCGGGCGCCCGCCCGTCTGCGGCGGGGGGGCAGCCGCTGACATGGCCCCGGCCCTCACCTGGCTTCGCCTGATCCGCCCCGGCGACTGGCTGCTGATCCTGGCCTCCGGCCTCGCCGTAGGCACCAGCTTCCCCCTGCTCTGGCAAGGCGGCCAGGGCGACCGGGCCATCATCCGCCAGGAAGGCCGGATCTTCCTGGAAGTGCCCCTCAACAAACCCCGGGAAATCCAGGTGCCCGGCCCCCTGGGCATTACCGTGATCCAGATCGAGGCCGGCCGGGCCCGGGTGGCCTCGGACCCGGGTCTGCGCCAGTACTGCGTGCGCCAGGGCTGGCTTTCCCAGGCCGGGGAAATCGCCATCTGCGCCCCCAACCGGGTCAGCCTCGCCATTGGTGGCGGCCAATCTCCCTATGACTCCCTCAATTACTGAATTCCAGGTCGGCGCCGCCGACGTGCGCATCGCCCGCCTGGCCGCTGCGGCCGTCGGGCTGTCCCTCATCGACGCCGCCATTCCCATGCCCCTGCCCGGGGTCAAGCCCGGCTTGGCCAACATCGTCACCCTGGTGGTGCTGGCCCGCTACGGCTGGGGCACCGCCGCCTGGGTGAGCGGCCTCCGGGTGGTGGCCGGCAGCCTGCTGCTCGGCCAGTTCCTGGCCCCCGGCTTCTTCCTCAGCCTTGCCGGCGCCATCATGAGCCTGGCCGTGCTCGCCCTGGCCCGCTGCCTGCCCGGCAGGCTGTTCAGTCCGGTGAGCTGGAGCATTCTGGCCAGCTTTGCCCACATGGCAGGGCAACTAGCCCTGGCCCGGGCCTGGCTGATCCCCCATGACGGCCTGTTCCGCCTGGTGCCGGTCCTGGCCCTGGCCGCGCTGATCTTTGGCATCATCAATGGCTTGGTGGTGTGTCGCCTGCTGCAGGATTTCCCTGAGGAAAAGAACCATGAAAGCCGCTCCTGAAACCGTCTGCCTCGCCCTCACCGGGGCCTCCGGCCTGCCCTATGGCCTGCGCCTGCTGGAATGCCTGCTGGGAGCGGGCCTGCGGGTCCAACTCCTCTATTCCCAGGCCGCCCAGATCGTGGCCCGCCAGGAGCTGGAACTGGAACTGCCCTCCCGCCCCGCCGAGACCCGGGAACTGCTGCTGGCCCGCTACCCCGGCCTGCCCGGGACCCTGGAGGTCTACGGTCGGGAAGAATGGTTCGCCCCGGTGGCCTCGGGCTCCAATCCGCCCGACGCCATGGTGATCTGCCCCTGCAGCATGGGAACCCTCGCCGCCGTGGCCCAGGGCCTGGCGGACAAGCTCATCGAGCGGGCCGCCGACGTGGTACTCAAAGAAGGACGCAAGCTGGTGCTGGTACCCCGGGAAACCCCCTTTTCCGCCATCCACCTGGAAAACATGTTGCGCCTCGCCCGGGCCGGGGCCGTGATCCTGCCGCCCTCCCCCGGCTTCTACCACCACCCGCAACGGGTGGAGGACCTGGTGGATTTCGTGGTGGCCCGCATCCTCGACCAGCTCGCCGTACCGCACCAGCTCATGGCCCGCTGGGGCAGTTCAGCGGCCGGCTGACTCCTCCAGCAAGCGCGCCACCGGCGCCGGCACCCCGGCGGTCCGCGCCTCGGCCAGGGACAGCCACAACAAGCCCGGCTCGCCAGCCAGGGGCGGCATGGCCTCCACCCGGCCCAGAAACGGCCGGATTTCGAGACGAAAGTGGGTAAAGACATGTTCCCGGGGCGGCAGGGGCTCCAGGTCGAGATCGCTCAAACCCCAGCGGGGCAGCAGGTCCAGCCCCTCGGGCAGGGAAAGCAGGCCGCCCCAGATACCGACAGGCGGGCGCCGCTGCAGCAGCACATGCTCCCCGTCGGTCAGCAGCAGGAACACCGCCTGCCGCCGCCGCTGGGTCTGCGCCGGCCTGGGCGTCGGCAGGCTTTCCTGCCGCCCCTGCCGGCGGGCCAGGCAGCTTGCCGCCAGGGGACAGGACTCACAACGGGGCCGGCCCCGCTGGCACAGGGTGGCGCCCAGATCCATCAACCCCTGGGTATAGGCCCCCATGTCCTGGCGCTCCGGCAGCAGGGACTCGGCCAGGGACCAGAGGGATTTTTCCACCTGCCCCACCGGCACCCCCTCGATGGCGAAATGGCGGCACAAAACCCGCTTCACATTGCCATCCAGAATCGCCACTCGCTCCCCGTAGGCAAAAGCAGCAATAGCCGCCGCGGTGGAACGACCGATGCCCGGCAATTCCGCCAGCCCGGCCGCCGTGCGGGGAAAGCGGCCCCCGTGCTGCGCCACCACCTGGCGGGCGCAGGCATGCAGGTTGCGCGCCCGGGCGTAATAGCCCAGGCCGGCCCAGAGGGCCAACACCTCCTCCAGAGGCGCCGCCGCCAGGGCCTGCACATCGGGAAAGCGTGCCATGAAACGGTGGAAATAAGGCAGCACCGTGGCCACCTGGGTCTGCTGCAACATGATCTCGGAAAGCCAGATGGGGTAGGGATCGTGCCCTCCCTGCCAGGGCAGGCCATGGCGCCCGGACTGGCGCTGCCAGCGCACCACCCGGTCGGCAAAACCGGAGGCGGCGGCCTCTTTGCTTGCATCCATAAGTCGACAGAAAAGCGCTAAGGGGCGGATAATACGCGCTTTTTTGCCCCTGCACCCGCCATGACCGTGACCGTCCTGCCCTCCGAGCCCGCCACCCCAGCCAGCTTCGACAGCCGCGCCTTCCGCAACGCCCTCGGCTGCTTCGCCACCGGGGTCGCTGTCGTCACGGCCCAGGGGCCGGACGGCAAACTCATGGGGCTGACGGTGAACTCCTTTAGCTCCGTCTCCCTGGAGCCCCCCCTGGTCCTCTGGAGTCTGGCCGCCACCTCCCCCAACCTGGAAGGTTTCCAGCGCGCCAGCCACTATGCCGTAAACGTGCTGGCCCTGGACCAGGAGGCCCTCTCCAACCACTTCGCCACCCGCCAGGAAGACAAGTTTTCCGGCATCCAATGGAGCCCCGGCCTGGGCGGCGCCCCGCTGCTCCCCGGCTGCCACGCCCGGTTCGAAGTCCGCAACGAGTTCCACTACCCCGGTGGCGACCACCTGATCTTCATCGGCCACGTGGAACGCTTCACCGCCCACCCCGAGGCCACCCCCCTGCTGTTCCACGGCGGCCGCTACCGGCAACTGGCCCCCTGACAAGATTGAACCGGAAGCAAAGGCAGCATACAATCCGCCTTCGCCACGTTCCTGCACTCAGCCGGAACCCCCAGGCGGGCGTCGTATAATGGTAATACCCTAGCTTCCCAAGCTAGAGCCGTGGGTTCGATTCCCATCGCCCGCTCCAGAATGTCAAAGGCCAACCTCGAAAGGGTTGGCCTTTTTGCCGTCTTGCACACTGTAGCGTCGGCTGGCTTCACCGCGCGCCACACCCGCCCCTCTGTCGGCGCAGAGTTCTGATGCAGTGCGTTCAACCTAAAAACCTCACCACAGAGACACAAAGACACAAAGACACAGAGAGCTTCA
>DDKS01000023.1 GCA_002340095.1 Betaproteobacteria bacterium UBA2592
AGGCGGCGGCAGCGGCGGAGAGCCTGGAGGAACAGGCCCGCAGCCTGGCCCAGGCCGTCTCCGTATTCCGCCTGAGCGAAGGCGCGGCGGCCGAAGCTCCGGCCCGCCGGGTCGTGACCGGTCCCGAGGCCGGCAGCCTGCCGCCTCTGTCGTCCGCCCGGCAATCCGCCCGGCTTGGGGGGCGCAGGCCGGCGGCCCTGCCTCCCAGTCTCGATGATGAATGGGAGGAGTTCTGAAACCCATGGTTGCCGATGCCAAGAAACCTCTGAGCCTGGCACAAAGGCTGGCGGCCATCCGCCAGAATGGCGCCGTGGTGACTCAGACGGGGGTGGATCCCTCCTGTCGCGAGTTCGAATTCAAGGCCAGTGATTTCGAGCGGATCCGCAAGCTGATTTATGACCATGCCGGCATTTCCCTCTCGCCGGCCAAGCAAGACATGGTCTATTCCCGTCTGGCCCGGCGCCTGCGCGCCACGGGCATGAAATCCTTCGCCCAGTATCTCGATCATCTGGAACAGGGCCGGGACGGGGCCGAGTGGGAGCGCTTCGTCAATTCCCTTACCACCAACCTGACCTCCTTCTTCCGGGAGCCCCATCACTTCCCGATTCTTGCCAATCACCTGCGCAAGGTGGCCGCCCAGCGCCGCCAGATCAATATCTGGTGCTGTGCCGCCTCCACGGGGGAGGAACCCTACTCCATCGCCATGACCGTGGCCGACACTTTTCCGAGCGGCGGTCCCCAGGTCAGCATCCTCTGTTCGGACCTGGACACCAACGTGCTGGCCGTGGCCGAGAAGGGCGTCTACCCCAGGGAGCGAACCGACAAGATTCCCCAGGAGCAGTTGAAGCGCTATTTCCTCAAAGGAACCGGCAGCCAGGAGGGAATGGCCTGCGTCCGACCCGAACTGCGGCGCATGCTCACCTTCCGCCAGATCAACCTGCTCGAGCCGGGCTGGCCGGTCAAGGGGCCGCTGGACGTGATCTTCTGCCGCAACGTCATGATCTACTTCGACAAGCCGACCCAGTACAAGATCCTGTCCCGCTTCGTGCCCTTGCTACAGCCCGACGGGCTGATGTTTGCCGGCCATTCGGAAAGCTTCCTGCATGCATCGGACCTGTTCCGTTCCCTGGGCAAGACGGTCTACGAACTGGCCCGCAAGGCCGGTTGAGCCCCGGGAGGTCCGAGTCGTGGAGCATGCCTACGAGGAACACCTGGCCAGCAACTTCTACCGGGACCGTAATTTCGATTGCGATGCCGCCAAGATCCTGCCCGGGGAATACTTTGTCACCTGCCGGGACATGGTGCTGGTCATGGTACTGGGTTCCTGCGTTGCCGCCTGTGTCCGCGACACGGTGAGCGGGGTGGGGGGCATGAACCACTTCATGTTGCCCGAAGGCGGCGGCCGGGATCTGGTGACATCCTCGGCCCGTTACGGCACCTACGCCATGGAGGTGCTGATCAACCACCTGCTCAAGCTGGGAGCACGGCGCAACCGTCTGGAAGCCAAGGTGTTCGGCGGTGGCGCCGTGATGCAGAGCCTGAGCAGCAGCAATGTCGGAGCCAGGAATGCCGAGTTCGTGCTGAATTTCCTGACCCTCGAGAAGATTCCCGTGGTGGCCAAGGACCTGCTCGACTCCTATCCCCGCAAGGTTTATTTTTTCCCCCAGAGTGGCCGGGTGTTGGTCAAGAAGCTGCACCGGGTTCACAACGACACTCTCTTCAGCCGTGAACAGGCCTACCAGAGCCGGCTGGCCTCCGCCAGGGTGGAAGGGGATGTGGAACTGTTCATCTAGCGCCGGCCCTGCCTGGCGCGTCTTCAGGATTCATTCATGAGCATTCGCGTACTCGTCATCGATGATTCTGCCCTCATGCGCAAACTGCTTACCGAGGTCATCAACGGAGCCCCGGATCTGGAGGTGGTGGGCGCAGCCCCGGATGCCGCCACGGCCCGGGAGATGATCAAGGCTCTGAACCCCGATGTACTGACCCTCGATGTGCAGATGCCGAGGATGGACGGCCTGGAGTTTCTCGAAAAGCTGATGCGCCTGCGCCCTACTCCGGTGGTCATGGTCTCGGCCTTTACCCAGGCCGGTTCGGAAACCACCCTCCGGGCCCTGGAGCTGGGTGCCGTGGATTTCATCGCCAAACCCCGGGCCGAATCGGTACAGAGCCTGGAGGAATACGGCCGCGAGCTGGCCGAGAAAATCCGTGCCGCCAAGGCGGCGCGGTTGCGCTTGCAGCGGCCGACGGCAGCTTCGGGCAGAACCGTCCCGACGACATCCGCCCCCCAGCTACAGCGCCCTGCTGCCGGGGCGTGCGGCAAGATCATCTTTCTCGGGGCTTCCACGGGAGGGACCGAAGCCATCAAGGAATTTCTGCTGGGGATGCCGGCCGACTGCCCCCCCATTCTGATCGTTCAGCACATGCCCGAAGCCTTCACGGCCTCGTTTGCGGCTCGGCTCAACAGTCTTTGCCCACCCCGTGTGCTCGAAGCCCAGGGGGGGGAGAAGGTCGTGCCGGGCACCGTCCTGATTGCCCCGGGCCACTCCCACATGCTGGTGCGCCGTTCCGCCTCCGGTCTGGTGACCGAACTCTCCCGCGCCGATCCGGTCAATCGTCATCGGCCGTCCGTCGATGTGCTGTTCGACGCTGCGGCGGCCCAGGCCGGCAACCAGGCGGTGGGCGTTCTGCTGACCGGGATGGGCAAGGACGGGGCCCAGGGCATGTTGCGCATGCGCCAGGCGGGAGCGCGGACCTTTGCCCAGGATGAAGCCAGTTGCGTGGTCTATGGCATGCCTCGGGAGGCTTTCATGATCGGGGCGGTCGATGAGGTCGTGGCGCTGGAGGAAATGGCCCGGCGGGTCCTTGCCTGTTGCGGCAGGGGCGTGGCCTGAAACGCAAAATCCCACTAAAGTGATAAGGTGCGTACAACAACTCAGGAGGAGATCCAATGCAGATGACCGGAAAGATCGAGGGGGAGCGGGGCCTGCTCAGCCTGAGTGGCCGGTTCGATTTCAACCGCCACCGGGAATTCCGCAACGCTTGCGACCCTCTCCTCGAGGCTGCGGGCGTCAGCCTAATCCAGGTGGATCTGGGACAGGTCGAATACATGGACAGCTCCGCCCTGGGCATGTTGCTCATGCTGCGCGACAAGGCGGGCGCCGCCGGCAAGCGGGTGGAGTTGTGCCACGTGCAGGGCAACGTCAAGCAGGTGCTTGAAATCGCCAACTTCGGCAAGCTGTTCGTGATCGTCTAAAAATAAGCTCCCGTTGCGGGGCAAGGGGTGAGACATGGGTTCAGTCGCTGGAAAGATCAGAGGGGCTCTGTTCCTTCAGGTAGTGCTCGCGGCATTGGGTGGGTGGGTAGCCCATGGAGCGGGGCTGCCTGTGGCCGGGGTGTTGGGGGTTGTGGTCGGGATCGGTCTGGTGCTGGCCCTGCTGTTTTCTTACCTGCTCGGCGCGCGGGTGGTAAGGCCGCTGCTGGAATTGCGCCAGATCATCGAGCAGATGTACATGGATGGGGATCTGACCCGGCGGGTACCGGTATCCGGCGCCGACGAAATCGCTGCCATGGCCGGTTCGTTCAACAAGCTGATCGGCAGTTTTCAGACCATCATCGGCAAGGTGTTCTTCAATTCCGTGCAGGTCGAGAAAGCGGCCCGGCAGCTCATCGAGGAGTCCCACCGGGTGGCGCAGGGGTCTTCCCAGCAACATGCTGCGGCCGAGGCGACGACCGAGGCGATGGGCCAGCTTACCGACAACATGACCGAGGTCAGCCACCGGGCCCATGAAACCTCGCACATCTCCCAGGAAGCCAGCGCCCTGTCCCGGGAGGGGGTGAAGATCGCCACCGAGGCGTCCCTGGAAATGGAGCGCATCGCGCAGTCCGTCACCCAGTCGGCCCAGGTGATCCAGGTTCTCGGAGAGCGCTCCCAGGCCATTTCCGGGATTGTCCAGACCATCCGCGAGATTGCCGACCAGACCAATCTGCTGGCCTTGAACGCCGCCATCGAGGCGGCCCGGGCCGGGGAGCAGGGCCGGGGGTTCGCGGTGGTGGCCGACGAGGTGAGAAAACTGGCCGAGCGCACTTCCAGCGCCACCGGCGAGATCAGCCAGATGATCGGCGCCATCCAGGCGGAGACCGCTTCGGCCATTGCCACCATCCAGGCGGGCACGGATCAGGCCTACAAGGGGGCCGATCTGGCCAGACGGGCTTCGGAATCCCTGGAATCCATCAACCGCGGGGCCCAGGACACCATGGAGAAGGTGGATGCGATTGCCATGGCCATCGAAGCACAAAGCGCTTCGGGCTCCGACATCGCCCAGCACATCCGCGCCATCATGGAGCAGGCCCAGGCCAACTCCGGCGCGGCCGAGCAGACGCTGAAGGAAGCGGAGCAACTGGATTATCTGGCGGTGAATCTCAAGGAAATCGGCCATGTGTTCCGCCTCGGCGAGGCCGGCGAGGCGGCCCTGGAACTGCATTCCCGCATGCCGGCGATCGTCCAGGAGATGGCCAGGCAGGTCGGGGCGGCGCTGGAGGCCGCCGTGGCGCGCGGGCGCATCCGCCTTGAGGATCTGTTCGACGACAAGTACCAGCCCATCCCCGGCACCCGTCCTCCCAAATTCAACACCCGTTTCGATGCACTGTGCGACCAGATCCTGCCGCCCATCCAGGAGGCCTTGGTGGCCAAGCATCCGGAAATGGTCTATGCCATCACCTGCGACCGGCGTGGCTACGTGCCAACCCACAATCAGCGTTTTTCCAAGCCCCTGACCGGCAATGAGCAGGTGGATTTCGTCAACAACCGCACCAAGCGCATCTTCGACGACCCGGTCGGCCGTCGTTGCGGCGATCATGAAAAGCCCTTCTTGCTGCAGACCTATCGGCGCGATACCGGCGAGATCATGCACGACATTTCCGCACCGGTTTATGTCCAGGGACGCCACTGGGGCGGCTTTCGCATCGGCTACAAGACCGAGATGTAAGGCGGGTCTGGTTCCGGTGCTGACGAATTCTGTGTATCCTACGCCGGATAAGACCCGGGCAGACAGGCCGGGGATACAAGCATTTTTAGGGGATTGACCATGTCGGAGCTGCTCAAGAGCATCGATGCCAGAACCAAGCTTGCCGGAACGAACAAGCTGGAAATCCTGCTCTTTTCACTGGGACTGGACCGGCGCACCGGCCGGCGCGAGACCTTCGGCATCAACGTCTTCAAAGTACGGGAAGTCATGCGCACGCCCCAGATCACCGCAGCCCCGGAGATGCCCCCGGCCGTGGAAGGGATGGTCAGCCTGCGCGGCAATCTGGTGCCGGTGGTGGATCTGGCGCGCTATGCCAGCGTTGACTCCGATGCGCCCCGGGAAATCATGATCGTGACCGAGTACAACGGCCATACCCAGGGTTTTCTGGTCGAGGCGGTCGACACCATCCTGCGCCTGGACTGGAGCATGATGCGGGTTCCGCCCGAGATGCTGACGGCCCAGATGGGGGGGCTGGTGACGGCCGTGACCGAACTCGAAGATGGCCGCCTGATCATGATGATGGACGTGGAGAAGGTGCTGGCCGACACAGCCAATACCGAGGTGGACGACATCCGTTTCAAGAGTATCGTGCCGCTGGAGAACCCGGAGGTCACGGTGTTTTTCTGTGACGACTCCATCGTGGCGCGCAGGCAGATCGAGCGCACTCTCGATGCGATGGGAGTCCGCTATGTGGCTGCCAACAACGGCCGGCAGATGTGGGAGGAGCTGGAGAAAATGGCGGGTTATGCCAAGGCCATGGGCAAGGCGCCCGCCGATGTGATCAGCCTGGTCCTTACCGACATCGAGATGCCCGAGATGGATGGCTACATCCTGACCAAGAAGATCAAGAACGACCCCCGCTTTGCCAGCATTCCGGTGATCATGCATTCTTCCTTGTCCGGCATGTCGAACCAGAAGCTGGGCTTGTCGGTGGGCGTGGACGAGTATGTGCCCAAGTTCGAGCCCCAGCGCCTGTCCGAGACCATCCGCCGGCGTCTGAGCGAACGCCTGCCTGCCCCTGTCTGACGGGAGAGTGATGTGAAGACGAGTGACAACAAGAACCTCCTGGATGGTGTCGATGCCCGGACCCGCCTGGCGGGCTCCAACCAGATGGAAATCCTGCTGTTTTCCCTGGGGACGCGGGAGATTTTCGGCATCAACGTGTTCAAGGTGCGCGAGGTGGGGCGTACCCCCCACATCACCAAGACGCCCAACATGCCCAAAGGGGTGGAGGGCCTGATCTCCCTGCGCGGCAACGTGATTCCGGTGCTTTCCCTGGCGTCCTTCCTCGATCTCGAGAACCCGCCCGAAGGACTGGGCAAGACCATGATGGTGGCCGAATATTCCAAGCGCACCCTGGGTTTTCTGGTGCATGAGGTGGACCGCATCATCCGGGTGGACTGGGAGAAGGTGAAGGCGCCGGAAAGCGTTCTGAGCGCCAACCAGGGCCTGATTACCGCCGTCATCGAGTTGAGCGGTGGGCATCTGGTTTCCATCCTCGATGTGGAGCAGATCCTGGCCAATGCCTTCGGGGAAGCGGTGATCGTAGACATTCCGCCGGCCCGGGTCAGGGAAGAGACCAGCATCTTTTTCGTGGATGATTCGGTGGTGGCGCGCAAGAAGATCACCGAAGTGCTCGACAAACTCGGGGTCAAGCACAAACATGCCACCAACGGGGCCGAGGCCTGGACCCGGCTCCAGGCCATTGCCGCCCATGCCCAGCAGATGGGGGTTCCCCTGCGGGAGGAGATCAATCTGATCCTCGTAGACGCGGAAATGCCGGAGATGGATGGCTACGTGCTGACCAAGAACATCAAGTCGGACTCCCGTTTCGAAGGTGTGCCGGTGGTCATGCATTCCTCCCTCTCCTCCGAAGCCAACCGTGCCATGGGCAAGTCCGTGGGCGTGGATGCCTACGTTGCCAAATTCGATGCTGAAGTGCTGGCCGACACCCTGCGGCCGCTGGTGGAAAGATAACGCGTTCTGGAGTGCAGCATGCCTGTTGATCCCAAATTGAAATTCCTGGTGGTGGATGATTTTTCCACCATGCGCCGCATCGTGCGCAACCTGCTCAAGGAGCTGGGTTACACCAATGTCGATGAGGCCGAGGACGGTGCCATTGCCCTGCAGAAGCTGAACGCGGGGGGCTTCGATTTCGTGGTGACGGACTGGAACATGCCCAACATGGACGGCCTTACCCTGTTGCAGACCATCCGTTCCACGCCGAACCTCAAGCATCTGCCGGTGCTCATGATCACGGCCGAGGCCAAGAAGGAAAACATCATCGCCGCGGCCCAGGCCGGGGCCAGCGGCTATATCGTCAAGCCGTTTACCGCAGCCACCCTGTCGGAGAAGCTGCAGAAGATTTTCGAGAAGATGGGTCAGGCCTAGGGAGGGGATGATGACGGCCAGCAATGATTCCGACGAACTCGAAGCCCTGTTCGATAGCGTGGCGGCTTCGGTAGCGCCTGGGGCTCCCGCGGTGGCACCGGCTCCACCTGCGCCGTCTGCTGCCTCCCCGTCCGGCATGACCAGCCAGGGGGACAGCGATGAACTGCAGGCATTGTTCGACAGTGTTTCCGCCAATTTCCAGCCGCCGGCGCCTGCCCCGGAAGGTGGGGGGGAATCGGCGGGGGACGGCCAGCAGGAATGGCCTGCCCAGGAAAACGTGTTCAACCGCATCGGCCAGATGGCCCGGCAACTGCACGACACCCTGCGTGAGCTGGGTTACGACAAACTGCTCGAACAGACGGTCAGCACCTTGCCGGATGCCAAGGACCGGCTCGCCTACGTGGCCAACCTGACCGAGCAGGCGGCCTGCCGCGTGCTCAACGCCACGGATATCGCCCGGCCGGTGGTGGATCAGGTGGAGAGCGGTGCGAAGGCCCTGGCCGAGCGCTGGGACAAGGTCTTTGCCAACCAGATGAGCACGGCCGAGTTCCGCCGGCTGGCGGAAGAGACGCGTCAGTTCCTGAAGCAGGACTTGCCCGCCGGGACGGCCCAGGTCAATGGACAGCTGATGGAAATCATGATGGCCCAGGATTTCCAGGACCTGACCGGGCAGGTGATCAAGAAGGTGGTCAGCCTGGCCCAGGAACTGGAGAACGGGCTGATGGCGGTCCTGATCGAAGTGGTGCCGCCCAAGAAGCGTTCCGAGGAGGTCAACAGCCTGCTCAATGGTCCGGTGATCAGTGCGGACGGACGTTCGGACGTGGTGGTGAACCAGCAGCAGGTGGATGACCTGCTTGAAAGCTTGGGATTCTGAGGAGGATCGTATGAGCGACTTTGCCGGCATGGAGGATCTGCTGCAGGATTTCCTGCAGGAGGCCCATGATCTGCTGTCCGATGTGGACAACAAGCTGGTGGATCTGGAAAAGATGCCCGATGACCGGGGGCTCCTCAATGACATCTTCCGGGGCTTCCACACCATCAAGGGGGGGGCGGGTTTTCTCAACGCCACCGAACTCGTCACCCTCTGCCATCTGACCGAGAACCTGTTCGACAAGCTGCGCAATGCCGAGCTGCATCTTTCGCCCGAGCTGATGGACCTGATCATGGCGGCCACCAAGAGTGTGCGGGACATGTTCGGGGAGCTTTCCGGCGGCGTCCAGCCCCTGCCGGCGCCGCCCGAGCTGCTCCATGCCCTCGAGGCAGTCTTGAAAGGGGAGCAGGTGGGCGCCGTGCAGGCTGCCTCCGCTACGCCCGCGGCAGAGGCCGCGCCGGCCGCTGCGAGTGGCGGCCCCGACTGGGACGAGCTGCACGCCAGTATCACCGGTCAGCCCGCTGCCGCTACCGGAGAAGTGATTACCCGGGCCGAGGCGGCAGCCCCCCCGGTGGCGCCCGCCGAACCCGAGAAGCCGGCTGCCTTCGGGCGGCGCGCCAGTGACCGTCCGGTGTCGGGCAATGGTGGCGCCGGGCGTCGTGTGGAAGAGCGGGCCCGGGAAAATACCATCCGGGTCGACACCTCTCGCCTCGATCAGGTGCTCAACCTTTCCGGCGAGATCGGGCTGACCAAGAACCGGCTCACCAGTCTGCGGGCCGACATCCTGGCCGGCAAGAACGACGCGGAGACCCTGCACGCCCTGGATCAAGCCGTCAGTCAGCTCGATCTGCTGGTGTCCGACTTGCAGAACTCGGTCATGAAGACCCGCATGCAGCCGATCGGCCGCCTGTTCCAGAAGTATCCGCGCATTGCCCGGGATCTGGCGCGCCAGCTTGGTAAAGACGTGGAGCTGGTGCTCGCCGGGGAGGAAACCGAGGTCGACAAGACCATGATCGAAGATCTGGCCGACCCACTCATCCACCTGATTCGCAACGCGGTGGACCATGGGGTGGAAAGCCCGGCCGAGCGGGCTGCTGCCGGCAAGTCCGCCAAGAGCCTGGTGCGCCTTGAAGCACGCCAGGAAGGGGATCACATCGTCCTCATCGTTGCCGATGACGGTCGCGGCATGAGTGCCGAGCGTATTCGCGCCAAGGCCGTCGAAAAGGGGCTGATCACCGAGGAGGAAGCCAATACCCTCGATGACCGGCAGAGCTTCAACCTGATCCTGTTGCCCGGATTTTCCACCAAGACCGAGATTTCGGATGTGTCCGGTCGGGGCGTGGGCATGGATGTGGTCAAGACCAACATCCAGAAGCTGAACGGCTCCATCGAGATCCGTTCCGAGCCCGGCAAGGGTTCCGTGTTCCTGATCTCCCTGCCGCTCACCCTGGCCATCCTGCCCGTGCTGCTGGTGTTGCTGGGCGACCAGCCCTTTGCCCTGCCCCTCTCCCTGGTGCGGGAAATTCTGCCCATCGAGCGGGACAAGATCCAGGAGGTGGGGGGCAAGTCCACCCTGGTGGTACGGGGCGAGATCCTGCCGGTGGTTTCCCTGGCCCGGCTGCTGGGCTGGCCCCAGGAGCGCTACCCGGAATACGGGGTGCTCATGCAGACGGCGGAGCGCAGCTTCATCCTGGGGGTGGACAGCTTTGCCGGACGGGACGATGCGGTGATCAAGTCCCTGGAAGACTTCCGTCCCCGGGGCGTGGCGGGGGTCACTACCTTGTCCAATGGCCAGATCGTGCTGATCCTGGACATGAAGGAACTGCTGGCCGATGGGGGGCAGCACATGGATGGAATAGGGCGGGGGATTCCGGCCCTCGATTTTGTTTGATCAATGAATTCAATGTCTTGAAGAGGGCCCTGCGGGGCCCTTTTTGCTTTGGTGCGATTCGGGAGCGGTGGCGATCTTGACGTGGACTTAACATCCATTTTAAAAAACCGGTGTACCTATTTAATTTTTCTGGATTTTTTCTATAATAGGCCCATCCAACCGGTTGTCAGTCCATGGCAGAAGAAAGCGACCTCGAGAAAACAGAGCAGCCCACAGGCAGGCGCATAGAGCAGGCGCGCGAGCAGGGCCAGGTTCCCCATTCGAAGGAGCTGGGGAGTTTTCTCGTGCTGATCGTGGCAGCCGGGGTTTTCTGGCTGATGGGCGGCTGGGTGGTGCAACAGGCCATGCGGCTGATGACCGAAGGGCTTACCATGGATGCCGCCTTTCTCAAGCAGCCCGAGCTGGCGCTTTTGCGGCTGCACGATCTGGCCCTGGATGCCCTGATCACTTTTTCTCCCCTCGTGCTGGGCCTGATCGTGGCCAGCATCCTGCCCTCCTTCATGCTCAACTCCTGGGTGTTCGCTCCCAAAGCCCTCATGCCCAATCTGGGCAAGCTGAATCCTATCGCTGGCATCGGCCGCATGTTTTCCTGGGAAAGCCTGATGGAGTTGGTCAAGGCTATGCTCAAGTCGCTCGTGATCGGAGGCGCGGCCGTCCTGATCATATGGAGCGAGTGGGAGGATATCTTCGGCATGTTGGGCATGCCCCTGGAGGCAGGCCTGGCCATGGCCGGTCATCTGCTGACCTGGTCCTTCCTGCTGATCGTGGCGGCCATGCTGTTCATCGTCGTGGCCGATGTGCCGTTCCAGATCTGGCAATACTATGACAAGCTCAAGATGACCAAGGATGAGGTGCGCCGGGAAAGCAAGGAAATGGACGGCGACCCCCTGGTCAAGGGCCGCATCCGCAGCCTCCAGCGGGAGGCGGCGCGCCGGCGCATGATGGCGGCGGTGCCCACGGCCGACGTGATCGTGACCAACCCCACCCATTTTGCGGTAGCTCTGTCCTACAAGGATGGCATGGCGGCCCCCAAGGTTCTGGCCAAGGGCATGGGGGCCATCGCCCAGAAGATCAAGGCCCTGGGGGCGGAGCACGGCGTTCCCATGCTGGAAGCGCCTCCCCTGGCCAGGGCCCTGTATCGGCATGTCGAGATCGATGACGAGATCCCCGGGGCCCTCTATGGAGCTGTGGCCGAAGTCCTGGCCTACGTCTATCAGCTCTCCCAGTGGCGCGCCAGGGGGGGGGAATACCCGATGCCGCCCCGGGATGTGGCAGTGCCGCCTGAGCTGGCCGTACCGGAGGCTGCCTGATGGCCGGCGCAGCTCTGATCCTGCAAAACGTTTTTGGCCGGGTGAATGCCTTCCAACTGGCGGCCCCGGCGCTGATCATCATGGTTCTGGCCATGATGGTGCTGCCTCTGCCACCGTTCCTGCTGGATGTGCTGTTTACCTTCAACATTGCCTTGTCCATCCTCGTCCTGCTGGTGGCGGTTCAGGTCAAGCAGACCCTGGAATTTTCCGTCTTCCCCACGGTGCTGCTGGTGACCACCCTGCTGCGACTGTCCCTCAACGTGGCTTCCACCCGGGTGGTGATGCTCGAAGGGCATAGCGGTCCCGGAGCGGCGGGCAAGGTGATCGAAGCGTTTGGCGAGTTTCTGGTGGGCGGCAATTACGCGGTGGGCATCATCGTGTTCTTGATTCTGGTGATCATCAACTTCATGGTGATCACCAAGGGTGCCGGACGGGTGGCGGAAGTAGCCGCCCGTTTCACGCTGGATGCCATGCCGGGCAAGCAAATGGCCATCGATGCCGACCTCAATGCCGGTTTGATCGGTGAGGATGAAGCGCGCAAGCGCCGTCAGGACGTGGCCAGGGAGGCCGAATTCTTCGGCTCCATGGATGGTGCTTCCAAATTCGTGCGCGGTGATGCCATCGCCGGCATCATTATTACCTTGATCAACGTCATCGGCGGTCTTGTCATTGGCGTCTTGCAACACGACATGGCCCTCGCCGAGGCAGCTCGAAACTACACCTTGCTTGCCATCGGGGATGGCTTGGTGGCCCAGATTCCCGCCCTCGTGATTTCGATTGCGGCGGGCATGGTGGTGACACGGGTTTCTGACGAGAAGGATCTCAGTGTCCAGTTCATCGGCCAGGTGTTCCACAGTCCCAATGTGGTTTACATCACCGCCGGCATTCTCGGTGGCATGGGCATGATTCCCGGGATGCCGAATCTGGTATTCCTGCTTTTGGCAGCGGGCCTCACCTACTTGGGCTGGCGCATGGCCGAAAAGAAACGACAGCAGGTGCGCATGGCGGCAGTGGCGGCGCCTGCCGCTCCGCCGCCGGTCCAGGAGTCCCAGGAAGCCAGCTGGTCCGATGTGGTTCCCCTCGATGTGCTGGGCCTGGAAGTGGGCTACCGCCTGATCCCCTTGGTCGACAAGGCCCAGGATGGAGAGTTGTTGCGGCGCATCCGGGGAATTCGCAAGAAGTTCGCCCAGGAAGTCGGTTTTCTGGTGTCGCCGGTACACATCCGCGACAACCTGGAGCTCAAGCCCAATGCCTACCGGATCCTGCTCAAGGGAGTGGAAGTCGGCAAGGGAGAGGCGTTCCCTGGACAGTTGCTGGCGATCAATCCCGGACGGGTGGCGGGGACCCTGGCCGGCACCCCCACCACCGATCCCGCCTTCGGTCTGGCGGCGGTCTGGATCGAGCCGGGGCTGCGGGACCAGGCCCAGGCGTACGGCTATACCGTGGTGGATGCCTCCACGGTCGTGGCCACCCATCTGAATCATCTCATCCTGAGCAATGCATCCGGCCTCCTCGGACGTATGGAGGTGCAGCAACTGCTCGACCATCTGGGCAAGGAAATGCCCAAACTGGTGGAGGATCTGGTGCCCAAGGTCCTGCCCCTGGGCACGCTCCAGAAGGTGCTGCAGAACCTCTTGGACGAGGGGGTGCACATCCGCGACATGCGCACCATCATCGAGACCTTGGCCGACCATGCCGGCCGGACACAGAATCCGGACGAACTCACTGCCCAGGTTCGCACCGCCCTGGGGAGGGCCATCGTCCAGCAACTCTATCCTTCCGGCAACGAGATGGCGGTGCTGACCCTGGATCCACAGCTCGAACGCCTGTTGATCCAATCGGTGACGGGTACAGCGGGGGCCGCAGCCCTGGAGCCTGGTCTAGCCGATGGGCTTCTCAAGGAAGCGGCCGCTGCGGTCCAGCGTCAGGAGGCGCTTGGCCTGCCGGCCGTCCTGCTCGTGCCTGGCGCCATTCGCCTGCTGCTTTCCCGCTTCCTGCGGCGCAGTATTCCCCAGCTCAAGGTGATCGCCCATGGCGAAGTGCCTGACAACAAGATCATCAAAGTGACCTCGATCATCGGAGGTAGGTCATGAATGTAAGAAAATTCATTGCCGTCAATGCACGGGAAGCCCTGCGCAAGGTCAAGGAGACCCTGGGGCCGGATGCCATCATCCTCTCCAACCGGGGGGTGCCCGGAGGCGTCGAGATCATGGCGGTCGCAGCCCGGGACATGGCCATGATGGTGCCGCCGGCGGAAGAAGCCGCCCCGGCCCGGATGACGCGTCCGGCGAGGGCGGAGGAGGATGACTATCGTGTCAGCCTTTCCGCAGCGGCCGGCCCGGGCCGTACCCCAGGTGCGCCGGCGGGTCAGGTTGTCGCCCCGCCGCAGGCGGCGGCTCCCCGGTCGGCGACAGCCCCCTTCCGGCCTGCCGAAGCGCCCCCGCGTCCTGCCGTTCAGGCCGCAGTCAATGCCTCGATCCCCAAGCCGGCATCCCTGCGGACCCCGGCCCAGGAGTCGCCGCGTCCTGGGCCGCATGCCGGCCCCGTTCCTCCCGTCCATGCTCGGCCGGCTCCTGCAAAGACCGAGGCGGAGGTGATTCCTGCCGAGGTGATGGATGAAATCCGCTCCCTGCGCCGCATCGTCGAGCAACATCTGGCCGGTTTTGCCTGGGGTGAGACGGCGCGCAAGGAGCCCGTCAAGACCGAGGTGCTGCGCCAGATGCTGGATGCCGGTTTCTCGCCCCAACTGGCGCGGGAGCTGCTGGCCGAACTGCCGCCGGAAATGGATGCCGTGCAGGCGGTGGCCTGGGTGCGCGGCGTGGCCGATCGCAGCCTGATGACCCTGAATGCCGAAAGCGACATCATCGACCGCGGTGGAGTCTATGCCCTGATGGGGCCGACCGGGGTGGGTAAGACCACTACCACGGCCAAGCTGGCGGCACGCTGCGTGCTGCGTCACGGGGCCAGCAAGGTGGCCCTGGTCACCACCGACAGCTACCGGATCGGTGCCCACGAGCAGTTGCGCATCTATGGCCGCATCCTGGGCGTCACCGTGTATCTGGCCAAGGACGCCCTCGAACTGCAACAGATCCTGGCTGAACTCAAGCATAAGCACATGGTCCTCATCGACACCATGGGCATGAGCCAGCGGGATCGGCTGGTGGCTGAACTCAACGCCATGCTGACCGATTGCGGTGTGCGCCGTCTGCTGGTCATGTCGGCCACTTCCCGCGGCGATACTCTGGACGATGTGGTCGCTGCCTACCGGGGTGACGATCTGGCCGGCTGCATTCTCACCAAGGTCGATGAGACGGCCAGCCTTGCGCCTTCCCTGGATGCCATCATGCGGCATGGTCTGAAACTGCACTACGTCTCCAATGGTCAGCGGGTGCCCGAGGATCTGCATCTGCCCAACCGGGCCTATCTCCTGCATCGTGCCTTCAAGGAGTCGCCGGAGGTTTCGCCGCATCGCTACAGCGGCCTCGAGCCCGGTCTGATGATGGCCAATGCCGGAGTGGCGGTTGCCGGAGGGCGGCGTGGCTGATTTCCGCTGCGACCAGGCCGCCGGCCTGCGGCGCATGTTCGGCCGCAGCCAGCTGCGCGTGATTGCCTTTGCCTCCGGCTCTCCCGGGGTTGGCAAGACCGCCATCGTCGCCAATGTGGCCGTGGCCCTGGCTCGGCAGGGCAAGGAAGTGCTCGTGGTGGACGAGAACCGGGGCGCCAGCGGCGTGGGCAGTTTTTTTGGCCTGCATCCCCAGGGGGAGCTGCAGCAGGTGCTGAACCGCCAGCGGCGGCTCGAGCATGTGCTTTTCAGCCCCGTGGCTGGCGTCAGCATCCTGCCGGCGGGATGTGCCGCCCGGCAATTGGGATGCCTGAGCCCGCTCCAGCAGCAGGCCTTGCTGGAGGGCGTGGCCTCCCTGGAGCGGCCGGTGGATGTGATCCTCGTCGACACCAGTCACGAGCACGACCATGGCTTTTCCCCCTGGGGGCTGGCGGCGGGGGAGACCGTCATCGTGGTGTCGGGCAGCGGCAGCTCGATCACGGACTCTTATGCGTTGATCAAGAAGGTGAGCCAGTCCCTGGCCCGTCGCCACTTCCGCATCCTGGTGAACCGGGTCAAAAACCCCGGGGATGGTCATGTCATTTATGGCAACCTGCGCAAGGTGGCGGCCCAGCGCGGCGTGGCCCAGCTGGAGTTCGGCGGGGCCATCCCCCAGGATGAAGCGCTGCACCGGAGCGCGCGTCTGGGGCAGGCCATCGTCGGCAGCCTGCCTGATTCGCCCGCGGCGGTGGCGCTGCGCGAATTCGCGGCCGAATTGCTGGCCTGGCCTGGGGCCGAATACGAACAGGGTGGGGTCGAACAATTCATTCGGCAACTGTTAAACTTGAGCCATCGTTTAACACCCAGAGTCCTGCACGCCTAAATGTATACAGCCGCCGGTCAGCTCGAGCGGGAGCAGCTGGTTCAGCGCTATTTCCCCCTGGTCAGACGTATTGCCCATCATCTGATGGCCCGCCTCCCTGCCAATGTGCAATTCGAGGATCTGGTGCAAAACGGCATGATCGGGCTGCTTGACGCCATCGGGCGTTACGAGGAGGGGTTTGGTGCCCAGTTCGAGACCTATGCCAGCCAGCGTATCCGTGGGGCCATGCTGGACGGCCTGCGCGAGAACGACTGGCTGCCGCGCCATCTGCGGCGGGAAATGCGCCGCGTCGAGGTGGCCTTGCAGCAGCTCGAACAGCAGCAGGGGCGGACTCCCACCGAAGGGGAGCTGGCCGCCAGTCTGGGCATGTCCCTGCCGGAGTACCAGAAGCTGCTCCTGGAAGCCCAGGGGCATCAGATGCTATATCTCGAGGATTTCGCCTCCGAGGACGGGGAGTCTTTCCTCGACCGGCATGCCGGCCTGTCCGACATGGACCCGGGGCTGCTTTTCGAGGACAAGGCCATGCGCCGCGAGATGGTCGAAGCCATTGCTGCCCTGCCGGAGCGGGAGCAGCTGGTGATGGCGCTCTACTATGAAGAGGAGCTGAACCTGCGCGAAATCGGCGAGATCCTCGGTGTTACCGAGTCCCGGGTCTGTCAGCTGCACAGTCAGGCGATTTCCCGCATCCGCAGCCGGGTGTTCGGAGAGACCGCAAGCAAGAGCCGCGGACGGCGCAAGCGTGAGGGATGATGGACAAGATCAGCTTGCTGGGCCTCGTTGTCGGCATTGGTGCCATCCTCACCGGGCAAGTGCTCGAGGGGGGGCATCTGGCTTCCCTGGTGCAGCCGACGGCCCTGATGATCGTGCTTGGCGGCACTCTCGGGGCCGTCATGTTGCAGAGTCCCTTCGACACTTTCAGACGCGGCCTGGGAATGCTCCGCTGGGTGTTCCTGCCACCGGTGGTCGAGCACCGGAAGTTGATCGAGCAGGTCTCCCAGTGGAGTCACATCTCACGCCGCGAAGGTTTGCTGGCATTGGAAAACTTCACCCAGCAGCTCAAGGATCCCTTCGCCCGCAAGGGGTTGCAGCTCCTCGTCGACGGGGCCGATCCGGACCGCTTGCGTGAAGTCCTCGAAGTGGAAATCAACACCTACGAAGAGGAAATGCGTCAGGCCGCGCGAGTCTGGGAATCCGCCGGGGGTTACTCGCCCACCATCGGCATCCTTGGTGCCGTGATGGGGCTGATCCACGTGATGGAAAACCTGTCCGATCCCTCGAAACTGGGGGCCGGCATCGCCGTCGCTTTCGTGGCCACGATCTACGGCGTGGGACTGGCCAACCTGGTGTTCCTGCCGGTGGCCAACAAGCTCAAGGCCTACATCTCCCGGCAGCTGGTGGAAAAGGAAATGCTGGTGGACGGACTGACCGGGATTGCCGTGGGGGATAACCCCAGGATCATCGAAAGCCGTCTGCAGGGGTACTGCTTCCAGGAGCCGGGCAGCCGCAGCAGCAGGGCTGGCCGCCGCTGAGGGGCGATCATGGCGCGCCGCAGGAAACCCGAGGAGCATGAGAACCATGAGCGCTGGCTGGTTTCCTATGCCGACTTCATCACCTTGCTGTTTGCCTTCTTCGTGGTCATGTACGCCCTGTCTTCCATCAACGAAGGCAAGTACCGCATCCTGAGCGAGTCCCTCAATGCGGCTTTCCGCAATGTGGCCCAGTCTCAGCCCGGGCAGGTCATGCTGATCACCGAAGGTGCGCCGGCCCTTCCCGTGCCGGTGGCAACCCTCCCCAAGGCGGCGGACGACGGCCGCTTGCGGCAGCGGGACAAGATGCGCAACATGGCCAAGGAGATCATGGAGGCCCTGGCGCCCCTGGTGCGCCAGGGCAAGGTCCGGGTGCTGGAGACCAGTCGCGGGGTCACCGTCGAAATCAACGACAGCATCCTGTTCGCCCCCGGCCAGGCCACGCTCGAGCCGCTCTCCGTGGCGGCGCTGCAGGCTGTTGCCCGGGTGGTGGCAGACAGCAACTTTCCCATCACCATCGAGGGGCATACGGACAACGTGCCCATCAGGACAGCGCAGTTTCCTTCCAACTGGGAGCTTTCGGCCGTGCGTGCCACGACGGTGTTGCGCCTGTTTGCCGAGGCGGGGGTCAATCCCGACCGTCTCACGGCGATCGGTTACGGAGAGCAGCGGCCTGTGGAGCCGAACGACAGCGTCGAGGGACGGGCCCGGAACCGGCGGGTCACCATCCTCATCGACTCTTTCGTGCCGGAATTGCCCACTGAAGTGGGGACGGAGATGCGGCCCAACCCCTGACTCAGGGGGGTCAGACAGAATCGCTGATGCGCGAGGCTGGGCCGAGGCTGGTCTGGCCGTCCGGGCCGTAGACGCCGACGTCGGCTCTGGGGCTGCGTAGGGTTTCGAGCAGCTTGCGGTTGTTGTGGGAGAGGAGGGCGATGCATTGCCCGTTGAGTTCATTGAGGGCTTTGGCTTCCCGGGCGAGCCGCTGCAAGGCCTGCCACGCCTGCGACAGCCTGGGATTGCTTTGGGTCTGCAGCCATTTTTCGATGCTCTCCCGGTTTTCCGTGATGCCGGCTGCCGCAAACCAGCCTTGCCGGGCTTCGCCGATCCGGCTCAACTCCTCGATCAGGCGGTCTTTTTCCGCCATCAGTTTTTCCAGGGCGTCCAGCTGATTGCCACGCAGGATCTTCTCCTCTTCCTTGAGCAGAGCAACGAAGCGCTGTACCGCACTGATTTCTGCGGCGAGCAGTTGGGCAAAGGTGCTGCTCATCAGCCCCGGCGCTGTGCGTTGACCAGTTCCCGCGCCGTGTCGATCAGCCGGTCGGCAATGGCCTCCGGATTGATCCGGAAGCGGCCTTCCATGATGGCTTGCTTGATTTCCATGACCCGGCCCGAATCCACCGGTGGCTCACCCCCCCTCACTTGCGAGGTGGAACTGAGCCGGACCTGCTCGCCGCCTGCTTCGGTTGTGGCAGGCTTGACGGCGGGACGCGGCTGAGGCGGAGGGGCCACCTTCAGCGAAGTATCGATTTTCACAATGTCACCTGTGGACAGTAATGGCTGATGATTTTAACGGCAAAGATCCGTGAAAGTTGAGGGCCGGCCGGAAAAGAATCCGCCGCTCAGGGCTGGGCTGGGCTGACCAGCACGGTGCCATTGGACTGGGCCACGCCGCTGACGACGATGCCGGAGCTGGTGCGAACCTGGATGATCTGGCCCTCGCTGCCACCGTTGAGGGCGCGCCCTTCGTTGCTGGCGGTGAAGCCCGGGCCGTGGAAGACGAGTTTGACGGACTGGCCCTGCTGGACGACCGGCGGGGAAACCAGCTGATCCTGGCGCAGGGGCTGACCGGCCGCGACGGAAAAGCGCACGCTCTTGCCGACGGCTGCGGCCGGGTCGGTGACGACCCCGGCGGGGAGGCTGCCCAGGTCGCCGCTCAACTGGACGAGATCGGTGGCTTGCAGGGTCTGACCCGGCGCCAGGGGCGCGGCGGTGGCCACATACGTCGTTTCCACCGCGATTCGGACCGGGACGAAGATGTTCCAACGTCCCGGCGAGGTGCAACGCAGGCCGACGCTGGTCTTGCCCAGCAGGCGGGCGCCAGTCGGGGTGTAGGGCTGGAAGGCGTGGCAGGCCGGCAGACGCAGGCGCGGATCCAGGGGGCCGGCCTGCACGGTGACAAGTCCGCTCTGGCCTTGCAGTTGTCCGCGCACGTAATCCTCCACCAGGCGGAGCAGGGGGCCGTGGTCATTGGTTTGCGGGGGGGCGGCAAGGGCAGCCAGGCTGATGCAGCCGAGCAGGAAGGCCGAAAAACGTTTCATGGCGCTATTCTCCCCCAAGGAGGGGGATAAAAAAAGCGTGATCGGCTCCCCTCGCCTCGGGGCGGCGGTCAACGGCAAGTATTGCCGTCCGGATGGTCCGGGGCGGGGCCGGCCTGGCCTGGAATGGGTGGAAGCAGGGGCTTGGGTTGCCATGGCACGAAGCATGCTTTGAACCGTGCAGTCCATAACCAGCCCGGAGCAAATCATGATCGGTGATGTCAAGGCGAGCCTGAACGCATATGTCCAGAGCCTCAATCTGCGCACGCATCGTCATCAGGTGCTGGCATCCAACATCGCCAATGCGGACACCCCCCACTACAAGGCCCGGGATTTTGATTTCAAGACGGCTTTCGAGACGGCTGTGGGGCGGCGCGACGGGATGGGGCGGGTAAGCCTGTCCCGGACCCATGACGGCCATCTCCAGGGGGTGTCCGGTGGTCCTGCAGCGGTCAACCTGCAGTACCGTACCGAAACCCAGTCGGCCGTCGATGGCAACACGGTGGACATGGATGTGGAGCGGACCCAGATCGCTGACAACGCGATGCAATACCAGATCATTTCCCAGTTCCTCTCCGACCGGCTGAGGGGGATGCGGACTGCCATCAGTAGTAATCAGGGTTGAGCAGGAGCAAGGTCATGAGCCTCTTCAATGTCTTCAAGATTTCCAGCAGCGCCATGTCGGCCCAGTCCCTGCGGCTCAATACCGTAGCCTCGAACCTGGCCAACGTGGATAGTGCCGTTTCGGCCAATGGGGAGCCTTACCGGGCCAAGCAGGTGGTCTTTCAGGCCGTTCCTGTGGCCAGCTCCGGGGAGGCTTCCCAGGGCGTTCAGGTGACTCGCATCGTCGAGAGCGCGGCGCCCCCCAGGATGACCTACGACCCGCACAATCCCCTGGCTGACGCGAATGGGTACGTGGCCATGTCGAATGTGGATCCGGTGGAAGAAATGGTGAACATGATTTCGGCTTCCCGGTCCTACCAGACCAATGTGGAAGTCATGAATACGGCCAAACAAATGCTGATGCGCACCCTGCAGATCGGCCAGCAGTAATTTCGGGAGAACGACCATGTCTTCGGTAATCGACGCCATCAACACGGCAAACAAGGCGGGGGCTACGGCCTCTGGTTCCGGCAAGGGCTCGGTCAAGGAAATGGAGGATCGTTTCATGACCCTCTTCCTGGCCCAGCTGCGCAACCAGGATCCGCTCAATCCCATGGAGAATGCGGAGATGACCTCCCAGCTCGCCCAGATGAACATGGTGTCGGGCCTGGAGGAACTCAACAAGCAGATGCAGACCCTGCTGGGCAGTTACAACGAGTCCCTGTCCCTGCAGGCGGCAAATTTGATCGGCAAGAATGTGCTGGTGCCCGGAAAGGAAACCACCCTGACCAAGGATGGGGCCTTGTTCGGCGTCGACCTTGCCGGTCCGGCCGACAAGGTGGAGGTGGTCATCAGCGATGCCACCGGCAAGGAAGTGGCGCGTCAGAGCCTGGGCCAGCAGGAAGCCGGCTCCATGGCCTTTTACTGGGACGGCAAGGGCCTGGACGGCAAGACCCTGGAGCCCGGCAAGTATTCCTTCTCGGTGACGGCCTCCCTGGCCGGGGAAAAGGTCGAGGCCACACCGTTGCAGGCTGGCGCGGTTTCTGCTCTGGTGAGGGGCAAGAACGGCTTCGAGCTTGAAATCGCCGGTCTGGGCAACATGGGCCTGGATCAGGTGCGGCAGGTTTTCTGACCGGCCAAGAAAATGATTTGACGGATTGCACGGGAGACGATCATGGCATTCCAACAGGGTTTGAGCGGACTCAATGTCTATTCCAGGGCGCTGGACGTGGTGAGCAACAACATTGCCAATGCCAGTACCGTCGGCTTCAAGGCGGCTCAGGCGCAGTTCGCTGATGTCTATGCCGGCGCCCTGAACGGGGCCGGCGCCACCCAGGTGGGTATCGGCGTGAGTCTGCCGGTGGTGATGCAGCAATTCACCCAGGGCAATATCGCCACCACCAACAACCCCCTCGACATCGCCATCAACGGCAATGGGTTTTTCCGGTTGCAAAAGAGCGTGCAGGACCAGACCGGTTATTACAGCCGCAACGGCCAGTTTTACCTGAATCGGGATGGCTATGTGGTCAATTCCACCAATGGCGGCTATCTCACCGGCTACAGCTCGCCTGACGGAGTGAGCGTGGATTCGTCCGCCATTGTGCCCTTGAGTGTTGGCACCGGCGGGATCGAGCCCAAGCAGACTGGCTGGTCATCGGTGATCGACGCTTCCAAGGGCGGGCTCACCGTCAGCATAAACCTCGATAACCGGGACAAAAAGGCAGCGAGCATTGGCAGTGGTTCCGAGTGGACACAACTTACTCCGTTTGCCTGGGATTCCACCTTCAACACCAGCATGTACAACTATTCCACGTCGGCCACGATTTATGACCAGTCCGGCGCTTCCCATACCCTGACCAACTACTATGTCCGCCAGGGAGATTCCGGTACCGATGCCCGCACCTGGAATGTCTATACCGTGATCGACAACCGTTACCTGGTATCGACCACCCCCAATCAGCTGGTGTTCGAACCCAATGGCACTTTGGTAGGTAATCCGGGCGATTATCGCTTCCAGCTCGACTTGTCCGCCACGGTCATGCAGGATGGGACGCCCATGGATCTGACTTCGGATGCGGGGCTCAACTGGTTTGCCCAGCGGCCCGGGGTGTCGGGGAATTTTGCTTTCTACATGAATCTGGGGGAGACCACCCAGTTCGGCATGGCCTATAACCCGGACAACATTACCCAGGACGGTTATACCGCCGGGACCCTCACCAAGTTGAGTGTGGATGAGGCCGGTTACGTGCTCGGCAACTACAGCAATGGTCAGACCAAGCTCATGGGGCAGGTGGTGCTCGCCGAGTTCATCAATCCCAATGGCCTGCAGAACATGGGGGATAACCTGTGGATCGAGACCTTCGCTTCCGGACAGCCCACCATCGGCATGCCCAGTGCCGGCACCCGCGGCAAGCTCCAGTCCGGAGCGGTGGAGGAGTCCAACACGGACCTGACCCAGGAACTGGTGGACATGATCATCATGCAGCGCAACTACCAGGCGAATGCCCAGTCCATCAAGACCCAGGACCAGATTCTCCAGACCCTGGTGAATCTCCGCTGATAGGGAATAGCAGGCCATGGACCGTCTGATCTACACCGCCATGACCGGGGCCAAGCATGCGTTCATGCAGCAGGCCGGGGTGGCGAACAATCTGGCCAATGTCAGCACCATCGGCTTCAAGGCCCAGATGCACCGCTTCCTGGCGGTTCCGGTGCTGTCGGAGGCCATGCCGAGCCGGGCGTTCGTGGTGGACGCTTCCATCCAGAACATCTTCGACGAAGGCCCTCTGCTGCGGACCGACAACGGGCTGGATGTGGCAGTGGATGGCCAGGGCTGGATTGCGGTCCAGACTGCCGATGGCGGTGAGGCCTATACCCGGGCCGGTGCCCTGGAGATCAACGTCAATGGCGTGCTCCAGACCAAGAGCGGCCACATCGTGGCCGGGGATGGCGGGCCCATCAGCATTCCGCCGGACAACAACGTGACCATCGGTGACGATGGCACGGTCAGCGTCATCCCGACTTTTGGCACGCCCAACGTGGTCAACGTGGTGGGGCGCATCAAGCTGGTCAATCCTCCCGAGGCCGAACTCGAGCGGGGGGGGGATGGCCTGTTCCGTCTGCGCGGTGGCGGCGTCGTGCCGGCCGACGAAAATGTGCGCCTGGCGACAGGTTATCTCGAAGGTAGCAACGTCAATCCGGCAGAGGCCATGGTGAACCTCATCAGCCTTTCCCGGCAGTTCGAGATGCAGATCAAGCTGCTCCAGACGGCGGACCAGAATGCCCGCCAGGCAGATCAATTGCTCTCGCTGACTTAAACCAGAAGGACTAACGATCATGATCCGTTCCCTTTGGATTGCCAGTACCGGCCTCGGTGCCCAGCAGACCAACATCGACGTGGTGGCCAACAATCTGGCCAACGTCAGCACCGATGGTTTCAAGAAGTCCCGGGCCGTGTTCGACGACCTGCTCTATCAGGTCATTCGCCAGCCCGGCGCCCAGTCTTCCCAGCAGACCCAGGTCTCCAACGGCCTGCAACTGGGCACCGGGGTGCAGCCCGTGTCTACAGCCCGGATCTTCACCCAGGGCAACCTGCAATTTACCCAGAACAGCCTGGATGTGGCCATCAACGGCAATGGCTTCTTCCAGATCCTGCTGCCCGATGGCAGCACGGCCTATACCCGGAATGGCTCCTTCCAGAAGGACAATCAGGGCAATATCGTCACGCCGGAAGGCTATCCCCTGCAGCCCAACATCACCATCCCCCAGACGGCGCTGGCAGTGACCATCGGCACCGATGGCACCGTCACCATGACCGAGGCGGGCAATCCCAACCCGGTCCAGCTGGGCACGATCCAGGTCGCTACCTTCATCAATCCGGGCGGCCTTTACAGCATGGGGGACAACCTCTTCCTGGAGACCGCATCGAGCGGTACGCCGACGCCCAATACGCCGGGCTTGAACGGCGCGGGGGTGCTCAAGCAGTTCTATGTGGAAACGTCCAACGTGGATGTGGCCGAGGAGCTGGTGACCATGATCGAGGCCCAACGGGCCTACGAGCTCAATTCCAAGGTGGTCAGCACGTCCGACCAGATGCTCGCGCGCCTGACCCAGATGTGATCGAGGCGACCATGAAAGGCTTTGCCGTCTTCCTAGCGCTGCCCATCCTCCTGGTGGGCTGCGCCTCCACGCCGCCCACCAGCGTGCATCAGCCCATGACCGCACGACCGGCCTATCAGGAACCCGCGCCCACCGGCAACGGCAGCATCTTCCAGGCCAATTCGGCCCGGCCCCTGTTCGAGGATCGGCGCGCCCGTTATGTGGGGGACATCCTCACGGTCAACATCAAGGAAAACAACCGGGCCTCGGCCGAATCCGAGAGCACGGCCACCCGTACTTCCGAGGTGAGCGCCAGGATCGACGCCCTCAATGTGCCGCCCTTCAACGTCAATCCCCTGAACCGGGTGGCGGGCCTCAATGCCGCGGCCGAAAGCAGCAACACCTTCAGCGGCGGCGGCGATGTGGGCAACACCAACGCGTTCAACGGCACCATCACCGTGACGGTGATCGAGGTGCTGCCCAACGGCAATCTGCTCGTGTCCGGCGAAAAGCAGGTCTCCATCGGCCATCAGCAGGAATTCATCCGGCTCTCGGGGGTGGTCAACCCGCGCGACATCCGTTCCGAAAGTCATAGTGTCGATTCCAGCCGGATCGCCGATGCCCGCATCGAGTACAAGGCTTCGGGCTACATCAGCGAGGCCCAGGTCATGGGCTGGTTGGCACGCTTCTTTCTTTCTGCTCTTCCGTTCTGATATGGGAGTGCATCATGGCAGGTCTGACAACCACTTTCCTGGGCCGGGCGGCAATTCTCGCCGTCCTGGGCGCCTTGTCAGCCTGGTCCTTGCCGGCCAGTGCCGAGCGCATCAAGGAGCTGGCTACGGTCCAGGGCGTACGTAACAACCAACTGGTGGGTTACGGTCTGGTGGTGGGGCTGGACAACAGCGGCGACCAGACGACCCAGACGCCCTTCACCTCCCAGTCCGTCATCAACATGCTCTCCCAGATGGGAGTGAACATTCCCCTGGACCAGGCCAAGAGCATCCAGCTGAAGAACGTGGCGGCGGTGATGGTCACCGCCAACCATCCTCCGTTTGCCCGGCCCGGCCAGACCATTGACGTGACGGTTTCTTCCGTGGGCAACGCCAAGAGCCTGCGGGGCGGTACCTTGTTGATGACGCCCCTGAAAGGCGCGGATGGCCAGACCTATGCCATCGCCCAGGGGCATGTGGTGGTCGGCGGTGCCGGGGCCTCGGCACCGGGGGCCAAGGTGCAGGTCAATCATCTGTCGGCAGGCCGGATTCCGGGGGGGGCTACGGTGGAGCGCAGCGTACCCACCAACCTGGGGCAAGGTCCCCATGTGATCTACGAGCTGGCCGAGGCCGACTTCGAGACGGCCCGTCGGGTGGTCGAGGCCATCAATCGCCAGATGGGCAACGGAGTGGCCCAGGCCCTGGATGGCCGTCAGATCCGCGTGCTTGCGCCCGAACAACCGGATGCGCGGGTCGCCTTCATGGGCCGGCTGGAAAACATCGAGGTGGCGCCCACCCGCTCCCCGGCCAAGGTGGTGATGAATCCCCGCACCGGTTCGGTGGTGATGAACCAGCAGGTGACCATCGAGGCTTGCGCCATCTCCCATGGCAATCTTTCGGTCATCGTCACCAATGACGCAGGGGCCGACGGAGCGCCCCAGGGCAACGTGCGGCTGGCCCAGGACGGGACCAACCTGCTCAATCTCAAGGCGGGCACGAATCTGGCCGAGGTGGTGAAAGCCCTCAATTCTCTCGGGGCCAATCCCCAGGATCTGCTGGCCATCCTGCAGGCCATGAAGGCCGCCGGTGCCCTGCGGGCGGAACTGGAGATCATCTGATGGGCATCAAGCCTGTCGAGCCCCAGGGCCTGGCGGCCGATGTCCGGGGGGCGCAGGATCTCCGGGCGCGCATGAAAACCGATCCCGGGGCCGGCCTGAAATCGGCCGCCCAGGAGTTCGAGGCTTTGTTCCTGCAGATGATGATGAAGTCCATGCGCGCCACCACCAGCCAGGACAGTCTGCTGGACAGCGATGCGAGCCGCTTCTTCACGGGTATGCTAGACCAGCAGGTGGCCCTGAATCTCTCCCGGAGCGGAGGTCTCGGGCTGGCCGAACTGCTCGAGCAGCAGTTGAGCCGGCAGCTGGCGGAGAGCGGCGGGCGGCCGGCAAGTATTTCCGCCGCGCCCCGGTCCGAATTGCCGCTGGCCCGGCCTTCCGGCCAGCAGGACCGGGGGGCGTCCTTGCAGCCTCCGGTCCAGCGGGCCGCAGCGGCACCGCTTCAGGCATACCAATCCTCTCCGGCCCAGGAGGTGCCCCAGACACCCAAAGCGTTCGTGGACCAGCTCTGGCCTCATGCGGTCGAAGCCAGCCGGATCACGGGAATCCCTCCCCAGTTCCTGGTGGCCCATGCGGCCCTGGAGAGTGGCTGGGGCAAGCGGGACATCCGCAATCCCGATGGTTCCCCTTCCCATAACCTGTTCGGCATCAAGGCTGGTCGCAGCTGGCAGGGGAAGACCACGGAAATCGTCACGACCGAGTATGTGGATGGGCAGCCGGTCAAGACGAAGGAAAGCTTCCGTTCCTACGGGTCCTACGCCGAAGCCTTCCAGGACTATGCCCAGCTGCTGCGTGGCAATCCTCGCTATGGCGCCGTGATTGGCTCCCAGGATGGCACGGAGTTTGCGAGAAGGCTGCAGCAGGCGGGTTATGCCACCGATCCCCGATACGCGGAGAAGCTGGCGGGAATCATCAACGGATCCACGCTCAGACAAGCCCTGATCGGTTGAGGTAGGTTCAGAAACCCACCGCGTGTGCCGATAAACAACGGCAGAACCGGAGAAGAATCATGAGCCTCTTGAATACCGGCGTGACCGCGTTGAACACGGCCCAACTGGGACTGGCCACGACGCAGCACAATATCGCCAACGCCAATACGGCCGGGTACAGCCGGCAAACCATCATGCAGGCGGTCAACGTCCCAATGATGACCGGGGCGGGCGCCATCGGCATGGGGGTGCATGTGGCGACGGTGGTGCGCAGCTATAGCGCCGTGCTGCAAAACCAGGTGAATTCCGCCCAGAGCAAGTCGAGCGAGCTGGATACTTATCACAGCATGATTGCCCGCATCGACAATTTGCTGGCGGATTCCACTTCCGGCATTTCTCCGACCCTTGCCAGCTTTTTCCAGGGCGTTCAGGACGTGGCCGCCAATCCGAACCTGATCTCGGCACGCCAGTCCATGGCCAGTTCCGCCCAGGCCCTGGTGACCCGCTTCCAGACCCTGGAGCGGCGCTTGGCCGAACTCCACGATGAGACCAATGGACGCATCCGCGATACGGTTGGGTTGATCAATTCCTATAGCAAGCAAATTGCCTTGCTCAACGAGAAGATCGTGGCGCTGAGCACCTCCGGGCAGCATACGCCCAACGACCTGCTCGATCAGCGTGACCAGATGGTGCTCGAACTCAACAAGCTGGTCCGGGTGAGCACCGTGCAGGATTCCCAAGGCGCCATCAACGTGTTCGCCGGCATGGGGCAGCAACTCGTGGTGGGCAACCAGGTGGTGCCCCTGGAAGCGCGCCCCTCGACCCGGGACCCGGAGCGCTATGTGGTGGCCCAGCAGGGCAGCATCGCCGAACTGCCCGAGAATTACCTTGACGGCGGCGAGCTGGGCGGACTCTTCTCGTTCCGGAATCAGGCGCTGGACCAGGCTAGCAATGCCTTGGGGCATATGGCAGCGAGCCTGGCGCTTACGGTCAATGCCCAGCAGGCCCTGGGTCAGGATCTGCTCGGCAATGTGCTTGGCCAGGTCGGGTTCGTTTCCCGGTTTTTCGACATCACCGCCCCCAAGGCCGTCGAGAACACCATGAACACCGGTACGGGGGGGATCGCCAGTTTCACGTTCGATCCGCCCCAGCAATCCGCCGCCGGGAATTTCTATACTCAGCTGACCGGCAGTGACTACGAGGTTCGCTTCACTGCCGGCGGCAATTTCACCGTCCGGCGCTTGAGTGACGACGCGATCGTGGCCTCCGGTACCGAGGGGACCGCGGTGAACTTCGATGGCTTGACCCTCGATTTCAGCACCGGGCATGCCGCCGGAGATACTTATTTCTTGCAGCCCACCCGGGAAATCGCGCGCAACATCACGGTCAACCAGGAAATTGCCGGGGACGTGCGCCGTATTGCCGCGGCTGCTCCGGTACGCACCGTCCCGGGGACGGCCAACACTGGTACTGCCATCCTTTCCCAGGGAGAAGTGGCGCCGGGTTACAACCTGGCCATGATAGATTTGCCGCCCGTTTTGCCGGATACCCAGCCCGGGCTCAAGCTGACCATCGAGGATGATGGCAGTGGTGGCCTGCAGATTAACGGGGCTTTCCCCGGGGCGCCCATCGCCTATACCGGGGCCACCACGATCAATTTCGGGGGGTTCAGCTTTTCCATCTCGGCGGGGGGGCGCGAGAACGACGTGTTCTTCATTCAGCCCAACACCAACGGTGTGGCCGATGCCCGCAATATCGTCAAGATCGGTACGCTGCAGACGGCCAACACCATGAGCGGGAACAGCACTGCCGGTACTGCCACCTTCCAGGTGTCCTATGCCCAGCTGGTGAGCGACATCGGCACCAAGACCAAGACCGCGCTGGTCGATGGCAAGGCCCAGACCACGGTGCTGGAGCAGGCTCTGGCTGCCCGGGACGCGGTTTCCGGGGTGAATCTGGATGAGGAGGCGGCCAACCTGATCAAGTACCAGCAAGCCTACCAGGCCGCCGCCAAGATGATGAACACGGCTTCTGTCTTGTTTGATGCCCTGCTCAGCATCGGTCGCTAGGAGAGCTGCCATGAGAATCAGCACCAATCAGCTTTATGACAACGGTACGAACGGGCTGTTGCGCAACCAGTATGACTTGTTCAAGCTCCAGAACCAGTTTTCCACGGGGCGGCGGGTGGTGACGCCGGCCGATGATCCGGTGGCGGCCGCCCAGGCTCTGGTCACGGAACAGAAGAAGAGCGTCAACGAACAGTTCCTGGATAACCAGGCCAATGCCCGGACCCAGCTGGCCGAGCTCGAAAGCTTGATGAAGTCCGTGGGCGACGAGCTGATCAACACCAAGAGCCGTTGGGTAGAGGCCGGCAACGGTGCTTATTCCGATGCCGAGCTCAAGGCGATTGCGGTGGACATCCGCGGTAAGTTCCAGCACCTGCTTGGCATCGCCAACAGTGCTGATGCCAACGGCTTATACCGTTTTGCCGGTTTCCAGGGGGCTACCCGGCCTTTTGTGCTGGAAAATGGCCAGGTGGTTTACCAGGGGGACAGTGGTGCCCGGCAACTCCAGGTGGAGGCGAGCCGTTTTACGGAAGTCAGTTATTCCGGCCATCGCTTTTTCGAGGCGATTCCGGAGGGCAACGGGGTCTTCGTGACGGGGGCGGCTGACACCAACACCGGGAGCGGTGTGATCAGCAATGGTTCCATCGTCGGTGCCTTTACCGGAGGGCCTTACAGCATCAACTTCACTTCGCCGACCACTTACCAAGTGCTGGACCCCCTTAGCAACGTGCTGTCCAGCGGAACTTATGTCGAGGGCGGAAGTATCGACATCGGCGCACCGGCGGTGGCCCGGGTCGAAATCACCGGGGCTCCCGCAGCAGGTGACTCGTTTTCCATCCGTGCCAGTGCCACGGAAAGCATTTTCACCACCCTCGATACCTTCATTCAGACCCTGGAAGGCGGCAAGTCGAATCCTGCCGCTTTCCAGAATGCCATGCTCCGGGTGGGCGCCAGCCTGGAGCAGGGCCTCCAGCATGTGCTCGATTCCCGGGCCGATGTGGGGGCCCGCCTGGTGGAACTGGATGCCCTTTCGGCCCTGGGAGATGATCTGGATGTGCAGTACCAGTCGCAGATTTCGGACTTGATGGATCTGGACTACACCAAGGCGGTGTCGGATCTGTCGAAGAACCAGCTGCAGCTTCAGGCCGCCCAGCAATCCTTTCTCAAGGTTACCAGTCTGAGCCTGTTCAATTTCCTATGAAGCGCTCCCTTGTCTGCCTTTGCCTGGGACTGGCCTGTCTGGCTGGCTGTGCATCCACGGCGGGGGGGGAGGATTCCTTCGCTGAAACCGATGCCATCCAGGATGCGGCGGCCCTGGGGTTGGCAAGCCGTCTGCTCGCACCCAAGTCCGGGGACTGGATCACTTTCGGGATCGCCTACCTGATTTACGACCCCCTGGCGCCGAACTGGGAGATTCAGGAAACCCGGGTGAGCGAGGATGTATTTCACATGCAGTTGCGCATGAAGCGGCACCATCAGGGCGGCGAGGGGGAATCCCTGCTGGTCCTCAAGCGGCGTGCGGCCCAGCTGCAGCGTCAGCTGGGCTATGCCAGCTACCGTATCCTGGAATACACGGAGGGCATCGACTCCCGCTCCCTGGGGGCGCGCCGTTTCGGGGAGGGCAGCGTCCAGCTGGTGCGGCGCTGATCCCGTGCGCCCGGGCCCCCTGTCAGGGGGGGGGCAGGGCAAAGTAGAGCATCGCGTTCAGCCCTTCGTTGAAGATGCGTTCGAGGGGAACCGGCAGATAGCTCATCATCAAGTACAGACCGACAAAGCCCAGGGCCAGGGTGACAGGAAAGCCGATGGCGAACAGGTTGAGCTGGGGGCTGCCCGGTTCAGTACGCCCATGGCCAGGTTGGTGATGAGCAGGATGACCACGACCGGCAGGGACAGCAGCAGGCCGGTGGAGAAGATCTTGCCCCCCAGGGAGGCCAGCAGGTGCCAGCTGTCGGCTCCCAGAGGGGTGGGGGAGATCGGGATGGCGACAAAGCTCTGGGCCATGACCGAGAAATAGATCAGGTGTCCGTTCAGGGCGAGGAACAGCAGGGTGGTGAGCATGGTCATGAAGTTGGCGATGACTGAAGTCTGCGCCGTGCTCTGGGGATCGTAGAAGGTGGCGAAGCCCAGACCCATCTGGAAGGCGACGAGGGTCGAGGCCATTTCCACCGCGGTGAAGATGATGCGCATGGAGAGTCCCATGCCGATGCCGATCAGGATCTGCTGGGCCAGTATCCACAGCCCCAGCCCCGAGGCCGGAGTGACCGGCGGCATTGGCGGCAGGATGGGCATCACCCCCAGGGTGAGGACCAGCCCCAGGATCAGCCGCACCCGGCGCGGCATCCCTGCGCTGCTGAGGAAGGGCGCCGTGGCCGCCACAGCCAGGATGCGGGCCAGGGGGTAGATGAAGCTGGCGATCCAGAGGTCCAGTTGCGCGGAACTGACGCTGATCACGTTAGCCGATGATGTTGGGGATGCTCTCCAGCATCCGGCGCATGAACTCGACCATGAGTTGCAGCATCCACGGGCCGGCCAGGAGCAGGGCGATGAATACGGCCACCAGCTTGGGGATGAAAGACAAGGTGGCCTCGTTGATCTGGGTTGCGGCCTGGAAGATGCTGATGATCAGGCCCACCAGCAGGGCTACCAGCATCAGAGGGCCGGCCAGCAACAGGGAGGTCTCGATGGCCTGGCGGCCGATTTCCATGACGGTACCGGTGTTCATGGGCCGAAGCTCTTGACCAGGGAGCCGATCAGGAGCTGCCAGCCGTCCACCAGCACGAACAGCATGATCTTGAAAGGCAGAGACACCATGATCGGGGACATCATCATCATCCCCATGGACATCAGCAGGCTCGCCACCACCATGTCGATGACCAGAAAGGGAATGAACACCACGAAGCCGATCTGAAAGGCGGTTTTCAGCTCACTGGTGACATAGGCGGGAATCATGACCCGCATCGGGGTGTCTTCCGGCTTCTCGATCTTGTCGATCTTGGCCAGGCGGGCGAACAAGGCCAGGTCGGCTTCCCGGGTCTGCTTGAGCATGAATTCTTTGACCGGCACCGAGGCCCGCTCGGCGGCCTGCATGATGTTGATCTGGTTTTCCGAGAGCGGCAGGTAGGCTTCCTTGTACACCCGATCGGCTACCGGGGCCATGATGAAGAAGGTGAGGAAGAGAGCCAGGGCGATGAGCACCTGGCTGGGCGGCGTGGTCTGGGTGCCGAGGGCGTGGCGCAATAAGGAAAAGACGATGATGATGCGGGTGAAGCTGGTCATCAGCAGCAGGCTCGCCGGGATGAACGAGAGCGCCGTCAGCATCAGCAGGGTCTGGATGGTCAGGGTGTAGGTGGTGCTGTTGCCTGGGCCGGGGGTGGCGGAAAAGGCGGGCAGGCCACCGCTGGCCTGGGCCCAGGCCAGTTCGGGCAGCAGACAGCACAGGCCCAGGAGCGGTAGGGCCAGCTTGAGCAGGCTGCGTTTATTGCTCATGCGGTCGCTTCTCCGTGAATCGTTGCATCCAGTGGGAAAAGGGCAGTGGCGTCACCGGGTGGCCGGGCGGTAACTCGCCTTTGGGCATGGTATGCAGGGTGCGGATCTGGCCGGGGACGATGCCGATGACGAGCCACTGGTCCCCCGCTTCGAGGAGGATGATCCGTTCCTTGGGGCCCAGGGCGACGCCACCGAGCAGTTTGAGACCGCCCTCGCCGAAGCCCTTGCCTCCGAGCAGGCGACGCCCCAGGAAGGCGAACAGGAGCAGGAGCGCAATGATCAGGGCCAGGCCTGCCATGGCCTGGAAAAAGGCAGCCGAGGATACGCCGGGCTCCGGGTTTTCGGCCAGGGCCAGGCCGGGGGCCATGAGGGCGAGAAAGGCGAACGGGGGCATGAAGAACGCGGGTCACGAAACCCGCGTATCTTAGATCAATCTGCCGCCCAAGGCAGCAACAGGCTGAGAGGCGGGCCGAGCAGCCGGTAGGGGGCGAGGGTCAGCGGCCCAGTTTGCGCATGCGTTCCGAGGGGGTGATGATGTCCGTCAGGCGGATGCCGAACTTGTCGTTGACCACCACGACCTCGCCCTGGGCGATCAGGGTGCCGTTGACCAGCACGTTCATGGGTTCCCCGGCCATGGCATCGAGCTCCACCACCGAACCATGGGCCAGTTGCAGCAGGTTCTTGATGGTGATCTTGGTCCGACCCAGTTCCACCGTCATCTGCACCGGGATGTCCAGGATCATGTCCAGCTCGTTCATGATGCTCCCGGGGGCAGCTCCTGGGCTGTTGAACGAGGGGAAAATGTCTGCGGGACGGGCGGCGGAGGCTGCCTCCGTCGCCTTGTCTACGCTTGCCTGTTCGGCCATGGCGGCAGCCCAGTCGTCCTCCGAAATGGCCTCCTCCGTCGCCGGGGCGGCCTCCATGCCCATGCTGGCCAGGGCGTCAGAAAGCTCGTCGTCAGCCATTGTGTTCTCCTTGTGCGGCATCTGCGGCAGATTCCGTCTGTATGAAGCGTTCCACCCGGAGGGCGTACTGGCCATTCTGCTGGCCGTAGCGGCACTCCATCAATTCCACCCCGTCTACTTCCACGGCGATGAGCTCCGGAATCTGGATGGGGATGATGTCGCCGACCCGCAGTTTCAGGATTTGACCCAGGGTGATTTCGGCGGAGCCCAGTTGCGCCACCAGCTCCACCTCGGCGCCTTGCAGCTGTTTCCGGAGCATGCTGATCCAGCGCTTGTCGGAAGACAGCTGGTCGCTTTGCATGGTGCTGTAGAGCAGGTCCCGGATGGGCTCGATCATGGAGTAGGGGAAGCAGATGTGCATGTCTGCCGTGGCGCCGCCGAACTCCAGGGTGAAGGTGGTGGAAATGACGATTTCCGAGGGGGTCGCGATGTTGGCGAACTGGGAATTCATCTCCGAGCGGATGTACTCGAAGTTGATTTCGTACACAGGCTTCCAGGAGCGACCGTATTCGGCGAACACCACGCCGAGCAGGCCCTGGATGATGCGCTGTTCGGTGGGCGTGAAGTCGCGTCCCTCGACCCGGGAGTGGAAGCGTCCGTCGCCACCGAACATGTTGTCTACCACCAGAAACACCAGATTGGGATCGAAGACGAACAGGCTCGTGCCGCGCAGGGGCTTGGCGGAGACCAGGTTCAGGTTGGTGGGTACGACCAGGTTGCGGATGAATTCGCTGTACTTCTGCACCCGGATCGGGCCCACCGATACTTCGGTGTTGCGGTGCATGTAGTTGAACATGCCGATGCGCAGGTAGCGGGCAAAGCGCTCGTTGATCAGCTCCAGGGTCGGCATCCGTCCCCGGACGATCCGCTCCTGGGTGCCCAGGTTGTAAGCGCGGACGCCGGCGCTTTCGGACTGCGCCTCTTCAGGCTCGTCCGTCTCTCCCGTGACGCCTTTCAGGAGGGCATCAACTTCTTCCTGGGAAAGAAAATCGCCGGCCATGGGCAGGACTCCGTCAGCCTTACTGGATGATGAAGGAGGTAAACAGCACGGACAGGATCGGGGTTTCCGGTGGTGGTCCCTTGTGCCCCGGATTCATGATCGAGTTGATTTCGGCCCGGATCTCCCCGGCCAGTTTTTCCTTGCCCTCCTTGGTCAGGAGTTCGGAAGCCTTCTTGCTCGACAAGATCATGGTCAGATTGTTGCGGATGCGCGGCATCTGGTTCTTGAGCGGCCCGTCGGCGGACATGTCTTCGAGTTCCAGGGCGATCACGACCTGCATGTACTGGTCGCTGCTCTTGCCTTCTTCCGGGGTCAGGTTGACGGTGAAGGCGTCCAGGTTGACGAAGACCGGAGGTACGCTGGCATCCGCTTTTTTCTTCTTGGGCTTCTTCACCTCCTCGGCGACCTCCTCCTCTCCGTCGTGATCGTCGCTGCCGGAGAGGAGGAAGAAGGCCGCAGCAGCGCCCGCCAGCCCAATTACCAGGACGGCGATGCCGATGAGGATCAGCAGTTTCTTGCTTTTCTTGGGGGGCTCGTCAGCGACGGGGTTTGCATCCTTGGCCATGGTTGTTCATTTCCTGTGGAGGGGGCCGGCTGCGGGCCGGCGTCATTACGCAAACAGATCCACCAGAGCGCTGCCACGCCGTATCGGCACGGGGGGGGCGGCAGTCTCTGCGGGCTCAAGTATAGTCCCATCCCCGGGGGGGCGGGTTGGCCGCTGCTCCTGCCGGGCCATGGAATCCTGTTGCTGGGATTGGGTTCCCACCTGGCTGTGGCCGAGGGAGATGCCGGCATTGGCCAGCATTTCCCGCAGACGCGGCATGGCATCTTCGATGGCCTGGCGGACTTCCGGTGTGGCGGCCGTAAACATGGCGCTGGCGGTTTCCCCTTCCATGTTCAGGGTGATCCGCAGGGGGCCCAAGTGGGCGGGGTTCAGATTGAGCTGAGCCTGCTGCTGGTCGTTGCGAGCCATCCAGATGATCTTTTCGCCGAATTCCTGGGACCAGTTGGGATCCTGCAGCGGGGTCTTCAATTCCGGCAGCGGGGCCTGGAGCTGGGTTTGCTGCGGCGTGGCCGGGGTGGGCGCCATGGTCGGATGCAACGGTTGGTCAGCCTCGGTCTGCAACTGGACGGCAAGATTTGCCGGCGTGTTCTGCAGCAGCGCCAGTTCCATCTCATGTGGCGCGGTTCCGGCACCCGCGTGGGGGCCCGTCAGGGCGGTTGTCATCCCCTGCGTGTCAGTCTGTCCGAGGGTCAGGCGGCTGCGGTTCTCCAGCGGAGCCTGCAAGGCGGCCAGCAGGGCTTCCGGGCTCGCCGCCGGTTCTTCGGTTTCATTCCGGGGTTTGCCTTCCGCCTGCAGCAGGAGCGCTTGCATGCCCTCCGGCAGGGAGTCGGGAAGCAGGAGGGATGGCCCGTCTGTCCCCGTCAGCAGCGGCATGTCCTGCCGGGCATCTGCCTGCAGGAAGGGCGGTCCGCCGAGTTCCGTGAGGCCTTTGCCGGCCGCCAGCAATTGACCCAGCAGGGAGCCAAATCCGCCTGCATCACCGGCTGCCTCGCCGACACTCCCCGCCAAGGGGGCGAGGGCCTGGCCGCCGGAGGCGGGTGAAATGACCGTGATTGCCATGGTGAGTTGCCTGTTTGAAGAAGATGCGGGCTTCTTCAAGCAAGGGGCGTACCAGTTCTATTCCGTGTCCCTCGGGGCGGTCTGATGGTGGCGGCTGGCGAATTCGTCCATCAGTTTCTGTTCCTGACGGTTTTCCTGCTGCTGCAGCTTTCCCTGGTGACGGATGGCCAGGGTGTCGATGGCCTTGAGCTTGCGGTTCTGGGTCTGCCAGTGCTCCTGGCCCTGCTGGGTATTCCGGGCCGAGAGTTCCACTTGTTCCATCTGCGTCCGGATGGCTTCGTCGATCTTGGCAAGAAAATCCTGGTAATTCTGCCAGGCCAGCAGGGTCAGGCCCTGGGTCTGTGCTTCCTGGAATTTTTGCAGGTATTCCCGACGGTAATCCTGCAGCAGCTGAAGCCTGCTGCGGGCGCTCTGTTCCGCTGCCACCAGTTGGCCGAGACGCCGGGTGGCCTCGTCGGTACGGTCCCGCATCAGTTCCAGCAGGGGTTGGAGCGGAAATTTCCTGTTCATGACCTGATTCTAGCCTATGGCTCGAACAGGGCCTTGAGTGCCTCGACGCTATCCGGGAAAGCGGCGCGTTCGTTGAAGTTCTGCTGCAAGAAGGCTTCCATGCGGGGATAGAGGCTAACGGCCTGATCCAGGGCGGGGTCGGAGCCGGGAACGTAGGCACCCACCGAGATCAGGTCCCGGGAGCGCTGGTAGCGGGAGAAAAGGACCTTGAAGCGGCGGATCAGGTCCAGGTGCCCGGGGTCAATGAGGTTGACCATGGCCCGGCTGATGGACTGCTCGATGTCGATGGCCGGGTAATGGCCGGCATCAGCCAGGGCGCGGGTCAAGACGATATGGCCGTCGAGGATGGCGCGGGCTGAGTCGGCGATGGGATCCTGTTGATCGTCTCCTTCTGCCAGCACCGTGTAGAAGGCGGTGATGGAGCCGCCGTCCTCGGGGCCGTTGCCAGCCCGTTCCACCAACTGGGGCAGACGGGCGAACACCGAGGGGGGGTAGCCCCGGGTGGCCGGGGGTTCGCCGATGGCCAGGGCAATTTCCCGCTGGGCCATGGCGTAGCGGGTGAGAGAGTCCATGATCAGGAGCACGTGCTTGCCCTGGTCGCGGAAATATTCGGCCAGGGTGGTGGCATAGGCGGCGCCCTGGAGCCGCATCAGGGGGCCGGTGTCGGCCGGTGCGGCCACGACCACGGAACGCTCCATGCCGGCCTGGCCCAGGATCTGTTCGATGAATTCCTTGACTTCCCGGCCCCGTTCGCCGATCAGGCCCACCACGATGACTTCGGCTGCCGTATAGCGGGCCATCATGCCCAGCAGCATGGATTTGCCGACCCCGGAGCCGGCAAAGAGGCCCATGCGCTGGCCTCGGCCCACGGTCAGCATACCGTTGATGGCGCGCACCCCCACATCCAGCACATGCTGGATCGGGGCGCGGCGCATGGGGTTGTAGGGGCGGCTTTGCAGGGAGCGCAGGCTTTCGGCGTGCAGAGGCCCCTTGTGGTCGAGAGGACGTCCCACTCCGTCCAGCACCCGGCCGAGCAGGGATTCGCCTACCGGCACCTGCTTGGCCCGATCCGTGGCGCGGCGGCGCTGGGGCTGGCCGGCGCCGGCACGAGGGGGGATGATGGGCGGCTCGACGGCGAGCACCTGGGCGCCCGGCGACAGGCCATACACGTCGTCCGAGGGCATGAGGAACAGTTTTTCCCCGGCAAAGCCCACCACTTCGGCTTCCACCGGGGGGCCGCCACTGGGAAATACCCGACAGGTGCTGCCCAGGGGCAGCTTGAGTCCTGAGGCTTCCATGACCAGGCCGTTGATGCGCGTCAGGCGGCCGCTGGTGAGCAGGGGGTCGCTGTGGCTGGCCGCATCCCGGGCATACTCGAGGATGGACCGCCACTGGGCGGGATGATCCCGGTCAGTCATGCCTGCTCATCAAGCCATTCGGGGGTGACGCCGATGTTTTCCAGGATGCGGCGCCAGCGGGTGGCCAGGGTGGCATCCACCTCGCAGGCACCGGCTTTGAGGCGGCAGCCGCCTGGCGCGATGTCCCGGTCTTCCTGGATGCGCCAGCCGGCATGGCTGAACTGGTCCCCCAGGTGTTCCTGGATCAGGGATGCATCCTCGGGGTTGACCAGCAAGGTGACCGGGCCATGGTGCAGGGGTAGGGCATTGAGGGCTTCGCGGATGATGGGCAGGATGAGTTCTGGCTTGGCCTCAAGGGCTGCCCGTGTCATCTGGCGTGCCACTTCGAGACTGCAGGCCAGCACCGCTTCCGCCACTTCCTGGTCGAGCCGCGCCAGGCTGTCCTGCAGGTTGGTGAGCACCCGTGCCAGTTGCTCCGCCTGTTCCCGTGCCGCCGCCAGGCCAGCCTCGTAGCCGCTGGCGTAGCCGGCTTCCTGCCCCTTGGCATGGGCTTCGTTGTAGATGGCTTCGAGTTCCTCTGCCGTGGGCAGGGCTGGAGAGGGCGGCGCAGGGGGGCGCTGTATTCCGGTGGCGGCGGGGGCTCCGGCTCGTGGGCGG
>DDKS01000016.1 GCA_002340095.1 Betaproteobacteria bacterium UBA2592
TGGTTTAACTGAGGTTTTAAGGCTGATTGGTCGAATCGCCCTTCAGCGTTTCAGTTTGGCAAAGGCCGCTGCCATGGCACCGCCTGCCGCCGCGGGGGTATCGTGCCGACGTTGGCCCGCAGGGCCGGAGCGGGAAGAGGCCGTGTGGTTGGGTGATTCCTGTCGGCCGGGCTCGCGGCGGGCCGGGGCGGTGTCATCGGAAAGACGCATGGTGAGGCTGATGCGCTGGCGGGGTAGATCCACCTCCAGCACCTTTACCTTGACCACCTGGCCAGCCTTGACCACCTCGTGAGGGTCCTTGACGAACCTGGTGGACAGGCAGGAGACATGTACCAGGCCGTCCTGGTGCACACCGATGTCCACAAAGGCCCCGAAGGCGGCCACGTTGGTGACCACCCCTTCGAGCACCATGCCGGGTTTCAGGTCCTTGATTTCGTGGATGCCCTCGGCAAAGGTGGCGGTCTTGAACTCGGGGCGGGGGTCGCGGCCAGGCTTTTCCAGTTCCTTGAGGATGTCCTGCACCGTGGGCAGGCCAAACTTCTCGTCCGTGTATTTCGCCGGATTCAGGGCCTTGACCGTCCGGCTGTCACCGATCACTTCCTTGATCCCCTTCTTGATGTCGGCCAGGATCTTTTCCACCACCGGGTAGGCCTCCGGGTGCACGGCGGAGGCATCCAGCGGGTTGTCGCCATTGACGATGCGCAAAAAGCCTGCGGCCTGCTCGAAAGTCTTTTCTCCGAGGCGGGGCACCTTCTTCAGGTCTTCCCGGGTGCGGAAGGCCCCGTGGTTGTCCCGGAAGCTGACGATGTTGGCGGCCAGACCGGCGTTGAGGCCGGAAATTCGCGCCAGGAGCGGCACCGAGGCAGTGTTCACATCCACGCCCACGGCATTGACGCAGTCCTCCACCACCGCATCCAGGCTCTTGGCCAGCTTGCTCTGGGAAACGTCATGCTGGTACTGGCCGACCCCGATGGACTTGGGGTCGATCTTCACCAGTTCGGCGAGCGGGTCCTGCAGGCGGCGGGCGATGGAGACGGCGCCCCGGAGCGACACATCCAGCTCCGGGAATTCCCGGGCGGCAAATTCGGAAGCCGAATAGACCGAGGCTCCGGCCTCGGAAACCACGATCTTGGTGAGCTTCAGTTCCGGGTGGCGGTGCATCAGATCGGCTACCAGCTTGTCGGTCTCCCGGCTGGCGGTGCCGTTGCCGATGGCGATCAGCTGCACGCCGAATTCCTTGCAAATCTTCGCCAGCACGTTGATGGAGCCATCCCAATCGTTCCTGGGCTCGTGGGGATAGATGGTGGTAGTGCCCAGGAGCTTGCCGGTGGCGTCCACCACGGCCACCTTGCAGCCGGTGCGGATGCCCGGGTCCAGGCCCAGGGTGCACTTGGCGCCAGCAGGGGCGGCCAGGAGCAGGTCCTTGAGGTTGCGGGCGAAGACCTGGATGGCCTCTTCCTCGGCCCGTTCCCTGAGGCTGTTCATCAGCTCCAGCTCCAGGTGCAGGAAGATCTTGATCTTCCAGGCCCAACGCACCGTATCCGCCAACCACTTGTCGGCGGGGCGGCCCTGGTTTTTGATCCCAAAACGGGCGGCGATCCGGTGTTCGCAAGGGTTGGGGCCCGATTTGACCTGCTCCGGATCCAGCTCGGAGTCCAGCACCAGGGCCACGTTCAGCACCCCTTCGTTACGGCCCCGGAACAGGGCCAGAGCCCGGTGGGAGGGCATCTGGGTGATGGGCTCGGCGAAGTCGAACCAGTCGCGGAACTTGGCTCCCTCGCTCTCCTTGCCCTCCACCACCGTGGATTTCACATGGCCGTGCTCGTTCAGGTATTCCCGCAGCTGGCCCAGGAGTTCGGCGTCCTCGGCGAATTTCTCCATGAGGATCTGTCGGGCTCCGTCCAGCACTGCCTTGGGGTCGGCGAACCCGGCCTCGGGGTTGCAATACTGGGCGGCTTCCTCTTCCGGCACCAGCATGGGGTTTTCCAGGAGGGCGAGCGCCAGTGGCTCGATGCCGGCCTCCCGGGCGATCTGGGCCTTGGTGCGGCGCTTCTGCTTGTAGGGCAGGTAGAGGTCTTCCAGGCGCTGCTTGGTTTCGGCCTGGAGGATGTCGGCCTTGAGTTCCGGCGTGAGTTTGCCCTGTTCCTCGATGCTGGTGAGGATGGCATCCCGGCGCGCTTCCAGTTCGCGCAGGTAGCCGAGTCTTTCTTCCAGAGCGCGCAGTTGGCTGTCGTCAAGTCCCCCGGTGATTTCCTTGCGGTAGCGGGCAATGAAGGGCACGGTGGCGCCTTCGTCAAGCAACTGGACGGCGGCCATGACCTGGGCCGGGCGTACGCCCAGCTCGACGGCAATGCGGTGTTCGATGGGTGCGAGCATGAAGTCGGAACTTTTGGGAAAAGGGCGAACCTTGCCAAAAGCAGACGGGAATGGCAAGCCGCCGGGGGCAGGGTAGCGCTTCCCATCCCGGGGAGGCAGAGTGCTTTCCCCCCGTCGGCAAAATGGAGTAGCATCCCGTGCATTCCTAAATCATTTCGAGGAGGAGAAATATGAAGGTTGAAACGTTCCTGTTCGGCAGTGTGGAAGTGAAGCCCGAGCAGATCATCGAGTTTCCCAATGGGCTCCTGAGTTTCGAGGACAACAAGCGTTTCATGCTGATCCACGAGAGCGAAACCGGCGAACCGGTCAGCTTCACCCTGCAGTCCCTGGATGATCCCCATTTGGCGCTGCAGATCATGGATCCCGCCGCCCTGGGCTTCACCTACGAGCTGGCCCTGAGCGATGCCGAAACCAGCCTGCTCAAGCTGGATGATCCGGCCGATGCCGTCGTGGTCCTGGTCCTGTACAAGCAGGAAGAGGTCAAGGCCAGCGCTGGCATCAGCGCCAACCTGCGTGCCCCGCTGATCATCAACACCAAGACTCGTCTCGGCCTGCAAAAGCTGCTGGAGCGGGTGCGGCCCAATGTGGTGCTCTCGAACCTGAGCAGTGTTGCGGGCTGATTTTTCTTTCCACCATGCAGTGCCGAAAACCGGGGTTTCCCCGGTTTTTCTTTTCAATTCATCTGACGCAGGCGGGCGACGATCTGCTGCAGCTGATGCAGGCTGCCGATGACCTGGTCGCCAATGGCGCGGAAGGCTTCCTGCTGGGCTGGCGTCGTCTTGCTGCCGCTCTGCAGCAGTTCCTCCACCATCTGGTGCATGGCATCGTGCTGACGCACCAGCTGATCATAGATTTCCAGATGGCCGTAATTCCGGCGCCCCAGGGTGGCAAGCCAGCGTCCGAGACGACATTGTCTGCCATCCGGAATGGCGCTCACGCTCAAGGTATTGCCCTCGAATAGCGCCTCGACCTGATCGCGCCAGTGGCGGTGATCTACTTCGGCCGCCACCAGGGGAAAATCTTCGTGCCGCCACTGTTCCTCGGCGGCCATGACCCAGGCAGGATGGGGTTCGAAGTTTCGCATCCAGGCTGCCAGCTGGTCCCCGGGCATGGGGTGGGCAATGGCGTAGCCCTGGGCCTGGACGCAGCCCAGGCGGATGAGGAGGGTGCCATGGGCTTCGCTTTCCACACCTTCGGCCACCACCTGGCGCTGGAAGGCGTTCGTCAGACCGATGATGCCCTCGACGATGGCCAGGGCTTCCGGGTTGTGCAGCATCTCGCGCACGAAGGACTGGTCGATTTTCAGGGTGTTGGCGGGCAGGGACTTGAAGTAGGACAGGGATGAGTAGCCGGTGCCGAAATCGTCGAGGGAGAACACCACGCCCAGGCGCTGGCATTCCTGCATGATCTGGCTGCTGTACTGCAGGTCTTCGAGGGCGGCGCTCTCCACGACTTCCAGTTCGAGCAGTCCGGGGGAGACCCGGGGGTGACGGGCCAATACCTGCCGGAGGTCATCCACGAAGGAGGGGGATTGCAGCTGCCGCGGCGCCAGGTTGATGCTGACGGGTAGTGTGTAAGGCAGTTCGTCGTGCCAGCGCTCCATCTGCTCCATCACCGCGTGCATGACCCAGTGGCCGATTTCTTCGATCACCTCGTGGTTGGCCAGGGGCGGCAGGAAGCTGCCGGGCAGGCGGAGCGTTGCCTCGCCGGGCACCTGCCAGCGCAGCAGGGCTTCCAGACCGGTGACAAGGCCGGTGCACAGGTTCACCTTGGGCTGGTAGTGCAGAACGAACTCTCCCGCCGCCAGGCCCCGGCGCACCGAGGCCACCAGCTGGCGCAGCTCCCGGGCCAACTGGTCCTGGGCCACGTCGAACAGGTAGTAGCGGTTCTGCCCCTGGCGTTTGGCTTCGTACATGGCCTGATCCGCATGGCGCAGCAGGGTGTCTCCGTCGCTGCCGTCGTCCGGGTAGAGGGTGACACCGATGGAGGCGGTGATCTGCAGTGCATATCCCTTGATCTGGAAAGGCTGGCCCAGGCTGTCCAGCAACCGGGTGAGGATGCCCTCCAGCTCGGAGAGGGTGCGCAGATCGTTGAGGAGCAGGACGAATTCATCTCCGCCCAGCCGGGCCGCCGTGTCTCCGGCACGCAGATGGCTCTGCAGCCGGCTTCCCACCTCGATCAGCAGCTGGTCGCCGGTATGGTGGCCATACTGGTCGTTGACCGGCTTGAAGCCGTCCAGGTCCAGGTAAGCCACGGCCAGGCGGCTGCCACGCCGCTGGGCCTGGGCAATGGCCTGGCGCAGCCGGTCCCCGAGCAGCGTCCGGTTGGGCAGGCCGGTGAGGCTATCGTAATGGGCCATGCGCTCCAGGCGCTGTTCCTGCTGTTTCTTGTCGGTGATGTCGGAGAAAATGCCGACGTACTGGATGATGTCGCCCGTCTCGTTGCGCACGGCGGAAAGGGTCATGAGCACCAGCACCGCAGAACCGTCCCGGCGCCGGTTCACCACCTCTCCCTTCCAGTACCCCTGCTGGGCCACTTCCTGGAACATGTGCTCGAAGAAGCTGGCGTCGTGGTGGCCGGAGTTGAGCAGGCGGGCATGCTGCCCCAGAACCGTTTCGCGGACGTGGCCGGTGAGCTGGCAGAAGGCCGGGTTTACGTCCATGATGATTCCGGCGGAGTCGGTGATCAGGATGGCGTCGTGGCTGTGACTGAACACCCCGGCGGCCAGACGTAGCTGGCGGGTGGCCTCGTGGCGTTCGGTGATGTCGGTGCCTTCGGCAAGCAGTCTCATTGGCGCGCGTCTGTCCTGTTCCAGCAGGCGCAGCTGGAAGTTGATCCAGTGCAGCCGGCCTTCCTTGTCCAGATGCGATACCTCGAAGGCTGCCGGCTGGCCGCCCAGGGCGGTGGTAATGGCCTGGCGCAGCCGTTCCTGCTGGGCCGCATCGTGATGCCACCAGGGCGTTTCCCAGAACGGCCGGCCCAGTACCTCCTCGCGCTGGGCGCCGATCAGCGCCAGGGCCGAGGCATTGACTTCGAGCAGGTGGCCTTCGCTGCCAAGCACGCCCATGAATTGGGAGGCCTGGTGGAAAAGCTGGCGCCAGCGGGCCTCGGAGTCGAGCAGCTGCCGTTGGGAAAACCGGGCCCTGTATTCATGGACCTCCACCAGCTCATGTTCGATCTGGCGCAGCAGATCAGCTTCGCATACCAAGCCGATCAGCAGTCCCTGCTCGTTGACCACCGGCAGATGACGAATGTGGCGACCATGCATCAGCTCCGCCGCTTCGGTCACCGCTGTGCTGGCCGTGATGCAGATGGGGTCCGGGGTCATCACGCCGGCCATCGGGAGCTGCCGGCTGGCGTGCTGGCGATAGAGGCGCACCATGTCCCGCTCGGTGAGCATGCCCACTGGCCTGCCCCCTTCCACCACCACGACACAGCCGCTCTGATGCTCGACCATGGCAGACACGGCTTCGGCAATGGTGGCCTGGGGCGCAATGGCAGGCAGGCTGTGCTGCATGACCGACTGCACATCCTTGAGGCGCCGGTAGTAGGCCTGGCTCATGTGCCGCTCGAAATCCGTGAGGCTGACGATGCCTTCCGGCCGTCCCCGGGCATCCACCACCAGCAGATGACGGACCTGGTGGCTGCGCATCAGATGGTAAGCCTCCCGGTAGCCCAAGTCCGCCGGGGCACTGAGGACCGGAGCGCTCATGAAACCCACCAATGGTGTGCTTTCGTCCAGGCGGTGGCCATAGGCCCGCAGCACATCCTGCTCGGTGACGATGCCCTGTACCTGGCCTTGTTCCATGACCAGGATCGAACTCACCTGGGCCCCTGCCAGGGCTTCCACCGCCTGCCCCAGGCTTGCCTCGGGAGGCAGGCTGAGCAACTGGCGGGTCATGATTTCGGCAAGACGCAGGGATTCCATGATCGGGAGACTGGGCAGGAGCGTGGCCGCGATTCTAGGGGGAAAACCTCGGCCCCTTCTTGATTTAGGTCACTTCCCGTGACAGAAGGTTCAGACCCAGTCGGTAGCGTCGGGCATTCTGTACATAGTGGGCCGCGCTTTTTTCCAGACGGGCCACTTCCTCGTCGGTCAGCTCCCGCACCACCTTGCCGGGGGAGCCGACGATCAGCACCCGTTCCGGGAAGACCTTGCCCTCGGGAATCAGGGTGTTGGCGCCGACGATGCTGTGGGCACCGATCTGGCAGCGGTTGAGCAGAATCGAACCGATGCCGATCAGACAGCCATCCCCCACCGTGCAGCCGTGCAGCATCACCTGGTGGCCCACGGTGACCCGGGCGCCAATGGACATGGGGATGCCCGCGTCCGTGTGCAGGATGGAGCCGTCCTGGATGTTGGTTTCCGCACCAATGCAGATCGGGTCGTTGTCGCCGCGCAGCACGGCGTTGAACCAGACCGAGGCCCGGTCGGCCAGGCGGATGTCGCCGATCACCGTGGCGTTGGGGGCGATCCAGACATCATGGCCCAGTTGCGGCGCGATGGCGTCGAGGCGGTAGAGACTCATGGGCTTGTCCTTTCAGGTAGGGAAAGTTGGTCGAGGAGGGCGGTGAGCAGTTGCCAGCAGCGGTCCACGGAGGCCACTTCGACCCGCTCGCCGGGGGCGTGGGCGCCCCGGATGTCGGGGCCGAAGGAAATCATGTCCAGCTGCGGGTGGGTGTGGGCGATCAGGCCGCATTCCAGCCCGGCGTGGATCACCTGCAGCCCGGCAGGCTGGCCGTAGAGGCTTTCATACACGGCCTGGCAGCGGGCCAGCAGGGGGGAATCGGGCTTCGGCTCCCACCCCGGGTAGGCGCCATGGATTTCTGCCGTGCCGCCGGCCGCCTGGATCTGCGCGGCAATGCGCGCGGCCAGGGCATCCCGGGCCGGATTGCTGAGGGAACGGACGAGAAAGCCCGCCTCGCACTGCCCGGGCGCCAGGCTCAGGGTGCCCAGGTTGTTGGAGGTTTCCACCACCCCCGGAAAGGCCGGGCTCATGGCGGCCACCCCGTAGGGCGCCTCGCTCAGGGCCAGGGCCAGCCTGCGCCAGGCGCGGGCCTCGACCACTTCAGCCGGAGCCTGCCCGGAGGGCGTGGCGACCAGGGAAAGATTCGGGTCGGTCTGCCGGTACTGGCGCTGCAGCCGGGCTTCCACCTGATTCACCGCATGGCGGAAGGCGGAGCACTGCAGGGCGGGCATCAGGAGCAGGGCGTGGGCGGAGCGGGGCAGGGCGTTGCGGACACTGCCGCCCGTCAGCTCTGTCACGGCAAAACGGTAGGGCAGGCCCAGTTCCAGCAGGGTGGACAGCATCAAGCGGATGGCATTGGCCCGGTTTTCGTGGATATCCACCCCCGAGTGGCCGCCCGTGAGGCCGTCCAGCTTCACTTCAACACCCACCCAGCTGGCCGGGGCCGGGCTGGCAGGCGCGGGCAAGTGGGCCACCACGTCCACACCCCCGGCGCAGCCCAGGTAGAACTGGCCCCATTCCTCCGTATCCAGATTGATCAGGTAACGCCCCTGCAACGTGCCGGCAGCCAGACCCCGCACCCCGCCCATGCCGGCCTCCTCGTCGGCGGTGAGCAGCACTTCCAGGGGGCCGTGGGCCAGGGTCTCGTCCTCCAGGACGGCCAGGGCCAGGGCCACGCCGATGCCGTTGTCGGCCCCCAGGGTGGTGTGGCGGGCCAGCAGCCAGCCATTTTCGAGTTCGGGGCGGATCGGGTCGGAGAAGAAGTCGTGGGCATGGGTCGAGTGCTTCTGGCAGACCATGTCCAGATGCCCCTGGAGCACGACACCCGGGGCCTGCTCCCGGCCCGGGCTGGCAGGTTTCGTCAGGATCAGGTTGCCGGCGGCATCCTCCCGGACGGCGATGCCACGCTGGCCGGCCCATTCCATGAGGTGCCGGCGCAGGGCGGCCTCGTGCTTGGAGGGGTGGGGAATGGCGCAGAGGGCAGCGAAATGCTGCCAGACAGCCCGAGGTTCGAGGCCGGTGAAAATGGGGTCCGTTATCATGGCGCTTGTTTCAGGAAGTCAAAAATCAGGGAGTCAATGGGAATGGCGGAGAATCTGGAAGATCTGACCCGGGCCGTGCTGGCCTTCCGGGATGAGCGCAACTGGGCCCAGTTCCATGGCCTGCGCCACCTGATCGTTTCCCTCAACCTGGAAGCCGGGGAACTGCTGGAGCTGACCCAGTGGCAGAGCGATGCCGAAATCGAGGCGCTGCCCCGGGACCCGGCCGGGCGCGAGGCCCTGGCCGACGAGTGCGCCGACGTGCTGGCCTATCTGCTGCTGCTCGCCGACCGGGCCCGGATCGACCTGGGCCAGGCCCTGCGGCAGAAACTGGTCAAGAACGCCCGGAAATACCCGGTGGACAAGAGCCATGGCCGGCGCGACAAATATTCGGTGCTGGAGCGGGCGGGGGAGAAGACGCCAGGCTGAGGCCGGCTTCAGTCATCCTGCACCTCCAGCTTCCACTCGGCGCCATCGCCCAGAGCCAGCTGCCGGGTGAGCCAGGGCAGGGTCTGGCGCAGGGTTTCCGCCAGGGTCCAGGGCGGATTGATGATGAACATGCCGCTGCCGTGCATGCCGAAACCGTCGGTGGCAGGGGCCTGGACCCGCAGGCTCACGTGCAGCCAGCTCTTGGTCGGCAGATGCTTGAGCCGGTCCGGCAACTGGCGGGATTCGATCTTGGACAGCTGGGGGTACCAGAGGGCATAGGTGCCGGTGGCAAAACGCTTGAGCCCTTCCTTCAGGGCCTTGATCACGGCGGCGTAATCATTGCGGGTTTCGTAAGAGGGGTCGATCAGCACCAGGCCCCGGCGGGTGGGAGGCGGCAGCAGGGCGTTCAGGGCGGCCAGGCCATCGCCTTCGACGATGTTCACCTGGCGGCCGGTGCCGTTGAAGGTCCTGGCCAGCAGCTTCACCTCGTTGCCGTGCAGTTCGAAAAGGCGCAGCCGGTCATCCTTGCGCAGGGCCTGATACGCCAGCCAGGGGGAGCCGGGGTAGTGGCGTAGTTTTCCTTCCGGGTTCAATTCCCGCACGGCATCCAGGTATTCCGCCACGGCCCTGGGCTGGCCCGTGGCTGTCCACAGGCGGGCGATCCCGTTGCGGAACTCCCCCAGCTTCTGGGCCTGTTCCGATTCCAGGCTGTAGCGGCCAGCGCCGGCATGGGTGTCCACCACCCACAGGGGGGCGGGTTTCCGGGTCATGTACTGGAGGATCTGGACGAGCACCAGGTGTTTCAGGACGTCGGCGTGGTTGCCGGCATGGAAGGCGTGGCGGTAGCTGAGCATGGGGTCCGTTCGCGTGGGGTCAGAGGATGGACTCGAAAAGTTCCAGGTGGGGCGGGCCCAGGTAGATTTCCCGGGGCGTCCTGCCGGCGTTGGCATGGGCCTTCATGAAGGCTTCCGACTGAGTCCAGGCCTCGAAGGCTTGTTCGGACTCCCATTCGGTATGGGAGGCAAACAGGGTGTACTCCTCGGTTTCCGGGCCTTTGAGCAAGTGAAAACGGATAAAGCCGGGAACTTCGCCAAGGTGGCTTTCGCGGCGGCGCCAGTGCTCGATGAAAGTCTCCTCGTGCCCACGGGCGATCTTGAAACGGTTCATGGCGAGAAACATGGCGGGCCTCAGGGATGGGATGGTTGTGGAGGAGGCATTTTATCGGATGCGCCCCGGGGCTTGCGGGCAATTGTGATCCCTTCCAGGGTAATCGCATGAATGACGCAGTCGGAATGGTCGTTGGCCATCTGTCCCGCCCGCCGCCTGGTCGCCACCGCCTCGGACCGCTATCGGGCTCAACGCCTCGGCCTGGCATGACCATCATTCGTGCGATTGCCCTGGCGCCTCGACGCCGCCCGGGGTTTTCGGCTAGAATTGCGCTTTCCCGCAGCCTGTATTTCCATGACCAAATACGTATTTGTCACCGGCGGCGTGGTGTCCTCCCTCGGCAAGGGCATCGCCGCCGCGTCTCTCGGGGCCATCCTCGAATCCCGCGGCATCAAGGTTACCCATCTCAAGCTGGATCCCTACATCAACGTGGACCCGGGCACCATGTCGCCCTTCCAGCACGGGGAGGTCTTCGTGACCGAGGACGGGGCCGAGACGGACCTGGACCTGGGCCACTACGAGCGCTTCACCAGTGCCAAGATGTCCAGGCGCAACAATTTCACCACGGGCCAGGTCTATGACTCGGTGTTGCGGAAGGAGCGCCGGGGCGAGTACCTGGGCAAGACCGTGCAGGTCATCCCCCACATCACCGACGAGATCAAGAGCAAGGTCAAGGCCGGCGCCGAAGGGGCCGACGTGGCCATCGTCGAGGTGGGCGGCACCGTGGGTGACATCGAATCCCTGCCGTTCCTGGAGGCCATCCGCCAGATGGGCATCGAGGAAGGGCGCAACAATACCTGCTACATCCACCTGACCCTGTTGCCCTACATTCCCACGGCCGGAGAGTTGAAGACCAAGCCGACCCAGCATTCCGTCAAGGAGCTGCGCGAGATCGGCATCCAGCCCGACGTGCTCTTGTGCCGGGCCGATCGCCCGATTCCCGCTGACGAGCGGCGCAAGATCGCCCTGTTCTGCAACGTCATGCCCGAGGCCGTGATCGAGTGTCTGGATGCGGATTCCATCTACAAGATTCCCGGGATGCTGCACGAGCAGATGCTCGACGAGATCGTCTGCCACAAGCTGGGCATTCTGGCCAAGGCTGCCGACCTGGGTGTCTGGGAAAAGCTGATCGACGCCCTGGAGCACCCGGAACACCAGCTCGACATCGCCTTCGTGGGCAAATACGTGGATCTCACCGAGTCCTACAAGTCCCTGATCGAGGCGGTGAACCACGCCGGCATGCATACCCGCTGCAAGGTCAACATTCATTACCTGGATTCCGAAGCCCTGGAAACCGAGGGCACCGACATCCTCAAATCCATGGACGCCATCCTGGTGCCCGGCGGCTTCGGCAAGCGCGGCACCGAAGGCAAGATTGCCGCGATCCGCTATGCCCGGGAAAACAAGGTGCCCTATCTGGGCATCTGCCTCGGCATGCAGATGGCCGTGGTGGAATTCGCCCGGGACGTGGCCGGCATGGCCGGGGCCCATTCCACCGAGTTCGAGCAGGACACGCCCTATCCGGTGGTCGGCCTGATCACCGAATGGCTGGATGCCTCCGGCAAGCTCGAGAAGCGCAGCGAGGATTCCGACCTGGGGGGCACCATGCGTCTGGGTGGCCAGGTCTGCCTCCTCAAGGAAGGCAGCAAGGCCCGCGCCATCTACGGCCAGCCCGAGATCGTCGAGCGCCATCGGCATCGCTACGAGGTGAACAACACCTTGCTCAGCCAGCTGGAGGAAAAGGGGCTTATCGTTTCCGGCCGCGCCCCGGGCACCGACCTGTGCGAGATGATCGAGTTGCCGGATGCGGTGCATCCCTGGTTCGTGGCCTGCCAGTTCCACCCGGAATTCACTTCCAATCCCCGTCAGGGCCACCCCCTGTTCATCTCCTACGTCCAGGCTGCCCTGGCCCAGAAGAAGGGCAGGGCATGAAGCTTTGCGGCTTCGAGGTGGGTCTTGATCAGCCCCTGTTCCTGATTTCCGGGCCCTGCACGGCCGAATCCCTGGAACTCTGCATCGAGGTAGCCGGCACCCTCAAGGAAGCGTGCGGCCGCCTGGGGCTGCCCTACATCTTCAAGGCCTCCTACGACAAGGCCAATCGCAGCTCCGGCAAGTCCGTACGTGGGCCCGGCCTGGATGCCGGCCTGAAAATGCTGGCCGAGGTGCGTCGCCAGGTGGGGGTCCCCGTGCTGACGGATGTGCACGAGAAAGCCGATATCGCCGCCGTGGCTGAGGTGGTGGATGTTCTCCAGACGCCGGCTTTTCTTTGCCGCCAGACCGATTTCATCCACGCGGTGGCCGCCTGCGGCAAGCCGGTGAACATCAAGAAAGGCCAGTTCCTGGCGCCGGGCGACATGAAGAACGTGGTGGACAAGGCCCGGGAGGTAAACGACGGGGCCGACAACATCATGGTTTGCGAGCGGGGGGTTTCCTTCGGTTACAACAACCTGGTGTCCGACATGCGCTCCCTGGCGATCATGCGGGAAACCGGCTGTCCGGTGGTGTTCGACGCCACCCACTCGGTGCAGCTGCCGGGCGGGCAGGGCACCTCGTCGGGCGGACAGCGGGAATTCGTCCCCGTGCTGGCCCGGGCTGCCGTGGCCGTGGGCATCGCCGGCCTGTTCATGGAAACCCACCCGAATCCCGAAAAGGCCTTTTCCGACGGCCCCAACAGCTGGCCCCTGCAGCGCATGGAAAGCCTGCTCGCCACCCTGGTGGCCCTGGATCGGGCCGTCAAGGCGACCGGCTTCGAAGAGTTGAAGTAATTTATCTGTTTTGCAATTCAAGTTATTGAAATAGGAGATTAAAATGAGTTCTGTGGTTGATGTGATCGCCCGCGAGATCCTGGATTCCCGCGGCAACCCCACCGTCGAGTGCGACGTGTTACTCGAATCCGGCGTCATGGGCCGGGCCGCCGTGCCCTCCGGCGCCTCCACCGGCTCCCGGGAAGCCATCGAACTGCGCGACGGCGACAAGGGCCGCTACCTGGGCAAGGGCGTGCTGCAGGCCGTCGAGAACATCAATACCGAAATCTCCGAAGCCATCATCGGCCTGGATGCCCAGGAGCAGGCCTTCATCGACCAGACCATGATCGATCTGGACGGTACCGACAACAAGTCCCGCCTGGGTGCCAATGCCATCCTGGCCGTCTCCATGGCCGTGGCCAAGGCCGCCGCCGAGGAATCCGGCCTGCCGCTCTACCGCTACTTCGGCGGCATGGGCCCGATGCAGATGCCGGTGCCCATGATGAACATCATCAACGGCGGCGCTCACGCCAACAACAGTCTGGACATCCAGGAGTTCATGATCATGCCTGTGGGCGCCTCCTCCTTCCGTGAAGCCCTGCGCTGCGGTGCCGAGGTCTTCCATGCCCTGAAAAAGCTGCTCGACAAGAAGGGTTTTCCCACCGCCGTGGGCGACGAGGGCGGCTTCGCCCCCAATCTGGGCAGCCATGCCGAAGCCATCCAGCTGTGCATGCAGGCCATCGAGCAGGCTGGCTATACCCCGGGCCAGGATGTGCTGATCGCGCTCGACTGCGCCGCTTCCGAGTTCTACAAGGACGGCAAGTACTGCCTCGAAGGCGAGGGCCTGCAGCTGACCTCCGCCCAGTTCGTGGACTACCTGGCCAACCTGGCCGACCAGTTCCCCATCGTTTCCATCGAGGACGGCATGGCCGAAGGCGACTGGGACGGCTGGAAGCTGCTCACCGAGCGCCTGGGCTCCAGGGTGCAGATCGTGGGTGACGACCTGTTCGTGACCAACACCCGCATCCTCAAGGAAGGCATCCAGAAGGGCATCGCCAACTCCATCCTGATCAAGATCAACCAGATCGGCACCCTGTCCGAGACCTTCGCCGCCGTGGAAATGGCCAAGCGCGCCGGCTACACCGCCGTGATCTCCCACCGCTCCGGCGAAACCGAGGATTCCACCATCGCCGACATCGCCGTGGGCCTCAACGCCGGCCAGATCAAGACCGGGTCGCTCTCCCGTTCCGACCGGATCGCCAAGTACAACCAGCTGATCCGCATCGAGGAAGATCTGGGCGATACCGCCTCCTATCCCGGTCGCGAGACCTTCTACAACCTCCGCTAAGGAGCTGGAAGCCCCGGGAGACCGGGGCTTTTCCCATCATGCGCTGGCTCACGGTCGGACTCCTCGTTCTCATCGCCTTCCTGCAGTACCCCCTCTGGTTTGGCAAGGGCGGGTGGCTGAGGGTGTGGGAGTACGACCGTCAGCTGGAGCAGCACAAGGAAATCACCCGCCAGCTCGAAGTCCGCAATGCCGGGCTGGATGCGGAAGTGCGCGATCTGAAGACCGGTTACGAGGCCATCGAGGAGCGGGCCCGTTTCGAGCTGGGCATGGTCAAGCCCGGCGAGATCTTCATCCCCATCACCGAAAAGCCCCAGGATGCGGGCTCCCCGTCCGCCACCCCTCTGCCGCCACCCCAGGAAAGGAAGCCTGGCAGCCGCTGAGTCCGGGGGGCGGAAATTTATTTCGGCAAAACTGAAAATAAGCTTTGCGTTTATCGGCAATAGGGCGCATAGTTCGGCCTAGCGATTTTCAAGCAGTGCAGTTTTGGCAGGTTCAGTTCCCGCAGTTCCGGTTCGTTTCCCTTCATTACCCCGCCGTCTTGAGTTTCGTCCCTTCGGGAAAACTTTCCCTCCAACTTTTCAAAAAGGAAACAAGACATGGCAACAGGTACTGTCAAGTGGTTCAACGACGCCAAGGGCTTCGGCTTCATCTCTCCCGAGAACGGTGGTGACGATCTCTTCGCCCACTTCTCCGCGATTCAATCCCAGGGCTTCAAGAGTCTGACCGAAGGTCAGCGCGTCAGCTTCGACGTGACCAGCGGCCCCAAGGGTCCCCAGGCCACCAACATCCGTCCCGAATAACATCGGACACGCGGGAATGCACGCCGGGCGAGGCCCGGTCTGTCTCCCTCCGAACCCGGCACAGGCCGGGTTTTTCTTTTCCCGATCCGGAAAGGATGGCCATGGCCAAGGAAGAAATCCTCGAAATGCAGGGCACCGTCGATGAGGTGCTGCCCGATTCCCGTTTCCGCGTCACCCTGGAGAACGGCCACGGCCTCGTGGCTTACAGCGCCGGCAAGATGAAGAAACATCACATCAAGATCATCGCCGGCGACAAGGTGACGCTGGAACTATCGCCCTACGACCTGAGCAAGGGCCGCATCACGTTCCGGCACATGCCCGGCCGGCCTTCCGGCCCGACCCATGCCCATGCACGCCGGCATTGAGTCGGATTGCAAGAAAAGCCCGGCCGGAACAGCCGGGCTTTTTTACGTTCACTGGTAACGCAGGGCTTCGATGGGGTCGAGGCGGGCGGCCTTGCGGGCCGGGTAATAGCCGAAGAAGATGCCGATGCCGGCGGCCACCGAGAAGGCGACCAGCACGGTGCTGCCGGAAATGACCACGGGGGTGTGGGTGAGCTGGTTGGCGAGCACGGCGCCGCCCACGCCCAGCAGCAGGCCGATCAGGCAGCCGGCCACGGAGATCAGGATGGCTTCGAGGAGGAACTGGGTGAGGATATCCCGCTCCCGGGCGCCGATGGCCATGCGGATGCCGATTTCCCGGGTCCGTTCGGTGACTGACACCAGCATGATGTTCATGATGCCGATGCCCCCCACCAGCAGGGAGACCGAGGCGATGGCCCCGAGCAGCAAGGACATGACCCGGGTGGTTTCCGCCGCCGAGTCGGCCACGGCCGTGAGGTTGCGCACGCTGAAATCGTTTTCCTGGCCTTCCCTGAGCCGGTGCCGCTGGCGCAGCAGGGCCACGATGGCGCTTTCCACCTGGGGCATCACCTCGGGGCTTTCGGCCTTGACCATGATGGCCCGCACCGAGCCCTGGAAGGGCGTGCCGAACAGCTTGCGCTGGGCGGTGGTGAGGGGAATGACGAGCACGTCGTCCTGGTCCCGGCCGTCCAGGCTCTGGCCCTTGGCGGCGAGCACCCCCAGGATCAGATAAGGCGCTTGGCCGATGCGCAGGGTTTTTCCTACCGGATCGTCCTGGCCGAACAGGTTTTCGGCGGCTGTCTTGCCGATCAGGGCGACCCGGGTGGCAGCGCGCAGGTCCGATTCGGTGAAAGGATGGCCGGATTCGAGGGGCCATGAACGCACTTCCAGATAGTCGGGCGTGCTGCCGATCACGTAAGCATTCCAGTTGTTGGCGCCATACACGAGTTGAGCCGAGCCCTGGTGCGAGGGGGCGGCCGCCGCGACTCCGTTCAGATCGGCGATGGCCTGGGCATCGCCCACGGTGAGGGTGGGAGCGTTGCCGGCACCGCTGCGTACCCCGCCGGTATTGGTGAAGCCCGACAGAACCACGAACAGGTTGCTGCCCATGGAGCTGATGCTCTGGGCCACCGCGTACTGGGCCCCCTGGCCGACGGCCATCATGAGTACCACGGCGCCGACACCGATCACCATGCCCAGCATGGTGAGCAGGGTACGCAGCCGGTTCGCCCCCATGGCGCTCCAGGCTTCGTGGAACATGCCCCTCAGCACGGTATGGCTTCCGCGGTGCGGGTGGGCTCGTCCCGGACGATGCGGCCGTCGAGGAAGCGTACCTGGCGCCGGGCATGCTGGGCGATGTCCGGTTCATGGGTGACCAGCACGATGGTGATGCCTTCCCGGTTCAGTTCATTGAAGAGCCCCATGATTTCTTCGCTGGTGTGGCTGTCCAGATTGCCGGTGGGCTCATCGGCCAGGATCAGCCGGGGCCGGTTCACCAGCGCCCGGGCAATGGCGACCCGCTGCTGCTGCCCGCCGGAAATGCGGTTGGGCAGGGAGGCGGCGTACTGCTCCAGTCCGACCCTGGCCAGGAGCTCCCGGGCCCGCTCGCGGCGCTGGACCTTGTCCACCTGGCTGTAGACCAGGGGCAGGGCGACGTTGTCTTCCAGCGTCATGCGCGGCAGCAGGTTGAAGCCCTGGAACACGAAACCCAGGGTTTGGTTACGTAACCGGGCGGTTTCGTCCTTGTCCATGGCCGCGACGCTGCGGCCATCGAGTTCATAGACCCCGGAGCTGGGACGGTCCAGGCAGCCGAGGATGTTCATGAAGGTGGATTTGCCCGAACCCGAGGGACCCATGATGGCCACGAATTCCCCAGGCTGGATTTCCAGGTTCACGGCCTTGAGCACGGGAAAGGGACCGGCCGGGGTCTCGTAGGCCTTGTGCAGGTCCGTGATCCGGATCACCGGCAGGGACATTTCAGAAAGCCCTCATGCGCAGGCTGCTGCCGGAAGCGGGGGAGGCTCCCGCCGGGTTTTCGCTGACGATCACCCGGTCGCCGGCCTTGAGCTCACCGCCGGTCACTTCGGTATTACGGTTGTCGGTGATACCCAGGCTGACGGTCACAGGCAGCACCTGGCCATCCCGCAGCACATACACGGTGCCTTTGCCGCCGCTGCCCGAAGTTTCACGCCGATCGCCGTTGCGCTGGCCGGTGCCGGAGGGGGGCGGGCCCAGGCGCGGCGACATGCCGCTCAATACTCCGCCGGGGGTGCCGGTCGCCGCTGTTTTCCGGTCCCCGCTTTTTTCCGCCGGGCGATAACGCAGGGCCGCATTGGGCACCAGCAGTACGTTTTCCCGCCTGGCCACCGCGATGTTCACATAGGCGGTCATACCGGGCAGTAGGATCTGCTCCGGGTTATCCACGGACACCACCACGTTGTAAGTCACCACATTAGCCGTGTTGGTGGGGTTGAGCCGGATCTGCTTGACCTGGCCCTGGAAGCTCCGGTCCGGAAAAGCGTCCACGTTAAAGCGCACCGGCTGGCCGACCCGGATGTTGCCGATATCCGCCTCGGCGAAGGCCGAGTCGATCTGCATCTTGGCGAGATCCTGGGCGATCTTGAACAGGGTCGGAGTCTGGAAGCTGGCAGCCACGGTCTGGCCCACATCCACCTGGCGATCCACCACCACGCCGGAGACCGGGGAGCGGATGATGGCGTAGCCCAGATTGGCCCGGTCCTTGTCGAACTGGGCCTGGGCCAGGCGCAGCTGGGCCTGGGCGGCCTTGAGGGCCTGCACCGCCTGGTCCAGCTCCTGGCGGGAAACATATTCCTGGGCGAACAGGGTGCGCATGCGCTGCTCGTTGGCCCGGGCCAGGTCCAGGGCGGCCCGGGCGCTGATCAGGCTGGCCTCGCTCTGGCGGGCCTGGGCGGAGAGCAGGGAATCATCAAGCTCGGCCAGAATCTGATCTTTCTGCACGTGGTCGTTGAAATCCACATGCAGCGTCCGGACCCGGCCGGACACCTGGGTGCCCACATTGACCAGCGTCACCGGGTTGAGGGTGCCATTGGCCGAGACGGTCTGGGTCAGCTCTCCCGTTTCCACCGGGGCCAGGCGGTAACGCTCCTCGGGGCTACGCCGATCTGACTGCCAGTAGAAGAATAGGGCGGCGGCCACAGTCAGGACAGCCAGCACCAGCAGGGGCAGGGGTTTGAACAGGGATCCGGGGGAGGGGAGTTTCATGGGGTGTTCCGGGAAAGGGCAGGGAGCGCAGACAGGCCGGTATCCAGTAGCCGTTTGTCCATCTGGCCCATGGCCTGGGCCAGGGAGGCCCGGGAAATGTGCCAGTCGAAGGCGGACTGGATCCGCTGCAGGCGGGCATTGGCCAGGGCGCTCTGAGCGTTGAGCAGGTCCAGGATGTTGCCTACCCCCGCCCTGTAGCGGCCCAGGGCCACCTGTTCCGAGGCCTGGGCGCTGGCAAGCAGGTCGGCAGTGGTGCGCAGGGTGTGGGTGGCGGTGAGCAGATTCTGGTAAGCCTGCCAGACATCCAGGGCGACCTGTTGGGCCAGCTGCTCCCGCTGGGCGGCGCTGGCGTCGAGGCGAGCCTCGGCGGCCCGGATCCGGTAGCTGTCGGCAAAGCCGGTAAACAGGGGAATGCTGAGGGTGAGTCCGATGCTGCCGGTTCTGCTGGTGACTCCGTCCAGGGCCTGGTAGGTGGGGGTGATGCCCAGACTGAGGGACGGCATGCCGGCAGCCCGGGCGGCCGCCACATCGGATCGGGCCGCCTGGTAGCGGGCTTCTGCCGCTTGCAGGTCGGGGCGACGGGCCTTGGCCTGGGCCACCAAGGCTGCAAGATCGGCTTCGAAATGCGGCTCCGGGAAGTCGATCTGGATGGGTGCCAGGCGCACGGGGACGTGGGCATCTCTTCCCATGGCATGAGCCAGGGCACCCTGGGCGTTGCGGAGGCTGCCTTCGGCCCTGATGCGCGCGAGAGTGGCCTGGGAAAAGGCAGTCTGGGCCTGAAGTCGGTCGGCGGGTGTGGCGGTGCCAGCCAGGTAGCGCGCCTCGGCCGCCTTGAAACTTTCCCGGGCCGCCTGTTCCGATTCCCGGGCTGCCTGCACCGCCGCTTCCGTGGCATGGACCTGGTAATAGGCCTGGAGGGCATTGAGGAAGACGCGCTGGCGGGTGGCATCCTCGGTGGCGAGCAGGGCTTCGAGCAGCTGCTGGCTGCTGTCCAGGCTGGCGGCCCGGCCTCCGAAATCGTAGAGCAGGTAGGAAAAGTTGAGACTGGCCGTTTCCTGGCGCTGGTCGTCACGCTTGCCGGCCACTTCCTGATGGCGCCGGCCCGCACCCAGGGCAGCGTTCAAGGTGGGCAGGTAGGCGCCCCGGGCCACGCCGGCAAGGTTGGCTTGCACCCGGGCATTGGCCCAGGCTTCGCGGGTCTGGGGGTGATGGCACAGGGCTTCGTCCACCACCTGGGCCAGGGTCAGCGCCGTGTCGCTGGCCGGGGGCAAGCAGGGGGCTTGCACTGGCTCCTGATCGAGGGGGCGGGGGGCGGGTATCCGGGTGTCCAGGCTGAACGGGTCTGGCGCTCCATGGCTGCCTCCGCTCACACAGGCGAGGCAGAGCAGGGCGAGGGGCAGGGGAGTGGCGGGCAGCTTGGGCATGAAGCCGGTCATCAGGTAGCAGGTAGGACAGGGGCGGCTGAGTATAGCCAAGAGGCCGGCAACCGGCCTCCAGAGGTTGTTACGGGATATTTCAGTCCGCCAGTTCGATCTGGCCGCTGACCTGGACCTGCACATCGCTTTCACCCGCCTCCATCGGCATGGGAGCCGCTGCCTCGGCCATCATCGGGGCCGCCTTGCGGTAGAGAACGGGGGGACGGTGCATGCCGCTGGTATTGATGCTCATCTGCTTGATCCTATAGGACTTGCCCAGGGTTTCTCCGACCAGGTCGGCACGGGCCTGGAAGGCGGCGATGGCGTCCCGAATTGCCTGCGCTTCCGCCTGCTTCTGGGTTTCCGGAGCGGGCATGAACTGCAGGCTGGCCACGCCCAGATTCTCCTGCAGCCGGCCCACCACTTCCGAAATTCTGTCCGCGTCCCGGGATTCGAGCACCAGTTCGGAACGCATGCGCCAGGATTCGATCTGGCCATTCCTGCCATAGACCGGATAGGTGCGGGTATCACCGCTTTGGGCCTTGATGCCCCCCTGGCCCTTGCTGATGCGCAGGGCCTCGGCCATCAGCGTGTTGATCTTCGCCGACAGATGCTTCGGGGTCGGGCCGCTGGCCTCGGCGAACAAGGTGGCCCGCACCAGGTCATTGGCGGCCGGCCGGCTGGCTTCTGCCGAAATTTCGATGAGAGAACCAGCCCAGCCGGCCTGGGACAAGAGCAGGAAAGAAAGCAGGGCAGGCAGGGCGAGGGCAGGGCGCATGGCAGATCCTTTTTTTGGGGTTTGATCGATAGATTGCTAAAATCCTCGGCGTTTCCCCGCTTTTATACCTCAAGCAGGGCGACGGCAGTTTGGCAAGTTGTTTCCAGAAGCAACACCAGCACATTCCCTCACCCAGTGGCACGGCCGCATCCAACAAGGAACCCAACATGAGCACTCAAGTCGTCAAGAATACCGTCGTGACCCTGGACTACAACGTGACCGACCCCGATGGCGCGGTGGTGGACGAAGGGCGCGACGCCCTGGTTTACCTGCACGGCGGCTACGACGACATCTTCCCCAAGATCGAGGAAGCCCTGCAGGGCAAGCGCGTGGGCGAGAGCGTCACCATCAAGCTGCAGCCCGACGAGGCCTTCGGCGAATACGATGCCGGACTGGTCCAGGTGGAGTCCCGCAAGGATTTCCCCAAGGAACTGGAAGTGGGCATGCAATTCGAAGGCGCCCCCCAGGGCGCCGATGAGGACGAGTTCATCATCTACCGGGTCACCGACATCGCCGACGACAAGGTGGTGCTCGACGGCAACCATCCCCTGGCCGGCATGGCCCTGGTGTTCAAGTGCACGATCACTGCCGTGCGTCCAGCCAGCGACGAGGAAATCGCGCAGGGCCACGTGCATGGCCTCGAAGGTGGCGAACCCACCCGCCACTGAGGCCTTCCAGCATGCAGTTCAGACGCGCCTGGAAACAGGTGGATGGGGTTTTGTTGCTCGACAAACCCGAGGGCATGACCTCCAACGAGGCCTTGCAGAAGGTACGCCGGCTGTTTTCGGCGGCCAAGGGCGGGCATACCGGCACCCTCGATCCCATGGCGACCGGCCTGCTCCCCCTCTGTTTTGGCGAGGCCACCAAGTTTTCCGCCGATCTGCTCGATGCGGACAAGACCTACGAGGCCCTGGTCTGCCTCGGAAGCCGCACCGATACCGGGGACCGGGAAGGGAAGGTACTCGACACCGCCCCGGTCAATTGCAGCGAAGCTGACATCCTGGCCCTGCTGCCCCGTTTCACCGGCCCCATCCTGCAGGTGCCGCCCATGTATTCCGCCCTCAAGCGGGACGGGCTCCCCCTGCACGAACTGGCGCGCCAGGGGCTCGAAGTGGAGCGCCAGCCGCGTCCGGTCATCATTCATGCCCTGGAGTTGTTGACATGCGACCTGCCCCTGATCCGCCTGCGGGTCACTTGCAGCAAGGGTACCTACATCCGGGTGCTGGCCGAGGATCTGGGCAAGGCCTTAGGCTGTGGCGCCCACCTGGCCGGCTTGCGCCGCACCCGGGTCGGACCCCTGGATCTGGACGGGGCCGTCCCCCTGGCGGAACTGGAGCCCCTGCCCGAAGCGGAACTCCTGGTCCGCCTCAAGCCGGTGGACACCCTGCTGGCCAGCCTTCCGGCCGTCCGGCTGAATGGGGACGGAGAAGCCCGTTTCCGTCATGGCAACCCGGTGCCAGCACCAGATGGCCTGCTCGGCCAGGCCAGGGTGTATGGACCCACGCACCTGCTGGGGGTGGGGGAAGCAAAACGGGATGGGAAATTGTGGCCGCGCCGCCTGACTGTCCTGTCGCGCCCCTGATTTTTCAGCGCTTGCTTGAGCAAAGGTCGTTTCCTTGCTAGAATCCTAAGCTTCCTTCAGCCACTGGCTGTGGTTTTCAATCGGGCAACGGCTCTATCAAACTGGGGCTTTGCCGTTTTTACAGAGAGAGTTTGAATGGCCATCACCACCGAACAAAAGGCAAAAGTCGTTGCCGACTTCCAGCGCGCCAAGGGCGACACTGGTTCCTCCGAAGTGCAGATCGCGCTGCTGACCGCACGCATCAATGACCTGACCGGTCACTTCAAGGAACACAAGAAGGACCACCACTCCCGCCGCGGTCTGCTGCGCATGGTGAGCCAGCGCCGCAAGCTGCTGGACTATCTGAAAGGCAAGGATATCAACGCCTACCGCACCCTGATCGAGCGTCTGGGTCTGCGCAAATAATGACATCCGGGGCCGCTGGCGGCCCTGTTGTCGCAAGGAGCGGTCTGCCATGGGGCGGTCCGCTCTTTTTGTTTGCCGGCTGAGTTAGAATTCTGCGCGCAAATGAAATGTTGAGTCGAGTCGAGAAAGAAGAAAGGAAAATATGTTCAATGTCGTGAAAAAAACCTTCGCCTACGGTGAGCAGCAAGTCACCCTGGAAACCGGCGAAGTCGCCCGCCAGGCTTCTGGCGCCGTTGTCGTAAGCATGGGAGAAACCGTGGTGCTGGTCACCGTGGTGGCTGCCAAGACCGCAAAACCCGGTCAGGACTTCTTCCCCCTGACCGTCGATTATCAGGAAAAGTTTTACGCTGCCGGCCGTATTCCCGGCGGTTTCTTCAAGCGTGAAGGCCGTCCATCCGAAAAGGAAATCCTCACTTCCCGCCTGATCGATCGTCCAATCCGCCCTCTGTTCCCCGAAGGCTTCTACAACGAGGTCCAGATCGTCGCCACCGTGCTCTCCCTGGATCCCGAGATTGATCCGGACATCCCTGCCATGATCGGCGCCTCCGCCGCCCTGGCCATCTCCGGCGTGCCCTTCATGGGCCCCATCGGCGCTGCCCGCGTGGCCTACATCGACGGCCGGTACGTACTCAGCCCCTCTGCCAGCCAGTTGAAGGAAAGCCAGCTGGATCTGGTGGTGGCCGGCACCGAAGCGGCCGTGCTGATGGTGGAATCTGAAGCCCAGGAATTGTCCGAGGAAGTGATGCTGGGTGCCGTGGTGTTCGGCCATGAGCAGATGCAGGTCGCCATCAACGCCATCAATGAACTGGTGGAAGAGGCCGGCAAACCCGAGTGGGACTGGCAGCCTCCCGCCAAGGACGAGGCTCTGATGGCCCGCCTGGAAACCCTGGCCAAGGCCCGTCTGGAAGAGGCCTACAACATCACCAGCAAGCAGCTGCGCAGCCAGCAGGTGAAGGAAATCAAGGCGGACGTGATGGCTGCCCTGTGCGAGGGCGAGAACGCCGCCGATGAAGCTGTGGTGGCCGACTACTTCTTTGCCATGGAAGCCGCCATCGTGCGCGGCCGCATCCTTTCCGGCGCACCTCGCATCGACGGTCGCGACACCCGTACCGTGCGTCCCATCAGCATCCGCCACGGCGTGCTGCCCCGCACCCACGGTTCGGCCCTGTTTACCCGCGGCGAGACCCAGGCTCTGGTGGTGGCTACCCTGGGTACCAACCGGGACGAGCAGATCATCGACGCCCTGGGCGGCGAGTACCGCGAGCGTTTCATGCTCCATTACAACATGCCCCCCTTCGCTACGGGCGAATGCGGCCGTGTCGGCTCGCCCAAACGTCGGGAAATCGGCCATGGCCGCCTGGCCAAGCGCGCCCTGCTGGCCGTACTGCCCAAGGCCGAGGACTTCTCCTACTCCATGCGCGTGGTGTCCGAGATCACCGAATCCAACGGTTCCTCCTCCATGGCCTCCGTCTGCGGCGGCTCCCTGGCCCTGATGGACGCCGGCGTGCCCCTCAAGGCCCACGTGGCCGGCATCGCCATGGGGCTGATCAAGGAGGGCAACCGCTTCGCCGTGCTGACCGACATCCTGGGTGACGAAGACCACCTGGGTGACATGGACTTCAAGGTGGCCGGTACCCGTAGCGGCGTGACTGCCCTGCAGATGGACATCAAGATTCAGGGTATCACCAAGGAAATCATGGCCATCGCTCTGGCTCAAGCCAACGAGGCCCGGATGCACATCCTGGGAATCATGGAAAGCTCCATGTCCGGCCATCGGGAAGAAATGTCTGTCTACGCCCCTCGCCTCTACACCTTCAAGATCAATCCGGAAAAGATTCGTGACGTGATCGGCAAGGGGGGCGCCGTGATCCGCAGCATCACCGAGGAAACCGGCACCACCATCGACATCCAGGACGATGGCACCATCACCATCGCCGCCACCTCCGGCGAGGCGGCTGCAGCGGCCCGCGCCAGGATCGACGCCATCACCGCCGAGGTGGAAGTCGGCAAGGTCTATGAAGGCACCGTGCTGAAGCTCCTCGATTTCGGTGCCATCGTCAGCGTGCTGCCCGGCAAGGACGGCCTGCTGCACATCTCCCAGATCGCTCAGGAGCGGGTGAACAAGGTGGAGGATTACCTGAAGGAAGGTCAGGTCGTGCGCGTCAAGGTGCTGGAAACCGATGACCGCGGCCGGGTCAAGCTGTCCATGAAGGCCGTTGCTGCCGAAGCAACTGCCGCTCCTGCCGAAACGCCGGCCCAGTAATTCCCTTCATCTCCCACTGCGGGTGCCTTCGGGGCCCGCAGTATTCCCTGGAAACGCATCGAGTAGGGGACGGGGTC
>DDKS01000055.1 GCA_002340095.1 Betaproteobacteria bacterium UBA2592
TGATGGCCCAGGAATGAAAAAGGGGGCTTGCGCCCCCTTTGTTCTGATCCTAAAAACCTCACCACAGAGACACAAAGACACAGAGAGTTTCAAAAAAAACAATGGCTTGCATTTTCTTCCACGCGCACCCAGAAAGTGACCTGGCCCTCCAGGACAAGTCTTTGTTTTTCCTCGGCGTCTCTGTGCCTCTGTGGTTTAACTGAGGTTTTAAGGTTAAACTTGAGTGAACAAGTCGGATTTAACCGTCCCCCACCCATTCAGATACGGAGAGCAGATCATGGCAGTATCCCTCGAGGCTGTGCAAGCCGCCCTGCAGGCCATCACCGACCCGAACACGGGCAAGGATTTCATCAGCAGCAAGGCCGCCCGCAACATCAGGCTGGATGGGGCGGACGTGAGTCTCGACGTGGAACTGGGCTACCCGGCCCGGACCCAGGTGGATTCCCTCCGCCAGGCCGTCATCGCCGCCATCCGCGCCATTCCCGGGGTGGGCAAGGTTTCCGCCCATGTCTACAGCAAAATTGTCGCCCATACGGTGCAGCGGGGCGTGAAGCTCCTGCCCGGGGTGAAGAACATCATCGCCGTGGCTTCCGGCAAGGGCGGGGTGGGCAAGAGCACCACCGCCGTGAACCTGGCTCTGGCCCTGGCCGATGAAGGTGCCCGGGTAGGCATTCTGGATGCGGACATCTACGGCCCTTCCCAGCCGCAGATGCTGGGCCTGGTGGGGCAGCAGCCCGTTTCCCTCGACAACCAGAGCATGGAGCCCCTGGAGGCCTACGGCATCCAGGCCATGTCCATCGGCTTCATGGTGGATGTGGATACCCCCATGGTCTGGCGCGGCCCCATGGTCGCCCAGGCCCTGGATCAGCTCCTCCACGAGACCAACTGGAAGGACCTGGATTACCTGGTGGTGGACATGCCGCCGGGTACCGGCGACGTGCAGCTCTCCATGTCCCAGAAGGTGCCGGTGACCGGTGCCGTGATCGTCACCACGCCGCAAGACATTGCCTTGATCGATGCGCGCAAGGGTCTCAAGATGTTCGAGAAGGTGGGGATCCCCATTCTCGGCATCGTCGAGAACATGAGCATTCACGTGTGTTCCCGTTGCGGCCATGCGGAACATATCTTCGGCGAGGGCGGGGCCGAGAAGATGTGCGCGGACTACGGCACCGAATTCCTGGGTAGCCTCCCTTTGGATATCCAGATCCGCGAGTTGGCCGACGGGGGCAGGCCGACGGTGGTCGGCGCCCCCGATTCCCGGGCGGCCGAAATCTACCGGGGCATCGCCCGCCGGGTCGCGGTCAAGGTGGCCGAGCGGGCCAAGGACATGAGTTCCCGTTTCCCCAACATCGTCATCCAGAACAACTGATTCTTTCGCTCTTTTTGCAGCAAAGGCGGGTAAAATCCCGCCTTTGTTTTTTGTGGCAGGACGTCTTTCATCATGGCCATCAAGTCAGACAAGTGGATACGCCGGATGGCGGAGCAGCACGGCATGATCGAGCCCTTCGAGCCCAGCCTGGTGCGCGAGGTCAATGGCCAGAAAATCGTCTCCTACGGCACCTCCAGTTATGGCTATGACATCCGCTGCGCACCGGAATTCAAGGTGTTTACCAACATCAATTCCACGGTGGTGGATCCCAAGAACTTCGATCCCAAGTCCTTTGTGGAGGTCGAGTCGGACGTCTGCATCATCCCGCCCAACTCCTTCGCCCTGGCCCGCACCGTCGAGTATTTCCGCATTCCCAGGAACGTCCTCACCGTCTGTCTTGGCAAGAGCACCTATGCCCGCTGCGGCATCATCGTGAACGTCACTCCCTTCGAACCCGAGTGGGAAGGCTACGTCACCCTGGAGTTCTCCAACACCACCCCCCTGCCAGCCAAGATCTACGCTGGCGAGGGTTGCGCCCAGGTGCTGTTCTTCGAGTCCGACGAGGTCTGCGAAACCTCCTACAAGGACCGGGGCGGCAAGTACCAGGGGCAGGTGGGCGTCACCCTGCCCAAGATCTGAGGCTTTCATCCTGCTTTCATCCGGCGGGACGACAATCGGGTTTTCCATGAGCCACCCGTCCCGCTCCGCGATCTTCCTTTCAACGCCTGCACTCCGAGGGCTTTGCCATGCGCTTTCACTTTCCCGTCATCATCATTGACGAAGATTTTCGTTCCGAGAACGCCTCGGGTCTTGGCATCCGGGCCCTGGCGGCCGCCATCGAGAAGGAGGGGCTGGAGGTGCTGGGGGTGACCAGCTACGGCGACCTGACCTCCTTCGCCCAGCAGCAGAGCCGGGGCTCCGCCTTCATCCTGTCCATCGACGACGAGGAACTGGTCCTGGAGCCCGAGGAAACCATCGCCGAACTGCGTGCCTTCGTCCAGGAGATCCGCCACCGGAACACGGACATCCCGATCTTCCTGCACGGGGAAACCCGTACCAGCCGCCATATTCCCAACGACGTACTGCGGGAGCTGCACGGCTTCATCCACATGTATGAGGACACGCCCGAGTTCATTGCCCGCTATGTGGTGCGCGAGGCCAAGGCCTATCTGGATTCCCTGCCGCCTCCCTTCTTCCGGGCCCTGACCCACTATGCGGCGGACGGTTCCTACTCCTGGCACTGTCCCGGCCACTCGGGCGGCGTCGCCTTCCTGAAGAGCCCGGTGGGGCAGATGTTCCACCAGTTTTTCGGCGAGAACATGCTGCGCGCCGATGTCTGCAACGCCGTGGAGGAACTGGGGCAACTGCTCGATCACACCGGCCCCGTGGCGGCATCCGAAAGAAATGCGGCGCGCATCTTCAATGCCGACCACCTGTTCTTCGTCACCAACGGCACCTCCACCTCCAACAAGATCGTCTGGCATTCCACCGTGGCGCCGGGGGACATCGTGCTGGTGGACCGCAACTGCCACAAGTCCATCCTGCACGCCATCATGATGACCGGGGCGATCCCCGTGTTCCTGATGCCCACCCGCAACAACTACGGCATCATCGGCCCGATCCCGAAGGAAGAGTTCGCCTGGGAGAACATCCAGAAGAAGATTGCCGCCCACCCCTTCGCCAAGGAGGCCAAGGGCAAGCCCCGGGTGCTGACCATCACCCAGTCCACCTACGACGGCGTGCTCTACAACGTCGAGGCCATCAAGGCCGAGCTGGACGGCAAGGTGGATACCCTGCACTTCGACGAGGCCTGGCTGCCCCATGCCGCGTTCCACGACTTCTACGGCGACTACCACGCCATCGGCGCCGACCGGCCCCGCTGCCAGGAATCCATGGTGTTCTCCACCCAGTCCACCCACAAGCTCTTGGCGGGGCTCTCCCAGGCCTCCCAGATCCTGGTGCAGGACGCCGAGAACAACCGCCTCGACCGGGACGTGTTCAACGAAGCCTACCTGATGCACACCTCCACCTCGCCCCAGTACTCCATCATCGCCTCCTGTGACGTGGCGGCGGCCATGATGGAGGAGCCGGGGGGCAAGGCCCTGGTGGAGGAATCCATCATGGAGGCCCTGGATTTCCGCCGCGCCATGCGCAAGGTGGACCAGGAATGGGGGGCCGACTGGTGGTTCAAGGTCTGGGGGCCGGACGACCTGTCCGAAGAGGGTATCGAGGAGCGCGACGCCTGGATGCTCAAACCCGGCGAGCGCTGGCACGGCTTCGGCAATCTGGCCGAAGGTTTCAACATGCTCGACCCGATCAAGGCCACCATCATCACGCCGGGCCTGGACGTGTCCGGCGAGTTCGCCGAGCGCGGCATCCCCGCCGCCATCGTCACCAAATACCTGGCCGAACATGGCGTCATCGTCGAGAAGTGCGGCCTCTACAGCTTCTTCATCATGTTTACCATCGGCATCACCAAGGGCCGCTGGAACACTTTGGTGACGGCCCTGCAGCAGTTCAAGGACGACTACGACAAGAACCAGCCCCTGTGGAAGGTGCTGCCCGAGTTCGTCGCCAAGCATCCCTGCTACGAGCGGGTCGGTCTCCGGGACCTGTGCAAGCAGATCCACGCGGTCTACAAGGAAAACGATGTGGCGCGCCTGACCACCGAGATGTACCTGTCCGACATGGAACCTGCCATGCGTCCTGCCGACGCCTTCGCCAAGATGGCCCACCGGGAGATCGAGCGGGTCGCCATCGACGACCTGGAGGGCCGCATCACCGCCGTGTTGCTCACGCCCTATCCGCCGGGCATTCCCCTCTTGATTCCGGGGGAGCGCTTCAACCGCACCATCATGCGCTATTTGCAGTTCGCCCGGGATTTCAACCAGCGCTTCCCCGGTTTCGAGACCGACGTGCACGGCCTGGTGAAGGATGGCGAGGGGCGTTACCACGTGGATTGCGTCGCCTGACCCGGCCCCGGGACTCCGGCGCTGCAAGAAAACCACGCTCCCGGGCGTGGTTTTTTCATGGCGGCGTGCGCGGTGCAGGCCGCAGAGGCGGGTTCAGTCGTCCTGGGGCCGGCGCAGCAGGCTGCGCACGTTCAGGTCCAGGGGCAGGGCATAGTCCACGGCCGCCAGGGCGATGTTGGTCTCGATCTGGGTCAGCTTGAGGTTGATGAAGACCCGGTCGGCCCCCTCGGCATAGGTGCCGAGCACCAGGGCCTGGGCGTCCTGCTGCCGGGCAATGTCGCGGATTTCCCGGGTCAGCATCAGTTCTCCCTCGTTCCGCTTCATGTAGAGCTTCTGGCGGACCTTCAATTCCACCACCCGGTGGCCCTGCTGCGCCAGGCGGGCACTTACCTGTTCGGAAATCAGGCGGCCCAGGGGCGAGGATTCTTCCAGGGCATTGATGTTGACCAAGGTGGCGACGATGACCGGGTGCTGGGGCGCAAGCTGCCGGCCGGCCTGGGCCAGCAGGGCGTCGGCAGCGCGGTAGCTGGCGGCGATCAGTTCGCTCTGGGCGACGCTCTCATAGGATGCGGCGGCGTAGCTGGGCAGGCGGCGGACGGTGCAGGCTGCCAGCAGCAGGCTGGCGGCACCGGCGGTGAGCAGGGCGCGGCGTTTCATGGGGATGTCGGGCACACCTTGTTGGGGGGGCAGCAGGGCTGGTCCAGGGGGCAGTCGCCGGTGATGGACAGGGTGGCCTTCCTGGCGGGCAGGAGCGGGCGGCCGTTGTCGCTGGCGGCCTTTTCCGGGCAGGGGCGGATCGTCGAGCAGATTTCCTGGTTGTAGAGCTGCAGGTCGGATTCCGCCACGTAATAAACGTTGGTGCTGCGGGCGGCGTAGCGGATGCCATCCATGACCGAGAGGGTGAGCACGATTTCCGTCCGGGGCGTGGCGCCCACGGCGAATTCGGTGCGGAACCAGTGCAGGGCATCGGCTTCGGGCGGCTGGGCCGGGGTCTGGCCGGCCATCACCGCCACATCCTGCAGGGCCCAGATGCCCGGGCCCAGTTCCCGGGCCACCCCGGCGTGGCGGTACTGGGGCCGGTTGGAGGAGAACTGCACGGTCTGGACATCCAGATGTAGGATCAGCGCCGCTTCGGGCGCCCGGGAGACATTCATGCCCTGCTGCACCAGGGCCGTGATCAGGGCGTTGATGAAGGCGCGGGAAAATTCGGTCGGAGTCTGGGGTTCCGCCACATGCACGGGCCGGCAGGGATGGATGCCCTGGCCGCAGCGCTGGCTGCGGCCCAGGTGTTGGGCCAGGTTCCGGGCCGCGTCCTGGGCGATGGCCTGCCAGTGCTGGCCGGCCTGGAGCTTGGGCTGGATTACGGCGGGAAAGTTGCCGGCCAGGGGCGCCTCGCTGTGGGTGGCATGGGGCTGTCCCGTAGCGGCATGAACCGGGGGGCGGCTGCTGCAGGCCGGGAGTCCAAGCCCCAGGATCGAGGCCAGGGCAAGCGAGGATAAAAGGCGCATGGCGGGCGGGAGAAAGGAACCGGCTGGCATTGTAGCACCGTGGCTTTGGCTCATTCGAGCCGGAACCGGACGGGCAGCACTGCTTCTTCCAACCCGTCGGCAGGCAGGCTGCGCAGGGCCCGGGCTGCCCTCAGGGCGGCCTGGTCGAGCAGAGCGTGGCCACTGCTCCGGTCGATGCGGGCCGCGATCACGTGGCCATCCGCATCGAGGAAGATCTGTACCCAGGCCTCTCCCTCCAGGCCCTGGTGGATGGCTTCCAGAGGGTAGAAATCCCCCCGGGAGGCCAGCCTGGCGATCTGCCGCCGGGCTTCCCGGGCCAGGGGGGCCTCGCCCGGGGGCGGGCCGCCGGCCGGGGCCTTGCGCAATGGGCGCTCCTTCCGGGGCGAGGCCGGAGGTGGTTCAGGGGCTGCCGGTTCGGGCGGGTCCAGGTGCAGTTCGGGTAGAGGCGGCGGCAGGGCGGCAGGCTGGGGGGCCAGGGTGGCGTGCAGGGCCGGACGGGGCGTGGCCGCTGCCGGGGCTTCCTGGCGTGGCAGGCCGATCAGGCCGGCGCCGTGCAGGGCCAGGGAGGCGACCAGGGACAGGAAGAAGGGTGTATCGGACTGCTTCATGCGAAAATCAGCGCGCATTTCTGTCTGGGCGCTGGAGGGGGTCCGGGCAAGTTCGGTTCATGAGGTTTCGGCATGCAAGCTAAGCAGTCATTCAAACAATCCGCGCTTCCGGCCATCCTGGCAGCCCTGCTGTTCCTGCCGGGGATGGCCGTCCGGGCGGAATCCCCCGGGGTCCGGCAGCAGGTGCTGCACACCAGCGGCCAGGTTGCGCCGGATTTTACTCCACCCGATCCTGCCCGCTTCGGGGTGGCCATGGAACTGGGGGATCTGGAGCAGGCCAGGAAGTGGCTGGACCAGGGCCTGCATCCTGACTACATGGCGGATCGGGTGGGCAGCGGCCTGATGATCGGTGCTTGGGAGGGCAACCTGGCCCTGATGGAGTTGTTCTACCGTCGGGGTGCCGACGTGAACCTGGTCAATCATGCCGGGGAGCAGGCCCTGTTGCTGGCGGCCTGGAAGGGCAATCGACAGATCGTAGACTGGCTGCTGGAGCGGGGCGCCCAGCTCAACCGGGCTCCGGGACAGTGGTCGGCCCTGCATTACGCCGCCTTTTCCGGGCACCGGGAGCTGGTGAGCCACCTGCTGGAAAAGGGCGCCCACATCGATGCCCGCAGCCCGAACGGCTCCACCCCCCTGATGATGGCCATCTACGATGGCAAGCCCGAGGTGGCCCGGCTGTTGATCGAGCGGGGCGCCAACAAGGAGCTGCGCAATGACTGGGGAGATGGCGCCATGGAATGGGCCATGCGCTTCAACCAGATCGGTGTGGCGCGGCTGATTGGCAGTCCCGAGGAGTTCATCGCGGCAGCCAACAAGCCCAAGGAGTCCTGGGGCCAGGACTGGCGCTCCGAAATGGCGCCGCCGGAGCTGGACCGGCTGATCCAGTCGCGCCGGCAGTTGGTGGCCAAGGGCTTGTCCGTGGAGGAGATCGACCGCAACATCGCTGCCCTGCGAGCCCGGTATGCCAAGGCCAGCCTCAGCCAGGAAGCCTTGCCGCCCCGTTCCACCGCCCTGGAGATCACCGCCCGGCGCGCCAGTCCCCGACAGCAGGGCGCGCGGGTGGTCCAGAATCCCGGGCCCTACAGGTTGCCGCCCCGGGCACCGAACAAGCTGCCGGCGCGCCAGTGAGCGCCGCCCTGCGGGGAACTGCGCTAGTCGTTCAGCACCGTGTCCCGGGTTTCTGGCAGGAAGCGCAGGCCTACCAGCAGCCCCACGCTCAGGATGGCAACCGGATACCAGAGCCCGGCCAGGGGGTGGCCGCTCCAGTTCGACAGCAGGGTGACCATGAAGGGCGAAAGCCCACCGATCCAGCCGGCGGCCAGATTGTGGGGCAGGGCCACGGCGGAATAGCGGGTGCGGGCGGGGAAGAGTTCCGCCAGCACCGCGGTCTGGGGCCCGGTGACGCAGGCCAGGGCCAGTACCGGTACGAGCAGGAGCAGCAGCACCATTTCCGGCTGTTGCCGGGCCGGGTTGCCGAAGTGCTCTAGGCCCATGAACACCGGCAGCAGGCCGACCACGCCCAGGGCCAGGCCGGCGAGCAGTACCCGGCGCCGGCCGATCCGGTCCGAGAGCCAGCCGGCACCGATGGTGAGCGGGAACAGGGCCAGGGTGGACAGCAGCACGAGCAAGCCCGCCCGGGTCGCATCGAGCCCGACCACGGTCTTGAGGAAGATGCCGGTGTAGACCTGGGACGAGAAGAACAGTAGCGATCCCCCGGAGGAGATGCAGAAGAACAGCAGCCCCATGCGGCCCAGGGTGCGCCGGTCCCGGAAGCATTCCCGCAGGGGAGTCCGGCTCACCGCCCGCTGGGCCCGCAACTGCTGGAAAACCGGCGACTCGTGCAGGTTCATGCGGCTGCGGATGGACACCACGAGCAGCACCAGGGAAATCAGGAAGGGCACCCGCCAGCCCCAGGCTGCGAACGCTTCCGGGCTCAGCCAGCCCTGCAGGAGCACCACCTGGGCGGTGGAGGCCATCATGCCCAGGGGGCCCATGAGCTGCAGCACACTGGTATAGGCGCCGCGCTTGTCGGCAGGGGCGTGCTCGGTGAGGTAGACGGCGGCCCCGCCGATTTCGCCGCCCACGGCCAGTCCCTGGGCCAGGCGCAGCAGCACCAGCAGGGCCGGGGCCAGCAGCCCCGCCTGGGCGTAGGTGGGCAGCAGCCCTACGAGGAAGGTGGCGCCGCCCATCAGGGCGATGGTGATCATGAACACGGTGCGGCGGCCGATCCGGTCCCCGAGGGAGCCGAACAGGGCGGCCCCCAGGGGGCGCACCACCATGCCGACGCCGAAGGTGGCGAGGCTGGCCAGCAGGGCCGCCACCGGATCGGTCTGGGGAAAGAAGATCTGCGCCAGATGGGAGGCCAGAGCGGCAAAGGTGAGGAAGTCGTACCACTCGAGGAAGGTGCCGAAACAGGCGGCGCTGGCCACCTGACGGTAGGTGGCGGGAGTTTCCGGGAGGGAGGCGGCGGGGGCCTGGGGCATGGCGGGGCGGGCAGGGTCGGGCGGAGGCCGGCATTCTATCCTGCCCGGGCCCGGCCGGGCAGCCGCCGGGCCGGGTCAGGGCGTGCCGCGGGAGCGGGCCCCTTCGTAGAGGGGCAGGACCTTGGGTAGCTGCTTCTCGATTTCCTCGATGCGGTTTTCGCCCGAGGGGTGGCTGGAGAACCAGGGGATGCCGCCTCCCTGGCTGGCCTTCTGCATTTTCTGCCACAGGGTGATGCCGGCGCGGGGGTCGAAGCCAGCACGGGCGGCCAGATCCAGGCCCACCACGTCGGCCTCCGTTTCATCGTCACGGGAGAACTTGAGGGTCAGCATGTCCCCCCCGAAGCGGAAGGCCTGGGCATAGCGGCCGTCGCCGATGAAGCTGCCCAGCAGTCCGGCACCCAGCTGCGTGAGCTGGGACTTGGCGATGCGTTCCCGGGCGTGTTCCCGCAGGGCGTGAGCCATCTCGTGTCCCATCACCATGGCGATCTCGTCGTCCGTGAGCCTGAGCCCTTCCACCAGGCCCGTGTAGAAGGCGATCTTGCCCCCTGGCATGCAAAAGGCGTTGATCTGCTTCGAGCCGATCAGGTTCACCTCCCATTTCCAGCGGGCCGCATCCCGGTTGAAGCGGCCGGCGTGGGGGATGAGCCGCTGGGCGATGCTCCGCAGGCGCTGGAGCTGGGGATGGCCGGGCGGGGCCAGGGCACCCTTGGCCCGGGCTTGCTCGAGCAGTTGCCGGTACTCCTGGCTGGCCTGGCGTTCCAGTTCGGCGGCGGGAACCAGCTTGCGCAGGGCGGAGGGCTTGTCCACTTCCACGCCGGTCTGGGCCATGAGCTTGCCGGCCGACGCCAGGCAGAACCCGGCAAGGAGGAGGGACAGGAGGCGGTGCAACGGCATGGGGTCAGTACTCGTGCTTGTCCGTCCACATCTCCGGATCGAAGCGCACCACCCGGTTGCGGCCGCTTTCCTTGGCCCGGTACAAGGCGACGTCGGCGAACTTGACGGTCTGCCAGAAGGTGTCGCTGTCATCCGGGTAATCGGCCAGGCCAATGGAAATGGTCTTCTGCAGCACGGTGCCGCCTACGTTGATGCGCAGCTTCTCGACGGTCTGGCGGATGTTCTCGGCCACCTGGAAGGCATGGTCGCCGCAGCTGTCCTGCAGCACGATCAGGAACTCCTCGCCGCCGTAACGGATCACCATGTCCGATGCTCGCACCGACTGTTTCATGACCTGGGAAATGGCCTTGAGCACGCTGTCCCCCGCATCGTGGCCGTAGGTGTCGTTGACCATCTTGAAATAGTCCAGGTCCAGCATCAGGATGGCGAGATGGCTGCGCTTGCGGCGCACGTTGGCCACCAGGGTTTCCACATACTCTTCCAGGAAACGGCGGTTGTTGAGGCCGGTCATGGGATCGCGCAGGGTGGATTCCTTCAGGGTCTCCATGAGGCGGCGTGCTTCCAGCACCGGGGCGGCCTCGCGCAGGTAGACCTGGATGTAGGGCAGTGCGGCCTGGATGCGCTCCTTGTCCTCGTCCCTGACCACCAGTTGCACGACGCTGCCCACCACCCCGGACTGGATGATGGGGAAACACAGGTAGCCGCGTTCCTCGCCCTGGGCGCTCTGGTTGAAGGCGTAGCAGATGTCGGGCTGGACGATGCCGTCCACCAGATGCCCGGTGCGGCGCGCCCGGCAGGTTTCCGGACGGTCGAGAATCTGGGGATTGCACCAGCGGCAGGGGGCGTTCAGGGTGCCGTCCACGATGATGGTGCTCATCTCGTTCTTGTTGCTCGCCACCTCATAGATGGAGAACTCGTTGAGCCTGAACTCGTCCTGGAAAGTGGTGGCCAGGCGCTGGTAGATCTCGATCTTGGCTTCGTCTTCCTCGATGGCCTGCTTGAAATGGGAGGCCTTGGTCAGGCCCTCCACCATGTCGATGGTGGCCGAAAGCAGGTTCTCCCCGGGCTTGGGGGCCCGGCCCGTGAGCTGGGCCACGTCGCGGCCGATGCGGTTCAGACCCTTGTCGAGGAATTCCAGCAGCCGGTTCATGTCGGTGGCGATCTGACCGATCTCGTCTTCGGTCTGCTTGTTCACCTGGCCCTTGAAGTTGCCCTCGATGGCCTGGTGCACCACCGCCTCGACGGCATTGGCCGTGTCGGAAATGGGGCGCAGCAGATGGCGCAGCAGCACGAACAGGAGCAGCACGAACAGGGTCACGGCACCGACGATGCCGGCCACGGTGAGAATGGCCTGCTGGCGCAGGGGGGCGATGGACATGGTCATGGTCACCGCCCCGAGCACGTCGCCATCCCGCACCTGGTGGCACTGGAGGCAGTTGGGCATACCACGGGCGTTGGCCACGTAGGGAATGGTGCCGCGGAAGATCAGGTCGTCGCCGTTCTCGATCACCCGGAACTGAGGTTTGCCATCCTGCAAGACCTGCAGCTCGATGTCGTCCGGGGGGACCTCCCCCCTGCTCACCTTGCCGAACTGCTGGTCCACCAGGGGCGAACGGATCACGTAGGCGGACTTGAGGCCCTGCACTTCCGTCAGCCGTTTGAGGAATTGCTGGCGCTGGTCGATCACGCCGGTGATCATGGCCTCGGTCAGGTGAACCCGCACGATTTCGGCTGCCGTGCGGATGTGCTCGGTGGCGGTGGCGATGGAAAAGCTGCGGAACGCATACAGGCTGATGGCCACCAGCACGGCGATCAGGGCCGCGGAGATGGCCAGGAAAAATAGCGTGATCTTGGAATTGAGACGCATGTCTCACTCCTCCCAGGGTGATTATTGTTGGTATGAAGAGGTGATTATGCCGATTAAGGCAGGCCGGGGGAACCGACCCTGTTGTGTCCATTCTCATGGAACGGGAAACGGGCGGCTGACCGGGAGGTCTGTTCCCGCAAAAGACGCGGCAAGGCAAAGGCGCGAAGGCTTGCCCGGGTGAGGGGGGCAGCGTTTTTTCTTTGGCGGGGTCTGCCGGGAGCAGCGGGCTGTGCCTCTGCCTTGGGTGGGCGCCGGCCCGCGCCTTGGGGATTCATCACAGGAAAGCTCTGATCAGGGGGAGCAGGAGCGGGATCAGCAGGGCCGTGAGCAGGCCGTTCAAGCTCATGGCCAGGGCGGCGAAGGCGCCGGTCTGCTGGTCCACCTGCATGGCCCGGGCTGTGCCGATGCCGTGGGCGGCCAGACCGATGGCGAAGCCCTGTGCGGCCGGGTCCCGCACCCGCATCAGTGTGAACAGGTAGCGGTATACCACGGCGCCGAAGATGCCAGTGACGATGACCAGGCCGGCCGTCAGGGAGGGAATGCCGCCAATGCCTTCGGCGATGCCCATGGCGATGGGGGTCGTCACCGATTTGGGGGCGAGCGAAAGAATGGAGGCCGGGCTGGCCCCCATCCACTTGCCGATGGCCATGGCCGAGACAATGGCGGTGAGGGAGCCGGCTAGCAGGGCGGCCAAAAGCGGCAGGAGCATGGCCTTCACCTTGCGGAACTGGGCGTGCAGGGGGATGGCCAGGGCCACGGTGGCTGGTCCCAGGAGGAAGTGCACGAACTGGGCCCCATCGAAATAGGTCTGGTAAGGCGTGCCGGTGAGCTGCAGCAGCAGGATCAGGAAAGCCACAGCCAGCAGCACCGGGTTGGCGAGGGGATGGTTGCCGGAGCGCTGATGGATATGCAGGGCGGCCTGGTAGGCCAGCAGGGTGAGGGCCAGGCCCAGCAGTGGTGAGGTGGCGAGATAAACCCAGATTTCCTGGAGCGGGGGGGTCATGGCCGTTCTCCTGCGGGGGCCAGCAGTTTGAGTACCAAGGCGGTGACGGCCATGGCCAGCAGGGTGCTGGCCACCAGGGCTACGATGAGGGGTAGCCACTCCCGTTCGAGGGTGTGCAGGTGCAGCAGCAGGCCAGTGCCCGCCGGAACGAAGAGCAGCGACAGGTGTTGCAGCAGGTGCCGGGAGGTGTGTTGCAGCTCCTCGCCGGGGCCGCCCCTGCCCAGCAGGTAGAGAAACAGCAGCAGCAGGCCGAGTACGGGACCGGGCATGGGCCAGCCCAGGCTGCGGGTAAGCATTTCGCCGGCCAGCTGGAACAGGATGATCTGGGTGAAGGCAGCGATCATGGAGGATCTCCGGAGCGTGAGGTCGTCAGTGTATGTCGGGCGGCGGGACGCGATAAGCCGGAAAATCCGCAAGGCATCTTTTACCCTGGGTAAGGAATGACAGCCCCATCCCCGGCCTGCGTACAATGACCGGGTCAGAGCGCCGCCAGGGGCGGCAAAGCAGGAGTAGGACATGGATATCTGGATTCTGATCTTTCTGATTTTGGCCAGCGGTGTGTTGTCCATGGCGGAAATGGCCGTGGGAGCGAGCCGCACCGCCCATCTGGGGGTGCTGGCCGAGGAAGGCTGCGAGGGGGCGCGCATGGTGTTGCACTTTCGCGCCAGCCCAAGCCGTATCCTCGCCACTACCCAACTCGGTATTACGGCGTTGGCCATGCTTTCCGGCATTTTCGGCGAATCCCTTTGGGTGCCGCGCCTGGAGGCCTGGATCATGGCCCATCTGCCGGGGCTTGCGGGTGTTGCCTATGGTTTGGCCCTGGCTCTGGTAGTGACCGTGGTGACATTTTTCAGTCTGGTGTTCGGCGAAGTGGTGCCCAAGCGCCTGGCTCTGGCCCGCCCGGAGGCCGTGGCGGTGGCCATGGCCGGACTCATGGCCTGGATGCTGCGGCTTACGGCGCCTTTGGTGTGGGTGGTGTCGCGTACCTCGGATGCGGTGCTGCAATTCTTTCCCGTCAAGGGTTCGGCGGAAGCTTCGGCGGCTGACGAGATCCGCATCCTGATCGAGTCCGGACGCAAGGAGGGCGCCCTGGACGAAACCGAGAGCGAGATCCTGGGCAACGTCTTCCGGCTCGACAACCGCCGGGTGGCCGCCATCATGACCCCGGCCGCCAACATCGCCTACCTCGACCTGGCCCAACCCCGGGAGGCGAACATGGCCGTGCTTCAGGCGCACGGGGTTTCGCGTTTCCTGGTGTGCAAGGGTGGGTTGGTCAATCCGCTGGGCTTTGTCGAGAGCCGCGACCTGCTGCGCCTGGTGCTATCCGGCAGGGGCCTGGATTTTGGCGCCTTGTCACCGGTGCCGCCCCACTATGTGCCCAGTACCTTGTCCCTGATCGGCCTGCTGGAGTTCTTCAAGGCGCAGCGTACCCAGATTGCGCTCGTGGTCAATGAATTCGGTGCCACCGAAGGCCTGGTCACCCTCTCGGACCTGATGGGGACAGTGGTGGGGGATGTTCTTTCCGGGGCCGTGGAGGCACCCCTGGCCTTGCCCCGGGAAGACGGCAGCTGGCTGCTCGATGGTCTGCTGCCCATCGACGAATTGAAGGAATTGCTCGAATTGCCGGAATTACCCGAGGAAAAACTGGGCAACTACCATACCCTGGGGGGTTTCGTGGTGTACCAGTTGGGCAAGGTGCCCAAGAAGACCGAATCTTTTGTCTGGGGCGGCTGGCGCTTCGAGGTGATGGATATGGAGAAGAACCGGGTAGATGAAGTCCTGGCCAAGCGGGTGGAGACCTGAACCCGGGGGCAGCTAGCGGGACCGTTGCTGCAACAGACAGTGCAGGCGGGCGAGGTCCGTCTCGTTCAGGCGGGGATCCGGGTCATCCGGGGCGAAGCGCAGCTTGAAAGCGGCGCTGGCCGCCTCGGGCCGACTGGGGTCATAGCCCAGGGCGGTGAGTCCCAGGGCGGCGTCGAAGCCTTCCGGCGGTGGGGGGAACGGTGGGTCGCACCACAGGCCGAAACCGGCGGCGGCCAGGCGCCGCCAGGGGAAGAGGGCGCTGGGATCGGCTTTCCTGCCCGGGGCCACGTCGGCATGGCCGAGGAAATTGGCGCGCGGTATCCGGTGCCGGGTCTGGATGTCGGCCAGGAGCGCCAGCAGGGCACTGATTTGGGCTTCCGGGAAGGGTTCGGTGCCGTTGTTGTCTAGTTCGATGCCGATGGAAGCCGAGTTCATGTCCGTTTGGCCGCCCCACCAGGAGGCCCCCGCGTGCCAGGCCCGCTGGCTTTCATCCACCAGTTGCAGCACCCGGCCGTCGCGGCCGATCAGATAATGACTGCTCACGGCCCGGGCCGGGCTGGTCAGCGTGGCCAGAGCCCGTTCCAGGCTGTCATTGCTGGTGTGGTGCAGGATCACGTAGTTGGCCCGGCGCGGCTCGAAGTTGGGGGATGGCACCCACTCGGCCATCGGGCTGCCCAGGCGCGGCGCCACGGGGGCGCAGCCTGCAAGACAGAGGAGCAGCAGGAACACACGCATGGCGTGGGCTTAATAATCCAGACGCAGGGAAAGCCAGTGCCGTTCGCTCACCACCCGGTCGGCCGGGTCCTCGCCCGAAGCCTTGAATTCCCCGTGATTCCAGAAGGCATTCTGTACGGTGTAGGCCAGCACCCCGCGGCTGCTGCCGAGCCGGAAGGGGTAGGCCAGGCGCAGGTCGAGACGCTGGTAGGGGCGCACCCGGGTATTGCGGGTCCACTTCATGGCGCCCACCCAGTGCTGGATGGCCGAGAATTCCACTCCGTAGGGCAGCTTCTGCATCAGCATGAGGGTGGTGGCGCGGGTGGGAGCAGATTCGCGGGTGTGTTCATCGATCCGGTATAAAGTGCTGGGGTTGCCACTCGACGAATACCAGCGGGCCGTGGTGTCCAGCTCGTCGTGGTAGCGGGGGTGAATGTGGTGGAAAGCCTGGTTCACCAGCAGGCGGGTGGTCTCTATAGGCTGCCAGCGCCACTGGTATTCCAGCCCTTCCATGTCGATGTGCTGGGCGTTGGTGGCGTATTCGGCCCGGCTGGGGGTGACGCAGGGCGGGTCCGTGTCCCGGGGGCGGGAGCAGAGGTCCGGGTGGCTGCGTTCGAGGATGAGGATGCGGTTGGGAATCCGCTCCCGGTACAGGCGCACATCCAGGCTCATGCGGTAACGCTTCCATTCCCCCAGATAACCGAGTTCGACGCTGGTGATTTCCTCCGGCTCCACCCGGTCGGGGTCCGCATGGAAGCGACGCACATAGATCAGATCCTGCGGAATCGGAGTCCCATTGGCCGTGGCGAAAGGGGATTTCCAGCGGTCGCCGCGCAAATCCACCATGCTGGGGGCCCGGTAGGCCCGGGACCAGCCCAGGCGCAGGGTGTTTTCCGGGCCCAGGTGGAAGTTCAGGTTGAGTCGGGGCGCAAAGGTGAAACGGGACAGGCTGTCCTTCTCTCCGGTGGCTCCCAGGTTCAGGGTGAGTTGCTCGGAGGGGCGCCATTCCAGGTTGGCGAAGGCCCGGTGCACCTGGCGGCGGATAGTCGGGTCCCCGTGGAAATAAGTGGCGGAGCGGACGCGCTGCTGTACGCTGCCCAGCCCCCACACCAGGCGGGTGTCCTCCTGTGGGGCGAAGGTGTGCTGCAGTTCCAGTTCGTCCTGGGTGCTCCGGTCTCCCAGGAGATCCACCCGGTAGAGCAACTGGTTGCTACCCTGGTAGCGGGTGTTGGTGCAGCGTTCCACATGGTTTCCCGAGGCTTGGTCCTGGGTGTGGGCATAGCGGACCTGCACGTGGGATGTGGGGGACAGGGCCCGTTGCCACAGGGCCTGCAGGAAGGAACTGGCCTGCCAGTAGTTGTAGAAGGGGTTGCAGGGGTCCTGTTCCGGCAGGATGACCTGGCGGTCGGTGCCGGGAATATTGTTCCCCTTGAGGTAGCGCCCGGTCAGGTAATTGCCCTCCGCGTGGCCGGCGAACAGATCCAGGGTGTCCCGGCCGTTCAGTTGCAGGGTGGCCCGGGCGTCGAACATGTGTGCCTTGAAGTAGTCGCGCCAGTCATACTGGTCGGTCAGGCCGTCGTCATCCTGCTGCTGGTAGATGAAACGAAAGTGCCCCGCCTCTCCCAGCTTGCCGCCGCCGCGCAGGCTGTAATCCCGCACCCCCTGGTTGCCATGGCTGGCGCTCAGGGAGAGGCCCTGGGCCAGGGTCGGGTCCACGGTGATGATGTTGATCACTCCGAGGAAGGCGTTGCTGCCGTAGGCCGCCGAATTGGAGCCGCGCACCACCTCGATGCGCTCGATGTCCTCCAGGGCCACGGGCACCACCGACCAGTTGACCCCGCCCCGGAACAGGGGGGAATACTGGGAGCGGCCATCCACCAGCACCTGTACCCGGGGCGAGAAATCCTCGTCGCTGATGCCGTGGTAGGTGACCCGGGGAGGGGCATCGGTATTGAAGACGTAGGTCTGGAAACCGGGTACCAGACGGAAAAGGTCGTTGAGGTTGCGGGCGCCGGAGGCGCGGATCATGTCCCGGTCGATGACCGTTACGGAACCCGGGGCGTCGGCCAGGGCCTGGGGCAGGCGGGAAACCGATTGCACCACGGGCAGCTCACCGAAGAACAATTCCTCGTTCGTCTGCGCGCCGACGCTGCCCTGGATGCCCAGGGCAAGGAAGAGGCACCGCAGTTTGCGGGGAGGAAAGGGAGTGTGCATGGTGGGTCCGGCCGGAGGGAGGCGGAATTCTAGCAAATCTCCAGACGAATCATGGATGTTGCGCATCCGGGGCGCGGGGGGCCGGACCCTGTCGGGCCGGGGCGGCGGGCGCTGCCCCGGCGGCCGCCCTCACTCCCTGGCGGCCGGGGCGGGGTGGAACACCTCGGTCGATGGGGGCTCAGTCGAAGCGCCGCAGCCTGTCCAGGTCGGGAATGTGGATCTGCCGTCCCTTCACCCGGACCAATCCCGCAGCCGCAAGCTCGTGCAGGATGCGGGAGAAATGCTCCTGGGTCAGGTTGAGGCGGGAGGCGATGGTGCCCTTGCTGGTGGGCAGGCTGACGGTGACGCCCCTGTCCCCCGGGTTGGGTTCGGGGGCCTCCCGCAGCAGGTAGCCGATGATGCGCTGCTTGCCTGAGTGCAGGGAGTAGGACTCCACGTCGGCGAGCAGGTGGTGCAGGCGGCGGGAAAGGCTGGCGATCATCTTGCGGCACAGGTGCGGGTCCCGCTCCATTTCCGCGAAGATCACCTGTTTGGAAACATGCAGCAGCTGGCAGTCCAGCAGGGCCTGGGCGAACAGGGGGTAGGGCCGCTCCATGAACATCACCGCCTCGCCGAAGCTCTGGCCCTGGCGGATGATCTCCACCACCTTCTCGTTGCCCTGGGGCGAGGTCAGGGCCAGCTTCACTTGGCCGTAGATCACCACATACAGCCCGAGGCAGGGGTCGCCCTTGCTGAAGATCAGTTCGCCCCGGGCCACGGTGCTGGCGCGGCTGCCCTGACCGATGCGCTCCAGTTCCTCCGGATTGAGGCCGTTGAACAGGGGCAGGCGGCCCAGCAGGGCGGCGATGTTGAAGGAGGATTCCATGGCGGGAGCGAAGGAAGGACCGGGCAAGTCTAAACGGCCGGCTCCGCCAGCTCAACAGCAGCCTTCAGCGGGGCGGGGGGCCGGGTTGGGGAATCGGGCGGTCCGGTCAGGCATCGTCATCCACGGTTGCTGGCGGGTACTTCTGGCCCGCTTCACCGTCCTCGCAGGAACAGCCTGTCCAGATCCGCCAGGGACAGCTCTGTCCACGTGGGCCGGCCGTGGTTGCACTGGCCGGCCCGCTCGGTTTCTTCCATCTGGCGCAGCAGGGCGTTCATTTCCGGTAAGGTGAGCTGGCGCCGGGCGCGCACGGCGCCATGGCAGGCCATGGTGGCCAGGAGTTCGTTGCGGCGGGTGGTGACAAGCTGAGATAGGCCGTGTTCCTGTAGTTCCGCGAGCAGGGCCCGGGCCAGGGCCACCGGGTCGCCGGTTTGGAGCAGGCCGGGCACGGCGCGCAGGGCGAGCTGACCCGGGCCGGCAAGGCTAAGTTCAAAGCCCAGTTCGATCAGGGCCTCGCCGTGCTCCTCGACGGCGGCGATTTCGAGCGGTCCGGCACTGAATACGGCCGGAATCAGCAGGGCCTGGCGGCTCATCCGCTGCTGATCCAGGGCGTTTTTCAGCTGTTCGTAGAGGATGCGCTCGTGGGCGGCATGCATGTCCACCAGTACCAGGCCCCTGGCGTTCTGGGCCAGGATGTAGATGCCGTGCAACTGGGCAAGCGCATAACCCAGGGGGGGGGCGCTGTCGGCCTGGGGCGGGCCCGAGTCCTGGCGCTCGGGAAAGGCAGCCGGCCCGGTCGGGCGCTGTTCCAAACTGGATCCAAGCCCGGTGTCGCTTCGAACCGGGTCTGCGGGCGCAGCGGGGGGGCGGGCGGCGCGGGCAAATTCCAGGTAGGCGGCGGCCGCCGGTTCGGCCATGCCCAGTCCTGGCTGCTGGCGGGGGGCGAACATGGCACGGCCGCCGGATGCGGAGGCGGCTGGGGTCGCCCGGAGGGGCTCATCTGCCCGGATCGGCACGGCCAGGGTGCGCTGGATGCTGTGGAAAATGAACTGATGCACGGCGCGGGAATCCCGGAAGCGCACCTCGGTCTTGGCCGGGTGCACATTGACGTCCACGGCCGCAGGGTCGATGCCGAGGAACAGGCACAGGGCGGGCTGGCGGCTGCCGTGCAGCACGTCCCGGTAGGCTTCGCGCAGGGCATGGCCGATCACCTTGTCGCGCACGAAGCGGCCGTTTACGAAGGTGTACTGGCTGTCCTTGCCCTGGCCGGCCCAGGCGGGATCGATGATCAGGCCGCCGAGGGACAGGGGGCCGGCGGTCACATCGACCGGGCGGGCGTGTTCGAGGAAGTCGTCGCCGAGGATGGCACGGATGCGCTCGGCCAGGCTGGCCCGGGGCAACTGCAGGGCCGTGCGGCCGTTGTGCACCAGGGTGAAGGCCACCCGGGGGTGGGCCAGGGCGATGCGCTTGAAGTATTCGGCGCAGTGGCCATATTCCGTGGCCTCGGATTTGAGGAACTTGCGCCGGGCCGGGGTGTTGTAATAGAGGTCACGCATTTCGACCACGGTGCCGGCCATCAGGGCGGCGGGTTCAGGGGCTGCTCCGGGTTCGGCCTTCAACTTCCAGGCGTGGTCGCTGCCCCGGGCGCGGCTGGTGAGGCTGAGCCGGGCCACCGAGGCCACGGAGGCCAGCGCTTCGCCCCGAAAGCCCATGCTGCTCACCCCCTCCAGGTCGGCCAGGGTGCGGATCTTGGAGGTGGCGTGCCGGGTCAGGGCCAGGGTCAGATCGTCCCGGGCGATGCCGCAGCCGTCGTCGCTGACGCGGATCAGCTTCACCCCGCCCGCTTCCAGGTGCACCTGGATGGCGGTGCTGCCGGCGTCCAGGGCATTTTCCAGCAGCTCCTTCAGGACCGATGCGGGCCGCTCCACCACTTCGCCGGCGGCGATCTGGCTGACGAGCAGGTCGGGCAGGGGCTGGATGCGGGGCAGAGGGGCGACGGAGGATGGGGGGGGGGCGAGCATGGGGAGATTATACCTTGGGGTAGAATGCGGGCTTTCGTGCCAATGCTCTGCCATGGAACGCCTTCTGCTCCTGCTGCCTGCAGTTCCGGCTTCGCGGCCATCCCCCGATGGCAGGCGGTGCGGTGTTCTGGCATTCCGGGAGGCGGCATGGGCCGTGGCCTGAGCCTCCTCCTGTCCGTCCTCTTCCTGCTCGGGGCTTGTGCCGTCAAGCCGGGGGGCGATGGTCGGGCCGAGACCCGTTTCGATCCCAAGTATCTGGCCAAGACGGACATCGACCGGGTGGTGGACGCCAGCCGGGAGCAGGTCATGGAGAGCCTGATGCTGGTGGCCGACAAGCTTTACCGCCGCAATCCCCGGGAGTGGAAGAAGGCCGGTCTGCCGGACCGGGAAGCCGCTCTGGCCCGTCTGCGAGATTACCGCAACCAGGCTCCGGCGGAGCTGGCCGGGCGCCGGGAAGGGGCTGCCGCCATCCAGGCCTTCAGCCCGGAGTATGCCGGAGACCGGGTCGAGGCCCTGATGTACGGCCTGCTGACCATGGTGGATGCCGCCTATGAGCACAAGGACGAATTCTTCATCCTGGATTCCCTGAACGAACAGAAGCTCTACAACTGCGCCCGCAACATGGAGATCGCCGTGTGGAAGCTGGCGGCTGCCAGGGACGGGACCGGGGAGTCGCTGCTGCTGTCGAACGAGATCGGCAGCCTGCACCGCAATCTTTCCTTCGAACGGGAGTTTGGCCGGATCATCGGCCTGCTCGATTTCATGTCCAGAGTGGTGGCCGACAAGAATGGGCGGACGGTGAGCCGTGTCACCCATTCCCTCGCCACCTCCTTTTTCCTGCCTGTGGGGTTGTTGAAATGAAGCGCATCGTCATCCTGATTTCCGGTCGTGGCAGCAACATGGAGGCCATGATCCGGGCCAGGGACCAGGGCCGGCTGCCTGGGGCGGAGCTGGTGGCCGTGATTGCCAACCGGCCCGATGCCGGGGGGCTGCAGACGGCGGCCGCCGCCGGCATCCCCACCCGGGTGCTCGATCACAAGGCCTTTGCCGACCGGACATCCTTCGATGCCGCCCTGGCCGACTGCATTGACGGCTTTGAGCCTGATCTGGTGGTGCTCGCCGGTTTCATGCGCATCCTCACCGAAGGTTTCGTGCGCCGTTTCGAGGGGCGGCTGCTCAATATCCATCCCTCCCTGCTGCCCGCCTTCCCGGGCCTGCACACCCACCGGCGGGCCCTGGACGAGGGCGTGCGCATCCACGGCTGCACCGTGCATTTCGTCACGCCTGCCCTGGATCATGGCCCGGTGGTGATCCAGGCAGCCGTACCGGTGCTGGACGAGGATGACGAAGCCAGCCTGGCTGCCCGGGTGCTGGCCCAGGAACACGTCATCTACCCTCGCGCGGTACGCTGGTTCGTGGAAGGGCGGCTGCGCCTGGAGGGGGGGCGGGTGCGACTGCAGGGGGCGCAGCAAGCCGGTGTCCTGCTCGCGCCGCAGCCTGCCTGAGCGTCCGTGCCGCTGCTCCTGATCGCGGCCCTGGCCGTCTCCCTGGGTCTGCATGGCCTGGCGCTGTGGGGGACGGAGCTGAATCTGGCACCCGGGGATGCGGGGGGGGAATCACCGCGCCTCGAGGCCACCCTGCGGCCTCCTCCGCAAGCACATCCGGCCGCACCGGTAGCTTCCGCCCGGCCGGCTTCGGGGCCGGTCCGTCCTGAAGCCGGAAAGCGGCCGGCCCGGCTACGGCCAGATCCGCCGGCACTTGTTCCGGTAGTGGATGGAGAGGCCCGTTCGGCAGAGGCCGAGGCGCCGGGTCACGTGGCTGCGGTAGCGGCCGCCGGGGCCGGAGCGGCCGGCGGGCCCGGATTCCAGGGGGGCGGCGATTTTCCGCCCCGGGGCGAGATCCGCTTCGTGGTCCACCGGGGCGAGCAGGGCCTGGAGGTGGGCCGCGCCGTGCATCGCTGGGAAATGGCCGATGGCCGTTACCGTCTGGAGTCCGTCACCGAGACCACGGGGCTGGCGGCCCTGTTCAAGCCGGTCCGGATCGAGACCGAAAGTCGGGGATGGTTTGACCGTCAGGGGCTGCACCCGGAGCAGTACCGGGTCATGAAAAACGGCAGCCCGACCGGGGAGAGTGCGGATTTCGACTGGTCCGGCGGGCAGGTTAGAATGGGGGGGCAGGACTGGCAGCCCCTGCGCCCCGGCAGCCAGGATCTGCTCAGTCTGCATTATCAGCTTGCCTATCTCCCGGCGCTCGCAGAGGGGGTCGCCCTGGGGGTGGTGACGGGCAAGCGCTATGACCCGTTCCAGTTCGATGCCCTGGGCGAGGAACTGCTGGAAATGCCGGCAGGACGTTTCCGTACCCTGCATCTGCAGCACCTGGGTAGGAACCGGACCGAAATCTGGCTGGCCCTCGATCACTTGCTCCTGCCGGTGCAGATCCGCCATACCGACCGGAAAGGCGATGTTTTTCAGCTGCAGGCCGTGTCCGTGAATCCGGCGCCGCCCCCGTCTTCATCCTTTTTGCAACGGGAATGACCATGACCAGAATGACGAGCCTGACGCCCGCCCTTTTCACCCATGCGGAGCGTCTGTTGCTACAACTGCTGAGCTTTCAGCACCCGGCCGACGGGGTGATGTCCCGCTATTTCCGGGAGCACCGCAATCTGGGCCACAGGGACCGGGGCTTCCTGGCCGAGCTGCTGTACTTCGTGCTGCGCCGCTATCGCAGCCTCCAGGCCCGTTGCGACGGGGAGGCCACTCAGCGCCACCTGTTGCTGGCGGCTCTGGTGATGCAGGGCCATAACCTGCGTGAACTGGAGCCCGTGGCCCGGGCGACGGAAATGGAGTGGCTGGCCCGGGTCAAGGGCTTCTCGGTTCAGGACCTGGCCCCGGCGGTCCAGCTGGATCTGCCGGACTGGCTCTATGAGCGGTTGCTGGCCCAGTGGGGCGAGACCGATGTGGTCGCCCTGGCTCGTGCCCTGAATCAAGCGGCTCCCTTGGATCTGCGGGTCAATGAGTTGAAGGCCGACCGTACGGCTGTGCTGGAGCGCCTCCAGGCCGATGGCATCGCTGCCCGGCCGGGGGCTTATGCGCCCATGGCCATTCGTCTGGCGGAAAAACCGGCTCTGGCCAAGCATCCCCTGTTCCAGGAAGGAATCATCGAGGTGCAGGACGAGGGCAGCCAGTTGCTCGGCCTGCTGGTCGCTCCCCGGCGGGGGGAAATGGTGGCGGATTTTTGTGCCGGGGCGGGGGGCAAGACCTTGTTGCTCGGGGCTCTGATGCGCAATACCGGAAGGCTCTACGCCTTCGATGTGTCGGAAAAGCGCCTGGCCAACCTCAAGCCCCGTCTTGCCCGTTCCGGGCTCTCGAATGTGCACCCGGTGCGCATCGAATCCGAGCGGGATATCAAGGTCAAGCGCCTGGCCGGCAAGATGGACCGGGTGCTGGTGGATGCCCCCTGTTCCGGTCTGGGCACCCTGCGCCGCAACCCGGACCTCAAGTGGCGCCATAGCCCCGAGACGGTGGAAGCGCTGACGGTCAAGCAGGCTTCCATCCTCGAGGCCGCCGCCCGTCTGGTGCGGCCCGGGGGGCGTCTGGTTTATGCCACCTGCAGCCTGCTGCGGGAGGAAAACGACGCCATTGTCGATGCCTTCCTGGCGTCTCATGCCGGGTTCAGGCTGGTGCCGGTGTACCGGGAGCTTCAGCGCTCAGGCTGGCAGGGGCAGGAAGCGTGCCTGCAGTTGCGTCCCGATGTGCATGGTACCGACGGTTTTTATGCGGCCATTCTCGAACGTGCATGAGGCTTGAACCGTGAGCGATACCGAAGTTTCCTCCACTCACCTGCTGCGTGATCTCTGGTACGACCTGCAGCAGCCGGACATCTACTGGCAGCTTACCGTGCTGCTGCTCTGCCTGGGGGGCGCCTGGCTCCTTTCCAGCGTGCTGCAGCGTCGGCTGGCGGGGATGCCGGACCGTCTGGGCCTGCTCCAGGCCCTGCGGGAGCAGGCTTTTCCCCTGCTGGCAGTGCTGTTGCTGTTCGTCTGCCAGGTGGGCCTGGTCCCGCTCATCAACGTGCATGTGCTCCAGGTGGCCGTACCCCTGCTGCTTTCGCTGGCGGTGGTGCGGGCGGTGCACCACATGCTGCAGCGCAGCTTCCCCCGGGCCGCTTGGCTCGGTTCCATCGGCAAGGTGCTTTCCATCCTGATCTGGGGCTGGCTTGCCCTGTACCTGACCGGGGCGGCTACGGAACTGATCAGGGTGCTCGAATCCGTGAGCTTTCGGCTGGGCAAGCAGGAAATCAATCTCTGGATGATCCTCAACGGCGCAGTGGTGGTGATGCTGACCCTGCTGGCTTCCCTTTGGGCCGCCAGCCTGGTGGAGTCGCGGCTCATGGGGGCGAGCCAGATCGATTCCTCCCTGCGCATCGTCCTGGTGCGGGTGAGCAAGGCCTTGTTCGTTTTGCTTTCGGTGATGTTGAGCTTTTCTCTGGTGGGCATCGACATCACCGCCCTGTCGGTGTTTACCGGCGCCCTGGGGGTTGGCCTGGGGCTGGGCTTGCAGAAGATCGCCAGCAACTATGTGGCCGGCTTCATCATCCTGCTGGACCGCTCCATCCGTCTGGGCAACATGATTCAGCTCGATCCCAACACCAGCGGAGTGGTCACTGAAATCACCACCCGTTATACGGTGCTACGCAATCTGGTGGGGGTGGAGTTTATCGTCCCCAACGACTCCCTGGTGGTCAGCATCGTCCAGAACCAGACCTTCACCGATACCCGGGTGCGGGTGGTGACTTCCGTGTCGGTGGCCTACGAGAGCGATCTGGAAAAGGTCGTGGCCCTGCTCGAGGAAATTGCCTGCAACCATCCGCGGGTGCTGCAGGACCCGCCCCCTCGGGCCCTGGTGGTCGCCTTTGCCGACAGTGGTATCAACATCGACCTGGGCTTCTGGATCGACGACCCGGAGCAGGGGACTGGACTTCTACGGTCGGAGATCAACATGGAAATCTGGCGCCGTTTCCGCCAGGAGGGCATCAATATCCCCTATCCGCAGCGGGATGTCCGGTTGCTGGGGGGGGTGCCGTCGCCGGCGCCACGCTGACAAGAAAAAACCCCGCCGGGTGGCGGGGGAACAGGGAGGTCTCGAACGAAGGTTCGAGGAGGGGGCAGCGCAATCAGCAGGAAGAGGGACGGGAGCCCTGGGGTACGGGGGGCTTGGCCTTGCCGAACAGGTACTGGCAGGCCTTCTGCAGGAAATTCTGGCGGATGGTTTCGCTCATCTGGGGGTCTCCTGGAGCTGGGTCTTTCTTGTTCATGGGACCCATGGTAACGGCGGGAGGGAGGTGCTTCCATGCCTCTTGCGTGTGCCCGTGGTAACGGAAACCCGGGCTTTCTTGACGTTCTGTGACCGGGGGAGGTTCAGGTCCGGGGGGGACAGGGCCAGGACAGGGTGAAGCGGGCGCCACCGAGAGGGGAGTCGGAGACGCAGGCCGTGCCGCCGTGGAGCTCCATGACTCGCCGGGTGATGGCCAGGCCGAGTCCGTAACCCCCGGTGGAGCGGTCCCGGGAGCGGTCCAGGCGGGTGAAGGCCGAGAACACCCGCTCCCGTTCCTCGGGGGGAATGCCAATCCCGTCGTCATCCACATGTACCTGGATGTGCCCGTTGTCGAGTTGGCTGCTGACCCGGATGCGCTGCGTTGCATACTTGATGGCATTGCGCAGCAGGTTGCTGATGGCGTGGGGCATGACCTTGCGGTCCAGCTCTACGCGCAGGTCCGGGGGCAGGGCGCCCAGTTCCAGTTGCAGTTCCAGGTCGCGTCCGAGAATGCGCATGTTGTCCACCTGGTCCTCCAGCCATTCGGCGAAGTCCACCGGACTCAGGTTCAAGAGCGGGGTTTCCCGCTCGAAACGGGCATAGGTGAGACTGGAGTCGATCAGGTTGTCCAGTTCTTCCAGATCGTTTTCCATCATGGTGCTGAGCCGCTGCCGCTCTGCCGGGCTGTCGGCCTCGCCCATCATCTCGCTGGCGAAGCGCAGGCGGGCGATGGGGGTGCGCAATTCGTGGGAAATGGCGCTGGAGAGTTCCTTCTGGGTGGCAATCAGGCGCTGGATCTGCTCGGCCATGCCGTCCAGGGTGTCGGCCAGGGGGGCAAACAGCTTGCTCTGGGCGCCGGGGGAGCGCGCCCCCAGATCTCCTTCACCCAGGGCCCGGGCGGTTTGGCGGAGGGCTTCCAGGTCGCGCCAGATGGGGCGTACCCAGAACCACAAGGCGATGGCGAACAGTAGCCCGATGACCGTCCAGGTCAGCAGCCGGACCTGCATCTCCAGGGGGAGGCCCGGTGGCTGGAGTTCCGGGTTGTGGCGGGGGGAGAGGGGGCCAAGGACCAGGACCTGCCCGGTCTGGCGCAAGGCGTAGTACATGATCTCCCCCTCCCGGTGAATGGCGATGTGGCCCGCATCCACCTGGGCGAGCAGCGGTTCCGGCAGGTCGAGCTGGTCCCGCTCCATGATGGCCAGGCGGTAGGCGAATTTCTCGTCGAGGATGCGGATGCGCTTTTCCCAACTGCTTTTGGGGTAGCGGAACAGTTCTTCCTCGATCATCAGGATGGTGCCGCGCATGAAGCGGCGGGCGTAGTCATCGGTGATGCCCTTGAGGGCGGTGGAGATCAAGGCGTCGGCAAAGAAGGCGATGGCCACGAAGGTGCTCATGGCCAGCAGATAGAAGTTGAAAAAGATCCGGGAAAGGCTGTAACGCCGGCCTCGCCAGAGCAGGCGGCGCCTGGGACGTTCCGTCCCGTTCCCGGCGGCGTCCCGGGGTTCAGTTCCAGTCATGCTGGCTGAACAGGTAGCCTTTGCCCCGTACGGTCTTGATCCGGGCGGGGTTTTCCGGGTCGTCGCCGATCTTCTTGCGCAGTCGGGAGATGCGGGCGTCGATGGAGCGGTCGAGTCCGTCGAAACCGATGCCGCGCAGTTCCTGCAGCAGGTCGTCCCGGGACAGGATCGTGCCGGCATGGCTGGCGAGCAGCCAGAGCAGATCGAATTCGGCGGTGGTCAGATCCAGGGGCTGGCCGTCCAGCAGGGCGGTGCGGGTGGACTGGCTGATGCGGAATTTGCCGAACACCTGTTCCTTCTTTTCGGACGGGGTCGTGGCACCGGCCGGCATGCGGCGCAACAGTGCCTTGATGCGGGCCAGCAGCACCCGCGGCTGTACTGGTTTGGCAATGTAATCGTCGGCGCCCAGTTCAAGGCCAAGGATCTGGTCGAAGTCCTCGTCCCGGGCCGTCAACATCAGGATGACGCCCTTGTAGGCAGGACGGACGCCACGGCAGACTTCGAAACCGTCCTTGCCGGGCAGCATGATGTCGAGCACCACCAGATCCGGATTCTCGTCCAGGATGCGGGCTTCGGCGGTGTCGCCCCGACCTTCGATGCTGACTTCGAAATCATTGCGCTGCAGGTATTCTGCGGTCAGGTGGGCGAGGCGCTGGTCGTCTTCGACCAGAAGGATGCGGGCAGTCGTCATGAGCAATAGTTTACCGGTGTGGCCGGCGCGAGGGTACCCCCGGATTCCTTGGCTTCTGCCATGCCCGCACGCTGTGGGCGGGAGTGTGGAGGGGCGGGTCTGGCAAGCCGCGCCCGGGCCCGTTATGATTCCCGTCCCGCGTCGGGCAGGCCGGGCGGGATGTGGTGCCGGTGTGGCACCAGATTTGAGTCGGGAGTGTTCATGGATTGGCTTGATCGCCTGGGGCCGCGCCCGGGTTTGTCGGTGCTGGGGCTTGGGGCCCTGGGCCTCGTGGGGGCCGGACTCGTGCTGCAGGAGCTTTACCGGCTCAACCCCTGTCCCCTGTGCATCTTCCAGCGTCTGATGTACCTGCTCCTGGGGGTGATGTCCCTGGCGGGGGCGGCCATGCCCCGGGGCCACCGGGGCTGGGGTTTGGGGGTGGTGGCCGTGGCTACGGTGGGGTTTGTCACGGCGGGCTACCAGACTCTGATGCAGGCCTTTCCGGATGTGGTCAGCGAATGCAGTTATGCCGATCCGGGGCCCATCGAGCGGCTGGTGGACTGGCTCGGCATGCAATACCCGCCCCTCTTCATGGCCACCGGCTTCTGCGGTAGCCGGGAGTGGGAGTTCCTGGGGTTGTCGATGGCCAACTGGTCCATGGCCTGTTTTGCAGCCTTTGCCGCCCTGGCCCTCCGGGTGACACGCAGATCGGGCCAGGCATCCGGATCGGACGACTGATTGCGGCAGGTTCAGGGCAATGAAAAACCCGCCTTGTGGCGGGTTCCGGAAAATCCTTGCGGCAAGCCGGCAGGCTCACTTCAGCTTGATTTCCTTGTACAGGACATGCTTGCGAGCCTTGGGGTCGTACTTCATGAACTCCAGTTTCTCAGGCGTCGTGCGCTTGTTCTTGGAGGTGGTGTAGAAGTGACCGGTACCCGCAGTGGATTCCAGCTTGATTTTTTCGCGTCCGCCTTTGGCCATTTGCGTATCCTTTCAATCAGATTTCGCCACGGCCGCGCAGGTCGGCCAGAACAGCATCGATGCCCTTCTTGTCGATGATGCGCAGACCGGCGTTGGAAACGCGCAGACGGACGAAACGGTTTTCACTTTCAACCCAGAAACGACGGTACTGCAGGTTCGGCAGGAAGCGACGCTTCGTTTTGTTGTTGGCGTGGGATACGTTGTTCCCCACCATCGGGGCCTTCCCCGTAACTTGGCAGACTCGCGCCATAGCAGATGCTCCAGAAAATCCTGTTCAGGAAAGTCGTAAATTATATCCTGTCGAAACAGGAAAGGGCAAGTGGCAAACGACCTGGTTTTACAGCCACCCTCTTTCCGCCATGGACAGGGGCGGTGCGTTGCCGGCCACGATGAAATGATCGAGGAGCCGGACATCGACCAGGGCCAGGGCTTCCCTGAGTTGCCGGGTGAGCAGGTTGTCGGCTTGAGAAGGCTCCCGGGCGCCGGATGGGTGGTTGTGGGCGAAGATGACGCTGGCGGCATTGTGGGCCAGGGCGGACTTGACGATTTCCCGGGGATATACGCTGGTCTGGTTCAGGGTACCACGGAACAGTTCCTCGCTGGCGATCAGGCGGTTTTGGTTGTCGAGCCAGAGGGCCACGAACACCTCGTGGGGGAGGTGGGCCAGGTTCAGGCGCAGCCAGTCACGTACCGGGTCAGGGGCGTTCATCAGGCTCTGTTCGCGCATGGTTTCTTGCAGGGCGCGCCGGGCCAGTTCGAAACTGGCCTTGAGCTGAGCGGCCTTGGCCAGGCCGATGCCCGGGGTGGCCGAGAGGCTCTTGATGCTGGCCTGGGCCAGGCGGGCAAGGCTGTCGCCGTGTTGCCGCAGGAGTTCCCGGGCCAGGTCCACAGCACTCTTGCCGCGCACGCCGACGCGCAGATAGATGGCCAGCAATTCGGCATCGGACAGGGCCTGGGGGCCTTGCTGCAGCAAGCGTTCCCTGGGGCGCTCGCCGACGGGCCAGTCGGGGATGGACATGGGTTTTCCAGTAGAATGGGGCACCGATCTTCAGGATTCTAAGACAATGGAATTGGATGGCAAGCGTATCGTGCTCGGGGTGACGGGCGGTGTGGCGGCCTACAAGGCGGCGCATCTGCTGCGCCTGCTGACCGGGGCGGGAGCCCGGGTCCAGGTGGTGATGACCGAGTCCGCCACCCGTTTCGTGACGCCGGTGACTTTCCAGGCTCTGTCCGGCCAGCCGGTATATGTGGACCCATGGGATCCGCGCATGCCGAACAATATGGCCCACATCGACCTGAGCCGGGAAGTGGACGCCATCCTCGTGGCGCCGGCTTCTGCCCATTTTCTCGCCCGGGTGGCCCAGGGGCTGGCCGACGATCTGCTTACCACTTTGGTTCTGGCCCGGGATTGTCCGTTGCTGGTGGCGCCGGCCATGAACCGGCAGATGTGGGAAAATCCGGCCACCCGCCGCAACATGGCCAGCCTGGTCGAGGATGGCGTGCTTTGTCTGGGGCCTGCAAGCGGAGTGCAAGCCTGCGGCGAAACCGGCGAAGGGCGGATGCTGGAGCCGGAGGAACTGCTGGAGTCTATCCTGGCTTTCTTCACCCCCAAGGTGCTGGCGGGCAGGCAGGTCTTGCTGACGGCAGGACCTACCTTCGAGCCCATCGATCCGGTGCGGGGCATCACCAACCTGTCTTCCGGGCGCATGGGCTATGCGATTGCCCGGGCGGCGGCCCGGGCCGGAGCGCAGGTCACCCTGGTGTCGGGGCCCGTATCCCTGCCGGTGCCGCCCGGGGTGGAGCGCGTTGCCGTGCGGACCGCCCTGGAAATGCATGCGGAGGTCATGGCCCGGGCCGCCCGCGCCGATGTCTTCATCGGCGTGGCGGCGGTGGCGGATTACCGGGTGGCGCAGGTGGCCGGGCAGAAACTCAAGAAGGAGCAGGGGGGGCCGCCAGCGATCGAGCTGGTGCCCAATCCCGACATCCTCGCCGACGTGGCAGCCCTGCCGGATGCGCCCTTTTGCGTCGGCTTCGCCGCCGAGAGCGAGAATCTGGAAGAGTATGCCCAGCGCAAGCGGCAGCGCAAGAACATCCCCCTGATCGTCGGCAACCTGATTCAGGATGGTTTTGGTGGCGAGGCCAACCGTATCACCCTGTTCGACGCGCAGGGGGCCCATCCCTTACCCGTGGCCAGCAAGGCCAGGCTGGCGCGCCAGCTGGTTGAGCATGTGGCCCTTTTGCTGGAGAAATGCTGATGCACCGGATCGATGTGAAGATTCTCGATGGCAGGCTCAAGGAACATCCGCCCCAGTATGCTTCTGCGGGGGCGGCGGGGCTGGATTTGCGGGCCTGCCTCGATGTGCCCCTCAAACTGAATTCCGGGGACACCACCCTGGTGCCCACCGGCATCGCCATCCATCTGGCCGACCCTGGTCTGGCGGCCCTGATCCTGCCCCGCTCAGGTCTTGGGCACAAGCATGGCATCGTGCTTGGCAATCTCGTCGGGCTGATCGATTCCGATTACCAGGGAGAGATCATGGTATCGGTCTGGAATCGTGGCCGCGAAGCCTTCGTGATCAATCCCATGGAACGCCTGGCCCAACTGGTGGTGGTGCCAGTGCTGCAGGTGGCCATGAACATCGTCGATGAATTTCCCCCGAGCGCCCGGGGCGAGGGAGGGTTCGGCAGCACAGGGCGGCACTGATTCCCGGCGCGCCTGTTTACCTCCTGGTTGACGTCAAATTATCCTAAAAACCTCACCACAGTGACACAAAGACACAGAGAGCTTCAAAAAAACAATGGCTTGCATTTTCTTCCACGCGCACCCAGAAAGT
>DDKS01000041.1 GCA_002340095.1 Betaproteobacteria bacterium UBA2592
TGGGATTGTGACGGGGACGCTCAGCCTGGAGTTCAGAGAGGGCGGTCGCCATGCCGCCCCCCCGGCAAAACTTCTTGCCGGCGCAAAACGGAATTGACAGAAAGACCGATACACAACTGGTTCGCGCCCATTTTCTTTTCTCCCGACCATGAAGCACGGCTAAAATCCCGCCTCATGGAAAGCCTTGATCTCACCGACCATTTCCTCATCGCCATGCCGGCCATGGCGGACCCTTATTTCTCCCGAAGCCTGGTGTATCTCTGCGAGCACAATCCCCAGGGCGCCCTCGGCGTGATCGTCAACCGGCCCATCGACCTCACCCTGGCCGGCCTGTTCGAGAAGGTGGATCTGCCCCTGCAGGCCAGCCGGATGGCCAATCTGCCCGTTTACTTCGGTGGCCCGGTGCAGACCGACCGGGGCTTCGTGCTGCATCGCCCGCGGGGCGAATGGCAGTCCAGCCTGGGGGTGACGGACGAAATCGCCCTGACCAGTTCCAAGGATATCCTCACCGCCATCGGCGAACGGGGCGAACCTGCCGACATCCTCATGGCCCTGGGGTATGCGGGCTGGGGGGCCGGCCAGTTGGAAAACGAACTGGCCCAGAACGCCTGGCTGACGGTCCGGGCCGATGCTGCCATCCTGTTCGGCCTGCCCCCGGAAGAGCGGCTCGCAGCCGCCATGCAAAAACTGGGCATCAGCTTTTCCCAACTGGCCGATACGGCCGGACACGCCTGACGCGGATGGGCACCATCCTCGCCTTTGATTTCGGCGAAAAACGCACCGGCGTGGCCGTGGGCGAGACCGCCTTGGGCCAGGCCCACCCCCTGGAAGTGATCACGGCCGGCAGCGATCCTGAGCGGCTGGCCGCCATTGCCCGGCTGGTACGGGAATGGCAGCCGGAACGCCTGGTCATCGGCCGCCCCACCCACGCCGACGGCACGCCCCACGAGATGACGGCCCGGGTGCATGAATTCGCCCTGCTGCTGCAGGAGCGCTTCGGCCTGCCCGTCACGGAAGCTGATGAACGCCTGACTTCCCGGGATGCGGAAACCCGCCTGCGGGAGACCGGCCGTACTGCCAAGACCATGAAACCGCTGCTCGATGCAGTGGCTGCCCAACTGATCCTGCAAACCTGGTTCGATTACCCTCATGAGCACACCTCCTCTCCCACTGCCTGATGCCGAGGCCCAGTGCCAGGCCCTGGCCGACCTGATCCGGCCGCGCCTGACTCCGGATACCGCCCTGGTGGGCATCTACAGCGGCGGCGCCTGGATTGCCGAACGGCTCTCGCAGATCCTGCAGCTGCCCGAGGCCGCCGGCCTGATCGACATCTCCTTCTACCGGGATGACTTCGCCGAAAAAGGCCTGCACCCCCAGGTACGTCCGACCCACATCCCCTTCGATGTGGAAGGACGCCGCCTGATCCTGGTGGATGACGTGCTGTATACCGGCCGCACCACCCGGGCCGCCCTGAACGAACTGTTCGACTATGGCCGCCCAGCCGCGGTGGAGCTGGCCGTGCTGGCCGACCGGGGCGGCCGGGAGCTGCCTATAGCGCCCACCTACTGCGTCTGGAACCTGGATCTGCCACGCCATACCTGCCTGACCCTGGACCGGAGCGATGCCGGCCTGCTCTCCTGGAGGGTTGAAGACCATGCTTAATCCACAACTGAACGAGAACGGCGAGCTGATCCACCTGCTGTCCACCGAGGGACTGCCGCGCAGCATCCTGACCCACATTCTGGATACCGCCGCCACCTTCGTCGGCATCACCGACCGGGAAGTGAAGAAAGTGCCCCTGCTGCGTGGCAAGAGCGTTTTCAACCTGTTCTTCGAGAACTCCACCCGCACCCGCACCACCTTCGAGATCGCCGCCAAGCGCCTCTCGGCGGATGTACTCAATCTCGACATCACCCGCTCCTCCACCGCCAAGGGCGAGACCCTGCTCGACACCATCGACAACCTGTGCGCCATGCACGCGGACATGTTCGTGGTGCGCCACGCCTCCAGCGGCGCCCCCTACCTGATCGCCGAGCACCTGAAGAAACGGGGCCGCAAGGACATCCATGTGGTCAACGCCGGCGACGGTCGCCACGCCCACCCCACCCAGGGGCTGCTGGACATGTACACCATTCGCCACTTCAAGCAGAACTTCGAGAACCTGACGGTGGCCATCGTCGGCGACATCCTGCACTCCCGGGTGGCCCGCTCCGACATTCACGCCCTGACCACCCTGGGTGTGCCGGAAGTGCGCGCCATCGGCCCCCAGACCCTGCTGCCCGCGGACCTGGCCCGGATGGGCGTGCAGGTCTATCACGACATGAACGACGGCCTGAAGGGCTGCGACGTGGTGATCATGCTGCGCCTCCAGAACGAGCGCATGAACGGCGCCCTGCTCCCTTCCGCCGGCGAATACTTCAAGCACTACGGCCTTACCCCGGAGAAGCTGGCCCTGGCCAAGCCCGACGCCATCGTCATGCACCCGGGCCCCATGAACCGGGGGGTGGAAATCGACTCCGACGTGGCCGATGGCCCCCAGGCCGTCATCCTCAACCAAGTCACCTTCGGCATCGCCGTGCGTATGGCGGTGATGAGCATCCTGGCGGGGAATTCACAATGAAGATAGTCATCAAGAATGGTCGCCTGATCGACCCCAAGCACCAGATCGACGCCCGGCAGGATCTGTTCCTGGCCGAAGGCCGGGTGGCCGGCACGGGCCAGGCCCCGGTCGGCTTCACGCCCGACCAGGTGATCGATGCCAGCGGACTCGTGGTCTGCCCGGGTCTGATCGACCTGTCCGCCCGCCTGGGACGGCTGGAAAACGAACTCGAGGCCGCCGTGGCCGGCGGCATCACCACCCTGGTCTGCCCCCCTGACATGGGCCCGCCCCTGGACGAGCCGGAACTGGCGGAGCGCCTGGTGCGCCAGGCTGCCGACCTGGGCCTGGCCCGGGTACTGCCCCTGGGCGCCCTGACCCAGAAGCTGGAAGGGGAAAAGCTGGCGGAAATGGCGACCCTCAAAAAAGCCGGCTGCATCGCCTTCTCCCAGGGCAAACGCCCCATCCTCGACACCCAGGCCCTGCTGCGCGCCTTTGAATACGCCGCCACCTTCGGCTTCGCCATCTGGCTGCAGCCCCAGGACTACTACCTTTCCCGGGACGGCTTCGCCCACGACGGCGAAGTGGCCGCGCGCCTCGGCCTCACCGGCATTCCCGTCAGCGCCGAAACCGTGGCCATCGCCACCTACCTGACCCTGGCCGCCGACACCGGCGTGCGCCTGCACCTGCGCCGCCTGTCATCCGCCGCCGGCATGGCCATGGTGGCCCGGGCCCAGGCCGATGGGGTAGCCGTCACCTGCGACGTGGATATCCACCACCTGCACCTGTGCGAGCACGACATCGGCTTTTTCGACACCAACGCCCGCTTCGATCCGCCCCTGCGCAGCCAGCGGGACCGGGAAGGGCTGTGCGCCGGAGTGGCCGCCGGTACCGCCGTACTCTGTTCCGACCACACGCCCCTGGACCAGGACCACAAGCTGATGCCCTTCGGTGAAGCCCGGCCCGGCGCCACCGGCCTGGAACTGCTGCTGCCCTTGACCCTGAAGTGGGCCCAGGCCGGCAAGCTGTCGCTAACCGCCGCTCTGGCGCCCATCACCAGCGGCCCTGCCGCCATCCTGGGCCGGGACGATCTGGGCCACCTGGCCCCCGGCGCCCGGGCCGATGTCTGCCTGTTCGCGCCGGAAGAACCGTGGCAGGTCACGGCCGCCAGCCTGAAGAGCGCGGGCAAGAACACGCCTTTTCTGGGCTACGAACTAGCCGGCAGGACAAAGGCCACCCTGGTGGGGGGACGGCCGGTGTTCAACGCCCTGTAACTCCGGACCGCCCTTCAATCCGGCAAGGCTGGCAAGGATGCCAGCCTTTTTTCGTCCACGCCTTCGACCCGCACCACCTTCTGGCGCGAGGACTGGCCGCTCTTCAAGGTCACCGCCGACTTGGGCAGTCCGAGCCGTTCCGCCACATAGGTCAGCAGGGCGGCATTGGCCCTGCCCTCCACGGGCGGCGCCGCAAGGCGGATTTTCAGGGCCTCGCCATGCAAGCCCGCCACCTCGCTCCTGCGGGCTCCAGGCTGGATATGCAGGGAGAGCAACCAGGCCCCCTCCCCGCTCCTGCCGGCGGCAGGGCGGTACCAGCCGGCCATCAGATGAACATGAGCAGGAGCTGCAACAGCAGGATCAGCACCAGGGGCGAGAGGTCCACCCCGGCAATGGGAGGCACGAAACGCCGGATGGGCGCCAGAAAGGGACGAGCCAGCTGCCCGATGGGGCCGGCCACAGGGGAATGGGGATTGACCCAGGAGAGCACGGCCTGAAGGATCACCACCCCCATGACGATGTAGACGAACAAGCGCAGCAGGCCGCGGATGGTGAGCATCAGCAGCATCAGGAACATGCCGAAGCCTTCGGCGTTGAGCAGGGTGGCGGACGCGGACAGGATCACGGCCGCCTGCAGGAGCTGCAGCCACAGGGCTGCCACCAGGCTGGCCCAGTCCAGCCCCCCCATGCCCGGCACGATGCGGCGCAGGGGCCTGACCGCCCAGTCCGTGAGCCGGACCACGAAATCCCCCAACTGCCCGGCGAAAGACACCCGGCACCACTGCATCATGAAGCGCAGCAACAGCAGGGTGGAAAAGAAGCTGACCACCGCATTGACGAGAAACAGCAGGGCCTCCATCACGCGCCTCCCAGCTGGCGGGCCAGCTCCCGGCCCCGGGCCTCGGCGGCCCGGGCGCCGGCGATGATGCCATCGACCACACCGCGCTCTTGCATCACGTTGAGGGCGGCCTCGGTGGTGCCGCCCCTGGAAGTCACCCGCTGGCGCAGCACGCTGGCCGGCTCGGGAGAAGCCGCCGCCAGCCGGGCCGCGCCCAGGGTGGTCTCGATGGCCAGCAGGCGAGCCTGCTCGGGGGGAAAGCCCAGCTCCGCCGCAGCCTGCTCCAGAGCCTCGAGGAACAAGAAGAGGTAAGCCGGGCCGCTGCCGGAAATGGCAGTGACCGCATCCATCATGGCCTCATCCTCGACCCACAGGGTGGTACCGGCGGCCTGGAGGATGCGCTCGGCGGCAAAGCGTTCGTTCAGGGTCACCTCGGGCAGGGCGCACAGCCCCGTCATGCCGGCGCCGATCATGGCCGGCGTGTTGGGCATGGCGCGCACGATGCGGCGGTAGCCCCCGAGCCAGCGGGACAGGATTTCCAGGGTAAGACCGGCGGCAATGCTGACCACGATCTGGTGCTGCAGGCGCCCGGCGAAGGGCGCCAGGGCCGCCTGCATCTGCTGGGGCTTGACCGCCAGCACCAGCACGTCGCTCTCCAGGGCGCTGGCCTCCACCTGGGGCAGGCAGACCACCCCGTAGACTTCCGCCAGCTTCTGGCGCTGTTCGGCCAGCAGCTCCACCACCTGGATGTCGGTCGGGGTGAAGCCCTGCTTCACCAGTCCGGCCACCAGGGCGGCCGCCATGTTGCCGCCGCCAAGGAATGTGATCTTCATGCTCTTGCTCCGAAAATGGCGGTGCCCACGCGCACCAGGGTGCTGCCTTCGAAAATGGCGGCCTCCAGGTCGTGGGACATGCCCATGGAAAGGGTATCCAGCACCAGCCCCTGCGCCACCAGATCGGCTTGCAGCAAGCGCAACCGGCGCAGGGGCTGGCACTGGGCTTCGAAATCATCGGCCGGCGCCGGAATGGCCATCAGCCCACGCAGCCGCAAGCGCGGCAAGGCGGCCACGGCCCGGCACAGCGCGGCGGCCTCCTCCGGCGCACAGCCGCTTTTGCTGGCCTCGCCGGAGACATTGACCTGCACGCAGACCTGCAGCGGCGGCAGATGCACCGGACGCTGGTCGGAAAGGCGCTGGGCCACCTTGAGCCGGTCGACGGAATGCACCCAGTCGAAATGCTCGGCCACCAGCCGGGTCTTGTTGCTCTGGAGGGGGCCGATGAAGTGCCATACCAGGGACGGGTGCCCGGCAGGCAGCAGGCGGGCCACCGCCGCGATCTTGGCCACGCCCTCCTGCACGTAGTTTTCGCCAAAATCCCGCTGCCCGGCCAGGGCCGCCACGCAGACATCCTCGGCCGGCCGGGTCTTGCTCACCGCCAGGAGCCGGATGCCGCCCGGATCACGGCCAGCGCGCCGCGCAGCCATTTCAACGGCATGGCGGACGGCTTGCAGGTTGGCTTGAATTACGCTCATAATCGGCCGGAATCAGTCGCGGATTTTCAGTATACCGCCCATTATCATCCCCAGGATCAACTCAGGACCCCCTTCATGGACATCACCGAACTGCTGGCTTTCAGCGTCAAGAACAAGGCTTCCGACCTGCACCTCTCCGCCGGGCTGCCGCCCATGATCCGCGTCCATGGGGACGTGCGCAAGATCAACCTGCCCCCCATGGAGCACAAGGACGTGCATTCCATGGTGTATGACATCATGAACGACGGGCAGCGCAAGATCTACGAAGAAACCCTGGAATGCGACTTCTCCTTCGAAATCCCCAACCTGGCCCGCTTCCGGGTCAATGCCTTCGTGCAGAACCGGGGCGCCGGGGCCGTGTTCCGGACCATTCCCTCCAAGGTCCTGACGCTGGAAGACCTGAACGCCCCGAAAATCTTCAAGGAGATCGCCGAATACCCCCGTGGCATCGTGCTGGTCACCGGCCCCACCGGCTCGGGCAAGTCCACCACCCTGGCTGCCATGGTGAACCACATCAACGAGAACGACTACGGCCACATCCTGACGGTGGAAGACCCCATCGAATTCGTCCATGAACCCAAGAAGTGCCTGATCAACCAGCGGGAAGTGGGACCTCACACCCTGTCCTTCTCGAACGCCCTGCGCTCCGCCTTGCGGGAAGACCCGGACGTGATCCTGGTGGGCGAAATGCGCGACCTGGAAACCATCCGCCTGGCCATGACCGCCGCCGAAACCGGGCACCTGGTGTTCGGCACCCTGCACACCTCGTCAGCCGCCAAGACGGTGGACCGGATCATCGACGTGTTTCCCGCCGCAGAAAAGGAAATGATCCGCGCCATGCTCTCCGAATCCCTGCGCGCCGTCATTTCCCAGACCCTGCTGAAGACCAAGGACGGTCAGGGCCGGGTGGCGGCCCATGAGATCATGATCGGCACTCCGGCCATCCGCAACCTGATCCGGGAAGCCAAGGTGGCCCAGATGTACTCGGCCATCCAGACCGGCCAGGCTCTGGGGATGCAAACCCTGGACCAGAACCTGCTCGACCTGGTGCGCCGCAACGTGGTCTCCGCTGCCGAAGCGCGCAGCAAGGCCGCCAACAAGGACGCCTTCCCGGCCGGCTAAACCCCGGTCCCTGCCCAATACCGGAACTGGAGCCCACTGATGGAACGCGATCAGGCCCTCAAATTCATGCACGACCTGCTGCGGCTGATGAGCAGCAAGAAAGGATCGGACCTCTTCATCACCGCCGGCTTTCCCCCCGCGATCAAGATCGACGGCAAAGTCACCCCGGTCTCGAATCAGATCCTCACCTCCCAGCACACGGCCGAACTGGCCCGCTCGATCATGAACGACCGGCAGGCAGCCGAGTTCGAGGCCACCAAGGAATGCAACTTCGCCATCTCGCCCACGGGTATCGGCCGTTTCCGGGTCAATGCCTTTGTCCAGCAGGGACGGGTCGGGGTGATCTGCCGGACCATCAACATGTCCATCCCGAAGCTGGATGAACTGGGCCTGCCCGTCGTCCTCAAGGACATCGCCATGACCAAGCGCGGCCTGGTGATCTTCGTCGGCGGCACCGGCACCGGCAAGACCACCTCCCTCGCAGCCCTGGTGGACTACCGCAACGAGAACAGCTACGGCCACATCATCACCATCGAGGACCCGATCGAGTACGTGCACGAGCACAAGAACTGCATCGTCACCCAGCGGGAGGTGGGCGTGGATACGGACGACTGGGAGCCAGCCCTGAAGAACACCCTGCGTCAGGCCCCCGACGTGATCCTCATGGGGGAGATCCGTGACCGCAAGACCATGGACTACGCCGTGGCCTTCGCCGAAACCGGCCACCTTTGTCTGGCGACGCTCCACGCCAACAGCGCCAACCAGGCCATCGACCGGATCATCAACTTCTTCCCTGAAGAGCGCCGCCAGCAACTGCTGATGGACCTCTCCCTCAACCTGCGCGCCATGGTTTCCCAGCGCCTGATCCCCATGAAGGATGGCAAGGGCCGGGTGGCCGCCATCGAGATACTGCTCAACTCCCCCCTGATTTCCGACCTGATCTTCAAGGGTGAGGTGCACGAGATCAAAGAAGTCATGAAGAAGTCGCGGGAGCTGGGCATGCAGACCTTCGACCAGGCCCTGTTCGACCTCTACGAGAACGGCCGCATCAGCTACGAGGACGCGCTCCGGAACGCGGACTCCCTCAACGACCTGCGCCTGCAGATCAAGCTGCACGGCAAGGCCGCCACCGACCGGGATCTGACCGCAGGCATCGGCCACCTGGCTCTGACCGAAGACCCCAAGGACCAGGGCCTGTTCTGAGTCCGGCTCAACACCCGCAAAAAGGGAGGCCAAGTCCTCCCTTTTTTCATGTCCGAGTGACCCTGAGCGTCAGTCTTCCGCCTTGGGCTTGCGGTTGCTGCCCGCCACCATCTGGATTTCGTACAAACGGCATTCCAGGGCCCCGTTGAACAGGGGCGTCTTGCGGCTCGGCTTGAGACGCAGAAGCTTCGGAAAACGGCTGTCCGCCGTGAAGAAGCAGGCGGTCCAGCCGGCAAAGTTGCGTTTCAGGGTGGCGCTCATGGCCGGGTAGAGTTCTGCCAGTTCGTTCAGCTCGCCGATCCGCTCCCCGTAGGGCGGATTGGCCACCAGGATGCCCCCGGGCGCCGGGGCGGTGCAGTTCAGGAAATCCTGCTGGCTCACCTCCACGACCCCGCCCAGCCCGGCCTGCTGCAGATTGCGCTGGGTGGCCCGCACCGCCCGCTCGTCCACATCGCTGGCCCAGATCTGCTGGAAGCCGGCCTCCTCCACCCGGGCCAGGGCGGCGTTGCGGATCTCCTGCCACACATCGCGCCGATGATGCTTCAGGGCCTCGAAACCGAAACGCACCCGCTCCAGCCCCGGCGCCCGCTTCAGGGCCATGCAGGCAGCTTCGAGCACGAAGGTGCCGCTGCCGCACATGGGGTCGAACAGGGGCGTGCCCGGCTGCCAGCCCGAAAGCTTGAGAATGCCCGCCGCCAGGTTTTCCTTCAGGGGCGCCTCCACATTCGCGTGGCGCAGGCCGCGCTGCCACAGGGGCGCACCGGAGGTGTCCAGGTACAGGGTGCAGTCCCGCTCGGTGAGGAAGACCTGCACCCGCACGTCCGGCTCCCGGGTGTCGATGCTGGGACGCTCCCCGGTCTGGTCGCGGAAGCGGTCGCAGATGGCGTCCTTCACCCGCAAAGTGACGAAATCGATGCTCCTGAGGGGGCAGCGGATCGCCGTGGTCTGCACCCGCAAGGTGCGAAACACGTCGAAATGCCGCTCCCAGGCCTGCTTCAGGGCCAGGCGGTAGATGTCCTCCTCCCGCTCGTAGGGCGCCCGGGCCAGATACCAGAGGATGCGGGTGGCCAGCCGCGATTCCAGATTGGCCCGGTAACAGGTGGCCCAGTCCCCCTTGAACTGGACCCCGCCGGGGACGACCCGGGCTTCCCGGGCGCCGGCGGACTGCAGTTCGTCGACCAGCAGGGCCTCGAGGCCCCGGGGGCAGGTGGCGAAGAATTTTTCCATCAAGGGCTTTCAGAAGGGTTTCAGGACCACCAGGAACACCACGGCAAACAGCACCAGTACCGGCACCTCGTTGAAGAAGCGGAACCAGACATGGTTGCGGGCATTCTGCCCGGCCTGGAACTTGCGCAGCAGCTGGCCGCAGTACAGGTGGTAAGCCACCAGGAACACCACCAGCAGGGTCTTGGCATGGAGCCAGCCGCCGCTGAAGCCGAAACCGAACCAGAGCCACAGGCCCAGGGCCACGGCCAGGATGCCCAGGGGCGTCATGAAGCGGTAGAGCTTGTGGGCCATCAGCAGCAGGCGCTGCGCCTCGGCCACGCTGCCCTCGGGCACCATGGCCAGGTTCACGAAAATGCGCGGCAGGTAGAAGAGCCCGGCAAACCAGGCAACCACGAAGGAAATGTGCAGGGCCTTGAGGGTGAGCATCATGGGAAATTCCTTGGTTGATGAAAGGCGGCGGCCAGACCCTGGTCCACCGACGGATAGCTGAGTTTCAAACGCAACTCCCGCCGCATGCGGCCATTGCCGATGCGCCGGGATTCGGCCATGAAGGAAAGCTGCAGGGGCGAAAGTCGCCGCGCCAGCTCCGCCCGCTCGACCCGGGGCGGGCGCGGCAGGCCGGCAGCATCGGCCACCCGGTCAAAGTAATCGCCCATCTTCAGGTCGCTGTCGTCCACCACATTGAAGCTGCGCCCGGCCCCACCCCGGAACAGGGCCAGGCAGCAGGCCCGGGCCAGATCGTCCGCGTGGATGTGGTTGGTGTACACATCGGCCTCCGGCACCAGGGCGGGCAAGCCCGCCTGCAAACGTTCCAGGGGCAGGCGCCCCGTGCCGTAGATGCCGGGGGCGCGCAGAATGGAGACCGCCACCCCCAAACCGGCGCCCCAGCGGCGCAGGCAGTCTTCCGCATCCACCCGGCGCCGGGCCCGGTCCGAAGCGGCCCGGCGGGGCCGGGTCTCGTCGATGCGGGCACCGCCGCAGTCCCCGTAAACCCCGGTGGTACTGATGTAAACCAGGCGGCATGGTAAACTGCGGCCCCGGCTCAGGGCTGCCAGCAGATGCCGGGTCCGGGCGTCCCGATCCCCGCCCCCGGGGGGCGGCGCCAGGTGCAGCACCCGATCCGCCAGCCCTGCCAGACGCTTCAGGCTTTCCGGCTTGTCCAGATCCCCCAGGACCGGCACGGCCCCCATCCGGCGCCACGCCTCCCCCTGCGCAGGATCGCGCACCAGCGCCAGCACCCGGAAGTGCCTGAGGAGCCAGGGGGCAGCACGGCGCGCCACGTCGCCGCTGCCGACGATCAACAGTCTTTGCACGGCGGCCATTTTAGCCGATCCCCGCCGAGACCAAGGGACAAGACAAGACCATGAGCTACCAGATCACCGTCCAGCCCAGCGGCGCCACCTTCACCAGCGAAGCCGGCGAAACCCTGCTGGAAGCCGCCCTGCGCCAGGGCCTGATCGTGCCCTACGGCTGCAAGGACGGCGCCTGTGGTGCCTGCAAGGGCACCCTCCTGCAAGGCACGGTCGATCTGGGCCGCTACCAGCCCGGCGCCCTTTCCGAAACCGAAATCGCCGCCGGCAAGGCACTGCTGTGCACCGCCCGCGCCACCAGCGACCTGGTCATCGAGCACCGCCAGATCACCCGCGCCGACGCCATTCAGATCAAGACCCTGCCCGCCCGGGTCGAAAAGCTGGAGAAACTCGCTCCGGACGTGATCGAACTGCACCTGCGCCTGCCCGCCAGCGAGAAATTCCAGTTCCATGCCGGTCAGTACATCGACTTCCTGCTCAAGGACGGCAAGCGCCGCAGCTACTCCCTCGCCAACGCCCCGGAAAAGGAAGGTGTGCTGGAACTGCACATCCGCCACGTCCCCGGAGGCCTGTTCACCGAGCAGGTGTTCGGCACCCTGAAACCCCGGGACATCCTGCGTTTCGAAGGCCCCCATGGCGGCTTCTTCCTGCGCGAGGACAGCACCAAACCCGCGATTCTGCTCGCCTCCGGCACCGGCTTCGCCCCCATCAAGGCCATCGTCGAACACGCCCTGGCCCAGGGCAACCGCCGCCCCCTGCACATCTACTGGGGCTGCCGCAAACAGCCGGACCTGTACATGCGCGCCCTGCCCGAAGCATGGGCCGCCAATTATCCGCACATCCAGTACACCCCGGTGCTCTCCGAGCCCGAAGCCGGCTGGACCGGCCGCACCGGCTTCGTGCACCAGGCGGTGATGGCTGACTACCCCAGCCTTGCCGGCCACCAGGTCTACGCCTGTGGCGCCCCGGTGATGATCGACGCAGCCCGCAAGGATTTCATCGCCCAGTGTGCCCTGCCCGAGGAAGAATTCTTCTCGGACGCTTTCACCTTCTCGGCACCGGGAAACTGATCTCCGCCAGCCCCAAGCCCGGTCCTGGAACCGGGCTTTTTCTTGTCTGCCACACAGGCCGAGAACATCAACCCTGCAGCATCAGCCCCGCGTGTTCCCGCATCAGGTGGAACTCGATCTTCGGGAAGCGTTCCCGGGTCAGGTCCAGGTCGAAGCGGGAGGTCATCAGATAGGTCGGCGCCTCGGCGGCATCCAGGAACATCTTGGCACCATTGGCGTGCACGAAGCGGTTCAGCTCCACCGGATCGGAGCAGGTGATCCAGCGGGCGCCGGCGTAGTTGGCCGCCCCCAGGCGCACGTCCACCCCGTATTCAGTCTTCAGCCGATGGGCCACCACTTCGAACTGCAACTGACCGATGGCGCCCAGCAGCATCAGGCTGCCCATCATGGGACGGAACACCTGGATGGCGCCTTCTTCCCCCAGTTCCTTGAGGCCCTTGTTGAGCTGCTTGCTCTTCATGGGATCGGCCAGTTCCACGGTACGGAACAGCTCCGGGGCGAAGAAGGGCAGGCCGGTGTATTGCAGCGGTTCGCCTTCGGTAAGGGTGTCCCCCAGTTGCAGGCCGCCGTGGGTGGTAATGCCAATCACGTCGCCGGCGTAGGCTTCGTCCACCCGGTCGCGGCGCTGGGAAAGGAAGGTAACCACGTTGGTGGGGCGCATTTCCTTGTTGGTGCGGCGCACCTTGAGGCGCATGCCGGGTTCGAACCTGCCCGAGCAGACGCGCAGGAAGGCGATCCTGTCCCGGTGGGCCGGGTCCATGTTGGCCTGGATCTTGAAGACCACGCCGGAAAACCGCTCTTCCCCAGGCTGTACTTCCCGGGTCAGGGAATGGCGGGGGCCGGGCGCCGGAGCCAAGTCCACCAGGGCGTCGAGCACCTCCTGGACGCCGAAGTTGTTGATGGCGGAGCCGAAGAACACCGGAGTCTGGCGGCCGGCCAAGAATTCTTCCCGGTCGAAGGCAGGCATGGCTTCGCGCACCAGCTCCATTTCCTGGGCGGCAGTGGCGTACTCGGCACCGAAGCGCTCGGCCAGGGCCGCCGTGTCGGTGCCGTCGAGGATTTCGTCCTCATCGGAGCGGCGGTCTTCACCGGGTCGGAACACCCGCATGGAGTCGTTGCGCAGGTTGTAGATGCCGTGGAAGCGCTTGCCCTGGCCGATGGGCCAGGCGAGTGGCGCACAGGGCATGCCCAGGGTTCGCTCGATTTCATCGAGCAGGTCCAGGGGCTCGCGCACCTCCCGGTCGAGCTTGTTGATGAAAGTGAGAATGGGGGTGTTGCGCGCCCGGCAGACCTCGATCAGACGCAAGGTCTGGGCCTCCACCCCGTTGGCGGCGTCGATCACCATCAGAGCCGAGTCCACAGCGGTGAGCACCCGGTAGGTATCCTCGGAGAAGTCCTGGTGGCCCGGAGTGTCGAGCAGGTTGATGACGCAGCCCCGGTACTCCATCTGCATCACCGAGGAGGCCACGGAGATGCCCCGCTGCTTTTCGATTTCCATCCAGTCGGAGGTGGCGTGGCGACTGGCCTTCCTGGCCTTGACGCTGCCGGCGATCTGGATGGCGCCTGCGAACAGCAGCAGCTTTTCGGTCAGCGTGGTCTTGCCCGCGTCGGGGTGGGAGATGATGGCGAAGGTGCGGCGGCGGGCCACTTCCTGGGCGATGAGGGACACAAAAGCTCCTGTGGGCACCAGGCCAGGTGCCTGATGCGTTGCAACAAAACGGGGAATGATACGGAGGCCGGGAAAAGCCGGCAAGCCGCCGCCGGACTGCACTTGACCCAGGTCAAGGAACGGCCGGAAAACCATGGGCATACTGCCCGCCGTTCCTCACCCTGAACCAAGCCCTTGAATCGATAAGGAAAGTCTCATGAACGGATTTCGCATCGTCGTGATCGGTGCCGGTGAAACCGGCACGCCCCTGCTGCGGCAACTGCTCAATGCCCCCTTCGTCCAGGTCCTGGGCGTGGCGGATCTGGACCTGGACCTGCCCGGCATCGCCCTGGCCAAGGAGCATGGGGTCGCCACCACCAACGACTTCATGACCCTGGTGAGCAAGGGCAAGGAAGTGGACATCATCATCGACGTGACCGGTGCCCCCAAGGTGCGCGAAACCCTGCGCAAGTACATGGTCGAGACGGGCAACGACCACACCCTGATCATGCACGAGCGCATCGCACTGCTGATGATGTCCCTCTCCGCCGGCCGGCTGGTGAGCGGCAAGCACGACAAGCTGGAGTACCACTGAGCCGGGAGGCTCACTCCCCCAGAGCCGGGAGGCTCACTCCCCCAGGTAGGCGGCCCGCACCCGGGCATCCGTGAGCAGTTCGGCGGAGTTGCCCGTGTGGCTGATGCCGCCGCTTTCCATCACGTAGGCCCGCTGGCTCACCTCCAGGGCCAGGCGGGCGTTCTGCTCCACCAGCAGGATGGTCATGCCCTGGGCCGCCACGGCCTGGATCACTGCGAAGATCTTCTGCACCATCAGGGGGGCCAGGCCCATGGAGGGCTCATCCAGCAGCAGCAGCTTCGGCCGCCCCATCAGGGCCCGGCCGATGGCGAGCATCTGCTGCTCGCCGCCGGAGAGGGTGCCGGCCAGTTGCCCCTCCCGCTCCCGGAGACGGGGGAAGTGGTCGTAGACCTGTTCCATGTCCCGGGCAATTTCCGCCCTGTCGTGGCGGATGTAGGCGCCCATCATCAGGTTCTCGGCCACCGTCAGGCGCGGGAACACGCCCCGGCCCTCGGGCACCAGGGCGATGCCGCGACCCAGCACCTCGTGGGCGGGCAGGCGGGTGATGTCCTCGCCAGCGAAATGCACATCGCCGCCGGCCGCATCCAGCACCCGGGCAATGGCTTTCAGGGTGCTGGTCTTGCCGGCGCCGTTGGCGCCGATCAGGGCCACCATTTCCCCCTCGTTTATGTGAAAAGTGATGCTCTTGACGGCGTGGATGCCGCCATAGGCAACCCGGAGTCCGGTGACTTCAAGCATCTTCGGGCACCTCCCCCAGATAGGCCTCGATCACCCGTTTGTCCTTCTGCACCACGGCGGGCACGTCCTCGCAGATTTTCTGGCCATAGTCGAGCACCGCGAGCCGGTCGCACAGGCCCATCACCAGTTTCACGTCGTGTTCGATCAGCAGCACCGTGGTACCGTCCTTCCGGATACCTTCGATCAGCACCTTGAGCTCCTCGGTTTCGGCGCCGTTCATGCCGGCGGCCGGTTCGTCCAGGCACAGGAGCTTGGGCTCCGTGGCCAGGGCCCGGGCGATTTCCAGGCGGCGCTGGTCGCCGTAGGAAAGATTGCGCGCCAGGTCCCCGGCCCGGTCGGCGATCCCGACGTAGTGCAGCAGTTCCTCGGCCCGGCGGCGGATGGCAGCCTCCTCCTCCCGGGTCGCCCGGTTGCGCAAGATGGCGCCAAGCACCCCGGCCCGGGTGCGCACGTGGCGCCCCACCATGACGTTCTCCAGGGCGGTCATCTGGCCGAACAGGCGGATGTTCTGGAAGGTGCGGGCAATGCCCCGGGCCGCCGCCCGCTGGGGGGCATCGGCCTGGAGGGGCCGGCCGTCGAAAGTGAAGCCACCGCCATCCGGCACATAAAGCCCGGTAAGGCAGTTGAAGAAGGTGGTCTTGCCCGCACCATTGGGGCCGATCAGGCCGTAAATCTCGCCCCGGCGGATGGTGAGGGAAACCTCGGTCAGGGCCTTCACCCCGCCGAAGTGCTTGCTCACGGCCCGAGCCTCGAGCAGCAGATCATGCGTCGCGCTCATGCCCTGCCCTCCCGCCCTGCCAGCAGTTCCCGCTTGCGCTCCGGCGATGGCCACAGCCCCTGGGGACGAAAACGCATCACCAACACCAGGGCCAGGCCGAAGATCAGCATACGCAGGCTTTCCGGGTCCACCAGCACCTTGCCGAACAAGGCCTGCTGCATGGGCACCACACCAAAGCGCAGGGCCTCGGGCAGGATGGCCAACAGCACGGCCCCGAGGATCACCCCGGGAATGTGCCCCATGCCCCCCAGCACCACCATGGCCAGCACCATGATGGACTCGATCAGGGAAAAACTCTCGGGCGAAACGAAGCCCTGCATGGCCGCATAAATCCCGCCGGCGATGCCGCCGAAGCTGGCGCCCATGGCGAAGGCCAGCAGCTTCATGTTGCGGGTGTTGATGCCCACCGCCTTGGCGGCGACCTCGTCCTCCCGAATCGCCTGCCAGGCCCGGCCGATGCGGGAGTGCTGCAGCCGGTAGTTGATGATGACCACCAGCACGCACAGGGCCAGCAGCAGGAAGTAGTACTTCTGGGGTCCCGTCAGGGTATAGCCAAAGATTTCGGTGCGGCTGGAAAAGGAAAAGGCGCCGAGCTTCACCGGGTCGATCAGGGTGATGCCCTGGGGGCCGTTGGTGATGTTCACCGGCGCATTCAGGTTGTTGAGGAAAATGCGGATGATCTCCCCGAAGCCCAGGGTGACGATGGCCAGGTAATCGCCCCGCAGGCGCAAGGTGGGCGCCCCCAGCAGCACCCCGAACAGGCAGGCCAGCAGCGCGCCGATGGGCAGGATCACCCAGAAGGGCAGGTGCAGGCCGAAGTGCGGACTGGCCAGCAGGGCCCAGGTATAGGCCCCCACCGCATAGAAGGCGATGTAACCCAGGTCCAGCAGGCCGGCAAAACCCACCACGATGTTGAGCCCCAGAGCCAGGAAGACATAAAGGATGGCCAGATCCAGAATGCGCACCCAGGCCTGCCCCCCCAGCATGGCCACGAAGGGCAGGGCCAGCAGGATGGCCCCTCCGGTGACCGCCAGGAAGGCCGTGTGCCGGGGCAGACGCAACAGCCAGTGCAGGACGGGATGCCTCATGCCCGCTCTCCCGTCTTTTCCCCGAACAGGCCGGATGGGCGGAACATCAGGACGCCGATCAGCACCACAAAGGCGAAGATGTCCTGGTAATGGCTGCCCAGGAAGCCCCCGGTCAGATCGCCGATGTAGCCAGCCCCGAGGGCTTCGATGATGCCCAGCAGCAGGCCGCCCAGCATGGCGCCGCCCAGGTTGCCGATGCCGCCCAGCACGGCGGCGGTGAAGGCCTTGAGGCCGAGCATGAAGCCCATCTGGTAATGGGCGATCTCATAGTAGGCACCGACCATGAAGCCGGCCAGGGCCCCCATGGCCGAACCGATGATGAAGGCGGCGGCGATCACCCGGTTCACATTGACCCCCATGAGCCGGGCCACGGGCAGGTTCTGGGAAGTGGCGCGCATGGCCATGCCCAGCCGGGTGCGGTAAATCAGCAGGAGCAGGCCGGCCATGGACAGCGCCGCCAGCACCACGATCAGCACCTGCACGTTGGAAAAGTGGGCTCCCGCCACTTCATAGGACACCTTCTCGATGATGGGCGGGAAAGACAGATAGTTGCGGCTCCAGATCATCATCGCCAGGTTCTGCAGGATGATGGACATGCCAATGGCGGTGATCAGCGGCGTCAGGCGCGGCGCGTTGCGCAGGGGCCGGTAGGCGATGCGCTCCAGGCTCCAGCCCAGGCCCATGCACGCCAGCATGGCGGCGAGCAGGGCGAGCACGGCCGCCAGTCCCATCGGCACCCCCAGCGCGGCGAGCAGGCCCAGCACGGTGATGGCCACCATGGTGCCAATCATCACCACTTCCCCGTGGGCAAAGTTGATCAGGCCCATGATGCCGTAGACCATGGTGTAGCCCAGGGCCACCAGGGCATACATGCTGCCCTGGACAATCCCGTTGATGAGTTGCTGCAGGAAGGTTTCCATGCTTATGGCTTAGTCTGGTACACATGGAAACGGCGCCTTGAGGCGCCGTTTCCAGGGAAGTGAGCCGAGGCTTACTTGCCGGCGGCTGCGGGAGCCGCCGGTGCGGCAGGGGCGGCCGGAGCAGCGGCGTCGGCCGGCGCTGCTTCAGCCGGAGCGGCGGCACCCAGGGTCTCCAGATACTCCCACTTGCCCTCCTTCACCTGGTACAGGGAAATGGCACCATCCTTCAGGTCGCCCTTCTCGTCGAACTCGATGGTGGCGCTCACGCCCTCATACCGGGTCTTGGGCAGTTCGGCCAGGTATTTGGCCGGCTCAACCGAGTTGGCCCGTTTCATGGCATCGGCCACCACCATCACGGCGTCGTAGATGTAGGGGGCGTAAAGCTGGATTTCCTGGTTGTATTTGGCGGTGTAGCGGGCCTTGAAGTCGGGACCCTTGGGCATCTTGTCCACGGGCAGGCCGGGCAGGGAGCAGAACTGGCCTTCGCTGGCCTCGCCGGCGAGCTTGATGAACTCGGGCGTGCAACCGCCGTCACCGGTCAGGAAGCGGGACTTGATACCCAGTTCCTTCATCTGCTTGGCCATGGGACCGGCCTGGGCGTCCATGCCGCCGTAGAAGATCAGCTCGGGCTTCTTGGCCTTGATCTTGGTCAGGATGGCCTTGAAGTCGGTGGCCTTGTCGGTGGTGTATTCGGTGGTCACCACCTTGATGCCGGCAGCCTCGGCCGCCTTCCTGAACTCGTCGGCCAGACCCTGGCCATAGGCGGTGCGGTCGTCGATGATGGCGACCTTCTTGATGCCTTGCTTGGCGGCGAACTCGCCCAGGGCCTTGCCCTGCTGCACGTCGTTGGCAAAGACGCGGAAGGCGGTGTTGAAGCCTTGCAGGGTGTAGGTGGGATTGGTGGAGGCGCCGGAAACCTGGGGAATGCCCGCATCAAAGTAGATCTTGGAGGCAGGAATGGTGGTACCGGAATTCAGGTGGCCAATGACGCCGTTGACCTTGGCATCCACCAGCTTCTGGGCCACCACGGTGCCCTGCTTGGGATCGGCCTGGTCGTCCTCGGAAAGCAGCTTGAAAGTGACGATGGCCCCACCGATTTCCAGCTTCTGGGCGTTGAGGTCTTCCACGGCCAGCAGGGCGCCGTTTTCATTGTCCTTGCCCAGATGGGCCTGGGGACCGGTCATCGGAGCCACATGGCCGAGGTTTACGGTGATCTCGGGCTTGGGCGGCGGAGTGACGGGAGCGGGAGCGGGCGGCGGTGGCGGCGGCGCCTCCTTGCCGCAACCGATCAGGGCGATGGAGGCCGCCAGGGCCAGCATGAGTCCGGGAAAACGAGATGTCTTCATTCAGCTACTCCGCATTCGAGGTCATAAAGCGCCGATTCTGGAAACACCCCCCGCGCTTGTCAAGCCGCGTGCATAAAAAAAGCCGGCCCGAGGCCGGCGCGCTGCCAGAAGTCAAATCACTTGAGCGTCAGAACCCACTTGGCCAGCTTGGTGGCTTCTTCGGGTGTCACGTTGTTGGGGGGCATGGGCACGGCACCCCACACGCCGGAGCCACCCTTCTTGATCTTGTCAGCCAGCTTGGGCACGTCGGCTGCCTTGTACTTGGCTGCCACGTCCTTGTAGGAAGGGCCAACCAGCTTCTTGTCAATCGCGTGGCAGGACATGCAGTTCTTGGCCTTGGCCAGGGCTTCGTCGGCGTGGGCTTGACCGGCCATCACGATACCGGCGGCGGCCATCATGGCTACGTAAATCGCTTTCATTACTCTCGCTCCGTATTATGGGTGGGTTAAACAGCAGGGGAGGATGTTAATTCAGAAGCCCGGCCTTGCAAACCGGGGCAAAGGCTTTTCTGCAAAAACCACAGGCTCCATGGGGCAATAACGACACGAACCGGCGGAAGTTGACAGCCCGGCGGGCCTCAGGGAGCGCGCTCCAGCCCCAGCAGGGCAAGCCCGAACAGGACGAACAGGGCGCCGAACAGGAAATCCCGGCCCCGGGCCAGTTCCGGAGATTCAAGCCAGGGCCGCAAGCGGGCCGCCAGGAGGCCGTAGGCGCCCATCACCAGGGCGTCGGTGGTGCAGACGGTCAGGGCGATGGCGCCGTACTGCCAGGCCAGGGGCCGGCCCGGGTCGATGAACTGGGGCACCAGGGCCGCCATGAAGAGGATGGCCTTGGGATTGGAGAGGTTCACCAGCACCCCGCGCCAGACCAGTTCCCCCTGGCGCCAGCCGGTTCCCGTCAACTCCGGGCCACCGGACTGCCGGCGCCAGGCGGTGCGGATCTGGACGATCCCCAGCCACACCAGGTAGGCCGCGCCGCCCCAGCGCAACAGCCGGAACGCGGCCTCGGAACTGTCGAGCAGGGCGCCGGCCCCCATGGCCACCAGGGAAAGCTGCAGCAACAGGGCCAGCTGCAGCCCCAGCACCAGCCGCCAGGCGCCGCCGGGACCATGGGCAAGACCGGCGTGCATGGCCGCCACGGCGCCAGGCCCCGGCACCAGGGAGGCGACCAGATTGACGGTGAAGAAGGCCGCCCAGACGTGGAGTTCCATTCAGTGCAAAGGGCGGACCGCGGTCCGCCCTCCCTTGCTTCCGGCCCCGTTCTCAGGCCCGTCGGGCCTGGGACAGATCGCGCACCGCGCCCCGGTCGGCCGAGGTGGCGAACAGGGCGTAGGCCTGCAGGGCCTGGGACACCGCCCGTTCCCGGCTGACCGGCTTCCAGGCGGCATCGCCCCGGGCTTCCATGGCGGCCCGGCGGGCCGCCAGTTCGGCGTCGGAAACGGCCAGGCGGATGCTGCGCTTGGGGATGTCGATCTCGATGGTGTCGCCTTCTTCCACCAGGCCGATGGCGCCACCGTTGGCGGCCTCCGGTGAGACGTGGCCGATCGAGAGGCCGGAGGTGCCGCCGGAGAAGCGGCCGTCAGTCAGCAGGGCACATGCCTTGCCCAGGCCCATGGACTTCAGGTAGCTGGTGGGATAGAGCATCTCCTGCATGCCGGGGCCGCCCTGGGGACCTTCGTAGCGGATCACCACCACGTCGCCGGCGACGACGCTGCCGCTCAGGATGCCCTCCACGGCGGCCTCCTGGCTCTCGAACACCCGGGCCCGGCCGGTGAACCTGAGGATGGATTCATCCACCCCGGCGGTCTTCACGATGCAGCCCTTCTCGGCGATGTTGCCGTACAGCACGGCCAGGCCACCGTCCTGGGAATAGGCATTGGCCTTGTTGCGGATGCAGCCGTGGGTGCGATCCAGGTCCAGCTCCGGCCAGCGGCGGTTCTGGGAGAAGGCCACCTGGGTGGGCACACCGCCGGGGGCGGCTTTGTAGAATTCGAGCACGTCCGGGTTGGCGCTCAGGGTCACGTCGTAGGTGTCGATGGCCTCACCCAGAGTCTTCATGTGCACCGTATGGACGCTGCGGTCGATCAACCCGGCCCGGGACAGTTCGGCCAGGATGGCCATGATGCCGCCGGCCCGGTGCACGTCCTCGATGTGGTACTTGTCGGTGGCCGGCGCCACCTTGCACAGGCAAGGCACCTTGCGGGAAATGCGGTCGATGTCGGCCATGGTGAAATCCACCCCGGCCTCGTGGGCCGCCGCCAGCAGGTGCAGCACGGTGTTGGTGGAGCCGCCCATGGCCACATCGAGGCTCATGGCATTCTCGAAAGCGGCCTTGGTGGCGATGGAGCGGGGTAGCACCGAGGCGTCGTCCTGCTCGTAGTAGCGTTTGCAGAGGTCCACGATCAGCCGGCCGGCACGCAGGAACAGTTCCTTGCGGTCTGCGTGCGTGGCGACGATGGTGCCATTGCCGGGCAGGGAGAGACCCAGGGCCTCGGTCAGGCAGTTCATGGAGTTGGCGGTAAACATGCCGGAACAGGAACCGCAGGTGGGGCAGGCGGAACGCTCGACGGCATCCACTTCCTCGTCCGAGACATGGCTGTCGGCTGCCTTGACCATGGCATCCACCAGGTCGAGCTTGATGACCTTGTCGCCGCCAGGCTGATGGAGAGTGACCTTGCCGGCTTCCATGGGGCCGCCGGAGACGAACACGGCGGGAATGTTCAGACGCAGGGCGGCCATCAACATGCCCGGGGTGATCTTGTCGCAGTTGGAGATGCACACCAGGGCATCGGCGCAGTGGGCGTTGGCCATGTACTCGACGGAATCGGCGATCAGGTCCCGGGAAGGCAGGCTGTAGAGCATGCCGCCGTGGCCCATGGCGATGCCGTCATCGATGGCGATGGTGTTGAATTCCTTGGCCACGCCGCCGGCCGCCTCGATCTCGCGCGCCACCAGTTGGCCCAGATCCTTCAGATGCACATGGCCGGGCACGAACTGGGTGAAGGAATTCACCACGGCGATGATGGGTTTGCCGAAATCACCATCCTTCATGCCGGTGGCCCGCCACAGGGCGCGGGCGCCGGCCATGTTGCGACCGTGGGTGGAAGTGCGGGAGCGGTAATGGGGCATGGTTTCTCTCCGTTGGGTATCCGTGGGGCGGTCGATACTCGACCTATAATCGCGGAATTCTAGCCCATTCGCCCTGCCCATGCTGACCCACCCCCAGTTCGATCCCGTCGCCCTTGCCCTGGGCCCCCTCGCCATCCGCTGGTACGGCCTCATGTACCTCGCCGCCTTCCTCCAGTTCTGGTGGCTCGGGCGGCGCCGCATCCTGGCCCGCCCCGCCTCGGGCTGGACCATGGAACAACTGGACGACCTGCTGTTCTACGGTGTGCTCGGCGTGGTGATCGGCGGCCGCCTGGGGCAGGTGCTGTTCTACGAGCCCGGCTACTACCTCGCCCACCCCTTTGAGATCATCGCCGTCTGGAAGGGCGGCATGAGCTTTCACGGGGGCTTTCTGGGTGTGCTCGCCGCCATGGCCCTGTGGTCGAGGAAGCATGGCAAGTCCTGGCTCGAGACCACCGACTTCATCGCCCCCCTGGTGCCCCTGGGGTTGATGGCCGGACGCATCGGCAACTTCATCAACGGCGAACTGTGGGGCCGGATTGCCAGCCCCGACCTGCCCTGGGCCATGATCTTCCCCCAGGCCGGCGACGGCCTGCCGCGCCATCCCTCCCAGCTCTACCATGCCGGACTGGAGGGACTGGCCCTGTTCCTCCTCCTGTGGTTCTATTCCCGCCGGGAGCGGCCCACCGGCGCAGTATCCGGCGCCTTCCTGGTCGGCTATGGCGTGTTCCGCTCCATCGTGGAATTCTTCCGGGAACCGGACCCGGGCATCTTCGGCCAGTCCTACATCATCAGCATGGGCCAGTGGCTTTCCCTGCCCATGATCGCCGCCGGCCTCTACCTGTTGTGGCGGGCCGGCCAGCCATCGAAGGAGAAGAAATGAGCAGCAGTCTGGTGAGCCGCGGTTTGCAGAAGGTTCAGGACATGCTGGGCAAGTCCCGGCAACCCCGCCCCCTCGATGACAGGGCCCTGGAAAAGATCCGGGCCCAGTTGCAAGAATGCGCCGACGGCCTGGGCGGCGAAGTCTCGGCCCGGCAGCGGGCCCAGCGCCTGGGAGAAACCTACCAGCGCCTGGACGAGGCGGGTCGGCACGCCTTCCTGCGCCTGATCGCCACCGGCTTCGGCCCCGACCCGGCCCGGGTGGCCAGGGCCCACGAGCAATACCAGAAAGCCATCGGCACCCCAGCCCAGTGGGAGGCCGAAGCCCGCCTGTGGAGCGCCCTGCGCTCACCCCGCACCCGCATCCTCACCCAGTTCAACGCCCTGCCCCAGGGGGTGCGCTTCCTGGTGGACCTGCGCGTGGACCTGCTGCGCCTGCTGCAGGAGGACCCGGAACTGGCCTCCCTCGACCGGGAGCTGGAATTCGCCCTCTCCTCCTGGTTCGATGTGGGTTTCCTCGAATTGCAGCGCATCACCTGGAACTCCCCCGCCGCCCTGCTGGAAAAGCTGATCCAGTACGAGGCGGTGCACACCATCCACTCCTGGACCGACCTCAAGAACCGCCTGGATTCGGACCGGCGTTGCTACGGCTTCTTCCACCCCCGCATGCCCGACGAGCCGCTGATCTTCGTCGAAGTAGCCCTCACCGACCATCTGGCCGGCAACGTCCAGGAACTGCTGGACATCGACGCCCCGGTGTTCGACACCCGCTCGGCGGACACCGCCATCTTCTATTCGATTTCCAACACCCAGGACGGCCTGCGCGGCGTTTCCTTCGGCAACTTCCTGCTGAAAAGGGTGATCGACGACCTGAAGAAGGACCTGCCTCAGTTGAAGCAGTTCGCCACCCTCTCGCCCCTGCCCCAATTGCGGCGCTGGGCCGAGCAAACCCCGGTAGCCTGGGAGCAGGCCTTCCTGCCCGGCGACCTGGAACGGATTGCCCGCCTCACCGGCTGTGCCCCCAGCCCGGAAGCCGTTTGCGCCCTGCTGTCCGGCCATGACTGGGTGGCCCAGCCGCGCCTGCAGCGGGTCCTGCAGGCACCGATGACCCGGCTGGCAGCCCGCTACCTGCTCACGGCCCGCACCCGGGACCGCCTCTACGATCCGGTGGCCCGCTTCCACCTGGGCAACGGCGCCAGGGTGGAGCGCCTCAACTTCCTCGCCGACAACTCCGCCAAGGGCCTGGCCCAATCCTACGGCATGATGGTCAACTACCTGTACGACCCGGACGCCATCGAGGAAAACGTCGAAGCCCTGCTGCGGGAAGGGCGGATCACCGCCAGCAGCAGCGTGCGCCACGCCGCCCGCGCCGGCAGCCGCTGAAACCAGGGCCCCGGGGAAGGACTGGCCCCCCGGGCCCGGAGTCCGGCCCAAAAGGCAGTAGAATGAGCGCCCCGTAATTATGAATTAAGAGGATATTTCCATGAGCAGCGCACGTCCCTTCAAGGTACTCGGCATTCAGCAAATCGCCATCGGCGGCCTCTCCAAGGAAAAGCTCAAGACCCTGTGGGTGGACAAGCTGGGCCTGGAAGTCACCGGCACCTTCCAGAGCGAGCGGGAAAACGTGGATGAGGATATCTGCGCCATGGGCAGCGGCCCCTTCAAGGTGGAAGTGGACCTGATGCAGCCTATGGACCCGGAAAAGAAGCCCGCCGTGCACGCCACCCCCCTGAACCACGTGGGCCTGTGGATCGACGACCTGCCCAAGGCCGTGGAATGGCTGACCGCCAACGGCGTGCGTTTCGCCCCGGGCGGTATCAGGAAGGGCGCCGCCGGCTTCGACATCTGCTTTTTGCACCCCAAGGGCAACGAGGAATTCCCCATTGGCGGCGAAGGTGTGCTGATCGAGCTGGTGCAGGCCCCCAAGGAAGTGGTGGATGCCTTCGCCAAACTTGCCGGCTGAGCCTGCTTCCGCACTGGAAGCCCTGCGGGCCCGCTACCAGAAGGGCCTGCTGGCCTGGCTGAAGGCCCCGGATAGCGGGGCCGGGCTGCTCACCATGTGCGAGGCCCTGGCCGAATGCGCCAGCCTCGACCCTTGCCCCCACTGGCCTGCAGCCCAGAACCTGCTGGCCGCCATCCAGCGCGGCGAACTTCCGCCCCGGGTCGAATACCGGCGTCTGGCCGGCCGGGTGGACCAGGCCCTGCGCCGGGCCGCCCGCCAGGAAAGCGGCAACGATCCGGCCCTGCTGCAGGAACTACAGGCCTCCCTGGCCCAGCTTGCCCCGCCCCCCCAGCCGCCCATGGCAGCCCTGGTGCCCCGGGGCCCCCTGGCGAGCACCCTGGAAGCCACCGCCGCCATCCTGCCCCTGCTGGCCCGGGAGCAGGAACCCCGCTTCAAGGCGGCGCAGCGCCGCGGCTGGGATCAGGCCGTCACCCTCCTGGCCGGGGCCTGGGAGCAGCGCCTGGCAGGCTGGCAGCCGCTGCGCCGGGCCGTGTTCCCGCTCCTCGAAGGAGCGCTCGCCTTGCAACATCCGGCCCCCCTGCGCCTGGCCGAAGCCCTGGCCTCGGCCACCGATCTTTTGGAAACCAGTCCGCCCGGCCCCCGCCTGCTGGCCGCCCTGTGCGCCACCCTGGAACTGCTGCAGGAGCCCGATTTCCTCGAACACGAAGCCCTGGAGGAGCGGGTGGCCCAACTGGTGTCCCGCCTGGAGGCGGGCGACCGGGATGGCTCGCCAGCCCTCGAAGCCCTGTTCGTCCAGGAAGCCCAGGAAGTGCTGGAGCACCTGCATCTGGCCCTGGAAGCGGTGCCGCCCGACAGCGCCACCCTGGCGGCCGCGGCCGCCCAGTTGCGGGAGCTGGCCGAGCACGCCGAACGGCCCGAGTGCAGCCGCTGGGCGGCCCGACTGGAACAGGCCTTCCTGCATCTGCCCCCGGAACAGCTCGACCTGGGCCCGGCCCGCCACCATGTCCAGACCTGTCTGGCCAGCCTGGAAGCCTGGCTGCATGGCGGGTCTGCCGACGCCCGCGCCACCGCCGGCGCGACCCTGGAGGCAACCCTGACCAGCCTGGATTCCCGATGAACCCGGACAGGCCAGACCTGTCACAGATGGTTCCAATGGGTACAAATGCACATGCTATGCTTGGCGCATCCTGATTCGGGCTCCCCGGAGCCTGACCAGGCCAAGCCCAGCCCCTGATTTCATGACCCTCAGCACCCTGGTCCTCACCCCCTTCCTCGGCAGCCTGATCGCCGCCTGCCTGCCCGCCAACGCCCGTAACCGGGAAGCCTGGCTGGCCGGTGCCATCGCCTTGTTCGGGCTGGTCACGGCCATGCAGCTCTATGCGCCGGGCCAGGTGGTGTACGAGCGGATTGCCTGGATTCCCGCTCTGGGCCTGGAATTTACCCTGCGCATGGACGGCCTGGCCTGGATCTTCGCCATGCTGGTGCTGGGCATCGGTTTCCTGGTGGTGCTCTACAGCCGCTACTACCTGTCACCGGAAGATCCGGTGCCCCGCTTCTTCGCCTTCCTGCTCGCCTTCATGGGCGCCATGCTGGGCGTGGTGCTGTCCGGCAACCTGATCCAGCTGGTGGTGTTCTGGGAGCTGACCAGCCTCACCTCCTTCCTCCTGATCGCCTACTGGCACCACCGGGCCGATGCCCGCCGGGGGGCGCGCATGGCCTTCACCGTCACCGCCACGGGCGGCCTCTGCCTGCTGGCCGGGGTGCTGATCCTCGGCCACATCGTCGGCAGCTACGACCTGGACGCGGTACTGGCGGCGCGGGAGCGGATCCAGTCCCACGACCTCTATCTGCCCGCCCTGATCCTGATCGCCCTGGGTGCGCTGACCAAGAGCGCCCAGTTTCCCTTCCATTTCTGGCTGCCCCACGCCATGGCGGCGCCCACCCCGGTGTCCTCCTACCTGCACTCGGCCACCCTGGTGAAGGCCGGGGTGTTCCTGCTGATGCGCCTGTGGCCGGCCCTGGCCGGCACCGAGGCGTGGACCTGGATCATCGCCGGGGCCGGCACCTGCACCCTGCTGCTGGGCGCCTTCGCCGCCATCTTCCAGCGCGACATGAAGGGGCTGCTGGCCTATTCCACCATCAGCCACCTGGGCCTGATCACCACCCTGCTCGGCATCGGCACGCCGCTGGCGATGGTGGCGGCCATCTTCCACACCCTCAACCACGCCACCTTCAAGGCCTCCCTGTTCATGGCCGTGGGCATCATCGACCACGAAACCGGCACCCGGGACATGCGCGTGCTGCGCGGCCTGTACCGGCAGATGCCCTACACGGCCACCCTGGCCATCGTCGCCAGCGGCGCCATGGCAGGTGTGCCGCTCCTGAACGGCTTCCTCTCCAAGGAAATGTTCTTTGCCGAAACCCTGCTGGTGGGGGGCGACAGCAACTGGTGGATGTCCTACGCGGCCATGGCCGTGGGGGTGTTCGGTGTCGTCTATTCACTGCGCTTCATCACCGTCTTCTTCGGCCAGCCCGCCGCGCCCCTGCCCCGGGAACCCCACGAGCCGCCGCGCTGGATGCGCTTTCCGGTGGAACTGCTGGTACTGGCTTGCCTGGTGGTCGGCGTGGCTCCCGGCATCAGCATCGGCCCCATCCTGCACCAGGGCGTGGTCGCGGTGCTGGGAGCGGACACGCCGCACTACAACCTGGCCATCTGGCACGGCTTCAACCTGCCGTTGCTGATGAGTTTCCTGGCCCTGACCCTGGGCGCCTGGCTCTTTCAGCTGCTGCTGCGCCGCTTCCACCTCGACCAGCGGGAGCAGACCCCCCTGCTGCACCGTCTGAGCGGCGCCCAGGCCTACGAAAACGCCATGCTGGCCCTGGGCCGGGCTGCGGCCTTGCTGCTCAGCCATCTGGGTACCGAGCGGCTGCAGCCCCAGTTGCTGGCCATGACGGCGGCCCTGCTGCTGGTCCCCCTGCTGCTCGCGGGCCTGCCCACCGGCTGGCAGCTGCCCCCACCCCACCCGGTGGATCCCTATTTCGCCATGCTCTGGCTGGCCGGCGGCGGCTGCGCCCTGGCCGCCGCCTGGCAGGCCAAGTATCACCGGCTCGCAGCCCTGGCCCTGGCGGGCGGGACGGGCATCGTGACTGCCATCACCTTCCTGTGGCTGTCGGCCCCGGACCTGGCCCTGACCCAGCTGATGGTGGAAACGGTGACCACCATCCTGATCCTGCTCGGCCTGCGCTGGCTGCCACCGCGCCTTCCTCCCCAAGCCCGGCCGCCGGCACCGCCCTGGAATGTCCGGCTGCGCCGCAGCCGCGACATGCTGATCGCCCTCGCCTGCGGCCTGGGCATGGCGCTCCTGAGCTATGCGGTGCTGGTACGCCCCCTGCCCGAGGGCATCGCCGGCTTCTTCCTGGAGAAGGCCCTGCCCGAGGGGGGCGGGACCAACGCGGTAAACGTGCTGCTGGTGGATTTCCGCGGTTTCGACACCCTCGGGGAAATCACCGTGCTCGCCGTCGTGGCGCTCACCGTCTATGCCCTGCTGCGCCGCTTCCGCCCCGCGCCGGAGAGCGTCGCCATTCCCGCCCAGCAGACCAGCCTCCTGGATGCAGCCACCCGCCAGACGCCCGCGGAGCAGGCCAACAGCGGCTACCTGCGGGTGGCGGGCATTTACATGCGCCTGCTGCTGCCCTTCATGGGCATCACCGCCGTGTACTTCTTCCTGCGCGGCCACAACCTGCCCGGGGGCGGCTTCGTGGCCGGGCTGATCTTCTCGGTGGCCCTGATCGTCCAGTACATGCTGGCCGGCACCCACTGGGTCGAGGCCCGGATGCACCTGCGCCCGCACCGCTGGCTCGGCTACGGCCTCATGCTGGCCTGCGCCACGGGCCTCGGCGCCTGGGCCTTCGGCTACCCCTTCCTCACCAGCCACACGGCCCACCTGGATCTACCCCTGCTGGGCGAGCTGCACCTGCCCAGCGCCTTCTTCTTCGATCTGGGAGTGTTCGTCACGGTGGTGGGCTGTACCCTGCTGATCCTGGTCGCCCTGGGGCACCAGTCGATCCGCAGCCACCGGGTGCCAGAACGCCTCGAAACGACCCGGGAGGCCCACTGATGGAAGCGGTCATCGCCATTGCCATCGGCGTCCTGTTCGGCTCCGGGGTCTGGCTCATCCTGCGCCCGCGCACCTTCCAGATCATCACCGGACTGATGCTGATGTCCTACGCAGTAAACCTCTTCATCTTCATGATGGGCCGGGTCTGGATCGACAAGGCGCCGCTCACCCTCAAACCTGGGATACCCAGCCTCGGGGAATACGCCGACCCGCTCTCCCAGGCCCTGGTGCTGACCGCCATCGTCATCGGTTTCGCCACCACGGCCCTGTATCTGGTCATCATGATCGGCGCCCGGGGCCTGACCGGCACCGACCACGTGGACGGCAAGGAGCCCGAGGCATGAGCGGCACGCCCTGGACCGAGCACCTGATTCTGGCCCCCGTGCTGCTGCCGCTTCTGGCCGGGGCCGCCCTGATCCTCGTCAATGAAGCCCGGCACGGCCTGAAGTTCAGTATCAACCTGGGCTGCAACCTGCTCCTGCTGGCCGCGGCCCTGGCCCTGTTCTGGCGCGCCGACCAGGAACTCTGGCCCGGCACCATGGGGGTCTACCTGGCCGCCAACTGGATGGCCCCGTTCGGCATCGCCCTGGTGGCGGACCGGCTCGCCGCCCTGATGCTGGTGCTGACGGCGGTGCTGTCCCTCGCCGTGCTGATCTTCTCCTGGCAGGGCTGGAGCCGCATCGGGGTGCACTTCCATTCCCTCTTCCTGTTCCTGCTGATGGGGATCAACGGCGCTTTCCTCACCCACGACCTGTTCAACCTGTTCGTCTTCTTCGAGGTGATGCTGGCGGCCTCCTACGGCCTGGTGCTGCACGGTTATAACGTCACCCGCATCCGCGCCAGCCTGCAGTACATCGCCATCAATCTGGTCGCCTCGCTGCTGTTTTTGATCGGCATCGCCCTGATCTATGCCAGCACCGGCACCCTCAACATGGCCGACCTGGGTCCCCGGGTCGCGGCCCTGGCCCCGGCCGACCTGCCCCTGCTGCAGACGGGCGCCCTGATCCTGGCCCTGGCCTTCCTCACCAAGGGGGCCATGTGGCCCCTGGGTTTCTGGCTGCCCACCACCTACGCCGCCGCCTCACCGCCGGTGGCAGCGATGCTGGTGCTGATGACCAAGGTGGGCATCTACGCCATCATCCGCATCTGGCCGCTGGCCTTCGGCGCCGGGCCCCTGGCGGGCTTCGCCCTGGAAGGCCTGTTCTGGGGCGGCCTGGCGACGCTCCTGTTCGGCAGCGTCGGCATGCTGGCAAGCCAGGAGGCCGGACGCATGGCCGGCTACGGCGCCATCATCTCCTCCGGCACCCTGATGGCCATCGTCGGGGCCAACCAGCCGGCCCTGCTCACTGTGGGCTTCTACTACCTGCTCGGTTCCACCCTGGCCACCGCCGCCTTCCTGCTCCTGGCCGGGTTGATCGAGCGCATCCGCACCCCGGGCTCCGCCCTGCTGGCCCTGACCATGGAAGCCTTCGCCATCGAGGAAAAACCCGAGGAGCCGGTGGGGGTCGGCATTCCCGCCGCCCTGGCCTTCCTGGGCCTGGCCTTTGCCGGTTGCGCCCTGGTCATCACCGGCCTGCCGCCCCTCTCTGGCTTCGTGGCCAAGTTCAGCCTCTTCCACACCCTGCTCGACAGCAGCGCCGAAGTCACCCGGGAAACCTGGCTGTTCATGGGCCTGATCCTCGCCTCCGGACTCACCGGGGTCATCGCCCTGATGCGCTTCGGGGTGCGCACCTTCTGGGCCTCGGGCAATCTCCAGGCCCCCAGCCTGCAACACTCCGAGGCCCTGCCGATCAGCTTCCTGCTAAGCCTGTGCATCGCCATGACCCTGTTCGCCAGCCCGCTGCTGGCCTTCCTGGAGCGGACCAGCGAGGATCTGGCCCGGCCCGGAACCTATGTGGAGCAGGTGCTCTCCAGCCCGGTACGACCGGGACCCGCCGGAGGTCCGCCATGAAGCGCCTCCTGCCCTCGCCCCTGCTCTCCCTGGTCCTGCTCGCCACCTGGCTGCTGCTCAACCAGAGCCTGGATGCCGCCCACCTGCTCCTCGGCAGCCTGTTGGCCATCGTCGCCCCGCTGTTGTCCCGGCCCCTGCAACCCGACGGCCATGCCCGCATCCACCGCCCCCTGGCACTGCTGAAGCTGCTCGGCAAAGCCAGCGTCGAGGTGATACGTTCCTGCTTCAACGTCACCCGCATCATCCTCTTCGCCCGGGCGGAAGGACTGAACTCCCAGTTCATCCGCATTCCCCTCCACCTGCAGAGCCCCCACGGCCTGGCAGTCCTGGCCGGCATCATCAACATGACACCGGGTACGGTCTGGGTGGAAATCCTGCCCGACAGCCACGAACTGGTGCTGCATGTGTTCGATCTGCACGATGCCCGCTGGTGGATCGACACGATCAAGGGCCAGTACGAACAACCCCTGATGGAAATTTTCGAGGGGAAAAGTCCATGACCCTGCTCCTGTCCCTGGCCCTCCACTTCACCCTGGCCTGCGTCGGCATCGGCATGTTGTTCTGCACGGTGCGGCTGCTGCTGGGCCCCTCGGCCCAGGACCGGGTACTGGCGCTTGATACCCTGTGGATGTGCACCATGCTGCTTTGCCTGCTGCTCGGCATCCGCCACGGCAGCATGGTCTATTTCGAAGTGGCGCTGCTGATTGCCCTGATCGGCTTCGTGTCCACCATTGCCCTGGCGAAATTCCTGATGCGCGGAGAAATCATCGAATGAGGCTCACCCAACCCCGTCATGCGCGAGGCCAGCCATGAACAACTGGGACAACCTGCCCCTCTGGGCCAGCCTGCCCGCCACCCTGCTGCTCATCCTGGGCGGCTGCATCGCCCTCACCGGCTGCCTGGGCCTGATGCGCCTGCCCCACTTCTATCAGCGCATTCACGGCCCGGCCATCACCATCACCCTGGGCACAGCCTGCATTCTGATGGCCTCGATGATCCTGTTCTCGGCCCTGGAAACCCGGCCCGTGGTACACGAACTGCTGATCACCCTGTTTGTGCTCATGACCGCTCCGATGGTCTCCATGCTCATCATGCGCGCCGCCGTGCACCGGGAACTGCGCCAGCCGCCCCCCAACCCCCCCCGGGAAGAAAGCGCCTGGAATGCCTACGGCAGCCCCAGGGTGTGCAAAAGGAACGGAGGCCCCCCGCCAGGCTCCTGAGCGCCAGGCGGCACGGGGTCAGTCGCGATGCGCCGGGAAGCCGCTGCGCTGCATGTCCCGCAGCTTGGCGTATTTGCAGAAACTGTTGAAGCAGCCGATGGTGATGTGCACCAGACCGGGCAGACCGTCCCGGAAACCCTGGCGCCAGATGTAGAAGCGGATGAAGCGGAACAGGGGACTGAGGAGCAGATGCGGCCAGCCGGCCCGCTTGCCCCGGGCGAAGGCCCGTTCGGCAGCCAGGGTGGTGTAGCGGTTCTGCTTGGCCAGATAGCCATGGAGGCTTTCGGCGGAGTCATGCAGCAGATCGCCCTGAAGCCTGCCGCAGCGGGCGCCGGGCTGCAGTTCCACCTTTTCGTGCACCGGGTCGAAGGACCAGCGTGCCTGGCGCCGGTCGAAGAGGCGCAGGCTCCAGTCGGGATAGCCCTCCCCGTGGCGCAGGTAGCGCCCCATGAAGCGGTTGCGGCGCGGGAAGCGGTAGGCCGGGCAGTCGGGGCGTTCCAGGCAGGCACGGATGGCATCGGCCAGGTCGGGGCTGAGTTGTTCGTCGGCATCGAGGCAGAGGACCCAATCGTGACGGGCCTGCTCCACCGCATACTGCTTCTGGCGGCCATAGCCCAACCATTCCTGGAAGATCACGCGGGCGCCGAGTTCCCGGGCCAGGGCAACGGTGTTGTCGCTGCTGCCCGAGTCCACCACCAGCACCTCGGCGGCGAAGGGCACGCTGGCGATGCAGGCGGACAGCTGGGCAGCGGCATTGCAGGTGATGATGACGAGGGAGAGGGGCTGGGCGGTCGTAACGGGACCCGGGTGCGGGTCCTGGACAGGAAGGGAGGCGGCGCTGGGTTCGGACACGGTTCCTGATCGCTATAATGCTGGCCTTTGAAGCCGTCATTCTAACCTCATGCCTGGCACCGGCTGTTCCCCGCACCACATCTTGCTGGTCAAGACATCCTCCCTGGGGGATGTGATCCACAACCTGCCGGTGGTCACCGATCTCCTGGCCCATTTCCCCAGCGCCCGCGTCGACTGGGTGGTAGAAGAAGGCTTTGCCGAGATTCCCAGGCTCCACCCCGGCGTGGGAGAGGTGATTCCCGTGGCCCTGCGGCGCTGGAAGAAACGCCTCTGGTCCCCGGCCACCTGGCGGGAGATCGGCGCAGCCCGGCGGCGGCTGGCGGCCACCCCCTACGACGCCATCCTGGACACCCAGGGCCTGCTCAAGAGCGCCCTGGTCGCCCGCCAGGCCCGGGGGCCCCGCCTGGGGCACAACGCCGACTCGGCCCGGGAGCCCCTGGCCGCCCGGTTCTACGACAGGGGCTTCTTCGTGCCAGGAACCCTGCACGCGGTGGAGCGCAACCGGCGCCTGGCCGCAGCGGCTCTGGGCTACAGCCTCGGACCGGAACTGGATTACGGCCTGCCCCGGACGGCCGACAGCCGGCAAAGCCTGTCCGTGGTGCTGCTCACGGCCACGAGCCGGGACGACAAGCTCTGGCCCGAAGGCCACTGGGTGAACCTGGGACGGGCCCTGGCCAGCCGGGGTCTGACCGTGCTCCTGCCGGGCGGCAGCCTGAAGGAGCGGCAGCGGGCCGAACGTCTGGCCCGCCAGATTCCCGGGGCCCAGGCCGTCCCTCCGATGAACCTGAGCGGACTGGCCCAGCTGCTGGCCCACGCCCGCCTCGTGGTGGGGGTGGACACGGGCCTGTCGCACCTGGCGGCCGCCGTGGGAACCCCCGTCGTCGCCCTTTACACCGCCACCGATCCCGGCCTCACCGGCGTGCTGGGCCAGGGCTGGTTCCGCAACCTGGGCGGCCGGGGGCAGATCCCAGCGGTGCAGGAGGTGCTGACCGAACTGGTGCCCTTCCTGCCACCCCGACCGGCCCGGTGAGCATGGCCCGCGCCGTCTATTGCCTGCTGCTTTATCTTGTCAGCCCCCTGGTGTGGCTGCGCCTGCTCTGGCGCAGCCGCCGCCAGCCGGATTACCGGCTTCACATCGGGGAGCGCTGGGGTTATTACCCCGGGAGCCCCTCCCGGCGCCCCCTGATCTGGGTCCATGCCGTCTCCGTGGGCGAGACCCGGGCCACTCAACCCCTGGTACGCGGCCTGCTCGAAGCCTGCCCCGACCACGACCTGCTGCTCACCTGCATGACGCCGACCGGGCGGGCCACGGCCCGGGAGATGTACGGCAGCGAACCGCGGGTGCGGCTGGCCTACCTGCCCTACGACTACCCCGGCGCGGCACGCCGCTTCCTGACGCATTTCGCCCCGCGCCTGGGGGTGCTGATGGAAACGGAAATCTGGCCCAACCTGCTGGCCGCCTGCAGGCGCAAGGACGTGCCGGTGGTGCTCGTCAATGCCCGCCTGTCGCGCCGCTCGGCCCGGGGCTATGCCCGTATCGCCCCCCTGGTGCGACCCGCCCTGCAGGGGCTGGCCGCAGTGGCGGCCCAGACCGAGGCGGACGCCAACCGGCTGGCCCTGCTGGGAGCCCACCCGATCCGCATCTGCGGCAACCTCAAATTCGATGTCACCCCCGCCCCGACCCTGCTGGAACAAGGGGAAAGCTGGCGGCGGCAGCTGCAAGGCCGGCCCGTCTGGCTGGCGGCGAGCACCCGGGAGGGAGAAGAAGAAGTGCTGCTACAGGCCTGGCGGTCCCTCGCTACTGCGACGCTGCCAGCGCTGTTGCTGGTCCTGGTGCCGCGCCACCCCCAGCGCTTCGATGCCGTGGCCCGGTTACTGGAAACGGCCGGCATCCCCTTCCGGCGGCGCAGCCAGGGACTGCCGCAGCCGGGCGACCGGGTCTGGCTCGGCGACAGCATGGGAGAGATGGCCGCCTATTACCGGCTGGCCCACGTGGCCTTCATCGGTGGCAGCCTGGCCCCCCTGGGCGGGCAAAACCTGATCGAGGCCGCCGCCTGCGGCTGCCCGGTGCTGGTCGGCCCACACACCTTCAACTTCAGCCAGGCAACCGAGGATGCGATCGCCGCCGGGGCGGCCCTGCGGGTGCGGGATGCGGCAGAACTGGAACGCAAGGCGGCAGAACTCCTGCAGGATCCAAAGCGCTGCGAAGCCATGAGCCGGGCGGGGGTGGCCTTCTGCGCCAGCCATCAGGGCGCGGCCGGGCGCACGCTGGCGCTGATCAGGAGCTGCCTTCCTTGAGCAGGGCGTTGATTTCCTGCAGGTCGGCCTCGTCCAGGCTACCCACGGCCCCCTTGAGGCGCAGGCGGGCCAGCAGGGTGTCATGATAGGCCCGGGCCAGGTCGCGCCGGGTCTGGAAAACCTGCTGCTCGGCGTTGAGCACGTCGATGTTGATGCGCACGCCCACTTCGTAGCCGAGCTTGTTGGACTCGAGGGAAGCCAAGGATGAGGCCAGGGCCGCTTCCAGGGCCTTGATCTGCGCCAGGCCGTTGACCACCCCCAGGTAGCTCTGGCGGGCATTGAGGGCGGCCTGACGGCGGCTGCCTTCGAGGCTGGACTGGGCAGCGTTGTAGAGGGCGGCGGCCTCGCGCACCCGGGAGGAAACCGCGCCGCCCTGGTAAAGGGGCAGGGTCAGTTGCAGGCCGATATTGTTCGCTTCGCTATCCACCACCCCGCCGGCACCCTGGACGTTGCGGCTGTGGCCCATGTTGGCCACCACATCCAGGGTCGGGTAATGACCAGCCCGGAGCTTCTGCACTTCCCGGGCAGCGATCTCCACCTGCTTTTGCTGAATCTGGACCGCCGTGTTGTCCTTTTGGGCCGCTTCCACCCAGGGTTCCATCCGGTCCGGCCGGGGTGGCAGGATGGGCTTCTTCACGTCCAGCGGGGCCAGATGCTCCGGCACCTCGCCAATGATCACCCGCAGGGCCTCCCGGCGGACCTCCAGGTCATTCTCGCTGGCGATCTCCTGGGCCTGGGCCAGATCATGACGGGACTGGGCCTCGTAGGTGTCGACGATGGTGGCGGTGCCCACCTCGAAATTCTTCTTCGCCTGCTCCAGCTGCTGGGCGATGGCCGCCTTCTGGGCCCGGGCCGCCTGCAGGTTCACCTGGGCATTGAGCACATCGAAATAGGCCTGGGCCACCCGCAGGATCAGGTCCTGCCTAGCCTGCACGAACTGGGCCTCGGCCAGGGCGACACCGAGCTGGCCCTGCTCGTTGGCCACCCAGTTCTGCCAGCGGAACACGGGCTGAGTCAGCGTGAGGGTGTAACCGTGGCTGTTGTAGCGCCGGTCGGTGCGGACGCCGCCGCTTTCCAAGCGCTGGTCGTTCCAGAGGGTGTTGCCGGACAGGCTGAGGCTGGGCAACAGGCCGGCCCGCCCCTGGGGGCCTCGTTCCCGGCCGGCTTCCAGGTTGGCGCGGGCGGTGGCGAAGGCCGCGTCGTATTCCTGGGCCTGACGGTAAACCTGCATCAGGTCCAGGGCCCACCCCGGGGCCGCCAGCAAGAACAGGGGCAGGAACCAGGAAAGCCGCTTCATCGGGGCCTCGTCAGTAACGCTTCATGCCGGCATCGACCTGTCCCGCCCAGGCATCCACCCCGCCGGTGAGGTTGTACACCTCGCTCCGGCCCCGGGATTCCAGGAACAGGGCCACCTGCATGCTGCGCCCGCCGTGGTGGCAGATGCACACCAGCGGACCCTCCGGCAGTTCGTCGAGCCGGAGCGGCACACTGGCCATGGGCATCAACTCGCTGCCGGGAATGTGGCAATACTCGAATTCCCAGGGTTCGCGCACATCGAGCAGGAAAGGCCGGGACCGGCCGGCATCTTCGAGCCAGGCCGCCAGTTCCGGAGCCGAAAGGTGCTGCATCAGAAGCTGAAGGTGGTGGGGGCGGCGAAATTTTCCAGGGCCGGCGCCACGGTTTCGAAGAGGTTGACCGTGGAGAAGACCCCTTCGCCGGTGCAGGTGATGAGCTGGGCCCGCATGACCGGAGCCGTGCCGACGATGGCAGCGAGGCGGCCCCCCTGGCGCAGCTGCCGGAGGATGGCTTCGGGCACGGCGGGAATGCCGCCGGAAATCATGATCACGTCGTAGGGGCCACGGGCGGGGAAGCCGGCGGAACCATCGACCGTTTCCACGGTGACGTTGGTGATGCCGGCCCGGGCCAGATTGCCCCGTGCCACATCGGCCAGCTCCGCATTGATTTCCAGGCTCACCACATGCTCGGCCCGGGCGGCCAGGAGGGCGGCCATGTAGCCGCTACCGGTGCCGATTTCAAGCACCTTGTCGGTCGGCTTCACGCCCAGCTCCTGGAGCAGGCGGGCTTCGATCCGGGGAGCCAGCATCACCTGACCCTGCCCCAGGGGCAGCTCCAGATCGGCAAAGGCGAGGGCCTTGCAAGCGGCCGGCACGAATTCCTCCCGCTTGACGGTAAACAGCAGGTCCAGCACCGACTGATCCAGCACCTCCCAGGGGCGAATCTGCTGCTCGACCATGTTGAAGCGGGCTTGCTCGATGTTCATAACGATCTCCACGGCTGCTACATCAGTGCAGTCTGATATTGATGTTCGGAAGAGTCCGGATTATAGCGCACGCCGCCCGGCCCCGGCCCAGCGACGCAGATCAGGGCTGCGGGCGGGAAGACTTGATCAAACGCCCCTGGGCCGGCTGCACGGGCCGGGCATTGCCGGCATGGAGGCGGGCGAAGATGGCCTCCTGCTCGGCGGAGATCTGCACGGGCTGTTGCAGCACCACCCAGACCACCCCTTCGGTGCAGGGCGGCCGGGTCAGGGAACCCATGTAGGTGTGATAGCCCCGGAATTCAGGCAGGAGGCGGTTCAGGTCGATGAAGGCTGCGGGGGGGGAAACCTTCAGCCCCCGCTCCAGGGGCAGGTAATTCCACAGGGTCTGGATCAGGGGATGCGCATCGCCCTTTTCGAGCAAAATGGCGACGATCAGCCGCTCCCCATCCAAAGCGCGATGTTCCAGGTGTACGCCCATGTCAAACGAGCGGCCCTCGATGGTTTCCTCGGCCGGACGGTGAAAACGGATGTTCTCCAGCTCGTAATACTTGCCCAGGAGCTGCAGGCGGCCGCCCCACACCTTGACTTCGAGGCCATGGCGGGTGTCCTCGATACTGAACAGGGAAGGGGGGTACTCGAACTGGATGGGTTCCAGGTCCAGGACGATGCCATCGCGGATGTCGATGGGCGATTGGCGCTGCCCGTGCCGGCAGAGGGCGTATTCGGGCTGCAGGTCGGCCCAATGCGCAGGCCCCCCCTCCCCTTCATAAGACCAGACCGAGGGCCGGGACGGGGCCGGTGGCACCGGGGCGCGGGCCGATCCGGCCCGGACATTCGCGCCAGCCCGGGCAGCGGGAACACGCGCTGGAGCAGGGGCTGCACGACCGGCGGAAGCCGTCACCTGGCGTCGGAGCATGGCCTCGTTGGCAGCACGCAGGGCAGTGGCCGCCTCACTGGCCCGGTCGGCCACCCGCATGGCCTCGCCCCGGGAACCCGGGGGACGGCACAACTCCCGCAGCACGCGGTCCTCCAGAGTGCCGCTGCGCACGGGCAGAACCACGGGCGAGCGGATCTCCTCCTCCCGCAGCACTTCTTCGCTGGGCCGGATCAGGCTGCGCTTCAAGGTCTGGGAGGTGCGCTGACCGCAATCGTAGCGGCTGTTGGTCTGGATGGCCTTGTAGCTTGCGCCGCTGCGGGGATCGACGATCTCCTTCTCGACCACCAGGCGGCTGGTGGCAAGCACCTTGCCGTCCGCTTCGCGCTGGATGCTGGCCGTATCCACCTCGATGGTACGGCCCTTGTCGCTACCCACCAGCCGCCAGGTGCCGGCAGCCTGAACCGGGAGCATGGTCGATGCCAGCACCAGAAAGGACAGGGGCAGGAAACGGAAGGAACGGGCTAGCATCAGGGACCTGAATCCGGAGTCGAGGAGTTTTTTTCGGCAGGGAACGGGAATACTTGATGCCTCTCCAGCACGGATGATTGCCAGCGGGTCGTCTTTCCAGTAACTTCGGCCCTCTCGTTAGGGGTGCGGCACGAACACCCGAAGGGCTTTGCCGCTGAGAATCACCCTTTGAACCTGTACGGATCATGCCGGCGTAGGGAAACGAAGCGGCCTTGCCGAACTTCTGCCCTCCTTGCCCGTCTCAACAGGCCTGCCACCCGTCTGAGCCCGTCCGTCTTACCCGCAAGGAGCACCATGAACGCCAACGATCAATTCATTGCCGCCGCCGCCCAGGTGGACAGCGCCGCCATCCAGCCCCTGCCCAATTCCCGCAAAATCTATGTGCAGGGTTCCCGGCCGGACATCCGGGTTCCCATGCGGGAAATCTCCCAGGCCGACACGCCAACGGGCTTCGGCGGCGAGAAGAATCCGCCGATCTATGTGTATGACTGCTCCGGCCCCTACACCGACCCGGCCGCGAAGATCGACATCCGCTCCGGTCTGTCGGCCCTGCGCCAGGCCTGGATCGAGGCGCGCGGCGACACCGAGGTGCTGCCCGACCTCTCCAGCGAGTACGGCCGCATCCGCGCCGCCGACCCCAAGCTCGACGAACTGCGTTTCCCCGGCCTGCACCGCAAACCCCGCCGGGCCAAGCCGGGCATGAACGTGAGCCAGATGCACTACGCCAGAAAGGGCATCATCACCCCCGAGATGGAATACGTCGCCATCCGGGAAAACATGAACCGCCAGGCCTACCTCGAGTCACTGCGCGCAACCGGTCCAAACGGCGAGAAAATGGCCAGGCTGCTGACCCGCCAACATCCGGGCCAGCGTTTCGGCGCCGCCATCCCCGAGGAGATCACCCCCGAGTTCGTGCGCGCCGAACTCGCCCGCGGTCGCGCCATCATTCCGGCCAACATCAACCACCCGGAAAGCGAGCCGATGATCATCGGCCGCAACTTCCTCACCAAGATCAACGCCAACATCGGCAACTCCGCGCTCGGCTCCTCGATCGCCGAGGAAGTCGACAAAATGACCTGGGCGATCCGCTGGGGCGGCGACACGGTCATGGATCTATCCACCGGCAAGAACATCCATGAAACCCGCGAGTGGATCATCCGCAACTCGCCGGTGCCGATCGGCACCGTGCCGATCTATCAGGCGCTGGAAAAGGTCAATGGTCGTGCCGAGGAACTCACCTGGGAAATCTTCCGCGACACCCTGATCGAACAGGCCGAGCAGGGCGTCGATTACTTCACCATCCACGCCGGGGTCTTGCTGCGCTACATCCCGATGACCGCCGAGCGCATGACCGGCATCGTCAGCCGCGGCGGCTCGATCATGGCCAAGTGGTGCCTCGCGCACCATAAGGAAAACTTCCTCTACACGCACTTCGAGGAAATCTGCGAGATCATGAAGGCCTATGACGTGGCCTTCAGCCTGGGCGATGGTCTGCGGCCCGGCTCGATCTATGACGCCAACGACGAAGCGCAGCTGGGCGAACTGAAGACCCTGGGCGAACTCACCCAGATCGCCTGGAAGCACGACGTGCAGGTCATGATCGAAGGCCCCGGCCATGTGCCGATGCAATTGATCAAGGAAAACATGGACAAAGAGCTGGAGTGGTGCAGTGAAGCGCCGTTCTACACGCTCGGCCCCCTGACCACCGACATCGCCCCCGGCTACGACCACATCACCAGCGCGATCGGCGCCGCGCAGATCGGCTGGTATGGCACCGCGATGCTGTGCTATGTGACCCCCAAGGAGCATCTGGGCCTGCCCGACAAGGACGATGTCAAGGAAGGCATCATCACCTACAAGCTCGCCGCCCACGCCGCCGACCTCGCCAAGGGCCATCCGGGGGCGCAGATCCGCGACAACGCGCTCTCGAAGGCGCGCTACGAGTTCCGCTGGGAAGACCAGTTCAACCTCGGGCTGGACCCGGACAAGGCGCGCGAGTTCCACGACGAGACCCTGCCCAAGGAATCGGCCAAGGTGGCCCACTTCTGCTCCATGTGCGGCCCGCACTTCTGCTCGATGAAGATCACCCAGGACGTGCGCGACTTCGCTGCGGCCCAGGGCCTGAAGGAAGAAGAGGCTCTGCAAAAAGGCATGGAAGTGAAGGCGGTGGAATTCCGCCAGAGCGGGGCGGAGATTTACCGGAAGGTCTGAAAGACTCGGGCATCCAATCCAAATTTACGGCGGCCGCTTGGCCGCCGAATAGCCCATCGCATTCAATTCAACTTCCACGGCACGCGGGATGACACCCCAAGACATTTCCCAGTGGCCTGGGAGCGGCCGGTCATGAGCGCCTCCCCCCTGAAATGCCGTCCGGGCTGTGGCGCCTGCTGCATCGCTCCCTCCATCTCCAGCCTGAATAAAGCGGCGGGCGAACCCTGCCGGCACCTCACCCCCGACTTCCGCTGCCGCATCTTCACCCGGCCCGAGCGTCCCGCCTGCTGCGCCGGCCTGCAGCCCTCCCGGGAAATGTGCGGCGACAACCGGGAAGCCGCCCTGGCCTGGCTCACGGCCCTGGAAAGGGCGACCCGGCCGGAATGCTAGAATGCCGCCCCCAGCCATCCGCGCCACGCCCCCATGGACCCCATCCTGCTCCTCAAGGCCCTGATCCTCGGCATCGTCGAAGGTCTCACCGAGTTCCTGCCCGTTTCCTCCACCGGCCACCTGATCATCGTCGGCAGCCTGCTCGGCTATACCGACGAACAGAGCAAGGTGTTCAAGATCGTCATCCAGCTCGGCGCCATCCTGGCCGTATGCTGGGATTTCCGGGAGCGCATCGGCAAGGCCCTGGGCGGGCTCGCCTCGGACCCGGTGCAGCAGCGCTTCGCCGGCCTGCTGCTCTTGGGCTTCCTGCCCGCTGCCGTGCTCGGCGTGCTGTTCCACGGCACCATCAAGACCTACCTGTTCAACCCGGTGACGGTCGCCGGCGCCCTGATCGGCGGTGGCCTCATCATCCTCTACATCGAGAAGCGGGCCTACCGCCCCCGCATCCATACGGTGGACGACATGGGCTGGAAGGATGCCCTCAAGGTTGGGCTGGCCCAGGCCGTGGCCATGTTCCCGGGCGTTTCCCGCTCCGGTGCCACCATCATGGGCGGCCTCGTGTTCGGCCTGTCCCGCAAGGCGGCCACCGAGTTCTCCTTCTTCCTCGCCATCCCCACCATGTTCGCCGCCACGATTTATGACGTGGCCAAGAACTGGCACCTGCTGCGCCTGGAAGACCTGCCCGTGTTCGCCGTGGGCTTCATCGCCTCCTTCGTGGCGGCCATGCTCACCGTCAAGGCCCTGCTGCGCTTCGTGGCCAACCACACCTTCATCGTCTTTGCCTGGTACCGGATCGTCTTCGGCTGCATCGTGCTGCTCACCGCCTGGACGGGCGTGGTGCAATGGCAGGCGGGTTGATCCTCTACCTGCACGGTTTCCGTTCCTCGCCCCAATCCTGGAAGGTGAGGGAGCTGCAGGCCGCCATGGCCAGGCGGGGGCTGGCAAACCGGCTGCTGGTGCCGGCCCTGCCCTGGGAACCGGCGGCGGCCATCGACATGCTCGAAAAACTGCTGGCCCGCACGCCCGGCCCCATCACCCTGGCCGGTTCCTCCCTGGGAGGCTGGTACGCCACCTGGCTGGCGGAACGGCATAACCTCAAGGCCGTGCTCATCAACCCGGCCGTGGTCAGCGAGCTGGATCTGAGCCTGTTCGAAGGCCCCCAGACCCATCTCCACGACGGCAGCCGCTTCGAATTCACCCGGACCCATGCGGAGCAGCTGCTCGCCCTGGACATTCCCCACCCCGACCCGCGCCGCTACCTGCTGCTGCTGGAAGCGGGCGACACGGTGCTGGATTACCGCCAGGCCGCCCGCCGTTATGCCGGCTGCAAGCAGACGATCCTGCCCGGCGGCGACCACGGCTTCACCCGGTTTCCGCAATTCATTGGGCAAATCCTTGAATTCGCCGGTTTATAATCCGGCGATGCATCTACTATTCGAAGAAGACGGCGGCTTCAAGGCCGGCACCATCCTGGCGGACAACGACACGTCCCTGCAGGTGGAAATGCCCTCGGGCAAGCGCAGCAAGATCAAGGCAGCCCAGGTGCTGCTGCGCTTTGCCAGCCCCGCTCCAGGCCAGATCCTGGAACAGGCGGCGCCCCTGGCCGCGGACATGGAAGCGGAATTCCTCTGGGAGGTGGCCGGTGACTGTGAGTTTGGTTTTCTTGATCTTGCCCGAGACTATTTCGGACACGAACCCAGTGCGCCGGAAGCGGTATCGCTGCTGCTCGCCCTGCACGCAGCACCCATCTACTTCCATCGCAAGGGCAAAGGGCGCTTCCGCAAAGCCCCTGCCGACATTCTCCAGGCTGCTCTGGCCGGTCTTGAAAAAAAGCGTCAGCAGGCGCTTGCCATCGAAGCCTGGGTCGATGCGCTGAAAGCCGGCCGTCTGCCGCCGGAACTGGCTCCTTTCGCCGATTCCCTGCTCGGCAAGCCGGACCGCAACAAAGCCGAGATCAAGGCCTTCGAGACGGCCGCCGCCGACCTGGGCGTGCCCATGCCCGAACTGCTGCTCCAGGTAGGCGCCCTGAAGTCCCCCTACGAGGTGCATTTCCGCCGCTTCCTGCTCGACCAATTCCCCAGGGGCACTGCCTTTCCCCCCGTGGAAACCCCGCCCTGGCCCGACGATCTGCCCCGGGCCGAAGTGCGCGCCTTCTCCATCGACGATGCCCATACCACCGAGGTGGATGATGCCCTCTCGGTCACCCGCCTGCCCGGCATGGGCTGGCGCATCGGCATCCACATCGCCGCCCCGGGCCTGGCCATCACCCACGGCAGCCCCCTGGACGCCATCGCCCGGGCGCGGCTCTCCACCGTCTACATGCCCGGCCACAAGATCACCATGCTGCCGGACGCGGTGGTGAGCGCCTACACCCTCGAGGGCGGGCGGGATTGCCCGGCCGTATCCCTGTACCTGACGGTGGACGAGAACCTGGAGATCCTCGCCCACGAATCCCGGGCCGAACGGGTGCCCATCGCCGCCAACCTGCGCCATCATGAGGTGGAGCCCTGGTTCAACGCCGACACCATCAATGGGCCGTTACCCGACCAACCCTTCAAGGACGAGCTGCACCTGCTCTGGCGCTTCGCCAATGCCTGTGAAGGCCGACGCGGCAAGCCCTCGGCCACCCAGGGCATCAACGATTACAACTTCGCCATCCACGGCGACCTGGCCGATCCGGAAAGCTGCCGGGTCGAAATCAGCGAAAGGAAGCGGGGCAGCCCCCTGGACAAACTGGTGGCGGAACTGATGATCGTCGCCAACACCACCTGGGGGGGCCTGCTGGCGGAAAAGGGCATCGCCTGCCTGTACCGGGCCCAGACCGGCGGCAAGGCGCGCATGACCACCCAGCCCCAGCCCCACGAGGGCCTGGGCGTGCCCCAGTACGCCTGGATGACCTCGCCGCTACGGCGCTACTGCGACCTGGTGAACCAGTGGCAACTGGCCGCCTGCCTGAGCGGCAGGACACCCCCCTTCGCCCAGCGCTCGGCGGAACTGTTCGCCGCCATGCGCGATTTCGAACTCACCTACGCCGCCTACGCCGAATTCCAGCGCAATCTGGAACGCTACTGGTGCCTGCGCTGGCTGCGGCAGGAGAACGTGCAGCAGATCGAAGCCACCGTGCGCCGGGAAGAACTGGTCAAGTTCGACCACCTGCCTTTACTCGCCCGCATCCCCGGCCTGCCGGAGCTGGCCCCGGGCCGCCGGGTGCGCCTCGCCCTCGACGGACTCGACTTCCTCGGCCTCGAAGTGCGCTGCCACCTGCTCGAGGTCCTGCCCGAGGCAGATATCCGGACGGAAGCGCTGGAAGGCGAAGCCGATGAAATCGGAGACGCCCAGGACTAAAGCATGTTGAGACGGCCTGCCTTCCTCGCCCGCTTTTCGACCCTGGAACTCGCCCTGGCCTTCTCCTTCGTCCTGCACGGCCTGCTGCTCTCCTTGCACTTTGGCTTCCCCGACGCCGCGAGGAAGCTCCAGAACCAGGCCCTGGACGTGATCCTGGTCAACAGCCGCTCCGCCAGCAAGCCCAGTGACCCCCAGGCCCTGGCCCAGGCCAATCTGGACGGGGGAGGCAATACCGACCAGGACCGGCGCGCCGCCACCCCCCTGCCCCCCACCCGGAAGAACCAGTCCGGCGACCAGCTCGAACAGATGCAGCGCCGGGTTCAGGAACTCGAAGCCCGCCAGCGGGAACTGCTGGCCCAGGCCAGCCAGGCCAGGACCAGGCCCCAGGAACAGGCTGCGGAACCCCTGCCCAAAACCGCTGCCGCCACCGGCTTCGACCTGGCCGAAGCCGCCCGGGCCATGGCCCGCATGGAAGGCGAGATCAGCAAGAACACCGAGGAATACAACAAGCGGCCGCGCAAGAAGTTCGTGGGTGCCCGTACCAGCGAATACCGCTTCGCCCAGTACATCGAGGACTGGCGCCAGAAGGTGGAGCGGGTGGGCACCCTCAACTACCCGGAAGCCGCCCGGGGCAAGCTTTACGGCACTCTGGTGCTGACCGTGACCCTGAACCGGGAAGGAGAAGTCCTCCTGGTCAGCATCGACCGCTCCTCGGGCCACAAGGTGCTCGACGACGCCGCCCGGCGCATCGTGCAGCTGGCGGCGCCCTACGCCCCCTTCCCCCCCGCCATCCGGGAAGACACGGACCAGCTCGTCATCACCCGGGCCTGGACCTTCACCCGCAGCGACAGCCTCGAAACCCGGTAAGCCCCGCAGGCACGCGGCACCGGGGGTAAAATCGCCGCTTCCAACTCACGCATCCGGCCCATGACTCCGCTCTACGCCGTCTTCGGCAACCCCATCGCCCACTCCAAGAGCCCGCGCATCCACAGGGAATTTGCCGCCCAGACCGGCCAGGACCTCCACTACGAGGCCCGGCTCGCTCCCCTGGAAGGCTTTGCCGATGCCGTGCGCCAGTTCATGGCCGAAGGCGGCCAGGGCGCCAACGTCACCGTACCCTTCAAGGAAGAAGCCTTCCGCCTCTGCGACAGCCTCAGCCCCCGGGCCCGGCTCGCCGGAGCGGTCAACACCCTGAGCCTGGAAAAAGGCCATATCCGGGGCGACAACACCGATGGTGCCGGCCTGGTGCGGGATATCGAAAGCAACCTCGACTTTGCCCTCGCCGGGCGGCGCATCCTGCTGCTCGGCGCCGGGGGAGCTGCCCGGGGCGCCCTCCTGCCCCTGCTGGAGCGCCAGCCCGCCCACCTCGTCATCGCCAACCGCAGCCCGGCCAAGGCCGAAGCCCTGGCGGCCGAATTCGCCAGCGCATCCCCCCTGCCGCTGCAAGGCTGCAGCTTTGCCGGGCTGGACGGACAATCCTTCGACCTCATCATCAACGCCACCTCCGCCAGCCTCGGCGGCGAGGCCCTGCCCCTGCCCGCCGGGCTCTACGCCCCCGGCGCCCTGGCCTACGACATGATGTACGGCAAGGGCGAAACCCCCTTCCTGGCCCAGGCCCGGGCAACCGGCGCCGCCCGTCTGGCCGACGGGCTGGGCATGCTGGTGGAGCAGGCGGCCGAAGCCTTCCTGATCTGGCGCGGCATCCGCCCGGCCACCGGGCCGCTGCTGCAAGCCCTGCGCGCCGAACTGCAGGGCTGAAGCCTTGAACCCGAAACCGGGATTCCCCGCTTGAAACCCCTGATCGCCCGCCTCCTCTCCACGTTCAAACAGGGGCTGCTGATCCTGATCGGGCTCGCCCTGCTCAGCCAGCTATGGTTCTTCGGCTGGGTACTGTGGTGGAAATGGATGCCTCCCCAGCAAACCCGTTTCATGAGCCTGCGCCTGGAGGAGTTGCGGCAGAAGCAGCCCGAAGCCGAACTCAAGTACCAGTGGGTGCCCTACCCGCATATCTCGGCCCACCTGAAACGGGCCATCATCGCTGCCGAGGACGCCAACTTCGTCGATCATGAAGGCTTCGACTGGGACGGCATCCAGAAAGCCCTGGAAAAGAACCAGAAGAAGGGGCGCTTCGTCGCCGGCGGCTCCACCATCTCCCAGCAACTGGCGAAAAACCTGTTCCTGACCCCCACCAAATCCTTCCTGCGCAAGGGCCAGGAAGCCATCATCACCCTGATGATCGAGTCCCTGTGGGACAAGGAACGCATCTTCGAGGTCTATCTCAACGTGATCGAATGGGGCAACGGCGTCTTCGGCGCCGAGGCCGCAGCCCGTCACTACTACGGCATCAGCGCCGCCCAGCTGAATGCACCCCAGGCCGCCAGGCTGGCCGCCATGGTGCCCAATCCCCGCTTCTACGACCGCAACCGGGGCGCCCCCGGACTAGCCCGCAAAACTGCCATCATCCTGGCCCGGATGCCTGCCGCCCAGTTACCCTGACCTCCGCCAACAAGGCCCGCAAAAGCCCGGAGAACGCCCCGCTTCGGTGCTAAAATGCCCGATCCCTTGCGGCACCGCACCATGACCGAAGAAACCCAGCTCACCGATACGGACGACCTGCAAGACCGCCTGCACGAGGTGGAGACCCTGCTCGCCCGGCACAGGCTGGTGGAAGACCTGGTGCACCGCCAGGACATGCCCCGCCACGACCTGGTCGAGGAACTGGTCCACAAGCAGAACCTGAACGAACTCCGGCACAAGCTGGACAAGATGCACCCGGCCGACGTGGCCTACATCCTCGAGGCCCTGCCCCTGGAAGACCGGCTGCTGGTCTGGGATCTGGTCAAGGCCGAGCGGGACGGGGAGATCCTCCTGGAAGTCTCCGACGCGGTCCGGGAAACCCTGATCGAGTCCATGGAGCGCCACGAACTGGTGGCCGCCGCCGAAACCCTCGACACGGACGAACTGGCCGACCTGGTGCCCGACCTGCCCCAGGAAGTGGTGGAGGACGTGTTCCAGGCCCTGCCCACGGAAGAGCGGGAGCAGTTGCGGGCTGCCATCTCCTACCCGGAAGACACGGTAGGCGGCCTGATGGACTTCGACATGGTCACCGTCCGGGAAGACGTGACCCTCGAAGTCGTGCTGCGTTACCTGCGCCGTTTCGATGAGCTGCCCGAGCACACCGACAAGCTCTTCGTGGTGGACCGGAATGACCACCTGAAAGGCGTTCTCACCCTGGAAGCCCTGCTCATCAACGACCCGGAAACCGAGGTGCAGCAGGTCATGGCCAAGGACGTGGTGCGCTTCCACCCGGAGGACGAAGCCGAGGAAGCCGCCCAGGCCTTCGAGCGTTACGACCTGGTGTCCGCCCCGGTGGTCGATGAGGAAAACCGGGTGGTGGGGCGCCTCACCCTGGTGGCGGTGGTGGACTTCATCCGCGAGGAGTCCGATGCCGAACAGCTGGCCCAGGCCGGTCTGAAGGAAGAAGAAGACATCTTCGCCTCGGTCTGGGACTCGGTGAAAAACCGCTGGTCCTGGCTGGCCATCAATCTGGTCACTGCCTTCGTCGCCTCCCGGGTCATCGGCGCCTTTGAAGACTCCATCGAGAAACTCGTGGCCCTGGCTGCCCTCATGCCCATCGTCGCCGGCATCGGCGGCAACTCCGGCAACCAGACCATCACCATGATCGTGCGCGCCATCGCCATGGGCCAGGTCAAGCCCGACGCCACCCGGCGCCTGCTCAAGAAGGAGCTGGGCGTGGCCCTGATCAATGGTCTGATCTGGGGCGGACTGCTGGGCGTGCTCGCCTGGTGGCTGTATGGCAGTGTCTCCCTCGGCATGGTGATGACCGCCGCCATGACCCTCAACCTGCTGCTCGCCGCCCTTGCCGGCGTCGGCATCCCCATGCTGCGCCAGCGCCTGGGCACCGACCCGGCCATCGGCGGTTCGGTAATGATCACGGCGCTCACCGATTCCGGCGGCTTCTTCATCTTCCTCGGCCTCGCCACGCTGTTCCTGCTCTAGGGTACGGCATCTGCCGCCCCGGCCCGGCCGGTTTGACCCTCTCTGCCCGACACCATGAAACCCAGCATCCGCCAGAAACTCGACCAACTCGCCTTCCGCCTCGACGAGGTGGATGCCCTGCTCTCCAGCGAAGATGCGGCCCGGGACATGGACCTGTTCCGCAAGATTTCCCGGGAGCGGGCCGAGATCGAGCCGGTGGTGCAGCTGTACGCCACCTACCGGCAGGCGGAGGCCGACCTGCGCCAGGCCGAGGAGATGCTGGCCGACCCGGACATGCGCGAGCTGGCCGAGGAGGAAATGGCTGCCGCCAAGGCCCGCATCCCCGACCTGGAACTGGAACTGCAGAAACTGCTGCTGCCCCGGGACCCCAACGACGAACGCAACATCCTGCTGGAAATCCGCGCCGGCACCGGCGGGGACGAATCGGCCCTGTTCGCCGGCGACCTGTTGCGCATGTACAGCCGCTACGCCGAACGCCAGCGCTGGCAGGTGGAGGTGCTCTCCGCCAGCGAGTCGGAGCTGGGCGGCTACAAGGAAGTGATCTGCCGGGTGGTGGGCAATGGCGCCTACTCGCGGCTGAAGTTCGAATCCGGCGGGCACCGGGTGCAGCGGGTGCCGGAAACCGAGACCCAGGGCCGCATTCACACCTCCGCCTGCACGGTGGCGGTGATGCCGGAAGCCGACGAGGTGGAGGACGTGCAGCTCAACCCTGCCGACCTCAGGATCGACACGTTCCGGGCCTCCGGCGCCGGCGGCCAGCACATCAACAAGACCGACTCGGCGGTGCGCATCACGCACCTGCCCACCGGCATCGTCGCCGAGTGCCAGGACGGCCGCTCCCAGCACCAGAACAAGGCTTCCGCCCTGAAAGTGCTGGCGGCCCGGATCAAGGACGTGCAGGTACGCGAACAGCAGGCCAGGGAGGCCGCCACGCGCAAGAGCCTGGTGGGCAGCGGCGACCGTTCCGAGCGCATCCGCACCTACAACTTCCCCCAGGGCCGGGTCACCGACCACCGCATCAACCTCACCCTGTACAAGATCGCCGCCATCATGGACGGGGACCTGGACGAGCTCATCGGTGCCCTGACCACCGAACACCAGATGGAACAGCTGGCGGCCCTGTCCGGGGAAGCATGAGGCTGGATCACTGGCTCCAGGCCGCCCGCCAGCGGCTCGACGCCCTGGATGCGCGCCTGCTGCTGCAGCACGTCACCGGCCTATCCCGCACCGAGCTGATCTGCCGCCCGGAAACTCCGCTCAGTCCCGGGCAGCTGGAGCGTCTGGAAACCCTGGCCGCCCGCCGCGCCGCCGGGGAGCCCCTGGCCTATCTAGTGGGCGAGGCGGGCTTTCGCGGCCGTAGCTTCCGGGTCTCCCCCGCCGTGCTGGTGCCCCGGCCGGAAACCGAGGAGCTGGTGGACCTGGCCCTGGAAAAGCTGCGGGAGCTGGCCGTGCGCGCCCCCCGGGTGCTGGACCTGGGTACCGGCAGCGGCGCCATCCCCATCAGCCTGGCCCTGGAATTTCCCGCCGCCCGGGTCACGGCGGTGGATGTCTCCCCCGCCGCCCTGGCCGTGGCCCGGGCCAACGGCGAGGCCCTGAAGGCACCGGTACGCTGGCAGGAGAGCGACTGGTTCAGCGCCCTGGCGGACGAACGCTTTGACCTGATCGTTTCCAACCCCCCCTACATCCACGCCGAAGACCCCCATCTGGACGGGGACGGCCTCTGCTTCGAGCCGCGCCTGGCCCTCACCGATGGGGCCGACGGCCTGGCCTGTATCCGCCGCATCGTGGCAGACGCCCCCGCCCACCTGGAACCCGGGGGCTGGCTGCTGTTCGAACATGGCTGGAACCAGGGCCCGGCGGCGCGGAACTTGTTGACCGCCGCCGGGTTCAAAGCCGTGCAGACCTGGCAGGACCTGGCCGGCCACGACCGCATCAGCGGCGGCCATGCGCCCTGAGCCCGGCCCGGAATCCCCGCCATTCCCCTTGAACCCCTTACGGAGAAATCCATGTCCCGCGATGTACTGAAGGAAATCCAGGAAACCGTCACCCAGAACCCCGTGGTGCTCTACATGAAGGGTACGCCCCAGTTCCCCCAGTGCGGTTTTTCCGCCACCGCCGCCGAAATCCTCAAGCGCTGCGGCGTCAAGGATTTCGTCGCCGTCAACATCCTGCTGGACGAGGAAATCCGCCAGGGCATCAAGGAATACGCCAACTGGCCCACGATTCCCCAGCTCTACATCAAGGGCGAGTTCATCGGCGGCTGCGACATCATGCGCGAGATGTACCAGACCGGCGAACTGCAGGCCCTCCTCGAAGGCATCGCCGCCTGAAGTACCGCCGGCTGCAGGCTGGCATGAAAGGCCGGGGCACCCCGGCTTTTCTGTTTGCGCGCATCCTTTATCATTGCCCCTCCCTCACTTCCTGCAACGATCCATGCTCCGCAAGACAGTTCCGCTCCTCCTATTTCCCGTCCTGCTCCTGACCGCCTGCGGCGAGGTGGAAGACACCCGGCCAGGCCAGCCCGTGGCCACCCGGCAGAAGGCCTTCAAGGCGATACTGCAGAGCTTCGAGCCCATGGGCGTGCAGCTCCGGGAGAACCGCTACGAGCCGGAAACCTTCCTGCAGCAGGCCCGGATGCTGCATCAGCTCAAGGATGCGCCCTGGTCCCATTTCGGGCCCGACACCCACTATCCGCCCACCAAGGCCACGGCCAGGGTCTGGCAGGAGCCGGAACGCTTCACCGCCGAACGGGAGGGCTTCCTCAAGGCGGTGGACGCGCTGCTGACCGCCGCCGAAAGCCGCACGGAAGAGCGGGTGAAACCCGCCTATCAGGCGGTGCATGACAGCTGTCGTAGCTGCCACAAGCCCTTCCGGAACTGAGCCGGGGCCCCGTCCCGGACTCCGGCGCCAGGGCGGAAGCCCGGGCCCGCTGGAAGGGGATCAGGCCTGCCCGGGGCTTGCCGCGGCGGGCGCTTCGGGCCCGGGCTCCTGATGGGCCTCGATGGAGAGGGACATGCCGCTGGCGCTGCCGGGTTCGCCCCGCTTGCTCTTCAGCTCCATGGAGAGGCGCAGCCCGTTGGTGGAGTCGGCGCGAGGACGGAAAAGCGCCCTGCCCGGCCAGCCATGGCCCCAGCAGCCAGCGTTTTTCACCGCCACCCCGGTGTGGCAAGCAGCACTCAACTGATAAGATTGGGCACGTGTCCGATGTGCTTCAGGAGTGTTAATCAGCGTGCAAAACTG
>DDKS01000022.1 GCA_002340095.1 Betaproteobacteria bacterium UBA2592
GGACTCAGGGGCCCGCCTTGCGTCGCAATCCGGCGGGCATCACTCGGCCATGACGGCGGTGGTGTAGATCTCCTGCACGTCGTCCAGGGCCTCCAGGGCGTCGAGCAGCTTCTGCATCTTCACCGCATCCTCGCCGGTCAGCTCGGTTTCGGCCTCGGGCTTCATGGTGACCTCGGCGAACTCCGGCTTGAAGCCGGCGGCTTCGAGCGCGTCCTTGACGGCGATGAAGTCGGCCGGGCCGGTGATCACCTCGATGGAGCCATCCTCGCTGGTGGCCACATCCTCGGCGCCCGCCTCGATGGCGGCCTCCATCAGGGCGGCCTCGTCGGTACCGGGGGCGAACAGCATCTGGCCGCAGTGCTTGAACTGGAAGGCAACGCAGCCGTCGGTGCCCATGTTGCCACCGTATTTGTTGAAGGCATGGCGCACCTCGGCCACGGTACGGGTCTTGTTGTCGGTCAGGCAATCCACCATCACGGCAGCACCGCCGATGCCGTAGCCTTCGTAGCGAACCTCGATGTAATCGACGCCCTCGAGTTCGCCGGTTCCCTTCTTGATGGCGGTCTCGATCTTGTCCTTGGGCATGTTGTTGGCCTTGGCCTTGTCCACGGCCACCCGCAGGCGGGGGTTGAAGCTCAGGTCACCGCCGCCCAGCTTGGCGGCCACGGTGATTTCCTTGGCGATTTTGGAAAAGGCGGCACCGCGCTTCTCGTCCTGACGACCCTTGCGATGCTGGATGTTGGCCCATTTGGAATGTCCGGCCATGGTGTACCTCAAATGCCTGAAAGCGTTGATAGAATCGGCGGATTCTAGCATACGGACAGCCTCTCCCATGACCGCCCCCCTCGTCATCGCCAAGCACCAGAATCAGGAAATCGCCCTGCTGCCCGCCCTGGCCAACCGCCATGGCCTGATCACCGGCGCCACCGGCACCGGCAAGACCGTCACCTTGCAGGTGCTGGCCGAGCGCTTTTCCAGCATCGGCGTACCCGTGTTCATGGCCGACGTGAAGGGGGACCTGTCCGGCCTGGGTGCCCCAGGCAAGCTCTCCCCCAAGCTGGAGGAACGGCTCAAATCCCTGGGGGTGGAAGACTGGCAGCCCAGGGCCTGCACCACGGTGTTCTGGGATGTGTTCGGCAAGAGTGGCCATCCGGTGCGGGCCACGATCTCGGACATGGGCCCGATCCTGCTGGCCCGGCTCCTCAACCTGAACGACACCCAGGCAGGCGTCCTGCAACTGGTGTTCAAGATCGCCGATGACCAGGGCCTGCTGCTCCTCGACCTGAAGGACCTGCGCGCCATGGTCCAGCACGTGGGCGAGAACGCCAAGAATTTCACCACCGAATACGGCAACGTCTCGGCCGCCTCCATCGGCGCCATCCAGCGCAACCTGCTGACCCTGGAGGAACAGGGCGGCGACGTGTTCTTCGGCGAACCCATGCTGGACATCAACGACCTGATGCAAACCGACGCGGACGGGCACGGCGTCATCAACGTGCTGGCGGCGGAAAAGCTGATGCAGTCCTCCCGGCTGTACTCCACCTTCCTGCTCTGGATGCTCTCGGAGCTGTTCGAGCAGCTGCCGGAAGCCGGTGATCTGGAGAAGCCGAAACTGGTGTTCTTCTTTGACGAAGCCCACCTGCTCTTCAACGAAGCCCCGGCCGCCTTGCTGGAAAAGATCGAGCAGGTGGTGCGGCTGATCCGGTCCAAGGGGGTGGGCGTCTACTTCGTCAGCCAGAACCCCCTGGACGTGCCCGACACGGTGCTGGGCCAGCTCGGCAACCGGGTCCAGCACGCCCTCAGGGCCTTCACCCCCCGGGACCAGAAGGCGGTCAAGACCGCCGCCGAAACCCTGCGCGCCAACCCGGCCTTCGACGCGGCCACGGCCATTACCGAGCTGGGGGTGGGCGAGGCTCTGGTGTCCTTCCTGGACGAAAAGGGCCGGCCCACCATGGTGGAACGGGCCTTCATCCTGCCGCCTGTCTCCCGCATCGGCCCCCTGGACCCGGCCGAACGCGAGGCCGCCATCAAGGGCTCCCTGCTCTACGGCCATTACGAACAGGCCCTGGACCGGGAATCCGCCTACGAAAAGCTCAAGGGCCAGGCTGCCACCGCAGCCCCAGGCTCGACCCAGCGCAAGCCGCAAACGCCCCAGGCCCCCGCCGACCCGGACCAGCCGGGTGGGATGCTCGATGGCCTGGGCGACCTGTTCGGCGGCGGCAGCCCCGCCTCCGGCTCCCGACGCAGCAGCAGCCGGGAAGGGGTAGTGGAAGCCCTGGCCAAATCCGCCGCCCGAGCCATCGGCTCCCAGGTGGGCCGGGAAATCATCCGCGGGGTGCTGGGCTCGATCCTGGGCGGCGGCTCCCGGCGTCGCTGAAGTCACACATGGCAGCCGGGGCATCCCGGGCCTGCAGGGGACCGGGTTGCTCCAGCCCGATGAACAGCAACCCGGGGCGGCCCCGGTACATGACCCCCGGCAAGGTCCAGGCAGGATCGAAGCGGATCACCTGGCTCAACCCGTAAGGCGCTTCCAGATCTCGCAGGTCAGCGCCGCCTGGTTCATCGAGTAGAAATGCAGGCCCGGGGCGCCGCCGGCCAGCAGGCGCTGGCACAGTTCGGTGACCACGTCGAGGCCGAAGGCGCGGATGGAATCCAGGTCATCGCCGTAGCTCTCGAACTTCTTGCGCATCCAGCGGGGAATGTCGGCGCCGCAGGCATCCGAGAAGCGAGCCAGCTTGGAAAAACTGCCGATGGGCATGATGCCGGGGACGATGGGAATCTCCACCCCCAGGGCCCGGGCCTCGTCCACGAAGTGGAAGTAGGCGTCGGCATTGTAGAAATACTGGGTGATGGCCGAATCGGCACCGGCTTTCACCTTGCGGGCGAAGTTCTGCAGGTCGTCCCGGGGGCTCCGGGCCTGGGGGTGCCATTCCGGGTAGGCGGCCACCTCGATGTGGAACCAGTCGCCGGTTTCGGCGCGGATGAATTCCACCAGTTCGTTGGCGTAGCGCAGCTCGCCGGGATCGGCCATGCCCGAGGGCAAATCGCCACGCAGGGCGACGATGCGCTTTATCCCTTCGGCCTTGAAGTAGGCCAGGATGTCGCGGATGCCCGCCTTGGTGGAACCGATGCAGGACAAGTGCGGCGCGGCCTGGTGGCCCTCTGCGGCAATCTCCCGGACGGTCTCGAAGGTGCGCGCCTGGGTGGAGCCGCCGGCCCCGTAAGTGACCGAGAAAAAGGTGGGTTGGAGTTCCGCCAGCCGGGCCCGCTCGGCCTTCAGCTTGGCAGCCCCCTCGGGGGTCTGGGGCGGAAAGAATTCAATCGACAGTTCAGTGTGCATGTCGGGTCCAGATGAAGAATTCGCGGTTGCCGTCACCGCCAGTGATGGGGCTTTCGAACCAGCCCAGCACTTCCAGATGCAAAGCCTCGCAACATGCTCGCAACTTCCGCTCCACTTCGGCATAGCGTGCGGGGTCGCGGACAATGCCGCCCTTGCCGATGCCGCCGGGCCCCACCTCGAACTGGGGCTTGACCAGCAGCAGCATCTGCCCTTCGGGCGCCAGCAAGGCCGGCAGGCGGGGCAGGATCAAGGTGAGCGAGATGAAGCTCACATCCGCCACGATCAGGTCGAAACCGACGGCGGGCATGGTCTCCCTGAGGTCGGCCGCCTCCAGGGTGCGGCAGTTGATCCCCTCGAAGGCAGAGACCCGGGGATCGGCCTTGAGTCGAGGGTGCAACTGGTCGTGCCCCACATCCACCCCCACCACCCGGGCCGCACCGGCCCGCAGCAGGCAGTCGCTGAAGCCGCCGGTGGACTGGCCGACATCGAGGCAGACCCAGCCCCGGGGATCCACGCCGCTGTGATGCAGGGCACCGGCCAGCTTCAGGGCCCCCCGGGAGACATACGGGTCGCCATCGTCCTGCGCCACCTGCAACCGGGCATCGGCGGGCAGGAGCTGGGCGGGCTTGAGCAGCACCTCGCCCTCGCAGGCCACGCGGCCGGCAGCAATCAGACGCTGGGCGATGCTGCGGGAAGCCGCCAGGCCCTGCTCCACCAGCACCTGATCCAGGCGCAGGCCGTGCCGCTCCGGTCGCGCCTTTTCCCGGACCGCCGGGGCGGGCCGGGACTTGCGGCCGTGGAAGGAGTTCATGGACATGGGAAGCCCCGGAAAGAACGATGCGCACAGGGTCCACTATAGCGCCCTGGGGCGGCAGCGCCGGGCCGCCCCGCACCGGATGCAGGACAGGTCGGCACTGCCGGAGCGCGGCTCAGTAGCGGTAATGGTCGGCCTTGTAGGGGCCTTCGACCGGCACGCCGATGTATTCGGCCTGCTGCGGGGTGAGGGTGGTCAGCTGTACGTTGAGGGTCTTCAACTGCAGACGGGCCACCTTCTCGTCCAGGTGCTTGGGCAGGGTGTAGACCCCCACCGGGTAATCGGCGGTCTTGGTGAACAGCTCGATCTGGGCGATCACCTGGTTGGCGAACGAGGAGGACATCACATAGCTGGGGTGGCCGGTGGCGCAGCCCAGGTTCACCAGACGGCCCTTGGCCAGCAGGATGATGCGGCGGCCAGAGGGGAAGATGACGTGATCGACCTGGGGCTTGATCTCTTCCCACTGGTACTTTTCCAGCGACGCGACATCGATTTCGTTGTCGAAGTGGCCGATGTTGCAGACGATGGCGTTGTTCTTCATCTTCACCATGTGGTCATGGGTGATGACGTGGTAGTTGCCGGTGGCAGTGACGAAAATGTCGGCCTTGTCGCAGGCGTAGTCCATGGTGACGACACGGTAGCCTTCCATGGCGGCCTGCAGGGCGCAGATGGGGTCGATTTCGGTGACCCAGACCTGGGCCGACAGGGCGCGCAGGGCCTGGGCGGAACCCTTGCCCACGTCACCGTAGCCGCAGACGACCGCGATCTTGCCGGCCACCATGACGTCGGTGGCGCGCTTGATGCCGTCCACCAGGGATTCCCGGCAACCGTACAGATTGTCGAACTTGGACTTGGTGACGGAGTCGTTCACGTTGATGGCGGGGAACTTCAGTTCGCCGCGCTGGTGCATCTGGTACAGGCGATGCACGCCGGTGGTGGTTTCTTCCGTAACGCCCTTGATCTTGGACAGGCGGGTGGAATACCAGGTGGGGTCCTGGGCCAGCTTGGCGCGGATGGCGGCAAAGAGGATGGTTTCTTCTTCGGAGCCTGGCTTGGCCAGCACGGAGATGTCCTGCTCGGCGCGGGCGCCCAGGTGCAGCAGCAAGGTAGCGTCGCCGCCATCGTCCAGGATCATGTTCGAATAGCCCCCGTCGGCCCATTCGAAGATGCGGTGGGTGTAATCCCAGTACTCGGTCAGGGTCTCGCCCTTGACGGCAAAAACGGGGATGCCGGCAGCAGCAATGGCGGCGGCGGCGTGATCCTGGGTGGAGAAGATGTTGCAGGACGCCCAGCGCACTTCGGCACCCAGGGCCACCAGGGTCTCGATCAGCACCGCAGTCTGGATGGTCATGTGCAGCGAGCCACTGATGCGGGCGCCCTTCAAGGGCTGGCTCCTGGCGTATTCCTCCCGGATGGCCATGAGACCGGGCATTTCGGTCTCGGCGATGTTGATTTCCTTGCGACCCCAGGCGGCGAGGCCCAGGTCGGCGATGACGTAATCCTTGAATTCAGCCACGGCAATGCTCCTTGATAACAGAGGCCGGGGCGAGGGAGGGATGCCGATGCGGGCTCACCTGCCCCCTGCGCCCGGCAGGGTTGTGAAGGTGAGCGCCGTTTAAACCTGGGCCGGCACCGGGAAGGCCGGCGCCGGTTTCCGAGCCTGGGATCATGACGACCTCGCAGCGCTCCTCGGAAGGGCGGGGATTATAAACCCAAAAAGCGCTGGCAAGACATCTTGCCAGCGCGGGCCTTACTGGCAGGTCCCCTCGGCGAGCAGCAGGCGGATCACGCGCACGGTTTCCAGGTCTGACTCCCGGTAGGCCGACTTGACGTACTCCATGTACTGACGCTCCGCCCCCTCCAGATTCAGCGTGGTCTGGTAAACAAAGCGCAGGAACAAGGCGCCGGGTTCGGGCTCTTCCAGGTGGATGACCAGGGAACCGCCCGGATGGCCGGCACCTGCCTCGATGTCGAAGCGCAGCCACTCCGGCTCGACGAAAGTGACCCGGTCGCGGATGCGGGCGGCGCCGAAATCCAGCTGGCGCAGCCAGCCCGATCCGGCCCGTTCGAGAATCTGGCAGGACTCCAGGCCGGGCAGGAAGATCATGGGGTTTTCCACCCGCTGCCACAGGCCGCGCCAGAGCTGCTCCCGGCTCAGGAACTGCAGCAGGGGGTTGGCGGGGTCATTGATCTGGACGAGATGTTCGAAATGCATGGCGCGCATTCTGCCTGCCGGCGCCGCCCCTGTCACGGCTTGCGGCCGGCGGCCCGTGGTAGCATCGGCCCATGCAGATCGAACGCCTCCTCCAGCAGCAGGGCTTCGGCACCCGCAAGACCTGCCGCAGCCTCGTCCGTCACGGCCGCTTCGCCATCCAGGGCGAAATCATCGAAGACCCCTTCCTGGACATCGACCCCACGGGACTGAAATTCTCGGTCGATGGCCAGGAGTGGCCCTATTTCGAGAAAGCGGTGATCCTGTTCCACAAGCCCGCCGGCTACGAATGCTCCAGGAAGCCCAAGCACCACCCGGGCATCTATTCCATCCTGCCGCCCCAGTTCCTGGAGCGGGACATCCAGAGCGTCGGCCGCCTGGACGAGGACACCACGGGGCTGCTGATCATGACCGATGACGGCCAGCTCATCCACGCCCTCACCTCCCCCAGGCGCAAGGTGCCCAAGATGTACCGGGTCACGGTGCGCCACCCCCTGGACGAAACCCAGCGCCAGGCGCTGCTCGACGGCGTGCTGCTCAACGACGACCCGGCCCCGGCCCATGCCACCGCCGCAAAGATCGTAGACAGCCATACCCTGCTGCTCACCCTCACCGAAGGCCGCTACCACCAGGTCAAGCGGATGCTCGCCGCCGTCAGCAACCGGGTTGAAGCCCTGTGCCGGGTCGCCGTGGGCGGCCTGGAACTGCCCGCCGACCTGCCGCCGGGCCAATGGCGCTGGCTCGACGCCACCGATCTGGAACGTCTTTGGAGCAAGACCCCATGACCCTGACGGAACTGCGCTACATCGTTGCCCTGGCCCGGGAAAGGCATTTCGGCCGCGCCGCCGAACGTTGTCACGTGAGTCAACCCACCCTGTCGGTGGCGGTCAAGAAACTGGAGGAACGGCTGGAGGTGATGCTGTTCGAGCGCACCCCGGGCGACATCCGCCTGACTCCGGTTGGGGAGCGCATCTGCGCCCAGGCCGAGCGGGTGCTGGCCGAAGCGGCCCGGGTGGAAGAGCTGGCCCAGATCGGCAAGGACCCCCTGGTGGGCCCCCTGCGCCTCGGAGTGATCTACACTATCGCCCCCTACCTGCTGCCCCGGCTGATTCCCGCCCTGCACGGGCTGGCGCCGCACATGCCCCTGTACCTGCAGGAAAACTTCACCCACCGCCTGGCCGAATCCCTGAAGAACGGCGAGCTGGACGCGGCCATCGTGGCCGCCCCCTTCGAGGAGCCCGGGATCGTCACCCGCAATCTCTACGACGAACCCTTCCGGGTTGCCCTTCCGGCCCGGCATCCCCTGGCGGCCCAAAGCGAGATCGGCAAGGAGGAAATCGATCCCGGCCAGTTGCTGATCCTGGGCCAGGGCAATTGTTTCCGCGACCAGGTGGTCTCCGCCTGCCCCCAGCTCGCCGCGCCAGGCAAGATCGAGCAGGCCATGGAAGGCAGCTCCCTGGAAACCATGCGCCACATGGTGGCGAGCGGCGCCGGCATCGCCGTGGTGCCCGCTTCCGCTTGTGCCTCCTGGCCCAAGGATGATCCGCTGCTCGTAGTCCGGCCCTTCAAGGACCCGGCCCCCAGCCGCCGGGTGGTACTGGCCTGGCGCGTCACCTTCCCCCGTCCCCAGGCCATGGATGTGCTCTACCAGGCCGCCTGCCAGTCCCCCCCGGTCGGCACGCTGCCCCTGCAATAGGTCCGCCCCGGCAAGGCCAACGCCAAAACGCTCGCAAAAAAGGGGGGCCGAAACCGCCCCCCTGCCTTATGCACCGCCGTACCTGCGGGCCCTCAGCCCTCCTCGGCCTCGACTTGCTTCTTCGGCGCGGCCTTGCCGGTGCCGGCCTTGGTCGTCTTGGGTTCCCGTTTCTCGAACTCGAAGCCCACCTTGCCGTCGGGTCCCACCACCAGGAAGGCAGAGAACTTGCGCCGGGTACGGGAGGAAACGAATTCCTTCAGCAGGTCGGTGCGGCCGTTTTCCAGCAGTTTTTGCATCTGCGCCCGCTCGATGGGCTGCAGCAGGATGATCTTGCCGGAACGGAAATCGCAGGATTTGGCCGGCCCCACGGATTTCTCGCAAACATAGGCATTGCCGTGCTCATAGACCGGGCTGCCGCACTTGGGGCACCTGCCCAAGGCTTCCTGGCCGGAGAAGTCCACCGCCTCGGCAGCGCCTTCCTCGCTGGCCGCGCCCTGGCCGAAGTCGAACTCGGCCTCGAACTTGTCGTTCAACTTGATGCTGGCAGCAAAGGGGCGCCCCATCTTGTTGCGAAAGCCGGTGAGGGGGCCAATGCTGCGCTCGGTGAGCAGGATCTCGATTTCCTCGGGCTCGAACTGGCGCCCGGCAACGATCTTCCATAGGGCAAAGTCGCAGGCACCGCACTGGAACTTCTTGTAGGTTTCCCGCACCTGGCCCCCACATTTGGGGCATGGGGCCTGCAGCACGCCGAAGTCGCCGGGGATGGTATCGGAATCGTAGGACTTGGCCCGCTCGACGATGAGACGGGTCATCTCGGCGATTTCCTGCATGAACTCCTGGCGCGACATCTCGCCCTTCTCGATGCGGCCCAGCTTCCATTCCCACTCGCCGGTCAGCTCCGGGGCGGTCAGTTCGTTGATGCCCAAGCCGTTGAGCAAGGTGAGCAGGGAGAAGGCCTTGGCAGTCGGTATCAGCTCACGGCCTTCGCGCAGCATGTACTGTTCGGCGATCAGGTTCTCGATGATCTGGGCCCGGGTAGCCGGCGTGCCGAGGCCGCGCCCGGCCATCGCGGCCTTCAACTCCTCGTCCTCGACCATCTTGCCCGCCCCTTCCATGGCGGACAGCAAAGTGGCTTCCGAGTAGCGCGGCGGCGGCCGGGTCTCGGCAGCCTTGAGATGCACGTCCTCGGTAGCCACTTTTTCCCGGGGCTCGACCCTGGGCAGGTTGTCCTCTTCCCCCTCCTGGCCTTCCTTGCCGTACACGGCCAGCCAGCCCGGGTTCACCAACACCTTGCCTTCGGTCTTGAAGGGATGGCTGGCCACCCGGGTGATGCGGGTGGTGACCAGGTATTCGGCAGCCGGGAAGAACACGGCCAGGAAACGCTTGACCACGAGGTCGTAGAGCTTTTGTTCCGGCTCCGACAGGTTCTTGGGCGCCTGGGTGGTGGGAATGATGGCGAAGTGGTCGCTCACCTTGGCGTTGTTGAAGATACGCTTGTTGGGCAGCACCCAGTTGCGCGCCAGCACCTGGTGGGCGAAGGGGGCGTAACGGGCGAGCAGCACCTCGTCATGGCCCTTGCCGGCGCCTTCGCCGGTGAGCATGGAGAGGGTGGCCTTGACCGTGCCCAGGTAATCTTCCGGCAGGTAGCGGGAGTCGGTCCGGGGATAGGTCAGTACCTTGTGCTTTTCATACAGGGCTTGAGCCAGGCCCAGGGTGTTCTTGGCCGAAAAGCCGAAGCGGGCGTTGGCTTCCCGCTGCAGGCTGGTGAGGTCGAACAGCAGCGGCGAGAGCCGGGTTTCCGGCTTGGACTCTTCCGTCACCTCGCCCACCTGCCCCAGACAGGCGGCACGAATGGCCTCGGCCTTGGCCTCATCCCAGACCCGGTCGGCCCGGGCGTGCTCGTCCCGGCTGTCACCATCGTCCTTGCCCTTGAAGCCTTCGTCGAACCACTTGCCCACGTATGCGCCAGCCTTGGCAGCAAAGCTGGCCTCCACCTCCCAGTAGGGACGGGGCCTGAATTCGCGGATCTTCCGTTCCCGCTCCACGACGATGGCCAGGGTCGGCGTCTGGACCCGGCCCACGGTGGTCAGATGGAAGCCGCCGGTCTTGGAGTTGAAGGCCGTCATGGCCCGGGTGCCGTTGATGCCCACCAGCCAATCGGATTCCGAGCGGCACACGGCCGCATCGGCCAGACCCTGCATCTCGGCGCCGGAACGCAGACGGGCAAAACCGTCGCGGATCGCCTGCTGGGTCATGGACTGCAACCACAGGCGCTGGACGGGCTTGTTCGTCTTGCTGTGCTGGACGATGTAGTGGAAGATCAGTTCCCCCTCGCGACCCGCGTCGCAGGCATTGATCAGGGCGTCTACGTCCTTGCGCTTGATCAGCCTGGTGAGCAGCTTCAGGCGGGATTCGGTTTTCTCGATGGGCTTGAGGGCGAAGTGAGGCGGGATTACCGGCAGGTGGTTGAAGGACCATTTGCCGCGCTTGACCTCGTATTCCTCCGGGCAAGTCAGTTCGAGCAGATGGCCAATGGCCGACGAGACCACGTATTCTTCGCTCTCGAAGTAGTCGTCGTGCTTGGTGAAGCCCCCGAGCGCCTTGGCGATGTCGGCGGCAACAGAGGGTTTTTCGGCAATGATCAGCTTTTTGCCCATGGATGGTTCGGCTCGGGGCCGCCCTTGAAAAAGTGCGTCGGATGATAAGGGGGGAGGGAGGCGCCGTGCAAGAAGGTCCTCCCGCAGGAAGCAGGCCTAACAGGCCGTTGAAAACTACTGCGGCGGCGCGCGGTGCCCGCTTTCTCGCCCATCTATTCCATCTATTTGACAGGCTGCGGTCGCTACGCTCCGTGCGCCTTGCATCCGGCTATCCTCGCTAGGTTCTTCAGCGGCCTTGCTAATGGCAGGCGACGGGGTCCGCCGCATCGGCCAGGAGTTCCTCGACGATGAGGGGGTCGAGTTCCTGCTCCTGGCTCCACAGGACCATCAGCACGATGACCTTGAAGCGTTCCAGGGAGAGCGGCTGCTCGGGCAGGTCCGCCACCCGGTCCAGGATCAGCTCCCGCAACGGTCCGCCGATGACGCCGGCCCGCTCCAGGAAAATCAGGAAATCCAGGCAGCCCACTTCGAGGCGCTCCTGCTCGGCCGCGGTGAATACCCGCAGGCCCCGGCTGACGAAACCGGGAACCGGACTGTGGCGCAGGGCCGCCAGCCATTCCAGGGCAGCGCTGATCTCCAGTTCGTCGAACCCCACGGCCGACAGCTTGCGAGCCAGGAAGTCCCCCTCCGGGTGGGCGGAAAAATCCGAATAGTTTTCAAAGAGGTAGACGAGGATGTCGATCATTGTCGGGCTCAGGTTTCGAGGCGCTGGTAGCAGTTGCCGGGCAGGACGGCGACCCGCCCTTCCAGCTCCAGCCCCATCAGGATGGCGAGAAGCGCATCGGCCGTCAAGCCGCAACGCTGGCCCAGTTCATCCAGGGAGCAGGGGTCGTGCCCCAGGGCCGCGAGCACCTGCCGCTCCGCCGCACCGATGCCGCAAGCCTCGCCGGACGGGGCCTGCACCGGGACGGCAAAGCCCTGCAGTTCCTCCAGCACGTCCCGGGCGGTTTCCACCAGTTTGGCGCCTTCCCGGATCAGCCGGTGACAGCCGCGGGACAAGGGGGAATGAATGGAGCCGGGGATGGCGAATACCTCCCGGCCCTGTTCTCCGGCAAGGCGGGCGGTGATCAGGGAGCCGCTCTCCGGAGCGGCCTCCACCACCAGGACCCCTCTGGAGAGGCCGGCGATGATGCGGTTACGCCGGGGAAAGTTGGCCGCCCGGGCCGGCGTGCCAAGGGGAAACTCGGAAACGATGGCACCCCGTTCGAGGATCTGCCCGGCCAGGGCCGCGTTGCCGGCCGGATAGAGACGGTCGACCCCGGTACCGATGACGGCCACCGTATCGCCCCCGACCTGGAGGGCGCCCCGGTGGGCGGCTGCATCAATGCCCAGGGCCAGGCCGCTGATGATGCTGTAACCGGCCTCCGACAAGGCGGCGGCAAAGGCCTCGGCCGTGCGGCTGCCCTGGGGAGTGGCATTGCGGCTGCCCACCACGGCCAGCCCCGGACGGGACAGCAGCCCGGGATCGCCGCGCACGTAGAGGAGGACCGGGGGATCGGGTATCTGCAGCAGCTGGGAGGGGTAGCGGGGATCGGCCAGGGTGAGGATATGGTGGCCCGGCGCCGCGACCCAGGCCAGGGCCGCCTCTTGGGCCGCCTCCAGGGCGGCACCCTGGCTGTCATCCAGGAGCAATTCGGCCCTGGCACCGATGGCGGCGCGCAGGGCCGCGGGGGAAGCGGCAAAAACAGCCTGGGGCAGACCGAAGGATTGCAGCAGCCGGCGCTGGGACTGGCCGCCCAGGCCCGGAATCAGGGTCAGCCTGAGCCAGGGCCGCAGTTCGGCCGGATCAGGGATTGCGGACGGCATCCCCGATGGCCAGGGGCTGCGAGGCTTCCATCACCAGGCCGTAGGCCACCCGGTCGAAAGTGCGGAAGATGAAGACCAGGCCATAGCGCTCCTCGGGCAGGGCCATGACCTGATTGCGGCCATCCTGGTCCTTGTACACGGTGGAACGCTTGCTGAAGAGGCCCAGCACATGGCCCGCCTCGACGCCGTCGCGGCTGCCCCGGTTGAGGGTGATCACCGAATTGCGGCCCCCGGCGTTGACGCCGCCGTAGACGGACATGACGAGGCCGGAGATCTCCTGCTCCGCCCGGCGCGGCACGTAAGACTTGAGATCGGGGAAATCGGCCGGCAGGAGCAGGTCGCCCTTGAGGATTTCCTCCTTGCTGGCCAGGACATCGAGGATGCTGACCTCACCGCGCTGCTTCATCTGGGCCGTCCCGAGGAAGAAGGCCTCGAAGCCCAGGACCTCCTGCGTGACCGGGTCCTTGAGGGGCACGCCGGGACGGTAGATGTGCCACTTCGGATGATTTTGGTCATCTTTGATGCCAAGCACGAAGATTTCGTCGCCGTTACCGACAATGACCCGGGATTCCTCGGTGGCGATGATGCGCGGCGCATCCTTCAGCTCGTCGGCCTCGACCACCAGGGGCTGGGAGATATAGGGTTCGACGGCCTCCCGCGGAATGGCGGGAATCTCCTGACCGAGCCGCTCTTCATGCACCCTGGGAGAAAGCTTGCCCGCCATGGGCTTGCCCAGGCGCAGGCGGGGCTGACCATCCACGTAGTCCAGATAGACGATGTCGCCCGGGTAGATGAGATGGGGATTGCGGATCTGCTCCCGGTTCAGGTTCCAGATTTCCGGCCAGCGCCAGGGCTCCTTGAGGAACTTGCCGGAAATGCCCCAGAGGGTGTCGCCCTTCACCACCACGTGCCGCTCCGGCACGTTGTCCGCCAGCTTGAGGGGTTCGGTGGCGAAGGCCGTGGTGGCAGTCACAGCCAGAAGGAGGGCGGATATAATGCGGGACATGGATTTTCCTCGTGGGCCGGTGGAACATGCCGGGCGCGAATCTGTCAGAAGAACCACGGCTCATGCCATTCCAATTCTCGGAAGCGCTTGAGATTCTGCACCCAATGATCTAACTGAGCAAGCTTTCCCATGGCCTTACTTCCCATTCTGCGCTTCCCCGACGCCCGGCTGAAGAAAATCGCCGCGCCGGTGGAAAAAATCGACGATGGCATCCGCCGGCTGGTTGCCGACATGGCGGAAACCATGTACGAAGCCCCTGGCATCGGACTGGCCGCCACCCAGGTGGATGTGCACAGGCAGGTGGTCGTCATCGACATCTCGGAAGAAAAGAACCAGCTGCTGGTCCTGGTCAACCCCCGCATCACCCACCGGGACGGCGTGCAGGTCTACGAGGAAGGCTGCCTCTCCGTGCCCGGCATCTACGACAAGGTCGAGCGGGCGGCCCAGATCACCGTGGAATATCTGGACCTGGAAGGCCAGAGCCGCACCCTGACCGCCGACGGGTTGCTGGCCGTGTGCATCCAGCACGAGATCGACCACCTGCAAGGCCGGGTGTTCGTGGACCACCTCTCGCAACTCAAGCAGATGCGCATCAAGACCAAGCTCGCCAAGCAGGCGCGGATCACCGCATGAAGCTGATCTTCGCCGGCACACCGGAATTCGCCGCCAGCGCCCTGGCCGCCCTGATCGAGGCCGGGCACGAGATCGCGCTCGTCCTGACCCAACCGGACCGGCCGGCGGGCCGGGGCATGCAGCTCCAGGCCTCGCCGGTCAAGCAACTGGCCCTGCAGCACGGAATCGAGGTCTTCCAGCCCCTGTCCCTGAAAAAGGATGCCGAAGCCCGGCAGAAGATCGCCGCCGTCGAGGCCGACGCCATGATCGTCGCCGCCTACGGCCTGATCCTGCCCCAGGAGGTCCTGGACATGCCCCGCTTCGGCTGCCTCAACATCCACGCCTCGCTGCTGCCCCGCTGGCGCGGCGCCGCTCCCATCCAGCGGGCCATCCAGGCCGGGGATACGGAAACCGGCGTCTGCATCATGCAGATGGAAGCTGGGCTGGACACGGGCCCGGTGCTGGCTCGGGTCAGCACCCCCATCGGTTCCGAAGACACTGCCGCCAGCCTGCACGACCGCCTCGCCCGGCTCGGCGCCCGGCTGATGGTCGACACCCTGCCGCGCCTGCCCCTGCCCGCTACCGCCCAGCCGGAAGCCGGCGTCACCTACGCCGCCAAGATCGAAAAGGCGGAGGCCCAGCTGGACTGGACCCGCAGCGCCACGGAGCTGGACCGGCACATCCGCGCCTTCAACCCCTTCCCCGGCGCCCAGACTTTCCTCGCCGGCAATCCGGTCAAGATCTGGGCCGCCCACCCGGTTGCCGGACAGGGGCTGCCCGGCACCGTGCTGGCCGTGGACCGGCAGGGCATCACTGTGGCCTGCGGCGAAGGCGCCTTGTGCCTGACCGAGCTGCAGAAGGCTGGCGGCAAGCGCCTGCAGGCAGCCCGCTTCCTGGCCGGCCATTCGATCAAAGCGAACGAAAGTTTCGGAAACCCCGCTTGAATCCGAAGCATTCGTGCCTATCTAATTGCTCGACTCAACTGCAGCCTCAAGGAGGTTTCCATGTTCAACTGGTTCAAGACGGCCTTGCTGATGGCTGGCATCATGGCCCTGTTCGGCGCCGTGGGTGCCTACATCGGCGGCGCCCAGGGCATGTTGCTGGCCCTGGTGCTGGGCGGCGCCATGAACTTCTTCTCCTACTGGTTCTCGGACAAGATGGTGTTGAAGATGTACAACGCCCGGGAGGTGGATGAATTCTCGGCGCCCCAGTTCTACAACATGGTGCGGGAACTGGCCCAGAAGGCGCAGATACCCATGCCCAGGGTTTACATCATCGACGAGGCCCAACCCAACGCCTTCGCCACCGGCCGCAATCCGGAAAACGCTGCCGTGGCCGCCACCACCGGCATCCTGCGCCTGCTCTCGGCCCGGGAAATCCGGGGGGTGATGGCCCACGAACTGGCCCATGTGAAGAACCGGGACATCCTGATCTCCACCATTTCCGCCACCATGGCCGGCGCCATCTCCATGCTCGCCAACTTCGCCATGTTCTTCGGCGGCAGGGATTCCGAAGGCCGTCCCGCCAATCCGGTGGTTGGCATCCTGGTGATGATCCTGGCCCCGCTGGCGGCCACGGTGATTCAGATGGCCATCTCCCGGGCCCGGGAATACGAGGCCGACCGGGGCGGCGCCGAGATCAGCGGCGACCCTCACGCCCTGGCCGACGCCCTGGAAAAGATCAGCGCCTACGCCCGGGGCATTCCCATGGCCACCGCCGAGGCCCACCCGGAAACAGCCCAGATGATGATCATGAACCCGCTTTCCGGCGGCGGCCTGCGCGGCCTGTTCTCCACCCACCCGCCTTCCGAGGAACGGGTGGCCCGGCTTCGGGCCATGGCCCGGGGCTATTGACCCCCCGTCCCTCAAGCAGGCCGGCAACCGCCGGCCTGCTTGGATCCAGACAGAACTACTCCCCACCCGGGCGCGGCGGGGCGGTTCAACCTCCCGACGCGGCGCCCTGACGCCCGAGACGGTACAAAGCCACTTCCCCTTTCAGGTTCGGGTCCCCCGCCACCGGCTGGCCGTTGGCAAAGGCCAGCAGCTCGCGCACCTGGATGCCCTGCTCGGCGCACAGGGCGTCGAAATCGGCGATGGTGAAGAAGCGTACGTTGGGCGAGTCGTACCACTGGTAGGGCAGGTGCTTGGAAACCGGCATCCGGCCCGCCGCAATGGCCTCCCGGTGCGGCTGGTAGCCGAAGTTGGGGAAGGACACCACGGCTTCGTGCCCCACCCGCAGCATTTCCTTCAAGAGCGGTACCGTATGGCGCACGGTCTGGAGCGACAAGGACATGATCACGTGATCGAAGGAATCGTCCTCGAAGCCCTGCAAGCCCCGCTCCAGGTCGAACTGGAGCACGTTCACCCCGTTCCGGATGCAGGCGGTCACATTGTCCGGGTCCAGTTCCACCCCGTAGCCGTGAATGCCCTTTCCCTGCTGCAGGAATTTGAGCAGGGTGCCGTCGCCGCAGCCCAGGTCGAGCACCCGCTCCCCGGGCTGGATCCAGCGGGCGATGTGGTCGAAATCGAAGCGTCCGTACAAGGTCATGGGGCAATACCCTCCAGATAGGCGCCCAGGGCCGCGTGGTAATGCGGTGCATCGAGCAGGAAGGAATCGTGCCCGGCATCGCAGTCGATTTCCGCGTAACTGACCTTGCGACCGTTGTGCAGCAGGGCATAGACGATCTCGCGGCTGCGTTCGGGAGAAAAGCGCCAGTCGGTAGTGAAGGAGGCCACGAAGAAATCGGCCCGGGCCCGGGCCAGGGCAGCGCGCAGGTCGCCGCCGTAGTCGAAGGCCGGATCGAAGTAATCGAGGGCCTTGGTGGTGAGCAGATAGGTATTGGCGTCGAAGAACTCGGCGAACTTGTCCCCCTGGTAGCGCAGGTAGGATTCGATTTCGAATTCCACGTCGTAGTGGAAGCGATGCTCGCCGTGCCGCAACTGGCGGCCGAATTTCTCGGCCATCTGGTCGTCCGACAGGTAGGTGATGTGGCCCACCATGCGCGCCAGGCGCAGACCGTTCCTGGGCACCACCCCGTGTTCGTAGTAATGGCCGCCGTGGAAGTCCGGATCGGAGAGGATGGCCTGGCGGGCCACCTCGTTGAAGGCAATGTTCTGGGCCGACAGCCGGGGGGCCGAGGCGATCACGATGCCGTGCCGCACCCGCTCCGGGTATGCGAGGGTCCATTGCAGGGCCTGCATGCCGCCCAGGGAGCCGCCGATCACCGCCGCCCACGTCCCGATGCCGAGCCGGTCCGCCAGACGGGCCTGGGCCTCCACCCAGTCCTCGACCGTTACGAGAGGAAAGTCGGCCCCGTAGGGCTTGCCGGTTTCGGGATTGATGGAACGGGGCCCGGTGGAACCGTAGCAGCCCCCCAGATTGTTCACCCCCACCACGAAGAACTTGTTGGTATCGAGGGGCTTGCCGGGTCCCACCAGATTGTCCCACCAGCCAAGGGTCTTCTTTTTTTGCTGGGCATCGTAATAGCCGGCCACGTGATGACTGCCCGACAGGGCATGGCAGACCAGCACCGCGTTGCTGCGGGCGGCATTGAGCTGGCCGTAGGTTTCGAAGACAAGCTCGAAGCCGGGCAGGCAGGCACCGCTTTTCAGGCGGATTTCCTGGTCGAAACGGGCCGTCTGGGGAACGACGAGGCCCACGGAATTGGGGTCGGTCATGGCTCTCTGAATGCAAAAAACCCAGTCTGCCGGAGCGGGGACTGGGTTCAGGGTGACAGGCCGTCCTCGCTTTAGCTGTTTTTCGCGCCTGCAAGCTGAGTTCAAAAAGGCGCCCCCGGGCAGGACCCGAGGCCGGCAACAGTACCGGCCGCCCTGGCAAAAGTCAATCAAGCATCGGACACCGGGGCCGGATTGTTGAGTTTTTCCACCGCCTCCCGGATCTTGCCGGTTTCATCCAGGCGCAGGATGCGCCGCACCTGGGGCGCCAGTTCGCTCACATCGGCCTTCAGCACCCGGCTCTTGACCTCGAGGATCTGGGAAGGGTGCATGGAGAAGGTACGCAACCCCATCCCCAGCAGCAGGCGGGTGAACTTGGGGGCTCCGGCCATCTCGCCGCAGACGGAGACGGGGATGCCCGCCTTCTCGGCGCTGCTGATGGTGTGGGCCACCAGCATCAGCACCGCCGGATGCAGGGGATCGTAGAGGCTGGCCACCTGCTCGTCGGTACGGTCGATGGCCAGGGTGTACTGGATCAGGTCGTTGGTGCCAATGGACAGAAAATCCAGGCGGCGCAGGAACATGTTCACGGCCAGGGCCGCGCCGGGAATCTCGATCATGCCCCCCACCTCGATGTTCTCGTCGAACAGCACCTTCTCGCCCCGCAGGCTGGACTTGGCCTGCTCGACCGCCGCCAGGGTGGCATCGATCTGGTGGGCGTGGGAGAGCATGGGAATCAGCAGCCTGACCTTGCCGTACCGGGAAGCGCGCAGAATGGCCCGCAACTGCAGGTGGAACATCTTGGGTTCGGCCAGGGACAGGCGGATGGCGCGCCGGCCCAGGGCCGGATTGGTCTGGGTGCGCTGGTGGTCGATGGCCTTGTCGGCCCCCAGGTCGAAGGTGCGGATGGTCACCGGCCGACCCTCCATGGCCTTGACCACCTTGCGGTAGGCCTCGAACTGCTCGTCCTCGGAAGGCATGTCGCCCCGGCCCAGGAACAGGAACTCGGTGCGGAACAGGCCCACCCCGTCGGCACCGGATTCCAGGGCCTCCTTGGCATCGGCAGGCAGCTCGATGTTGGCCTGCAGGCTCACCGTGACCCCGTCCAGGGTTTCGGAAGGGGAGGACTTGAGGCGTTTGAGCTTGGTGCGTTCAAGCTCGATCTGCTCCTTCCGGAGCAGATACTCCTCGAGCACCCGCTCATCGGGATTGACGATCAGCACCCCCCGGGTGCCATCGACGATCAGCAGTTCGTTGTCCCGGATCATGGCCCGGGCATTGCCCAGGCCGACGATGGCGGGAATCGCCATGCTGCGGGCCAGGATGGCCGTGTGGGAGGTGGTGCCGCCCACATCGGTGACGAAGGCGGCGAAACGGTGCTCCTTGAAGGCGATGACATCGGCGGGCGACAGGTCGTGGGCGACGATGATGAGGTTCTCCTCTGTCACCCCCTTGCTCCGCTTCATCACCGGCCGGGCCGGATGGCCCAGCAGTTCCTTCACCACCCGCTCCACCACCTGCACCACGTCGAAGCGGCGCTCCTTCAGGTAAGGGTCCTCGAACTGCTCGAACTGGGCAGCCAGATGCTCCATCTGCTGCACCAGGGCCCATTCCGCATTGCAGCGCCGTTCGCGGATGATCTGTTTGGGCACCTCCACCAGCTCCGGGTCGTACAGGAACATCACGTGCAGGTCGATGAAGGCCGCCAGTTCCGCCGGGGCGTGCTCGGCGCTCTCCTTCATCGCCGCCAGTTCCTCCCGCACCGCCTGGAGGGCCTGTTCGAGGCGGGCGACCTCCTTCTCCACCAGCCGCGGGGCGATGGTCAGGTGGGCCACCTCCAGGGTGGCATGGGACATGAGCATCGCCCGGCCAATGGCAATGCCGCCGGAAACGCCCAGTCCATGCAGGGTGAAACTCACTCGCCTTCTCCAAACCGGTCCGCGATCAGGGCCAGAATCGCCTCCATGGCCTCGGTCTCATCGTCGCCATGGGTCTCGATGGTCACGGTGCTGCCCTTGGCCGCCGCCAGCATCATGACGCCCATGATGCTTTTTGCGTTGATGCGCCGGCCATTCTTCTCCATCCAGACTTCCGCTGCAAACCGGCTGGCCGTCTGGGTGAGCTTGGCGGAAGCCCGGGCATGCAGCCCAAGCTTGTTGATGATCTCTGCTTCCCTGCGCAACATCAGATGTCCTTCAACATGTTCAAAACCCCGTCCCGGGCACCGCTGACGGCCTTGGCCACCAGGGTCTCCATTCCCTTTTCCCGGTAGGTGAGGGCCCGCAGCAGCATCGGCAGGCTGACCCCCGCGACGCCCTCCACCCGGCCCGGTTCGAGCAGCTTGAGTGCCACATTGGCCGGGGTCGCGCCGTAAATGTCGGTCATGACCAGCACGCCTTCGCCTTCATCCACCTGTTCGACCATGCGCCGGGCCAGGGGAAGGATGTCCAGGGGATCGTCCTGGGCTGCGATACCCAGCTGCGCCAGCAGGGGCGGGCGCTTGTTGAGGACGTGGCAGACATTCTGGAGCAGGGCTTCGCCCATGGTGCCGTGGGTCACGAGCAGGATGCCGATCATGATGGAAGGGTCCCGGGCAGGAAAAGGGAGTCTATTCTAGCGAAACCCTCACCAAAGTAAGACATCCCCGTCACGGCACTTCCTCCAGGGCAGGGGGCTTGCCCATGAACACGAGTCGCGCCCGCAGGGCACGGGTCACCTGAATGCGGCCATCCTGGGCGATGCGCAGCACCTGCCCGGCGCCCGTCGCCCGGGCCGCCGCCTGCCAGTGCTCCGGCCCGGCAATGAAGATGGGTTTGGACAGGGCATCGGACAAGGTGCCGGCCCTGGGTCCCGGAGGCATCAGCACGGTCACTGCCTGGGTGTGGGTCACCGGCTCCCCGGTGGCCGGGTCGAGCAGATGACTGTAGCGCCTGCCCTCCACTTCGAAATAGCGCTGATAGTCGCCGGAGGTGCCGATGGCCTCGCCATCCCGCAGCTCCAGGGTGGCCAGGGCGCCGGGCTGGCGCGGATGCTGGATGCCCACCCGCCAGGGCTTGCCGTTCTTGTTCCCCAGGGCCATGATGTTGCCGCCGATGTTGATCAGCGCATTGTGCACCCCGGCCTGCTTCAGCCGCGCCGCTGCCAGATCCAGCGCCGCGCCCTTGAGATAGCCCCCGAAATCCAGGGCGACCCGGGGATTGGTACTGCCGATCCGGTCCCCCTCGATCTGCAGCTGGGCGATCGAAGCCGGTGCCCGGCGCCAGGCCGCCAGGGCGGCGGGATCGGGCAGGACCGGCTTGAACTCGTCCGAATGGAAGCCCCAGAGGCGGATCAGGGCACCAATGCCCGGATCGAAACGGTAAGCCCCCAGGTGCGCCAGCTCCCGGGCCTCGCGGATGAAGGCCAGCATTTCCGGACCCACCTGAATTTGCCGCCCGGCCGCCAGGGCCTCGTTCACCCGGGTAAGCTCCGAGGGCTGCCAGGCATGGTAGGTACGGTGCAGCCGGTCGAACTCCCGCAGCACCGCCCCCGCCGCCTCCCGGGCCCTGGCCTCGGGCACGCCGGCCACAAGAATCTCGACCCGGGTGCCGAACACGTAGGACTCCTGCTGCACCGGGGGCTGCGGCTGGTCGCAGCCGGCCAGCAGGATCAGGAGGCCGAGGACGAGGCAGAAGTGCTTGAACACAGGTGCTCCAAAGCGGTAATGCAGGCTCCGGCCGCGTCGAAGCCGGTCTGCTGACGGATCTCCACCATGCAGGTGGGGCTGGTGACGTTGATTTCCGTGAGGTGGTCGCCGATCACGTCGAGACCGACGATGAGCAGGCCCCGCTTCCAGAGCACGGGACCGAGCTGCTCGGCGATCTGCCGGTCCCGGTGGGACAGCTCCTGGGCCACGCCCGTGCCGCCGGCCGCCAGGTTGCCCCGGTTTTCCCCCGCCTTGGGAATGCGGGCCAGACACCAGGGCACCGGTTTTCCGGCAATCAGCAGGATGCGCTTGTCCCCCTGGGCAATCTCCTGCAGATACTGCTGCACCATGATCGTACGTTGCCCCAGCTGGGTCAGAGTTTCCAGGATCACGTTCCGGTTCGAATCGTTGCGGTGGATGCGGAACACCTGGCTGCCGCCCATGCCGTCCAGGGGCTTGACCACCACGTCGCGCTGCTCGTCGATGAAATGCTGGATCAGGTTCAGATCCCGGCTCACCAGGGTCGGCACGGTGTAGCGGTCGAATTCGGCAATCGCCAGCTTCTCGGAATGGTCACGCAGGGCCCGGGGCTTGTTGTAGACCCTTGCGCCTTCGGCCTCGGCCCGTTCCAGCAGCCAGGTGGCGGTGACGTATTCACTGTCGAAGGGCGGGTCCTTGCGCATCAGCACCGCGTCGAAGGCCTTCAGGGGCATGGGCTCGAAGCCGGTTTCCCGGTACCAGTCGTGATCGTCGGGACGGGTATGCAGATGGTAGGCGAGGCAGAACACCCCGGGCTGGCCCGGCTCCGGGCGCCGCCAGCACAGGCTGGAAACCTCGCAGGCATAAACTTCGTGGCCGTGCTTTTCCGCCGCCCGCATCATGGCCACGGTGGAGTCCTTGTAGGCCTTGAGGCTGGCCAGGGGGTCCACCACGAACAGCAGCTTCAGGGAGCGGCCATTGACGCCGAAGGCGTCGGGGGCAAAGCACAGTTGCTGGGCCACGCCTCAATCCTTAGCGGGAGCGGTCTGCTCCAGCTCCACGGCCGCGGCCAGGCAGGCCAGCCGCCCCACCACCCCGTAGGCGTAGAAGCGGTTCGGCGGCGCATCCGGGTTCTCGCAGCGGTCGGGCAGGTTGCAGCCGGTTTCAAACGCCAGCGGCTCGAACTCCATGCCCGGCGCGTTGAGGTTCTCGTCCTTGCCCCGGGCCGTGTGCACCCGGTAGAAGCCGCCCACCACATAGCGGTCGATCATGTAGATCACGGGTTCAGCCACCGCATCGCGCACGGTCTCGAAGGTATGCACCCCTTCCTGGATGATGACCTCCGACACGGTCTGGCCTTCCTTGATGACGCTCATCTTGTTGCGCTGGCGCCGGTTGAGGCCCTTCACCTCGCTGGCATCGCGCACGGTCATCACGCCCATGCCGTAGGTGCCGGCATCGGCCTTGACCACGGCGTAGGGCGTTTCAAGGATGCCGTATTCACGGTATTTGTCCCGGACTTTCTGGAGCAATTGGTCTACCCGCTCAGCCAGTTCCTCTTCCCCTTGCCGTCCATGAAAATCGAGATTGCGGCAGGCGGTGAAGTAGGGATTGATGCGCCAGGGATCGATGTCGATCAGGCTGGCAAACTCGCCTGCCACCTGGTCGTAGGCAGCGAAATGCTGGGTTTTGCGGCGGGTCGCCCAGCCGCCATGGAGGGGCGGCAGGACCACCTGCTCGGTGAGCCCCTGGAGGATGGCTGGCACCCCGGCGGACAGGTCGTTGTTGAGCAGGATGGCGCAGGGATAAAAGTCCGCCAGCCCCAGGCGGTCGCCCTGGCGCACCAGGGGTTCCAGCAGCAGGGACTGGCCGTAGGGCAGTTCGATGCGGGTCGGGGCGGTGACTTCCGGCAGCAGGCTGCCGATGCGCACTTCCAGGCCGGTACGGGTGAGGATGTTGGCGAGTTGGGCCAGGTTCTGCAGATAGAAGGTGTTGCGGGTGTGATTCTCTGGAATCAGCAAGAGCTTGCAGGCCGAGGGGCAGAATTTTTCCACCGCGCTCATGGCCGCCTGCACGCACAGGGGCAGGAAGGCCGGGTTGAGGTTGTTGAAACCGCCGGGGAACAGGTTGGTATCCACCGGGGCCAGCTTGAAGCCGGCATTCCTCAGGTCGCAGGAGGAATAAAAAGGAGGCGTGTGCTCCTGCCACTGGCTGCGGAACCATTGCTCGATGGGCGCGCTCTGGTCGAGGAAACGGCGTTCCAGCTCCAGCAAGGGGCCCGTCAGGGCGGTCGTCAGGTGAGGAACCATGATTCTCCTAGAGGGTTATCGTTTTTTGCGGGCTATCTTACACCGGCCCGTTGCAGGCGACGGCGCGCCCGCCAGGTGGCCAGCCCGCCCAGGCAGGCGGCCCAGAGTATCCAGCCCCCCAGAGCCATCAGGCCCAGGGCGGGCAAGGCCATGACCAGCACCGAGCCGCGCAGTTCCCGATCGAGCAGCGCCTCCCCGGGATTGCGGGGGTTGTACCAGGCCCGGACCCGCTGCCGATAGAGCAGGTCGGCATAGGCGGCTTTCTGGGCATCGGCATCGTCCATCCACTGATGCAGGCCGAAGCGCCGTCCCTCGTGCCAGCGGCCTGCAGCCGGATAGCGGTACACCACCAGCACCTTGGCGCCGCGGTTGCCTCCCCCGGGCCCGCCGCCCAACTGAACCTCCAGCAGCCGGGCCTGCACCGGCTGCCAGTCCCGGCTGCGCCAGCCGTCCCAGAGGGGTTGCAGTCCCAGGAAATACACGCCCATGGCGCCGCCCGCCAGGGACAGGAACGCCAGCAGCACCAGCCCGGTCCGGGCCAGGAGGCGGCCGGCAGGCGTGGCGACATTGGGCATGAACAGGCGCATGGGATCGGGAGCTGGCGGGCACGGGCCCTGAACTCGGGAAAACAGGAAAACCCTGGCAGGAAGCGCATTGTACGGGCAATGGCGCCCCCGTGGCCCAGGCCCCTGTCAGAGCGCCGGGACCGGACTAGAATGAAGCCATCCTGACCATCCAGCCCGCCCCCTCATCCAGGAGCCACCCCATGACCTCCCCCCCTATGCAGGCGCTCAAGATCGCCGGCATCTATGCCCTGTGCAGCCTGCTCTGGATCGTCTTCTCCGATCGCCTGCTGCCCGAGTTGCAAACGGAGAAAGGGCTGGTCTTCGTCAGCCTCACGGCGCTGCTGATCTTCTTCCTCGTCCATGCCGCCCTGCGGGCCCGGGAGAAGCTGGAGCAGCACCTGAACCAGATCAACCGCATCATCAACCGCTCCCCGGTCATCACCATCGCCTGGGACAATGCCCCGGGCTGGCCGGTGCGCTTCGTGAACGACACCATCCGGCAGTGGGGCCACGAACCCCGGGAACTGCTGGAGGGCAGGCTGCATTTTGCCGACCTGATCCACCCGGATGACCTGGAACGGGTCAATCAGGAAGTCTACCGTCACTTCAGCGAGGGGCCCGACGATTACACCCAGGAATACCGGATCAGGACCGCCAGCGGCGCATGGATCTGGGTCAATGACCGCACCTGGCTGGAACGGGATGCGGCCGGGAAGGTGAGTGGCATCTTCGGCATCCTGCAGGACGTGAGCGACACCCGGGCAGCCCTGATGCGCCTGGCGGAAAGCCAGAACCGGCTGGAAACCCTGATCAACACCATTCCGGACCTGGTCTGGATGAAAGATCCCGACGGGCTTTACCTGAGTGTCAACCGCCGCTTCGAATCCTTCTTTGGGGCCCCCCGGGAACGGATTCTTGGCAGGACCGACTACGACTTCGTAAACCAGGAACTGGCCGATTTCTTCCGGGAGCATGACCGCAAGGCCATGGAGGCAGGCGGGCCCTGCATCAACGAGGAATGGCTGACGTTTGCGGACACGGGCTACCGGGGCCTGTTCGAGACCATCAAGACCCCGGTCCGGGATGAGCAGGGCCGGCTCATGGGGGTGCTCGGCATCTCCCGGGACATCACCCAATTGCGGGAAGCCCAGGAGGAATTGCGCTCCCTCAACATCCAGCTCGAACACCGGGTCCGGGAGCGTACCGCAGAGCTGGAGGCCCTGAACCGGGAGCTGGAATCCTTCTCCTACTCGGTATCCCACGATCTCAAGGCCCCCCTGCGCAGCATCGACGGCTACAGCCAGTTGCTGCAGGAGGACTACAAGGACAGGCTGGAAGGCGACGGCCTGCTGTTCCTGGCCAACATCCGCAAGGGGGTCGGGCAGATGCAGGAGCTGATCGAGGACCTGCTGGCCTATTCCCGCATGGAACGGCGCCAGCTGGAAAACACCCCCCTGTCCCTGCCGGAAGTGGTGGAGCAGGTACTGGAGTACGAAGCCCAAGCCCTCGGGCAGGCAGGACTGACGGTGGAAACCCGGGTGCCCCCCCTGATCATACGGGCCGACCGGGATGGACTCGGCCTGGTGCTGCGCAACCTGATCGAAAATGCCATCAAGTTCAGTCCCGGCGCCCAGCCGCCGCTGATCCACATCGAAGCCCGCGCGGAAAACGGCCGGGTGCTGCTCTCGGTGCGGGACCATGGCATCGGCTTCGACATGAAGTACCATGACCGCATTTTCAAGATCTTCCAACGCCTGCACCGGGCCGAGGATTATCCGGGCACCGGCATCGGTCTGGCCCTGGCCGCCAAGGCCATGCAGCGCATGGGCGGCTCGATCCGGGCGGAAAGCAGCCCGGGCGCCGGCGCCACCTTCTACCTGGAGTTGCCCGCATGAACCCCATCGCCCCCCCCCATCCTGCTGGTGGAAGACAATCCGATGGACCTGGACCTGGCCCTGCGGGCCTTCGAACGCAAGCGCCTGTCGAACCCCATCCAGGTGGCCCGGGACGGGGAAGAAGCCCTGGCCTGGCTGCCCCGCTGGGAAGCGGGCGAACCCCTGCCCGCCCTGATCCTGCTCGACCTGAAGCTGCCCAGGGTGGATGGCCTCGACGTGCTGCGCCGGTTGAAGCAGCATGAACGCTTCCGCCACATTCCCGTGGTGGTGCTCACTTCTTCCGCCGAAGACAAGGACATCAACACCGCCTACGACCTGGGCGTCAATTCCTACATCGTCAAGCCGGTGAGTTTCGAACGTTTCATGGAAGTGGTGCAGCACATCGAGCTGTACTGGTGCGTCCTCAACCGCATTCCCGAGTGAATACCGTGCGCGTCCTCTACGTTGAAGATTCCGTTGCCGATGCGGACCTGACCCGCCGGATCCTGAGCCGCAAGGCCCCCCACATCGAACTGGAAGTGGTCGGTTCCCTCCAGGAAGCCCGGGCGCGGCTCTCCGCCCGGCGCCGCGACCGGCCCTTCGACCTGCTGCTCACCGACCTGAACCTGCCCGACGGCAGCGGTCTCGAACTGTTGAGCGGCATCCTGCTCGAAGGCATGAAGCTGCCGGTGATCCTGATCACCGGCCAGGGCGACGAACGTTCCGCCATGGCGGCCCTGAAGGGCGGGGCCACGGGCTACCTGGTAAAGCACGAAGGCTATCTCGACGAACTGCCGCAGGTGCTGACGGAGGCCCTGCTGCCCGGCCGCAACCGGGAACGCGTGGCCCACCCCCTCGAAGTGCTCTATGCCGAACCCCACGCGGCCGATGCGGAGCTGACCCGCATCCACCTGGCCCAGCATGCCCCCCACATCCAGATCGAAGTGGTGCACAACGCCGCACAGGTTCTGCAGCGCCTGCCGGACAACCCGGCCGATACGCCGCCCTATCAGGTGCTGCTGCTGGATTACCGGCTGCCCGGCACGGACGCCCTCGAACTGACCCGCATCCTGCGCCAGGAAAGGCATCTGGCCATCCCCATCGTCCTCATCACCGGCCAGGGCACCGAGGACAGTGCGGCCGCCGCCCTGCAACTGGGCGTCGACGACTATCTGATCAAGAGCGAAGGCTACCTGTACGCCCTGCCCGCCACCCTGGAAAAGGTGCAGCGCCAGGTGGAGCTGGCCCGGGAAAAGGCCGCCCTGCAGGAAACCAGCGAACGGCTCAACCACATCCTTGCCGCCAGCGCCACGGTGCTGTTCAAGCTACGGGTGATGGAAATGGAACACCTGCGGGCCAGCTGGATCAGCGCCAACGTGGAACAGCTGCTGGGGTACCGGCCCGAGGAGGTGATGAGCCCGCACTGGTGGTGGGACCACCTGCACCCCCAGGACCGGGAAGAAGTGCTGCGGACCCAGCGAGACTTCCTCGAGCAGGGCGAACTGCAGCGGGAATACCGGCTACAGCACCGGGATGGCCATTACATCTGGCTGCGGGACCGGCTGCGCCTGGTGCGGGACGACCGGGGCAAACCCCTGGAGGTGGTCGGCATCTGGACCGACATCAGCCGCCTCAAGCAAGCCTCCCAGCTGCGCCAGGCCCGCAACCTGGTGCGCAGCCTGATCTTCGACGGCGCCCCCCTGGAACAGGTGCTCGACCAGATCATCCGGCAGCTGGAAGACATCTTCCCGGCCTGGAAAGGCGCCATCCTGCTCCGCAACGACGACGGGCAGGAATTTTACGTGGCCGCAGCGCCCAACCTGCCCTCCCCGTTGCGCCACAACCTCGAAACCCTTGAGCAGCAAGCCTGTTCCCGCCAGGTGATCGAGTCCGGCACCTGCCTGCGCATCGAAGCCCTCGCCAGCGCCCCCCTGTGCCAGCTCTGCCCGGAACGGGGGAAGGAGGCCGGCATCCACGCCCTCTGTTCCTACCCCCTCAAGGCCAGCAAGGGCAGGATGCTGGGTATGCTCAACTTCTACGCCCTGCAGCCTCAGAGCGTGGAAACGGAATTGCAGCACCGGCTCGAGGAATTCTCCCAGATGGCCGCCCTGGCCGTGGAACGGGTGCGCAACGAACAGCACCTGCGCCAGGCCGCTGCCGTGCTGGCCAGCACCCACGACGGAGTGGTCATCACCGACCTGAAACCGGCCATCGTTTCGGTCAACAAGGCCTGGTGCGACATGACCGGCTACAGCCAGGAAGAAGCCCTGGGCCGGAATCCTTCCCTGCTCAAGTCGAACCTGCAGGAAGCCGGATTCTACGAGGCCATGTGGCGGGACCTGCAGACCCACGGGGACTGGCAGGGGGAGATCTGGAACCGGCGCAAGAACGGCGAGACCTACCCCCAGTTCCTCAGCATCAGCACCGTGCGCGACGGCAACGGCAAGCCCACCCACTACGTCGGAGTGATGACCGACCTCTCCCGCCTCAAGCAGAGCGAGGAGGAGCGGGACCGGCTCACCCACTACGATCCACTCACCCACCTGCCCAACCGGCTGCTGGGCCTGTCGCGCCTGGAACACGCCATCGAACAGGCGGAACGGGATCAGCTCGCCATCGGCGTGCTCTACCTGGATCTGGATCATTTCAAGACCATCAACGACAGCCTGGGCCACCCGGTGGGGGACCAGGTGCTGCAACTGCTGGCCCAGCGACTGCGGGAGCGGCTGCGGGGCAAGGATACCCTCGCCCGGCTGGGCGGCGATGAATTCCTGGTGATCCTGGAGCGCCTGGAAAACCCGGACGAAGCCGCCCGGGTCGGGCAATGCATCCTCGACCTGCTGCACCAGCCGGTGAAGCTGCCCGACGGGCGCGACATCTACGTGGGCGGCAGCCTGGGCATCAGCCTCTACCCCGAAGATGGCCAGACCCCCCACGAGCTGGTCCAGCACGCGGACACCGCCCTGTACGCGGCCAAAAAGCAAGGGCGTGACACCTTCTGCTTCTACACCGCCGATCTCTCCCAGCAGGTCCGCCTGCGCCTCAACATGGAAACCCAGATGCGCCAGGCCCTGGAACGGGGCGAGTTCAGCCTGCATTACCAGCCCCAGGTGGACATCAGGAGCGGCCTGGTCAACGGCGTGGAAGCCCTGATGCGCTGGGAAAGCCCCGAGCTGGGCCCAATCCCCCCGAACCAGTTCATCCCCGTGGCCGAACAAAGCGGCCTGATCCTGCCCATGGGAGCCTGGGCCCTGGAAGAAGCCTGCCGCCAGAACAAGGCCTGGCAGGATGAAGGGCTCCCCCCCCTGGTCATGGCCGTCAACGTGTCGGTGCGTCAGTTCAAGTCCCAGGACCTGGTCAGTGTCGTGCAGCAAGCCCTCGAACGCAGCGGCCTGGCGCCCCGCTATCTGGAGATCGAACTCACCGAGAGTGCCTTCGTGGAAGACGCGGAGGTGGCCATCGCCACCAGCCACCGGCTGCACCAGCTCGGGGTGAAGCTGTCCCTGGACGACTTCGGCACCGGCTATTCATCGCTCGCCTATCTCTCCCGCTTCCCCTTCGACAAGATCAAGATCGACCAGTCCTTCGTGCGGGACATCACCTCCAACCCCACCAACGCCGCCATCGCCAACGCCACCATCGCCCTGGCGGAAAGCCTGCACATGTCGGTGCTGGCCGAAGGAGTGGAAACCGAGAGCCAGCTCAATTTCCTGCGCCAGCGGGGCTGCGCCTCGATGCAGGGCTTTTTGTTCAGCCGCGCCCTGGCAGCCGACGCCTTCGCCACCCTGCTGCGGGAAGCACGCCGCCTGCCCGCCGTGCCTGCGAACGATGCCGCAGGAGAGGGACAGCCCTAGGCCGGTGCCCTTATTCGACTCCGTTCCGGCGCGCCATCAGGCGCCAGATCAGGGGGGTGAGGATGAGCTGCATGGCCAGGTCCTGCCGGTCGCCGGGAATGACGATGGTGTTGGCCCGGGTCATGAAGGAATCCTTGATCATGGAAAGCAGGTAGGGGAAATCCACGCCCCGGGGGTCGGCAAAGCGGATCACCACCATGGTCTCGCTGGCGATGGGGATGTCCCGGGCGATGAAGGGGTTCGAGGTGTCCACCACCGGCACCCGCTGGAAGTTGATGTGGGTCAGCTCGAACTGGGGCACGATGTAATGCACGTAGTCCGGCATGCGCGACAGGATGGTGCGCATCACCGCCTCCCGGGAATAGCCGCGCATGTGGGTGTCCCGGTGAATCTTCTGGATCCACTCCAGATTGATCACGGGGACCACGCCGATCAGCAGATCCGGATAGCGGGCCACGTCCACCTCGGCCGTGCGCACCGCCCCGTGCAGGCCCTCGTAAAAGAGCAGGTCGGTGTTGTCCGGCAGCGGCTCCCAGGGCGTGAAGGTGCCTGGCGCCTGGCCCACGGCATGGGCTTCTTCCTTGTCGTGCAGGTAGCGGCGGCGACGGCCGGTGGCGTTCTCACTGTAGGTACGGAACAGGCTTTCCAACTCCCCCAGCAGGTTGGTGTCTGGCCCGAACAAAGACAGGCGGCCCTCGCCCCGGGCTTCCCGGTCATCGTTCAGGGCCTTCAGGGCCGCCCGGTCGTAACGGTGGAAGCTGTCCCCCTCGACAATGGCCGCGTGCACCCCCTCGCGCCGGAAGATCCCCTCGAAAACCTTGCGGACATGGCTGGTGCCCGCCCCCGAGGAACCCGTGACCGCGATGATGGGGTGCCGGATGGACATGGCTCAGTCAGGGCGGTGGTAGGCGGTGACCCGCTCCACCTCGTTCCGGGAGCCGAGGATCACCGGCACCCGCTGGTGCAGCTTTTCCGGAACGATGTCGAGGATGCGCTGCCGCCCGGTGGTGGCGGCGCCCCCCGCCTGTTCCACCAGCCAGGCCATGGGATTGGCTTCGTACATCAGGCGCAGCTTGCCGCCCTTGTCCCGGGTCTTGGCATCCAGGGGGTACATGAAGATGCCGCCCCGGGTCAGGATGCGGTGCACGTCGGCCACCATGGAGGCCACCCAGCGCATGTTGAAATCCTTGCCCCGGGGGCCTTCCTGGCCCTGCAGCAGCTCGGCCACGTAGCGCTGGACCGGCGGCTCCCAGTGGCGCTGGTTGGACATGTTGATGGCGAATTCCCTGGTGTCCTCGGGAATGCGGATGCCTTCCTGGGTGAGCACGAAGGAGCCGATTTCCCGGTCCAGGGTGAAGGAAGCCACCCCGTCGCCCACGGTCAGCACCAGCAGGGTGGTGGGGCCGTAGATGGCGTAGCCGGCGGCCACCTGGGCGGTGCCCGGCTGCAGGAAAGCCTGCTCGGCGGCGGTCTCGGAGGAAAGGTCGGCGCCCTCGGGGCACTTCAGCACCGAGAAGATGGTGCCGATGGAGACATTCACGTCGATGTTGGAGGAACCGTCCAGGGGATCGAACATCAGCAGGTATTCCCCGTGGGGATAGCGGTTGGGAATCAGCCGGGGCAAGTCCATTTCCTCGGAGGCCATGGCGGCCAGGTGGCCGCCCCATTCGTTGGCATCCAGCAGGATGTCGTTGGAGATCACGTCCAGCTTCTTCTGGGCCTCGCCCTGGACATTCTCGCTGCCGGCCTCGCCCAGGGCCTCGCCCAGGCCGCCCTTGCCGATGGTCACGGCGATGTGCTTGCAGGCCCGGGCCACCACCTCGATCAGGAGCCGCAGGTCGGCGGGCAGCAGGTTCTTTTCGCGTTGTTTTTCAATCAGGTAGCGGGAGAGGGTGGTACGGCGCATGGGGGCTCCGGAAGGCCAGGACGGGTCAAGGATTCGGACCCGCATTTTAACCCCAAGCCGGCCAGGGTTTGGCAACTGCCCCGGAGGCCATCCGCCCCTCCCCGGGGGCCGCCCGCCGCGTGCCAGGCCGGACGTGACCTTGTCCCGGGCCGGCCGGGGTGCCAGAATCGGCCCATGTGCCCCGCCCTTGTCCCAACTTCCCGGCTCGCCGCCCTGCTGCTTTCCGACTGGTCCGAACCAGCCCGCTTCCACGTCCTGTTCGACGGCAGGACCAAGACCGTGCGCAGCACCCTCTCCCTCTCCGAAAGCCAGGCCCGGCTGTTCACCCAATTCCGCGAATACTGCAGCCGCCCCCGGCGGCCCTGATTCCCCATGACCGACACCCCCCACCGCTACCCGGAAGAACAGATCGCCGCCGTTTACCGCGCCATCTTCGAGCGCCGCGACGTGCGCCACTTCAAGCCCGGGCCGCTCCCCCCCTGCGCCCTGGACCGGCTGCTCGACGCCGCCCACGCCGGCCCCTCGGTGGGCTACATGCAGCCCTGGCGCTTCCTGCACATCACAGACCCGGCCCTGCGCCAGGAAATGCACGCCCTGGTGGAGGCGGAACGGCTGAACACGGCGGAGCACCTGCCCAGCCGCCAGCAGGAATTCCTCAAGCTGAAGGTGGAGGGGCTGCGGGAATGTGCGGAAATCCTGGTGGTGGCCCTGATGGATGGCTGCGAGGCCCACATCTTCGGGCGCCGCACCCTGCCGGAAATGGACCTGGCCTCCGCCGCCTGCGCCATCCAGAACCTCTGGCTGGCGGCCCGGGCCGAAGGCATCGGCGTGGGCTGGGTGTCCTTCTTCGACCCCCAGGCCCTGGCCCGGCTGCTGGCCATGCCCGCCGGGGCCCGGCCCATTGCCATCCTCTGCCTGGGCCAGGCCGAATCCTTCCCGGACCAGCCCCTGCTCGAACAACTGGGCTGGGGCCACCGCCTGCCCCGGGAGCAATGGCTGTTCGAAAACCGCTGGCCGGAAGACGCAGCCCCCACCCCCGTCAGCTACTGACCTCCTTGCCTCAGAAGGCGGCAGCTTCCGCCTCCAGGTAGGCCAGGCTCACGTACTTGCCGATGTTGCTGTCGAAACCGGCGGTTTCCTTGGCCCGGCCGGCCACCCGGGGGTCCTTCAACACCAGAGCCTTGGCGGCTTCGATGGGCTGGCCCGCCTCCACCGCCGCCACGCAGGGCTCGTAGATGCCCTGGAACAGCTCCCGGTTCCACTTTAGTACCCCGGGCCCCGGCTTGCCGTGGCCGGGAATCCAGATCTTGCTGGCGGCGTTCTGTTCCAGGGCGTCGTAGCATTTCAGGGTGCCCACGTAGGAACCGTCGTCCATGTTGGCAATGCGCCGGTCCATGGCCACGTCGCCCACGTAGGTGATGCCATCTTCCACCACCTGGACACAGATGTCCGAGGGCGTGTGCGCCTTACCGTAGTGATGCATGCGCAGGGTGATGTTGCCGAACTTCAGTTCCTGGCCGTGGGCCAGGGGCTGATTGGGCACGATCACCCGGGTGCCCACCGTGGCCTGGTGGGTCCATTGTTCCATCAGGGTGCGCCAGAGATTGCCCTCCATCCCCTGAATGGCGGCAATGGTGCCGGGATGGGCGTAGATGGGCAGCTCGCCGAAGGCTTCGACGAAGGCCTGGTTTCCGAGGAAATGGTCGCCGTGGTAGTGGGAATTGACCAGCGCAATCACGGGCTTGCCGGGAAACTGCTTTTTGATCTGGCGGATCGCCATTTCGCCGATCTGCACCGACGCCCCCGTGTCGAGCACCACCAGACCCTTGGGCGTATCCACGAAGGTGAGGTTGCTCATCATCCCCTGGTTTTCCGGGGTGGGAAAACCGTCGGGGGAGTAAATCATCCAGACATGGGGAGAAAGCTGTTGCAGGGGGTGGTCCTTCACCACCGGGCCCCGGATGAAGTCATCCACCTCCCTGGCGAAGGCGGAAACCGCCTGCCAGGGCGCGAATTCAACCGCCCCGAGGGCGGCCAGGGCGGCACTGCTGCGCAGAAATCGACGGCGATCCATCAGAGTCTCCTGTTTTGCTGTTATAAGGCGGGATCATCGCGCCAAAGCCGGGGCGAGACAAGGTAAGCTTGGGGCCTTCGCTTCCAGTTCGTACCCCCCCATGACTACCCGCCGCTATCCCCTGAGCTTCCTCATCCTCACCGCCTTGGGGCTTGCCACCGGCCTGCCCGGCCTCCTCAGCGTGGCCGGCTTCGGCGCCCCGCTGCATCCCCTGCTGGAAGACCCCATGGCCGGCCTGGCCCTGGTGGTTTCCGCCGTGGCCCTGATCGGCTCCGGCCTGTTCCCCTTCTTCATCGCCCGGCTGACCCGGGCGGGGGAAACCCCAGGACCGGAACGCTGACGCCGGGCCCCGCTTTCAGTCCGGCTCCCAGATGCCCAGCTCCACCAGCTGCCGGGTCGCCGCCGGAGCCCAGCCCCGGTTGGCCGCCGGGCTGGCCGGACTGGGATGCAGGATGCGCCCGAAACGGACCGGCAGCCCCGCCAGGGCGAGCCTGGCCCGCTTCTCGGCCCAGGCCCCGACGCCGATCACCCACTCGGGGGCCAAAGCCTCGATCATGGCACGCAGGTGCGCATCGCAGGCCGCCTGCAGCGCCTCCGCCTCCCGGGCCGGCAGTTTGTCCGGCGTCAGGTTGCGGCCCTCCTCGAAGAACACCAAAGGGCAGTAGTTGGCGACGAAATGCCTGGCGAAGAAGGCTTCCGGACTCCCGAAGCGCTCCCGGAACAGGCCCCACAGCCGCTGGCCGCTGACCTCGCTCCGCAGGCAGGCAAAGCCCTCCACCGGACGCCTGGGATTCTCCCGCTCCGGCTTGCCCACCGGCCCCTCCAGCCCCAGCCAGTCCCGCACCGCGGCGATCTCGCCAAAGGGCACCCCGGTCTGGGCCATGCCGAAGGGCCCGGGATTCATGCCCAGAAAAATCACCCGCTTCTTCCCGTCCCCGTACCGCTCCAGGTAATTGCGATGTACCTCCCAGGCATAGTCCAGGGGGTTGTAGATGTGGCTGACCGGCGCGGCGAAGGCAAGGGCATCGACCTGGCCGGACAATGCGCGGGCGGCGTCGATGAGGGAAGCGGCGGTGGAGGGCATGGGGTATGGGGGAAGTGAACAGGGCCGCAATTATCAACCCATTTCTGGCCACCTCGAAAAAACAGGTCGTTTGCCCCCGGGCAATCGCATGAATGCCATGGTGGCGGACTGCTGAAACCGTTGTTTACGATCAAGCACCTACAAGCCTGCTGCTCACGGTCCTTTATTGGCCGGTTATTTGCGGCGATTGATGTAGAAGCGGTAAAAACTCAACGCTGACAGGTGGTCAAAATTGCGCACATCCTCCGCCGCGAGGCTCAGAACCGCCAGGCGAGATTCACCCAACCGCGCGGGCTGGTGTCCCGGGTGTCGGACTGGGGTTTGCCGCCGTGGGTGCGCCAGGCGAGCGCTGCGTCGAGGCCGAAGTCTCCATGTTGCCAGCGCAGCCCCAGGCCTGAGCCTGCAATCGAGCGCGTGTTGTCGGCCAAGGGCGCAACCAGCCGGCCGTTGTCGGCATTGA
>DDKS01000020.1 GCA_002340095.1 Betaproteobacteria bacterium UBA2592
AAACCTCAGTTAAACCACAGAGGCACAGAGACGCCGAGGAAAAACAAAGACTTGTCCTGGAGGGCCTGGTCACTTTCTGGGTGTGCGTGGAAGAAAATGCAAGCCACTGTTTTTTTGAAGCTCTCTGTGTCTTTGTGTCTCTGTGGTGAGGTTTTTAGGTTCATATCAGTTGCTCCACCGCGCGTCGCGCGACCCACGACGCATGAAACAGAGGTTAAATAGCGTTGCGGCGTCCGGCAAAGAGGTCGGTTCGTACTTGGTGTGTTGAACCCGTATGTCAGAAGGGCAGAGCCAGGGCAAAGTGCAGGTGCCAGCTATCGCCATAGGCGATGTCCACCCCCAGGGGGCCGGCGGGGCTCTTCCAGCGGGCACCCAGGCCGTAGCCCGTTTTCAGCTTGAAGGTTTTCTTGTCGTCCCCGGCGTTGCCTGCATCCACGAAGGCGGCAATGCCCCAGGGGCTGTCTGCCAGCCAGTGGGTCAGTTCGGCACTCAGGGTGGTCAGGTAGCGGCCGCCCAGTACGGCCTGGCCTTCCTGGACCCCCAGGCTCTGGTAGGAGTAGCCGCGCACGGATTGGGTGCCCCCGGCCCGGAACAGGAAGTTCTGGGGAATGCCCTGGCGGCTCGGGGCCAGGATGATGCCCCCCTCGGCCCGCAGGCTCAGGGTGTTGCGGCTGCCCAGGGCCAGGCTGTGCTGGTGCTTGCCATAGAGACGGACGAAATTCTGGTCCGAGACGGGTTTGATCGAGCCACCCAGTTGCACCTGGCTGGAATAGCCTTCCACCCGCTCGATCTGGCCCCGGAAGGGCTGCCAGGTCCAGATGGAATTGAAAGTCAGCGCCCGGGTGTGGCGGCTTTCCATGTCCTGGGGCGTCTGTTTTTCCTCGATGTAACCCAGGTTCAGGCTCAGGTCCACGCTGCCTTGCTGACGGGTGCGGCTGATGCCGAGGGACTGGGTCTGCAGTTTCAGGTTCTGGATGTCGGAACGTTCGAACAGCACCCCGAAGGCGTACTGGGACTGGTCCCGGGTGGGGGGCAGGAAAATGTCGGCGTAGGCGGATTGCTTCAGTTGTTCGAGACGGATGCCGCTGTTGAGCTGCCAGGCCTTGCGGAACAGGTCGGCGCTGCGGTAGTTCATTTCCACCCGGGCGCCGGTGTTGGAACTGAGGCCGGCCCCGAGGCCAAGCTGGTGGGGTTGCCGTTCCCGCAGCCGGATGCGCACCGGGGCGGTGAGGCTGCCGTCGGGGCCGGGCTCGGCGGCATCCGGGTCGATGCGGACCGAGACGGAATTGAAGTAGGGGGTGTTCTCCAGGCGGGTCTGCAGGGTCTGCAGGCGGCCTTCCTCGTAGGGATCGCCCGGTTCCACCTGGGTGTTGTAGCGCTCCACCAGGTCTGGTTTGTAGCGCAGCAGGCCGTCCAGCTTCAGTTCCCCGAAGCGGTAGGCCGGGCCGCTGTGGGCCGTGACTTCGAGCACCACCTGGCCGCTGTCCGCATCCACCTCCGCCTGGCTGTGGGTGATGCGGGCGGCGGGGTAGTCCCGTTCCAGCAGGGCTTGCAGCAGTTGTTCCTTGGCCTGGGTCCAGTCTGCCTGGCGAAAGGGCAGGCCGGGCTTCAGGGGCCAGGCCTCCAGCAGTTCCTGACGCCGGGTTTCGGGCACCAGGCCATCGATGTGGATGCGGATTTCCCGGATCCTGGCCCGGGAGCCGGGCCCGACCCGTAACACCAGATCCTCCAGGTTTTCGCCCTCCAGCTCCAGGCCCGGGTCGAAATAGCCTTCCGTGGCCAGCAGCTGGCGGCCTTCCCGGGCCAGGCGGGTCTGCAGGGCCTGCCGTTCGGCCTCGTCCCGCGGCGTTTCGAGCTGCAGGTGGCGTTGCAGCAGTGCTTCCAGGGGGGCCGGCGCGTCGATCCGGGGCGCCGCCGCCTGGGCCCAGGGGCAACTGCAGGCCAGGGCCAGGGCGGCGGGCAGGAGCCGGAAGGGCAGGGGAGGGGCGCGCATGCAGGGATTGTATGCCTTGCTCCGGGCGCCGGTCATTCCGCCGTCTGGCGGTCCGGGGGGCGGTGCGGCGGTTTGGGCTGGAAGGTGTAGCAGGGGTGCCCGGTGGCTTCGGCCACATCGAGACCCGGCATGCGCCGGCTCTTGAAGTCCATGGCCCGGCAGCCGTAGGGAAAGCTCACATCATGGGTGATGTAGTGATGCACGCAGTCGCGGCAGATCGGGAGGCCGTCTGGCATGGGAAGCCCGCCCCGATGGGCCTACTTGCGGGAAAACTTCTCGGCCAGTTGCTGCAGCTTTTCCCGGCGCAGGCGTTCGGCTTGCGCCTCGCGGGCGGCCTTTTGCTGGGCCCGGCGCTCCTCGGCCTGCTTCTTCAGGCGCTCGCGGATGGTTTCGGCGGCATGTTGCCGGTGTTCTTCGGTGACTTCGCCCGCGACATTGCCATCCAGGTCGAAACGCTGGGTGGCCTTTTCCATGGCGCGCAGATAGCGCATGGAATGGGTGTGCAGGGAGAGGGCGATGCGCAGGACCTTCTTTTCCAGGCCCGGGATGCGTTCGAGCAGGGCCTTGTCGATGCCGATGGCCAGGGGTTGGCTGTCACGGAAGACCGGATACTGCTCCTGCAGGGATTTGAGCAGGGCGCGGGGGCTCTGGGCGGGGCTGGCAGGGGTGTTCATCGACACGGAAAGGATAACGGTGGCAGGGGCCGGAAGGTTATCACAATAATCCGGCGCCGACGGGCATGGCGGCGGCGTCGGGGAGGGTTTTCCTGTTGCTGCAGGGGGGGCGGTGTCAGCCGTAGAGCCGTTCGATTTCCCGGGTCAGGGCGCTGCGGGGCAGCAGGTCTGCCAGGGGGTAGCGGAGCCGCAGGACCACCCCCTGGCGGGGATGGGGGGCGTGGAAGCGGAAATGGCGGAAATGCACGTCCTCCCCCGGCTGGTCCGGACCCACCCGCTGATTGAAGCTGTTGATCCGGTAATCGAGGCCGTCCACCTCCACCAGACCTTCTGGCTCCATCAGGGTTGCCGCGATCCAGGCCAGGGTGTCATCCAGGGTCAGCAGGCGCTGGCGGGACTGGTTCAGGGCTTCCTGGCGCTCCCGGAGGCGTTCCGCCAGGCTGGCCAGCTGGGCCCCCTCCTCCCCCTGGGGGGCGCCGCCCTCCTCGCTGAACATGTCGCCGATGCCCTGGTGCTCCAGGTGGGCCAGCTGGGTGCGCAGCAGGGCGATTTCTTCCTGCAAGTCTGCCTGGTCTTCCTTCATGGCCGAGAGGCGGGCCAGGATTTCCAGGCCGAGCTGGTCGAACAGGGCCCAGCGTAGATCCTGGTCCAGAGCCGCAGCGCTGCTGCGGGGCAGGTAGACCCGGTGACGCTCGAAATTGAGGGTGATGATGGCCACGTCGTGCTGCAGGGCATCGCCGTTCAGGGCGAGGCCGAAGCCCTGCCGTTCCCGTAGCACCGCGCCCAGGATGGCATAGAACACCGGCTCGCCCGGGTGCTGCCGGGCGTATTCCTGCACCGCAGGCTGGCGGCTGATGATCTGCTGTACCTCGTCATCCCGGGTGAACAGGGCGCGCAGCAGGGGCGACTCGCGCCAGTGTCCGGGGGCGGCATCCTGGGGGGGCGGCAGGGTGGCGAGGGTGGCGTGGCAGAACTCCAGGGCTCGCTCCACGGCGGGCGCCAGGCGGGCGGGGGCTGACGCAAGCGCCTTGAGGCGCGGGTCGATGCGCTGGATCAGGCGGTCGATGCCCGCCTGGATGTCCGGGTTCGCGGTGCCTGCGGAAGAGCGGGAAAAGAGCCAGTCGAACAGTCCCATGGCGCTGGAGGGTGGAGGTCAGGCTCTCATTCTAGGGTTTTGCCGGGCGCGATGGGGCCTCGCGCCGGAAAACCGGGGGCATGGGAGCAGCGCTCAGGACGCTGCGGCCAGCCACTGGTTCAGGCATTGGCGCGCCGCATCGGCGATCTCGCCGGCGCACATGCCCACCGGGCCGATGCCTTCCCGGACGAGCTGGTCGGCGGCCTGGCCATGCAGGTGGCAGGCCGCGAGCAGGGCTTCGGTGATGGGCCAGCCCTGGCCGAGAAGGGCGGCGAGCAGGCCGGTGAGCACGTCGCCGGAGCCGGCGCTGGCCAGGCCCGGGTTGCCGCTGGTGTTGATCCACCAGCAGCCTTCCGGGTCGGCGATGACGGTGCCGCAGCCCTTGAGGGCGACCCAGGCCCGGTAGCGCCGGGCCAGGGCCTGCGCCATATGGATGCGGTCCTGCTGGATGTCGGCGGCGGCCAGGTCCAGCAGCCGGGCGGCTTCGGCCGGGTGGGGGGTGAGCAGCACCGGGGCGCGGCGTTTGCAGATGGCGGCCTGCAGGCCTTCCTCGAAAGCCAGGATGTTGAGGGCGTCCGCATCCAGCACCAGGGGTACGTGGGTGGCCAGGGCGCGTTCGAGCAGTTCGGCGGCGTGGACGCTGCGCCCCAGGCCCGGGCCGCAGGCCAGGGCGGTCAGTTCCGCGTCGAAGATGCCCTCGGGCTTGCGCAGCATCAGTTCGGGCTGGACGAAATCCACCCCCGGTGCCTGAGGATCGAGCAGGCCGAGGAAGACCCGGCCGGCCCCGAGCTTGAGGGCGGCTCGGCCGGCGAGCAGCGGGGCGCCGATCATGGAGTGGGCGCCGCCGATGATGCCGACGCTGCCATGGCTGCCCTTGTGGCTGTTACGCCGGCGGGGCTGCAGGCAGTGGCGGAAGTCCTCGGGCTGCACCAGGGCGCCATCGGCCACCTGCTGCAGGGTGCCGCCCAGGCCCAGGTCGTGGATGCGGATCTCGCCGCAGCAATCCGGTCCATCCGCCGTGTACAGGCCGGGCTTGCCGGCGATGAAGCTCAGGGTGTGGCTCGCCTGGATGGCGACGCCGCGGCAGAAGCCGGAATCCGCGTCCAGTCCCGAGGGGCAATCCAGGGCCAGGAGCGGGCAGCGCAGGTGTCGGGCCAGCTTGTTGGCGGCCCTGACCAGTTCGGCGTATTCCCCTTCCAGCGGGCGGGTCAGACCGATGCCGAACAGGCCGTCCACGATCAGGCCGAATTCGGTTCCCGGCGGAATCTGCTCCAGGCAGCTGCCACCTTGTTCGATGAAACGCGCGTGGGCCTGACGGGCATCGGCCGGCAGGTTTTCGGCCCGGCCCTTGAACACCAGTTGCACGGCGATGCCCTGCCGGCGCAGTTCGGCGGCCATTTCCAGGGCGTCGCCGCCGTTGTTGCCCGGGCCGGCCAGTACCAGTACGGGGGCGGGCTTGCCGGCCAGGAGCTGCCGGGCCCAGTCGGCGGCGGCGGCCCCGGCCCGGCCCATGAGCTTGTCCCGGGCATGGGCGGCTTCGATCTGCCGCAGGCTGGCGGAGAAATAGAGGGAGGTGGAGGGGCGGGTATCCATGGCTGCAATGGGGCGGGCCGGTGCGAGCCTGCAGTTTAATGCATCCGGGATGGGGTGTGGGCCTGGGCCGCTGCCCACCGGAGCGTCAGCGGGGCAGGGGGACGATGAAGAGTTCCACCCGCTTGCTGTCGAGCCGGCGTGCTTCCGGATGCTCCTCACCGAGGGGGGCGAGGCTGATCCGGTAAGAGGGCACGCCCAGTTCCACCAGGCGGCGGCGGATGCGCTCCACCGCCGAAGTGGACAGGCTTACGTTCATTTCCCGGCTGCCGCCGCTTGGCGTGAAGCTTTCGAGGCGGATGACCAGATCCCGGTTTGCCTTGATCTGGGCCGCGATCTTTTCCAGGGTGCTGTTTACCTGCCGGGGCAGGGGGCGGTTGCCGCTGTCCAGGTTGAAGACCGCGTCCGGTTCGGGGCGGGGAGCAGGGGTGGTGATGGTGGCTGCCGGTGCGGTCGTGGCGGGGGTGGCCTGGGGCGCCTGGGGCCGGGTGGCGCAGCCGGCCAGCAGCAGGACGGCCAGCAGGCAGCCGGAGAAAGAGGGTGGGAGTCGTTTAGCGCACATCGTCTGCATGTCTGCCATGTTCGGTTGGAGGCGGCGCCGCTCCCGGCTGCCGCCTTCAGATTTCGGAGAGGGGAATGTGCCGGCCCGTGTCCTTGGCCTGCAGGATGTCCAGCAGGTTGTCGAGGATGTCGTGCAGGCGGGTGAGGTTTTCTTCGGAGAGCTGGGTCAGGGCTTCGGGCAGCACGCCTTCCACCGGTTGGGGCGCCTGGCCGATGAGGCTGATCCCGGCCGGCAGCGGGTAGGGGTGTACCACGCGCTGGTCATGCTCGGAGCGACGTTTTTCCACTAGTTTCAGGTCCACCAGCCGTTCCACCAGATTGCTGGTGGTGGATTGGTGCACCGCCATGGCCCGGGCCAGTTCCGAGACCCGCAGGCCCGGCTGGCGCACCACGACGGCCAGGGCCCAGAGCTGGGCGCCGCTGATGCGGCAGCTGGTTTCCACCTGCTGGAAGTGTTGCTTGACCGTGTTGAAGATGGAGCGGAACTGCTTGAGCACATCCATGGGCGTGGGGGAGGTGGAGGAATCGCTGGAGCTCATGTCGTCGTGCGGGTCGATGGTTGTCGGAAAAGGCCGGGCAGCCTGAGGGGCCGCCCGCATCCTCCGTCTAACGCACTCAGTTCAAAGTGGCTGACAAGGCGCGCCGATATTTTCGTACCAAGTCATCGTAATGCTCATTACTCCCGAGGGCCTCGAAGAATTCCAGCAGGGTGCGCCGGCCGGCGCCGTTGTCGAAGTGGCGGTCCCGCCGCACCACTTCCAGGGCGGCTTCCATGGCGGCCTCGTACTGGCCGTTGCCGGCCAGGGCGCGGGCCAGTTCCAGGCGGGCGGCGTGGTCGTCCGGGTTGTCATCGACCCTGGCCTGCAAGGGGGCGGTATCCACGGCATGGGCGGCCAGGGCCAGGCGGGCCCGGAGGGACTGGGCCCGGTCGGCTTCGGCGGTGTATTCGAGGCCCAGCAGTTGTTCGGCCTCGTCCTTGCGCTCCAGTTGCAGCAGGGCTTCCACCGCATCCAGGCGGGCGCCTTCGTCGTCGGGGTTTTCCTGGGTGGCCCGGATCAGGACCTGCAGGGCGCCGTTCCAGTCCCCGGCCTGGGCCAGGGCGGCGGCCTCGGCGCGCAGGTCGGCAGCGGGCGGGGGCACGAAACGGTCGAGGAAGGCCTTGAGTTCGCCCTCGGGCAGGGCGCCGGTGAAGCCGTCCACCGGCTGGCCGTTCTGGATCATGACCACGGTGGGAATGCTGCGCACCCCGAAATACTGGGCCAGCTCCGGGTTGGTGTCGGCATCCACCTTGGCGAGCAGGAAGCGGCCCCGGTATTCGTCGGCCAGCTTTTCCAGCAGGGGTTTCAGGGTCTTGCAGGGACCGCACCATTCGGCCCAGAAGTCCACCAGCACGGGGACTTCCATCGAGGCCTGCAGCACCCTGGCCTCGAAATCCTGGAGGGAAACGTCGAAGTGATATTCGGACATGGGAGGCTCGTCAGATTGAATGAATGGGCCGCCATTTTAGCCCGCTTCCGCCTCCTGAAGCCCGGAGAGTAACCGGTATAATGCCGGGTTTTCCCATCCCGGTTTCCTTCCTGCCATGGCTGACTTCCTCTTTCTGCGCGGCGCCGCCGCCTTTTCCGCCTTCCGCCTGCAACGCCTGGAAAGCCGGCTGGCCGCGAGCCTGCCGGAGCTGGCTGGCGTCACGGCCGAGCACTGGCACGTGGTGGCGCTCAAGGCGCCGCTCACGGAAAAGGAACGGGCCCAGCTGGCTCAACTGCTGGAGGAGCAGCCCGCCGGGGCCGCCGAGGGCGAACTCTTTTTCGTGGTGCCCCGCATCGGCACCATCTCCCCCTGGTCCTCCAAGGCCACCGACATCGCCCACAACTGCGGCCTCACCCGCATCGAGCGCATCGAGCGGGGCGTGGCCTTTCGCATCCTGCTGAAGGGGGGCCAGGCTCTAGGCGCCGAGCAGAGGCAGGCCGTCGCGGCCCTGATCCACGACCGGATGACCGAATCGGTGCTGGATTCCCTGGAGGCTGCCGCCGCCCTGTTCCAGCATTTCCCACCCAAGCCGCTCACCACCGTGGATATCCTGGCCGGTGGCCGGCCCGCCCTGGTGGCGGCCAACGGCAGCCTGGGCCTGGCCCTCTCCGAGGACGAAATCGATTACCTGATGCAGATCTTCACCGAGGCGGGCCGCAATCCCACCGACGTGGAGCTGATGATGTTCGCCCAGGCCAACTCCGAGCATTGCCGCCACAAGATATTCAACGCCTCCTGGGTGATTGACGGCCAGGCCAGGGATAAGACCTTGTTCGGCATGATCCGCGATACCCACAAGGCCCACCCGGAAGGCACGGTGGTGGCCTATGCGGACAATGCCTCGATCATCGAGGGGGCACGCATCCCCCGCTTCTACCCGGACGGTGAGGGTACCTACGGCTACAAGGAAGAGCTGACCCACATCCTGGCCAAGGTGGAAACCCACAACCATCCCACCGCCATCTCCCCTTTCCCCGGTGCCGCCACCGGCTCCGGCGGCGAGATCCGCGACGAGGGCGCCACCGGCAGGGGCTCCAAGCCCAAGGCCGGTCTGTGCGGCTTTTCTGTCTCCAACCTCAACATCCCCGAGGCCGTGCAGCCCTGGGAAACCGATGCGGGCCGCCCCGGCCGCATTGCCTCGGCACTCGACATCATGATCGAGGGGCCCATCGGTGCCGCCGCCTTCAACAACGAATTCGGCCGGCCCAACCTGACCGGCTACTTCCGCACCTACGAACAGCCGGTGGGCAAGATCGTGCGCGGCTACCACAAGCCCATCATGATTGCCGGCGGCCTGGGCAACATCCAGGCCGAACAATCCTTCAAGGAGCCCGTGTTCCCTCCCGGCACCAAGCTGGTCCAGCTGGGCGGTCCCGGTATGCTCATCGGTCTGGGGGGCGGTGCCGCTTCCTCCATGAGCGCCGGGGTCAATACGGAGGACCTGGACTTCGCCTCCGTGCAGCGAGGGAACCCGGAAATCCAGCGCCGCGCCCAGGAAGTCATCGACCGCTGCTGGCAGATGGGCAAGGACAACCCCATCCTCTCCATCCACGATGTGGGAGCGGGCGGCGTGTCCAATGCCTTCCCGGAGCTGGCCCATTCCGGCGGTGCCGGCGCCTGGTTCGAACTGCGTCAGGTGCCCATCGAAGAACCGGGCATGAGCCCCGCCGAAATCTGGTCCAACGAGGCCCAGGAGCGTTACGTGCTGGCGATTCCCGCCGCGCGCATCGCCGAATTCGCCGCCTTCTGCGAGCGGGAGCGCTGCCCTTACGCGGTGGTGGGGGAGACCACCGCCGACGGCCATCTGACCGTGGCCGACAGTCACTTCGGCAACAAGCCTGTGGACATGTCCATGGACGCCCTCTTGGGCAAGCCACCGCGCATGACCCGGGAAGTGACCCGCCAAAGCGCCGAAACCCTGCCTTTCGATCCGGCTTCCATCGATCTTCGGGATGCTGCCTACCGGCTTTTGAAACTGCCCACCATTGCCGACAAGACCTTCCTCATCTCCATCGGCGACCGTTCCGTGGGCGGCATGACCGCCCGGGACCAGATGGTGGGCCCCTGGCAGGTGCCCGTGGCCGACGTGGCCGTCACCTGCATGGGCTACCAGGGCTATTTGGGCGAGGCCTTTGCCATGGGCGAGCGCACCCCCGTGGCCGTGCTCGACGCCCCTGCCTCCGGCCGCATGGCGATTGCCGAGGCCATCACCAACCTGGCTGCCGCCGACATCGGCGAGCTGGAGAAGGTCAAACTTTCCGCCAACTGGATGGCGGCTTGCGGTTTTCCTGGTGAGGATGCTCGTCTGTACGACACCGTGGAGGGGGTTTCCCGCTTTTGCCAGGAAGTGGGGCTCGCCATTCCGGTGGGCAAGGATTCCCTCTCCATGCGCACCGCCTGGGAAGCGGGCGGCCAGCAAAAGCAGGTGGTATCCCCCCTGTCCCTCATCGTCACCGCCTTCGCCCCCGTGGCCGATGTGAGAAAGACCCTGACCCCGCAACTGCAACTGGATCAGGGCGAAACGGAACTGCTGCTCCTGGACCTGGGCAGGAACCGCCTGGGCGGTTCCGCCCTGGCCCAGGTGTATAACGCCACCGGCATGGATGCCCCGGACGTGGATGAGCCCGCCAAGCTGAAAGCCCTGTTCGACGCCGTCCAGCAACTGAACCGGGATGGCCTGATCCTGGCTTACCACGACCGTTCCGACGGGGGGCTCTTCGTTGCCGCCGCCGAAATGGCCTTCGCCTCCCGCGTGGGCGTGACCCTGGACATGGATGGCCTCTGCTTCGACGCCCAGGCCCTGGACACCGACGGGGCCGAGAAGCGCCCCGACCTGATGGCCGGCCGCAGCCAGGAAACCCTGGTGCGGGCCCTGTTCAACGAGGAAGTGGGTGCCCTGATCCAGATCCGCCGGGCCGACCGGGAAAAGATCACCCCGGTGCTGCGCAGCCTGGGCGTGCCCTACTTCTTCGTGGGCTACCCCAATACCAGCGACGAAATCCGCGTGGTCAGGAACGCCAGGAAGGTGCTGCGCGAAAGCCGCATCGACCTGCACCGGGCCTGGTCCGAGACCAGCTTCCGCATGCAGTCCCTGCGGGACAACCCGGAATGCGCCCGGCAGGAATACGACCGCATCCTGGACAAGGAAGACCCGGGCCTTTCCCCCAAGCTCACCTTCGACCCCGCCGACGACTTCACCCAGGTCTATCTGTCTCTTGGCGCCAGGCCCAGGATGGCCATCCTGCGCGAGCAGGGGGTGAATAGCCACTACGAAATGGCCGCCGCCTTCGACCGGGCCGGGTTCGAGTCGGTGGACGTGCACATGAGCGACATCATCGCCGGGCGCCGTAGCCTCAAGGACTTCAAGGGCCTCGTGGCCTGCGGTGGTTTCTCCTACGGCGACGTGCTGGGCGCCGGCCTGGGCTGGGCCCGCACCATCTTGATGAACGAGCGCTGCCGGGACGAGTTCTCCGCCTTCTTCCACCGGGCCGACAGCTTCGCCCTGGGGGTCTGCAACGGCTGCCAGATGATGAGCGCCTTGAAGGACCTGATCCCAGGCGCCTCCGCCTGGCCCGCCTTCCGCCGCAACCTGGTGGAACAGTTCGAAGCCCGCTTCGTGCAGGTGGAAGTGCTGGAATCCCCGTCGCTCTTCTTCCAGGGCATGGAAGGCTCGGTGCTGCCCATCGTGGTTTCCCACGGCGAAGGCCGCGCCGTGTTCGAGAACTCCACCCCCGACCAGGTGGCCGCGTCGCTCCGCTACGTGGACCACCGGGGCCAGCCCACCCAGGTCTATCCCTTGAACCCCAATGGCTCCCCGGGCGGCCTCACCGGCGTCACCACGGCGGATGGCCGCTTCACCATCATGATGCCCCACCCGGAACGGGTGTTCCGCACCGTGCAGATGTCCTGGCATCCCAAGGACTGGGGTGAGGACAGCCCCTGGCTGCGCATGTTCCGCAACGCCCGCCGCTGGGTGGGCTAAGTGCCATGAGCTTCTGGCGCAAGCTGCTGGGCGGCGCCGAGCCGCCCCGCGTCAACCCCGATCCCTTCCAGCGGGAAGCGCCGCCGCCCCCGGCAGTCGTGCCCGTGGCCGAACCACCCCGGCCCCGGGCCGGCGTGGCCCGGGACGAGATCATCGACGCCCAGACCCGCATCTGCGGCTACCGCTACCGGGTGACGGAGCACGGGGTGGGGCCCGCCGAAGTGGTCGAGGCCCTGGCCGATGCCGGCATCAAGAACATGGCCCAGCGCCGTATGGCGCTCCTGCCCATGACGGCGGAACGCTGGCGCAGCGCCGACTACCGACCCCTGATCGGGCCTGGCACCCGTTTCCTGTTTGCCAGCCTGGAAGCCGCCGAACCGGCGCTGTTGGCCGAGATCAAGGCGGCAGGCGGACAGGCCGCCCTGAACCTGAAGGAAGTCAATCTGGCCCTGCGCGCCCGGATGCAGGACTTTTCCCTGCTGTTCGTGGACTACCCCGCCTTCAATCTGGAAGCCTTCGAGGCCCAGGTGCGGGAACTGAAGCGGGTGGCGCCGAAGATGGAAGTCATGGTGGATGGCATCGCCACCTGGCCGGAGCGGCGCCTGTGCGACAGCCTGGGGGTGCATTACTGCCTGGGCGGCTTCATCGCCACCTTCGACGAGGACCAGCCCCAGGAAAGGCTCTCCGAAAGCCGCATGGTGCTGATCGAGATGCTCAACCGGCTGCGCCAGGAAGGCGAACTGGAAAGCCTCGCCGAAATCGCCAAGCGCGACCCGGCGGTTTCCGTCCAGCTCATTTCCATGGCCAACTCCCCGATGATGGCCCTGGACCGGGCCATCACCAGCGTCGAACAGGCCATCCTGGTGCTGGGCCGGGCCCAGCTCTACCGCTGGATGACCCTGGCCATGTTCCGGGTGGGCGGCAACCGGGGCAAGGACGAATCCCTGCTGGAACTGGCCCTGACCCGGGGCCGCTTCCTGGAGCTGGTGGCGGCGGAAACTTGCACCCCGAGCCAGTGCGAAGAACTGTTCCTGGTGGGCCTGCTCTCCGTGTTCGACGCCCTGCTGGGCCAACCCATGAGCCGCATCCTCTCCACCATGAACCTGCCCGAAAAAGTGCGGGCGGTGCTGCTGCAGAGCGAAGGCCCCTACACCCGCCTGCTGCTGCTGGCCTTTGCCGTGGAGCGGGGCCGGCAGGAACAGGTGGAGCGCCTCAGCGAACTGCTGGGCCTGAGCCAGGAACAGGTGCAACGCAGCAGCGAAGCCGCCCTGGCCTGGGCGGAAGAAGCGACGGGGTTCGGCGGCTGAGGGCTTGACCTGCTTCCCCACCGGGAGGGGGCGGGTAAGGGGAGCGCCCCCTTACCCGGTTTGGCGCGCCTTAGCAGGTCGTTGAAAAACTACTGCGGTGGGCCATCCTCGCTACCTTTTCCAAAGGCCTGTTAGATGACGCCCTGGGCCAGCATGGCGTCGGCGACCTTGACGAAGCCGGCGATGTTGGCGCCATTGACATAGCTGACGTGGCCGTTGGCATCGGTGCCGTACTGGACGCAGGCGGCGTGGATGCCCTTCATGATGCCCAGCAGGCGGGCGTCCACTTCTTCGCGGGGCCAGGAGAGGCGCATGGCGTTCTGGCTCATTTCCAGGCCGGAGGTGGCGACGCCGCCGGCGTTGCTGGCCTTGCCCGGGGCGTAGAGCACGCCGGCCTTTTCGAAGACGCTGACGGCGCCGGCGGTGGAGGGCATGTTGGCGCCTTCGGCAACGCAGGTGACGCCGTTTCTGACCAGGGCGTCGGCATCCTTTTCGTCCAGTTCGTTCTGGGTGGCGCAGGGCAGGGCGATGTCCACGGGGATGTGCCAGGGGCGGATGCCCGGCAGGAAGGTGGCGCCGGCAACCCGCCTGGCGTAGTCGTCCACCCGGCCGTAGAGGTGGTTCTTCACTTCCATCAGTTCGGCCAGTTTTTCCGGGGTGAAGCCTTCTTCGTCGTAGATGGTGCCGCTGGAGTCGGACACCGTGACGACCTTGGCGCCCAACTGCATGGCTTTTTCGACCGCGTACTGGGCGACGTTGCCGGAGCCGGAAACGGAGACCCGCATGCCGTCGAAGGACTTGCCGGCGCGCTTGAGCATTTCATCAGCGAAGTAGACGGTGCCGTAGCCGGTGGCTTCGGGGCGGATCAGGGAGCCGCCGAAGGAGAGGCCCTTGCCGGTGAACACGCAGTCGGCCCGGTTGGAGAGCTTTTTCATCATGCCGGCCATGAAGCCCACTTCGCGGCCGCCCACGCCGATGTCGCCGGCGGGGACGTCGGTGTCGGAACCGATGTGGCGGAACAGTTCGCTGACGAAGGCCTGGCAGAAGCGCATGACTTCACCGGGGCTCTTGCCCTTGGGGTCGAAGTCGGAGCCGCCCTTGCCGCCGCCCATGGGCAGGGTGGTCAGCGCGTTCTTGAAGGTCTGCTCGAAGGCCAGGAACTTCAGGATGGAGAGGTTCACCGAGGGGTGGAAGCGGATGCCGCCCTTGTAGGGGCCGATGGCGGAGGAGTGCTGGATGCGGTAGCCGCGATTGACCTGCACTTCCCCGTGGTCGTCCACCCAGGAGACGCGGAACATGAGGACCCGTTCGGGTTCCACGAGCCGGTCCAGGAGGCCGTGTTCCGCGTATTTCGGGTGCTGGCTGATGAAGGGCCAGAGACTTTCGATGACCTCGGTCACGGCTTGCAGGAACTCGGGTTGCCCCGGATTGCGGGCGGCCACCTGGGCCGTGAATTCTTCGAAAGTCTTGTAACGCAAGATGGCTCTCCTTGAGGGGATTAGTGGGAGGGTTCGGTAGCGGAGGATTCGCTTCCGGCGGCAGGCAGCTGGGTCACCGACACCACGGTGAGGCGGCGCACGGCTCCGTTGGGAAAGTCCCATTCGATGTCCTGGCCCACGCCCAGGCCCAGCAGGGCGGTGCCCACGGGGGCGAACACCGAGATTTTTCCGGCGCTGGAATCGGCTTCTTCGGGGTACACCAGTTCCACGCAGCGCTCGTCGCCCGTCTGGTTGTCGCGGTAGCGCACGCGGGAATTCATGGTCACAATGCCTTCCGGCATTGATTCATCTGGGGTGACAATGGCGCGCTCAAGCTCGGTGCGCAGCGCTTCAGGCGGACGCAATGCCATCAGGCGGATATAGTCGCATCGCCTGATCAATAAATTAACTTCTTGCATTTCAATGATTTTTGCTTTTATCGGAGGTTGCCGAGGGCCGCAGTAAGGGGGGTGGCAATCTTAGGGGGAGATGTCCGGCTTGATAAGTCAGACCATTTTCATAATACTGTTTCCTTTTTTGTAATAATCTGGATTGCCCATGCATGACATCAACGCCATGTTGTATTTCGCCCACGTGGTCAAGGCCAAGAGCTTTTCCGGGGCAGCCCGGCGCCTGGATGTGTCCAAGTCCCGCATCAGCAAGGCGGTGGCGAGCCTGGAGGCGGATCTGGGGGTGCGCTTGCTGCACCGCAGTACCCGGCGCCTGAGCCTGACCGAGGTGGGGGAGGCCTACTTCGAGCATTGCGACCGGATCCTGGAGGAGCTGGCCCAGGCGGAACGGACGGTGAGCAGCCTGCATGTGGAGCCCCGGGGCCGCCTCAAGATCACCGCGCCGGTGGCCTTCAGCACCCTGCACGTGGCGCCGGCCCTGCCCGAGTTCATGGCCCAGTATCCGGACCTGTCGGTGGACATGACCATCACCGACCGCCTGGTGGATCTGGTGGACGAGGGCTACGACGTGGCCCTGCGCATCACCCCGGCGCCGGGGGAAAACCTGGTGGCGCGGCAATTGGCGCTGATCCGCCGCAAGATCTGCGCGAGCCCCGATTACCTGGCCCGCCGGGGCGTGCCCCGGACCCCGGCCGACCTGATGCAGCACAACTGCCTCGACTACACCTACCTGAACAATTCCGGCACCTGGCACCTGAAGGGGCCGGAGGGGGACATCGAGATTCCCGTGTCCGGCACCCTGCGCATCAACGACGACGAGGCCTTGTCCCAGGCCGTGATGGGCGGGCTGGGGCTGGCGCTCCTGCCTACCTTCATCGTCGGCAAGGAGCTGCAGCAGGGGCGGCTGGTGGAGGTGCTGCCCGGCTATGTGCCGGTGGAGCGCTCCATCTACGCGGTGCATCTGCCCAACCGGCACCTGCCGCCCAAGGTGCGGGTGTTCATCGATTTCCTGCTGGAGCGTTTCGGCAGCGAACCCTACTGGGATCGCCAGGATGGCAGCGCCTGGCCCGAGAACAGCCAGGGCCTGCCCCAGGGCTGTTTCGGCCTCACCCGTCCGGCATCCCCGGCGCGCGCCTGATTCGGTAATATTCCCCTCTCGCTCCTGTCATGACGGTTCCGACGCCCATGCATCCTTCCCCGACCCCGCCGGCCGCGGAAACCCCGGCCTCTTACGCATCCGCCGTTCCCGCCCGGGGCCGCCGCTGGCCCTGGATCGCCGGCGGCCTGCTGCTGGCCCTGCTGCTGGGCGGTTTCGTGGCTTTCCAGGTGGCCGTGCACCTGCTCAAGGAACAGATTGTTGCGGCCCTGGGACCGCGGGGCGAGGTGCGGGAACTGAAAGTGGGGCTGACCGGGGTGGAAATCCTCGGCCTGCGCCTGCCGGCCGACCCCGCTTCCGGCAAGGGCGCCTGGCCGGCGCCCGACCTGCTGCGCGCCGAGCGCATCCTCGTGGTGCCTTCCGTGACCGATCTGCTCGGCGCCCGGGTGGTGCTCGACAGCATCCGCATCGAGGGGGCCTATCTTTCCATCCTGCGCACCCGGGCCGGGCGGGTGCAGGTGCTGCCTTCCCTGACCGAGGCCGGGGCGGCCCGGGCGCCGGGCGGGGAGCCGGGGCAGGAGCAGGACGCGGCCAAGGCCGTGGAGGTGCGCATCGGCCAGGTGGAACTGGTGGACAGCGCCGTGGAGTTCTTCGATGCCTCGGTGCGCCAGCCGGCCCTGAAGGTGCGGCTGGAGCAGCTCAACGCCCGGGTGGGGCCCCTGGCCTTCCCCGATCTCACGGGCCAGAGCCAGGTGCAGGTGGAGGGGGTGATCAAGGGCCAGCACCAGGATGGCCAGCTGAATCTGGCCGGCCAGGCGGAGCTGGCCAGCAAGGAGTCGGACCTGAAGACCCGCCTGCGCGGGGTGGATCTCACCGCCCTGCAGCCCTATCTGATCAAGGCGGCGGAAACCGGGGTGCGGCGCGGCACCCTGGACCTGGACCTGCACACCACGGTGAAGAAGAACCAGCTGCACGGCCCGGGCACCCTGACCCTGAACCAGCTGGAGCTTTCCAGCAGCGGCAATGCCTTCATGGGCATGCCCAGGAGCGCCGTGGTGGCGATGATGAAGGACCGCCAGGGGAAGATCAGCGTCAATTTCGTCCTGTCCGGCAACATCAACGACCCGGGCTTTTCCCTGAACGAGAATCTGATGGGCAAGGTGGGCTCCGCCGTGGCGGACAGCCTGGGCATCAGCTTCGAAGGGTTGGCGAAGGGGGTGGGCAGCGCCGGCAGCAGCGTTGCCCGGGGCCTGGGGGATTCCCTGGGCAAGCTGTTCAAGTAGGGCTCAGAGCCGGGGTGTGAGGCCGTCGCTCAGGGCGCGGCGGTAGGCCAGTACGGCGGGCAGCAGGCTGGCGGCCAGTCCGGTCAGGGCCACCGCGCCCAGGAGCTTCAATTCCGCCAGGGTGACGCCCTGGATGGCGAGGGAAAGGCCCAGGCGGGCTTCCAGCAGGGGGCCGGCCGTCCAGGCCAGCAGCTTGAGGAGCAGCAGGCCCAGGCCCATGCCGGCCAGGGTCACGGCACCCCCTTCCAGGGCCAGCAGGGCAAGGATGTGCCGGGGCCCGGCACCAACGGAGCGTAGCACCGCCAGCTCCCGCCGCCGTTCTCCCAGGCTGGCCAGGATCACCGCCACCAGCCCGGCCAGGCCCACCGCCACCACCAGCACGGAAATGCCGATCAGGGCCTGCTCCACCAGGGCCACCACCCGCCACAGTTCGTCCAGGGCCACCCCGGGCAGCACCGCCAGCAGGGGTTCGTCGGGATAGCCGTTGATGTGGCGCTGCACCTTGAACACGGCAGCCCGGTTCTTGAGGCCGATCAGGGCGGCGGTGAGGGTCTTGGGGCTCAGGTCGAACTTCTGCACGTGCTCGGCGGCGATCTGCACCCCGGGCATGGGGGCGCCCCCCTGCCAGTCCAGGTGGATGGCCTCGATGGCCTCCAGGCTCACATGCACCGAATGGTCCACCGGGGTGCCGGTGGGGGCGAGGATGCCCACCACCGTGAAGGGTTTGTCCCCGTGTTCCGCCACTTTCAGTTCGCCGCTGCCATGGCTCAGGGTGATGGATTCCCCCAGCCGGTAGCCCAGGCGACGGGCCACTTCGGCGCCCAGCACCGTTTCGAAGATGCCGGCGAAGGGCCGACCCTCGGCCAGTTCCAGGGCGCGGCCCCGGCCGTAGCGGAAATGCTCGAAGTAGGCGTCGTTGGTGCCGATCACCGGGAAGCCCCGGTGCGAATCCCCCAGGGCGATGGGGATGGTCCAGGCCACGGCGGGGTGGCGGGTCACGTCCTGGTAGCTGTCCCAGCCGATGTTGTTGGTGGCGCCGCCCATGCGAAAGACGCTGTAGAGCAGCAGCTGCACGGGGCTGGTGCGGGCGCCCAGGATCAGGTCGGTGCCGGAGACGGACTGGGCGAAGCTGGTCCGGGCCGCCACCCGGCTGCGTTCGACACCCAGGAGCAGGGTGACGGCCAGGGCGATGGAAAGCAGGGTCAGGCCCAGGGTCAGGCGGCGGTTCCAGGCGCTCAGGAGGGCGATGCGGAGCAGGGCACTCATGACTGGGCCGCCCGGTTCAGGGCCGCCAGGGACAGCTCCCGGGTGAAGTGGGGCGCCAGGCGGTGGTCGTGGCTGACGAACAGCAAGGTAGCCGCCTGGGCGGCGCATTCGTGCAGCAGCAGGTCGAGAAAGTCGTCCTGCCGGTCCGCGTCCAGGGCCGAGGTGGGTTCGTCGGCGATGATCAGTTCGGGCCGGCCGATCAGGGCACGGGCGGCGGCCACCCGTTGCTGCTGGCCCACGGAAAGCTGGTTGGCGGGCCGCTCCAGCAGCCGGCCTTCGAGCCCGAGGGCTTCCAGCAGGCGGCGGGCTTCGGCCTGCTCGCTGCCGCCGGTCCGGCGCGCCTCTTCCCGACGGCGGCGGGAAAAGCGGCAGGGCAGCAGCACGTTGTCGAGGACCGGCAGGTAGGGGATCAGGTTGAACTGCTGGAAGATGAAGCCGATGTGGTCCACCCGGAAGTGATCGCGCCGGCTGCCAGACAGCCGGCCCAGGTCCTGGTCCAGGACGCGGACGGTGCCGGCTTCGGGCAGATGCACGCCCCCCAGCAGCCCGAGCAGGGTGCTCTTGCCGCTGCCGCTCGGGCCGTGCAGGAAGACCCGCTCCCCGGCCGGGACTTCCAGCCCGGGAATGTCGAGGCACAGGGGCGCGCCCGCCTGCCAGCGGAAACGCAGCTCCTGCAGGTGGATGGCCAGGGCGGGCACGGGCTTACCAGCTCAGGCGGGTCTTGCCCGGGGCGAGCCGCTGGGCGGCCTGGCCGGCGGGGGTCGCCAGCTGCACGTCCAGTCGCTTCAGGCGGGGGAAGGCGGTAAACAGTTTCACTTCCAGGTCCCGGGGCGGGTTGGCACAGGTGAAGCTGAAATCCGCCTCCAGGTCGCCGTGGCTGTCCTGACCGTCCTGACCCGGCAGGGCGGAAACCTGGGCCGGTTCGGCCTTGCAGCCGGCTGCCGGGCTGAGGGCCAGCAGGGTTTCCGGCGCCTTGAGCCGAGCCAGCATGGCCTCGACCGCCTCTTTTTCTTTTGGAGTGCGCGGCGCGTGTTCGAAACCGAGCAGGTTGTCCAGGGGGCTTTCCAGGCTGATCTGCACCGTGTTGCCGTGCACAGCCAGCAGCAGCCGGGCCTGGCCGTGCACGTGGGCGCCGTGGCCCGGGGCGTGCTTGTGTCCGTGGGCCTGGCCATGGGCCAGGGTGGCGCCGGCGGCCAGGGTCAGGCCGGCAGCGAGCAGGGAGGGCAGCAGGGTCTTCATGGTTGGGTTTCCATTTGCGCGGGGGTTGGCAGGCCGTTGCCGGAGCGTGCAAATGCCAAAGGCCGGACGCGCCGGCCAGCGGGGGCGGAACGGGTTTACTGGGTGAGGATCCAGGCGGCCAGCTTGCGTGCCTCGGCGTCGGAAACATTGGCGGAGGGCGGCATGGCCATGCTGCCCCAGACGCCCGTGCCGCCCTTCAGGATCTTGCCCTGGAGATAGGTCTCGGCATCCTTCTGGCCTTTGTACTTGGCGGCGATGTCCTTGTAGGATGGGCCGATCAGCTTCTTGTCCATGGCATGGCAGCCCATGCAGTTCTTGGAGGTGGCAAGGCCCACATCGGCCTGGGCCATCAGGGGCAGCAGGGGGGAGGACAGGGCCAGCAGCAGGCGGGGCAGGGGTTTCATGGGGTGTCTCCGTGTGGTGTGAGGTTCATGTCATTCTGCTGGGATCGCCGGCAGGGTGCAAGCCCGGCCCGGGGCGGGGCAGCGGAGGGGCTTTTCCTGGGGGCAGGATGATGGCATCCTAGGGCCCAAAGAGGGCTCGAGCCCTGAACGATGGGAGGAAATACCGTGTCTGCATTCATGCCCTGGTCCGACGAGTTCGTCCTGGGAATCGAGTCCATCGACAGCCAGCACCGCTGGCTGGTGGACGCCACGAACCGCCTTTATGAGCAGATCGAGAGCCAGAATCCCGATCCCCGGGTGGTGGGTGAGGTGCCGGAAGGACTGGTGGATTACACCATGAACCACTTCATTCTCGAGGAAGACCTGTTTACCCGCCTCAATTACCCGGAAACCTCGGCCCACAAACAGGAGCATGACCGGTTTACCAATCAGGCCATGAACCTGCTGCTCAATTTTGAAGGGGGCGATCCGGTCACGGAAGAGGCCCTGGAATTCCTCAAGGCCTGGCTGATCCATCACATCCTCAAGGTGGACAAGGCTTACGTGCCTTTCCTGAAGGCCAACGGCGTTGTCTGAATGGGGCGTCGGCCCCTGCTTCCTGTTCCTGTTTCAGCAAGGGCTGGGGCAGCAGTTCCGGTAAGGGGGAGGCTTGGGACGTTTCCGTTTCGGCAGCCTTTTCCCGGCTGCCCATGTGCCAGTGCACCAGTTCGAGCCGGCCGTCCTGGTGTTCCACGATGGCCGTGCAGCTATCCACCCAGTCTCCGCAGTTGATGTAGGTGAGCCCCTGCATTTCCCGGATGGTGGCCCAGTGGATGTGGCCGCAGATCACCCCGTGCAGGCCCCGCTGGCGGACTTCATGGGCTACGGCATCCTCGAAGTCGAAGATGAAGTTCACTGCCTTCTTCACCTTGCGCTTGGCGTAGCCGGCCAGGGACCAGTAGCCCGGCCGCCGCAGCTTGCGGCGCAGCCAGGACAGCATGATGTTGGCCCGTACCAGGATGTTGTAGGCCGCATCCCCCAGGATGGCGATCCACTGGTGGTGGCGGGTGATCTGGTCGAATTCATCCCCGTGCACCAGGAGGTAGCGGCGCCCGTCGGCGGCGGTGTGCACCCATTCCCGTTCGATGCGGATGTCGCCAAAGGCGGTCCCTACGTACTCCCGCAGGGCCTCGTCGTGGTTGCCGGGGATCAGCATCACCCGATCCCCGTGCCGGGCCCGGCGCAGGATTTTCTGCACCACCGTGTTCTGGGCCGAGGTCCAATGGATACCCCGGCTCATGGCCCAGAAATCGACGATGTCCCCCACCAGATACAGGTAGTCGGAGGGATATTCCTTGAGGAAGTCGAGCAAATGTCCGGCCTGGCAGGCCCGGGTGCCCAGGTGGATGTCGGAGATGAAGACGGAGCGGACCTGGGGCATGGGATCAGTCCGGTACGATCTGCAGGAAGGGGGGCTCGCCGGGCAGGCGCTGGTGGCGCCGCACCACATGCAGGAAGGCCGTTTCCAGGCGCTCGTGGATGCGCTCCCAGTCAATCGGGGCCACCCGTTCCCGGGCCGCCGGCCCCAGTTGCCGCCGCAGTTCCGGCTCGGCGGCGAGGCGGCGGGCGGCGGCGATGAAGGCGGCTTCATTGCCGGGGGGCGCCAGCAGGCCCGAGTGGCCATCTTCGATCACTTCGCCTGCGGCGGCACAGCGGTAAGCCACCACCGGCAGGCCGCTGGACATGGCTTCCAGGGTTACATTACCGAAGGTCTCGGTGAGGCTGGGAAAGAGGAACAGGTCGCCGGAGGCGTAGTGGCTGGCCAGGTCTTCTCCGGTCCGCATCCCGGCGAAGTGAATCCGGGGGCAGCCCTGGGCCAGGCTCTTGCGGGCTGGTCCATCGCCCACCAGGATCAGCCGGGCATCGGGACGGACCGACAGGATGGCCTGGAAGGCCCTGAGGGCCAGGGGTAGATTTTTTTCCGGTGCCAGGCGGCTCACCACCAGCACGGCCAGGTCGTCGGGGCCGAGCCCCCATTCCCGGCGCAGGGCTTCCGAGCGACGGGCCGGATCGAACAGTTTGCGGTCCACGCCCCGGGCCAGAACCTGGAGATTGGCATAGCCCTGCTTCCCCAGTTCCTGGGCCATTTCCAGGGTGGGCACGAAGGTGGCGGCGGTGCGGTTATGGAAGCGCTTCAGGTAGCCGGCCACGGCTTGCGTCAGCCAGCCAAAGCCGTAGTGGCGGCTGTAGTGATCGAAGTGGGTGTGAAAGCCCGAGGTCACTGGCAGCTTCAGCTTTCTCGCGGCGGCCACGGCGGACCAGCCCAGGGGGCCTTCGGTGGCCACATGGACCAGGTCCGGGCGTTGCCGGGACCAGAGCTGGCAGAGCCGGGTCTGCAGGGGCAAGCCGAAACGCAGGCCACTGTAGCGGGGAATCGGCACCCCGGGCCCCAGGGTTTCCTGGAAGTGCTCCTCCCGGCAGGGGATGTCTCCTTCACCCTGGCGCGGGCGCACCACCTGGATGGAGTGTCCCCGGGCCAGGAGTCCTTTGACCATGTGGCCCAGGGTCATGGCAACGCCATTGACCTCCGGGGGGAAGGTTTCCGTCACCATGGCGACCCGCAGACGGGGCTTCTTGGCCATGTGCCGGATGATGTTGTCGTCTTGGCTCATGAAGCCGATGGTGGCGAGCCTGAACGACAGCGGTTTGACGATTTTGTGATGCTTTTCTTACCCCAGCAGCACCAGGACCCAGACCAGCATCACATTGAGCAGGCTCACCAGCACGGCGGCACTACCGATATCCTTGGCCCGCTTGGCAAGCCGGTGGCTTTCCAGGGAAACCCGGTCCACCACCGCTTCGATGGCGGAATTGAGCAGTTCCACCACCAGCACCAGCAGGATGCTGGCCACCATCATCGCCTTGCCCAGGCCGGGCACCGGCAGGAACAGGGCGAGGGGAATCAGCAGGGCGGCCAGCAGCACTTCCTGGCGGAAGGCGTCTTCGTGCCGGTAGGCTGCCGAGAGTCCGGCCAGGGAGTAATGCAGGGCATTCCAGATCCGGCGCAGGCCGGTTTTGCCCTTGTAGGGGCTTTCCTGGTGGGGGCTTTCCGTTCCCAGGGGAGGCAGGGTCACGATTTTTCTCCTTGAGGTAGTGGCAAAGCTGGCCACCCTAGCAGGGAGAGATGGCGGATTTATTGTTTTTTCATGACGCCAGGAAAACCATGGGGGAAAAGCCCTTTCAGGCTTGCCCTGAGCCATATTCCGGGTTACAAATGAACCTATCCGGCCAGCCGCCGCCACCGGACTTTGTGAACGAGCACAACACAGGAGTTCAGACATGTCAGCCAAAACCAGCAGCAAGAAACCCAGCAGCAAGGCCGCCACCAGCGCTCCCGCCATCGACATCGGCATCAACGAAAAAGCGCGAGCCAAGATCGTCGAGGGCCTCTCCCATCTGCTGGCCGATACCTACACCTTGTACTTGAAGACCCACAACTTCCACTGGAACGTGAAGGGGCCCATGTTCAACACCCTGCACCTGATGTTCGAGACGCAGTACAACGAACTGGCCCTGGCCGTGGACCTGATTGCCGAGCGCATCCGTGCCCTGGGCTATCCTGCCCCCGGCACCTACAGCGAGTTTGCCAAGCTCACCTGCATTCCCGAACCCAAGGGCGTGCCCAGCGCCGAAGAAATGATCGTGCAACTGGTGGAAGGCCAGGAGGCCGTGGTGCGTACCGCACGCAACATGTTCCCCGTGGTGGATGCCGCCAGCGATGAGCCCACCGCCGATCTGCTCACCCAGCGCATGCAGGTCCATGAAAAGACGGCCTGGATGCTGCGCAGCCTGCTGGATGGCTGACTTCCAGCGGCTTTACGCAATTTCCATGCAAAACGGGCGGGGGAATCCCCGCCCGTTTTGCATGGTCTGGCCGCTGTGTCAGTCCAGGGCCTTGAGGGCTGCGTCGTAGTCGGGTTCCTGCTTGATTTCCGGTACCAGTTCGCTGTGCAGCACCCGATTGTTTTCATCCAGAACCACCACAGCCCGGGCTGTCAGCCCGGCCAGGGGGCCGCTGGTCAGGGCCACGCCGTAGGATTTGGGAAAATCCTTGTTGCGCAGGGTGGATAGGGTCACCACATTTTCCAGCCCCTCGGCGCCGCAGAAACGGTTCTGGGCAAAGGGCAGGTCGGCGGAAATGCACAGCACCACGGTATTTTCCAGCTGGCTGGCCGCCCGGTTGAAGTGGCGCACCGAAGCCGCGCAGACCGGGGTGTCCACACTCGGGAAGATGTTCAGGACCTTGCGCTTGCCGGCAAAGTGGGCGAGGGAAACATCGGCCAGATCCTTGCCGACCAGGGTGAAGGGCGGTGCTTTTTGACCGGGCTGGGGAAACAGGCCCTCCACCTGTACCGGGTTGCCGCCAAGGGTGACTGTGCTTGCCATGGTGCTGGTTCCTTTGTGGGTTGTTGCATCTCTTAGTGGCTGCCGGGCCGGGAAAGTTCTCCGGCAAGTTCATGCCATGAACAGTTGCAGCAGTTTTTCGAGGATCACGCCAAAGCCGGTGCCGGCAATCAGGACGCCCATGCCGAACTGGAACCTGCGCCAGGGGGTACGGGGCAAAGGCAGGGTTTTCATTTTCAACTCCAGGGCTGTGCTTCATGCCTCCATTACAGCAGTTGGCCTGGGATTGCTGAAATCGATCCTAAAAATACCTGCAATAGTCTTGTTTAATGAGTTGGGCTTGGAAAGGCTGAGGGGCAGGCGGGTGCCGGGCGGTACATGCCGCCCGGCTTTTTGCTCTCTGTCGGGATCGGGTGTTTTCCCTGGGCAAAAATCAGGAAAACGAGCAATCCAGCGGCACTTATTGTGCAGACTCAGGGGGGGATGATCCAATTGTCTGTCTGCATGCCTCGCATAGTCAGGGGCTATTGAGTACCCGGGGCAGGGGGCTGGGGCCCGGGTGGAACTGCTCGCGATGCTGGCGGCAGACGTTTTCATAAAAGGTGGCCAGGCGTCCGGCCATGGCCCGGTCGGACCATTCCGCTGCATAGTGGGGCGCTTCTGCCGCCAACCGTTGCCGTTTGGTCGGCGTTTCGAAGAGATCAGCCATCTGGCTGGCGAAGCGGGGAATGTCATCGGCACCCACCTGGCAGCCCCGTTCCGGTTCGAGGATGTCCCGGGTACCCATGGCCGCCAGGCCCAGCACCGGCAGCCCCGCTGCCATGGCTTCCAGCAGGACCAGACCCTGGGTTTCGGTGCGGGAGGCGAACACGAACAGGTCCGAACCTGCGTAGGCATCTGGCAGTTCCCTGATCCGGTCCAGATAGCCCAGGAACAGCACATTGTTCCGCAACCCCAGTTGTTCTGCCCGGCGCTCCAGGGCAGGGCGGGCGGGACCTTCGCCCGTCACCACCAAGCACAGGTCGGGAATGCGGCGGCAGGCCAGTTGCAGGGCCTCCAGCAGGAAGTCGATGTTCTTCTCATGGGCCACCCGGCCCACGAACAAGGCCTGGGGGCGGTCCGGAGCGATGCCGTGGCGCTGGCGGAAGGCCGCCCTGTCCCCCTTGGCGAAGCGCTCCAGGGGAATGCCCGTGGGCAGGATTTCCAGGGCCGTGCCGACTCCGTATTCCCGCAGGCGCTCAGCCATGGCCGTGGAGGGCACGATGACCCTGGCCAGTTCATTGCATTGGCGCCGGGAATAGCGGCGGGCCAGGCCGCGCAGCCACTCCCGGGGCAGGAAGGGAATGTAGTGGTAGAGATATTCCTCGAACAGGGTGTGATAGGTGGCCACCGCCGGGATTCCCAGGCGCCGGGCCAGAGCGACCCCAGCGTAATGGGCGACGAAGGGAGTTTGGATGTGGACCAGGTCGTAGCCCTCCTGTTCCAGGCGGGGCGCCAGTTCCAGCGCGGCCCGGTAGGACATCAGACGGTCTTCCGGGTCCAGGGGAATGCTGCGGGAGGGCAGGCGGATCAGTCCATCGCTGCTTTGTTCCGAACCATAGCGCGGGGCCACCAGGGTCACTTCCACTCCCTGCTGCGCCAGGCATGTGCGGAAGGTTTCGATGGAAGTGGAAACTCCGTTTACCCGGGGAAAATACACATCGGAAATCATCAAGATGCGCATGGCACGAAAAGGCAGGTAAAAGTCTCATGCTAGGCAGTTTCCATGACAACTTGACGACAGGCAGGGGCACTTGGTGAGCACCGCCGGCGGGGGTAAGATGGCCCCGGTTTCATGGCTAAAGCCATGTTTTGTCATAAAAATGCAATAAATGCCTGGGCAGGCCGAGAGGGAGAGATATCCATGTTCCATTACCTGCTTTCCCCTGCTGAACTGCGCCTGTTGCGCCAGCACCCCGCCTTGCCCAAGGCCGGGGGGGCAGCGCCAGGAGCGGCAAGTGGAATACTTCGATACCCCCGAGGCCGCCCTGGCCGGCCGGGGGCTGCTGCTGGCCCGGGTGCGCTGCGGCTGGGAATGGCGCCTGGAACTCCTGCGGCAACCCGGCCATGGCCGGAACCATCAGGAGCAAAGGGGGCTGGGCTGGCGGGAGGAACTGCTGGCCGCTGCCTACTGTGGCCCGAGCGGCTTTGACTTCGAATTCGTGCAGGACAAGGCGCTGCGTCAGTGGCTGCAGAAGCACGCGGCCCATCTGCAACGGGTCTGCAGCGAAACCATCAAGGAAGAGCGGCTGCGGGTGGACACGGCCTCCGGTCCCGCCGGCCTGTTGCTGGAACGGGTGGAACAGCAGTTGGAGGCAGGTTGCCATGCCCTGGCCCGGGTCCATGTCCAGCCTCTGGAAGGGGGCGATGCAGCGGTGTTCCTGCTCTGCCGCGCCCTGCTCGCCCGCTTTGCCCTGGAGCCGGTGATGCTGAGCCCGGTGGATCAGGCCCGCCAGGCGGGGCAGCCGCCCGTCGCCAGCCGGGCCCGGCCTTCCCTGCCGATGGGCCAGGATGGAGGGCGGGCCTTCCTGCACATCGCCCGCAACTGCATCGGCCATCTCTGCCTCAACCTGCCGGGTCTTGCGCTCTGTGACGAACCCGAATTCGTGCACCAGGCCCGGGTCGCCATCCGGCGCCTGCGCTCCGCCCTGAAACTGTTCGCCCCCTGGCTGCCCCAGGGCTTCGTCACCGAATTCAGCGAACGCTGGCGGGACATGGCCAATGCCCTGGGCGACTGCCGCAATCTGGACGTCTTCCTGGCCGAAACCCTGCCCCTGATGGAGCGGGAATTGGGAGCCGAAGCCCTGGTGGCGCGCCTCAAGACCCTGGCCACCCGCCGGCGCCAGCAGGCCCGCCGGGCCGCCCGGGCCGCCCTGGCAAGCCCCGAAGCCCGGTTGTTGCTGCTGGACTTTGAAGGGGCCCTGAATGGCCTCGAATTCGCGGCAGAAATGCCGCCCCTGCAGAAGCTTGCCCGGCGCCGGCTCATGAGCCGGGCCCGGCAGGTGGTCCGCCTGGGGGAAGCCGTGCGCAACCTCGACCCGGAAGCCCGGCACGAACTGCGTATCGCCTTCAAGAAACTGCGTTACGCCCTGGAATTCTTCGCCAGCCTGTTCGGCGAAAAGCGTAGCAAACGCTACCTGGCCGGTCTGGTCGATCTGCAGGAAGTTTTGGGCCATCTGAACGACTTGGCCACCGCCCAGACCCTGGTCCATGAGCTGCTCCCCACCGCCACCGCCCGCCTCCCCGAAGCCTGGCTGGCCGGGCGGGCGGGCGCCCTGGTAGACGCCCTGCCCGCCGCCATCGGCCATTTCCTCGCCGCCGAGCCGCCCTGGGAATGATGCCCTGTGTGGTATTCCGGTAGCGCAGAGGTGCTGTCGCGCATTTCTTTCGTCGGCTCTTCGTCGCTTTCATCCGCATGTAATATCGACCGTCTACGCTGCTCCTCATGAATCCATCATCGGGAGTCCCGCCATGTATCTTTCCCCTGCCGAAATCGCCAGCGGGCGTCAGCACAGCCTCAATAATTTCCAGACCGCCACGGCCGCCTGCGTCAGCGCTTCCGAGCGCTTGACCGAGTTGTTTACCCGCCTGGGCCGTCAGCAGTTGCAGCTGCTGAGCAGCCAGCCGCAATCCCTGATGCCTTCCGGCCAGTGGTTGAGCGGCCTCCAGTCCCAGTCTGCCGTGCTGTTGGGAGAACCGCTGGAAATCATCGGTGATGCCCAGCAGACGGTCATCATCACCGCTGCCACTCAGACCCGGGTGCTGGACCAGTTGCTGGTTACCGCACTGGAACGGGCTCGGGCCAGCAGCCCGGTCGAAGTGCTGCCAGCCCTCTCCACCTTGAAGGAGAGCATTCAGCAGACGGAGCGGGGGCTGACCGGCTGGGCCGATGCAGTGCGGGAATCCGTCGCCCTGCTCGAAGCGCGTTTTGCCCAGCTGGCCAACCTGGCGGCGGCACAGGCCCAGGCAAGCACTGCCAACCTGCAGCAAGCTTCTGACGGATCTGTTGCCGCCCTGCAGTGAAACCCGGCCGGCTTGGCCCGGCCCTGACCGATTTTGCTCGTTTGCCCCGGCCCTTGCTGCCGGGGTGTTTTTTTGCATGTGAGGGGCGGAGTAATCGGCTTATCATGGAACCATGCGCCCTTTTGCCATGCTCTTCCTGTTGCTGCTGGGGCTGGTGCCGAGTCTTTCGGTCCAGGCGGAGGAGGTGTTGCGTGTGCTGGCCTGGCCGGGCTATGCCGACCAGGATCTGGTGGAGGCCTTCGAGCAGCGGCACAGGGTCAGGGTCCAGCTCAGCATCGTGGATTCGGACGATGCCCTGTGGCAGCGCATGGGGGCCGGACAGGGGCGGGACTTCGATGTTTTTGCCGTGAATACGGCGGAGCTCCAGCGCTATATCGATGAGGGGATCGCCGCGCCGGTGGATTTCGGTCGTCTGCCCGGCACCCGCAAGCAGTTGCCGGTCTTTCGCAATCCGGCCGCCATTCCCGGCCTGAGCCGTGCCGGCCTGGTCTACGGGGTGCCCTACACCTATGCGCACATGGGCCTGATCTACAACCGGAAACTGGTGCAGGAAGCCCCGGATTCCATCGCTGCCTTGTGGGACCCCCGCTACCAGGGCCAGGTCCTGGCCTTCGACGGCAGCAGTCACAATTTCTCCCTGGCGGCCATGCGCCTGGGCCTGCATCCGTTCCGGCTGCGGGACAGGGACTGGAAACCCCTGGTGCTCCAGTTGGTGGCCCTGCGCCGCAACGTGCTGGCTTTCTACAGCCAGCCCGAGGAAGTGGTGGAGTTGTTCCGCACCAATCCGGTGGCCCTGGTGTTCGCCAATTATGGGGGGCAGCAGGTGCGGGCCCTGCGCCAGGCGGGGGCCGATATCGGCTACGTGATTCCCCGGGAAGGGGCCCTGGCCTGGCTCGACTGCTGGGTGATCAGCAGCAAGACCCGCCGGCGGGAACTGGCCGAGGCCTGGATCGACTATATGCTGGAGCCCCAGGTGAGTCGGCGCCTCAGCAGCCATCACGGCCTGGCCAATACCTTGCAGGGGGAGTGGCCCGGTACGGAGGGGGGGCGCATCGTCTGGCTGGAACCCGTGGAAGACAGCGAGCGGCGCGGCAAGCTCTGGGAGCGGGTGATTTCCGGTGACCGGCCGGAGCGGTTGCCATGAAGGTCGGCATGGCGCCCCGGCTGGCCCTGATCCTGGCACTGCTGGCGGTGCTGGCTTCCGGGCTCACCGGCTATTACGCCTATGCCACCAGCCGGCGCCTGTTGCTGGATAGTGCCGAGAAAAGCCTGATGACCGCCACCCAGGTGCTGGGCGAGCGCTTTCTGGCGGCGCTGGGGGGCGCGGCCAAGGATGCCCGCTTGTTCGCCAGCCTGGCCCGGGCGCCGGAGCCCGATGCGGCCATGCTGACCGAGGCGGCCTGTGCCCTGCTTGAGACCCATCCCGAATATTTCCAGGTCCGGCTCATCGATGCCCGCCCGCATGGGCTGGAACGCATCCGGGTGGATCGGGACGGAGCGCGCATTACCCGGGTCAGCGCTCCCGATCTGCAGGAAAAGGGCCACAAGCTCTACGTGTCCCAGGCTTTGCGCCTGGCGCCGGAGCAGGTGTATCTGTCGAAGGTGTTCATCAATCGGGAGGCCGGCGCCCACTCGGGTTTCGAGCGCCCCACGGTGATCGTGGCCGTGCCGGTGTCCGGCCGGCAGGGAGGGAACGAACGACTGGCGGTGATCAACGTGGATCTGGAGACCCTGTTCGATACCTTGCGCCGGGAGTTGCCCCCGGCTTATCGGATCTATCTGGCCAATGAGTGGGGCGATTTCCTCATTCATCCGGATGCCAGCAAGACCTTCGGATTCGAGCGCGGCCAGCGTTTTCTGATCCAGGAGGGTTTTCCGGCCGCCGCTGCGATTGTGGCAGGTGAGCTTGAGCGAGTTGTCGTCAATACCTCCCAGGGGAAACAGACCTTGCGGCCTGAGGTGGTTGCCGCCCTGGCGCGTTTTCAGCCGACCGAGTTTGCCAGCCAGCGCTTTTTCATTCTCGGCCTGTCCGAATCGCTCGACGAAGTATTGCGGGATAACCGGGAGCTGCGTGAGCATATCCTTCGCATCGTGCTGGTCTTTAGCGTGCTGGCGCTGTTTCTAGCCTGGCTCGCTTCGCGCGCCGTGACCCGCCCGCTCGCCGACATTCTCGGCGTGGTGCGCGGTTTTTCCAGGGGGGAGCAACAGGGCAAGGGGCTGCCTTTGGCGCGGCGTGATGAGATCGGGCAGCTGGCCAGGGGGGTGCGGGATATGCAGACACAGATTCAGCAGCAGCTTGACACCCTGGAAAGCAACCGCCAGGCCATGGCTTATCTGGCCCACCACGATGCGCTGACCGGACTGCCCAATCGCCTGACTTTCCTCGATCGCCTTCAGGTCGCCCTGGCCCAGGCCCGGCGTCAGGGGCACCAGCTCGCCGTGTTGTTCGTGGATCTGGACCGCTTCAAGGAGATCAATGACCACCATGGACACCAGGTGGGGGACCGGCTACTGCAGGAGGTTGCCCACCGTCTCCAGGGAGGGGTGCGCGAGAGCGACACGGCGGCGCGGCTGTCTGGGGACGAATTCGTGGTGATGCTCGATCCGGTGCAGGGCCGGGAGGAAGTGTTGCGGGTCGCGGACAAGCTTCTGCAACGCTTTCAGGCCCCCCTGACGCTGGACGGCTTGTCCTTGCCGGTCAGGGTCAGTATCGGCATCAGCCTGTTCCCCGAGCATGGCAGTACCGCCCAGGCTTTGCTCGAAGCCGCTGATGCGGCCATGTACGTCAGTAAGGCTGCCGGCCGCAATGCCTGGACCTTGGCGCGGCTCGATTCCGACGATTAATCGGTGCGCAAGTGGCGCACGGCGGCTTCCAGTTCCCGGGCAAGTGCCTGGATGTCATGGACGGTGGCGCCGCTGCGTTCCAGGGCTTGGTGGGTCTGTTCCACCCGCATCGCCACCTCCTGGACGTTGCGTGCCATTTCATTGGCTGCATCGCTCTGGGCGCTTGTGGCATCCACGATTTCGCTCACGTGCAGGCGCGAAGTGTTCACCTGTTCATGGATGCTGGCCAGGGAGCAAGATAGGGCATCCACCACTTGCACCCCCTGGTCGACACGTTCGCTGCTCTGGCGTATATCGGCCACCACGGCCTGGATTTCGCCTTGAATGGCGGCGATGGTGGCTGCGATCTCGGCGGTGGATTGCCCGGTCCGGTCCGCCAGCTTCCTCACCTCGTCGGCCACCACGGCAAAGCCTCGGCCCTGTTCCCCGGCCCGGGCGGCTTCGATGGCGGCGTTGAGGGCGAGCAGATTGGTTTGCTCGGCGATGTCCCTGATGACGGCGACGATGCGCCCGACTGCTTGCGAGCGGGCTTCGAGCTCGCCTACGGCCCGTGCCGAACTGCGGATGGCTTCTACCGCTCCTTGCATCTGGCTTGCGGCGCTTCTGGCGAGTTCCTGTCCTTGTCGCGAGCATTCTCCGGCTTGAGTGGCAATCCGGGCGGTTTCCCGGGCATGTTCGCTGATTTCGTGGATGCTCACGGTCAGTTCCTGGATGGCAGCCGAGGTTTGCTGGGTGGCCTCCGTCTGGCTGCGGGATGCCTGGGTGATCCGCTCGCTTTCCTCGGCCAACAGGTCGGTACTGGCTGCGAGTCTGGCACTGGCCGAGCGGGTCTGACGAATGAGGCTGGCAAAGCTGGTCCGCATCCGGTTGAAGGCGCTGGCGGCTGCCCCGATTTCATCGGCCGTAAGCTGTCGGGCCTGTCGGGTCAGGTCCCCTCCGGACATCGCGTCGGCACTTTGCTGCAGTTCCCGGATGCTATGCAGGATGGAAAGATACGCCCCGGTGAGCAGATAGGCCAAGGCCAATGCCATCAATCCCAGCCCTGCCAGGCTGAGGTGGAGCTTTTGCAAGGCGATGCGATGCCGTGCCTCGAGTGAGGCGCGGATCTCGGGTTCCAGGGTGCGGGCCAGTTCCAGGGCGGCATCCAAAACCTGGTCGCCTTGCGCGGCAAAAGCGCCGGGGTCCTGATCGAAGTCGCTGGTGTTGATCACCTTGGTAGACAGCATTTCCTGAAACGCCAAAAGCGCGCGGTTGAGCGCGTCGAAAGCCGGCTGGAGCCGGTTCCGGCTCGATTCGTTCGCCTCGCTCAGGACATGAGCGCGTTCCAGATCGCTGGCGATCCAGTCCATCAGGGTCACGAAACCGGCCTGGGCGACTGTCAGTTTCTCGCGCTGGGAGTGGGGCAGACGCTGGTTTTCGATGGCTTTTTTGCCCATGTCCCGCACGGGGCCCAGTTCCTCGATGAGTTCGGGCAGTTTGGCGGTGAGGATGCCGATCAGCGTATGAGTCCGGGGGGCGCCGTCCTGGGGCAGGCCAGACTGGCTCACCCGTGCCTTGAAGGCTTCCAGGACGGCGGCTCCCTCCTGGATCTGCCGGAGTCGCTCCAATTCGGGGAGCACCGTTTCCAGGCCAGAGCGTTCGGTTTCGAGCGCCTGGACATCTTGGTGGATTTCGAGGGCCAGCAGCAGGGTGATGCCGCCTAGGGGCAAAAGGGCAAGGCCGGCCAGCAACAGCAGTTTGATCCGGTAGCTGAGCTGGTCGATGAGCTGGGTGGCGGGCAGAAAGAATGCTTGCATGGGTAGCAGGGGCTAAAAGATCAGGTCTGGCCGTCCCGGCTTGCAGGGGAAGCAGGGTAGGGGCGCCGCCGTTCGATGAACAGGCTCGACCCCCGCTGTTTCTTGGCCTGTTTCTTGGCATCGGCGGCGGCGGTGGCGATTTCGTGGTGCGATTCGTAGTGGCAGCTGTCGGCCATCAGGGCGCCGATGGAGAGGGCGGGCAGGGGATGCAGCACCACCTCACCGTGCCGGTTTTCCCCGAGGAGCCCGCCGCGCTGCAGGTCCTCGGCGCTGAAGATGGGCAGCACCCGCTCGTCGAACAGCTTCAGGGCCCGGGCGCAGCGGGCTTCCCAGTCGTTGCTCTGGAACAGGATCAGGAAGTCGTCCCCGCCGATGTGGCCGACGAAGTCGAGCCGGGCGTCGGCCACCTCCACGAGGATCTGGCCGAGCAGCTGGATCACGTCGTCGCCACGGCGGTAGCCGTAGATGTCGTTGAAGGGCTTGAAGTTGTCCAGGTCCGCGTAGCAGGCGGCAAACCGCACCCCGGCCTTCAAGAGCCGGTCGATGTGTTCGTTGATGGGCACGTTACCGGGCAACTGGGTGAGGGGATTGGCGTAGCGGGCGGCGGAAATCTGCATCTCGGTGATCAGGACCATCAGGTCGTGGCCGCTGCCCACCCCGGTGTAGCGTCCCTGGCTGGTGACGATGAAGCCGTCGAACAGGTAGTGGCGCGCGGCCCGGGAGAGGATGAGCCCCAGCTCCTGGACCGTGGCGTTCTCGTCCACCACCAGGGGGGCCGGGTCCATGAACAGGGTGCAGGGCTTCTTGCCATACAGTTCCCGGCGGAAGGGGCGGGCGAAGCGGTCGATCAGGGTGTGGCGGTTGATGAGGCCGACGGGAGTTTCGCCTTCCACCACGGGCAGCACTTCCAGCTGCGGGTCGTTCTCGAAGCGCAGGAACACCTGGTCGTTGTCGGCCTGGCAGGAGATGGGTTCGATGTAGTGCAGCAGGGTGCGGGCCGTGGTGATGCTGTTGCCCGCCATGGCCTGGGGAAACACTGCCACCCGGCGGCTGCAGAGCACATCCAGCACTTCCTGGTCCGGGCAGGTCGAGGGGGTCGCCCTGGGCCGGGCGATGAAATAGCCCTGGCCATGGGCTATGCCCAGATCGCGCACGGTTTGCAGATCGGCGGCACTCTCGATGCCCTCGGCAATGATGTGGGCCGAGCAGGTTTCGGCCAGGTCCTGCATGGCCTTGACGAACTGGAACTTGAGGTCGTCCTGGCCGATGCCGGTGATGAAGTGCCGGTCGATCTTGACGTATTCGGGGCGGATCTCGGACCACATGCGCAGGTTGGAAAACCCCTCGCCCAGGTCGTCGATGGCGATCTGGTAGCCCAGGCTGCGGAAATGGGCGAGGGTGGCCTGGATTTCGGGGAAATCGGTGATCTGCTGGTTTTCGGTCAGCTCGATCACGATGCGGGAGGGCGGCAGGCCCAGCTGGCGCAGGAAGGCCAGGGTTTCGCCGTTCTTGAAGCGGGGGTCGAGCAGGCAGGCAGGGCTGGCGTTGATGAACAGCTTGCCCGGCAGGCGCAGGCGGGCGAAGGCTTCGAGGATGGTTTCCCGGCAGGCATGTTCCAGCTCCAGGCTCAGATGGTTGCGCCGGGCGGCGCTGAACAGGGCATCGGGGGAGTGCAGGGGATGCTTTTCCGGGCCCTGGATCAGGCCCTCGAAGCCCATGTGGCTATGAGCGCGGCAGTCGAGGATGGGCTGGAAGACCGCGGTGAGCTGTTTGTCCCGGATCAGGGCCTTCAGGGCCAGGGCCTCTTCCGGCTCGCCGGTGGGGGCGGGGAAGGCGGCCCCCTGCTGGGCATGACGTTCGGGAATCAGGTGCGGAAAGGGATTGAACATGGCGGCAACTCTCCAGGGTGTCGGGAAGGGGCAATGCTAGGAGGGCTTGATTACAAGGGCGTGAAGGCCCCGGGGCTTGCAGGTAAGATGGACGGATGAGACGTGGGGAGCTTGCATGAACGCGGGGCTGACCGAACAGATGCGCAGGGCCGGAAAGCTGCTCGGGCTGGGGGCCCTGGCCGCACTCCTGCTCCTGAACGGGGTGCTGGCCTTCCTGGCCTGGCGGGACCGGGAAGAGCGCTTTAGCGAGGCGGAAATCCTCGCACGGCACGCTTCCAGGATGGTGCTGCAGCGCGCCGAAACCAAGATGCGGCAGGTGGATTACCTGCTCACCGGGATTTCCGAAGTGTTGGCGGCCCGGGGTGGGATATCGGGTCATGCTGATCTGTACGTGCATCGTCTGCTGGTGCGCCGCAATGCCCTGGCCGAAGGGGTACGCTGGTTGTTCCTGGTGCGCCCGGACGGTGTCCTGGCAGAGCACTCCCAGGAATTCCCTGCCGTGCCCCTGGACCTGAGCGACCGGGAATATTTCGTTCAGCAGGTGGGGCACTGGGATCTGGGACTCTACATTGGCGAACCCCTGACCAGCCGCCGCAACGGGGAAGCCTTCATTCCGGTCAGCCGGCGGGTCACCAACGACGGCGGTCTGTTTGTCGGTGTGATTGCAGCGGGCATCAATCCCGATGGGCTGCGGGCCCTCCTGGAAGCTCAGGGGCTGCCCGAGGGCTTTGAGTCCGGCATCTTTCTGGACCATGGGGTGGCCCTGGCCTGCCATGGCATGACCTGTGAAGACGCCTCCCTGGCCGCCCAGCCCCTGTTCGCCCGCTACCTGCCGCAGCAGCGACAGGGGGCGGTGCGGGCGGCGCCGCTACTCGGCAACGATGCCGTGATGGGCCATTTCGAGGCTTCGGAGCGCTATCCCCTGGTGGTGGCGATCCAGGTGCCCGAGGCCCTGATCCACGCGGCCTGGGTGGACGGGATCCGGGGCCGGCTGCCGGCGGTCCTCGGGCTCAACCTGGCCCTGGCGGCGCTGGTGCTGCTGGCCTACCGCCAGTTCGGCCGCCGCCGGGAGGCCGTCTATGCCCTGGAGGCGGCCAACCGGGAGCTGGAGCAGCGGGTCGAGGAGCGTACCGCCCAGTTGCAGCAGAGCGAGGCCCGCGCCCGTGCCTTCATGAACACCGCCATGGATGGTGTGGTGGTGATCGACGGCGAGAGCCGCATCCTCGAATTCAACCGGGCTGCCGAGCAGATGTTCGGATACCGGGCGGCGGAGGTGGTCGGGCAGGATCTCGGGCTGCTGATGCCCGAGGGCATGGAGGCGGCGCATGGGCAGTACGTCGCCGACGCCATGGGCAAGGAGACCACCCGGCGCATGGGCCGGGGGCGGGAGGTGCAGGGGCGGCGCCGGGATGGCAGCCGCTTTCCCATCGAAGTCACCGTGGGCAGCACCGAGCAGGAGCAGGGAGCCCTGCATGTGGGCATCATCCGCGACATTACCGAGCGCAAGGAAGCGGAATGGCAGCTGCAGCGCCTGGCCACCCTCGACGGCCTGACCGGGGTGTTCAACCGTCGCGCCCTGATGGAGCAGGGGGAACAGCTCTTCGACCTGGCCCGCCGCTACCAGTGGGATCTGTCGGTGGTGATGCTGGATGCGGATCACTTCAAGTCCATCAACGACAACCACGGGCATCACGTGGGAGACGAGGTGCTCAAGCTCCTGGCCGGCCGCACGGGGGCCATCCTGCGCAGTACCGACATCCTCGGGCGCCTGGGCGGCGAGGAGTTCGGCATCATCCTGCCCGAGACCGGCCCCGAGGGCGCCCTGGAACTGGGGCAGCGGCTGCTGCAGCAGGTGCGTGCCAGCCGTCTGCCCCTGCAGGACGGGCGCGAGCTGGGCTTCACCGTGAGCATGGGCGTGGCCAGCCTGACGGCTGCCGATGCGGATCTCGATGCCCTGTTCCGCCGTGCGGATGCGGCCCTGTACGCGGCCAAGCGCGGCGGGCGCGACCGTCTGGAAGTGGCGGCGGACTGAGCGCTGCCTTGGATGCCGGCTCCGGGCCGACGATGCCGGGCGAGGGCGGGCTGGAATGAAAAACCGCCCGGCAGGCGGGCGGTTTCGGGAGGGCGCCGGGGCGGGTCAGTTGACCTTGGCCTTGCTGCGCAGTTCCTCGATCAGCTGTTCCACCTTCTGCTGGTTGGCCCGCTGGGTCAGCTGGGGTTTGAGCTGTTCGAAGGGGGGCGGGGTCAGGGCGCGGGTGTCTTCGAGCAGGATCACGTGGTAGCCGAAGTCGCTCTTGACCGGTTCCTTGGTGTAGCGGCCCTTGTCCAGCTTCACCATGGCGTCGGCAAAGGGTTTGACGAAGGCGCCGGGAACGCTCCAGCCCAGGTCGCCGCCCTTGTCCTTGGAGCCGGGGTCCCGGGACTGCTTGGCCAGGTCGGCGAACTTGTCCCCCTTGTCCAGCTTGGCAATGATGGCCTTGGCGTCTTCCTCCTTCTCCACCAGGATGTGGCGCGCCTTGTATTCGGTGCCGCCCAGCTGGGCCTTGAAGGCGTCGTAATCTTTCTTCAGCTGCGCGTCGCTGACCGGGTTGGCCTTCAGGTAGTCGGCGATGAAGGCGCGGATCAGGATGGCCTGCCGGGCGATTTCCATCTGGCCCATGATGTCGGACTTCTTGTCCAGGCCCTTTTTGCGGGCTTCGTTCACCAGCAGTTCCCGGCGTATCAGCTCTTCCTTGACGGCGTTGCGGAATTCCGGATTGTCCTGGGCGCCCTGGGCCTTCTGTTCGTTGATGAAAGCGTCGGCCACGTACTGGGGCACGGCCTGTCCGTTCACGGTGACGAAGGCCTTGGACTGGGCCAGGGCGGGGGCGGAGATCAGGGCGCCGGCCACCAGGGCCAGGGAGAGTCGGGTCAGTTTCAGCATGTCTTGCGTGTCCTTGTTGGGAAAGTTCAGGCTTCTTCGGGTGTCAGGGCGCGGATCGCCAGGGCATGCACCGGACCCTGCATCAGATTGCCGACGGCATCATATACCAGCCGGTGGCGGGCCAGGGTGTTCCGGCCCCGGAAAATTTCGGCCACGATGGTGAGCCGGTAATGGCCGCCGCCGTCCCGGGCGCCGGCGTGGCCGGCATGGAGGTGGGATTCATCCGTCAGTTCCAGGTGCAGGGGGGCGAGGCTGTCCAGCCGTTGCCGGATCTGCGTGAGAGTGTCGCCGCTCATGCGGGCAGCACTTTCCTGAAGGGCTTGACGGTGATCTGGCCATAGACCCCGGCGGCCACGTAGGGGTCGGCATCGGCCCAGGCGCGGGCGGCTTCGAGGGAGGGGAATTCGGCCACGATCAGGCTGCCGGAGAAGCCGGCGGGGCCGGGGTCGGGACTGTCGATGGCGGGGCAGGGGCCGGCCAGCAGCAGGCGGCCTTCGGCCTGCAGGGCCTGGAGCCGGGCCAGGTGGGCGGGACGGGCCGCTAGGCGGGCTTGCTGGCTGCCGGGCACGTCCTCGCCGAGGATCAGGTAGGGCATCACGGGGCAATTCCTCCGGGCAAAGGGAGGGGGCGATTATGTGCATTCGTTTCCCGATTGTCCAATCGGCCGGCTGCTATACTGCCGGCCAGGAGACGATATGTCCCGGTGCCCCCGGGATTGCCGGCCGGAGAGTCCATGGAACGCGTGCTCATCATCGACGACAGTGACATCAATCTGACCCTGCTCAAGCACCTGGTGCTCAAGCTGGGGGGATGCGAGCCCCTGCTCTTCGATGATCCCCTCAAGGCGCTGGACTGGTGCCGGGAGGAGGTGCCGGACCTGGTGATCGTGGATTACATGATGCCCGGCATGGATGGCCTGCAGTTCATCCAGTCCTTCCGTGCCTTGCACGGCCTGGCCGAGATCCCGGTGCTGATGATCACCGCCAACGATCAGAAGGACATCCGCTACCAGGCGCTCCAGGGTGGGGCCAACGATTTCCTCACCAAACCCGTGGATCGCAACGAGTTCGACGCCCGGGCGCGCAACATGCTGGCCCTGCGCCAGGGGCAGAAGTTCCTGGCGGACCGGGCCTTGCATCTCCAGGCCCTGGTGGACGAGCAGATGGAGCGCATCCGCCTGCAGGAGCGGGAGCTGATCTACCGCCTGTCCCGCGCCGCCGAGTTCCGGGACCCGGAAACCGGCGCTCACATCCAGCGCATGGCTCACTATTCCCGCCTCATCGCCGCCCGGCTGGGGCTGGATGCGGCGACCCAGAACCTGCTGCTCCAGGCCGCGCCCATGCACGATGTGGGCAAGATCGGCATTCCTGACTACATCCTGCTCAAGCCCGGGCGTCTGACTCCCGAGGAGTTCGAGGTGATGAAGGGCCACGCCCGCCTCGGGTACGAGCTGCTCACCGGCAGCGCCTCGCCGGTGCTGCAGCTGGGGGCGGAGATTGCCCGTTCCCACCACGAGAAGTTCGACGGCAGTGGCTATCCCCTGCATCTGGCCGGCGAGGCCATTCCCCTGATGGGCCGCATCGTCGCCGTGGCCGACGTGTTCGATGCCCTCACTTCCGAACGGCCTTACAAGCGGGCCTGGTCCCTGGAGGATGCGCGCAAGTTCCTCCTCGATGGCCGGGGCAGCCATTTCGATCCGGCCTGTGTCGAAGCCTTCCTCGGCGGTTGGGACGAGGTGCTGGAGATCCGTGCGCGCTTCCAGGATGAAGAGGTTCCGCTGATCTGATCCCGGAGTCGCCCTTGTCCCTGTTTTGGCCCCGTCAGCTGCGCACCCAGCTTGCCCTTCTCGTGGCAGGTCTGTTTGCCGCCCTGGTGTTCATCTACACCTGGCGTTCCGCTGCCGAGCAGGTGGGCCTGGCCCGGGAGGTGATCCTGTCCCAGACCCAGGTGCTGGCCCGTACCCTGGCCGGTTCCCTGCTCGATACCCTCGAAGGCGGGGACCCCGCAGCCATCGCCGGTCTGCTGCGCCAGTCCGCCGGATACCGGGAAATCGTCAGTCTCGCCCTGGTCGGCCCGGATGGCCAGGTGCTGGCCCAGGTGCGCAAGAACGTCCAGAACGAGCCTTTCGTGGATGTGGTCAGCGGTGCCCTGCCGCCCCCCGCTGCGGCGATGGGCGGCCCCCTGGTGGAACCGGCCGGACCGATGGTCGAAATCCTCTGGCAACCCCTGGAGCGGGCCGGGCTGCAGGGCTGGCTGCGCATGGAGTTGAGCATGGCGCGCCTGGAGCAGCTGCGCGCCCACATCTGGCGCGACAGCCTGCTGACGGCCTGCCTGGCCGTGCTGCTGGCGGCGCTGTTCCTGTTCCTGATCCTGCGCCGCCCCATGGCGGTCCTGTCCCGGGCCGCCGACTTCGCCTCCCGTCTCGATCAGCGCCGCGGCGAGACCCTGCCCGACTACCGGGGCAACCAGGAAGTGGGGGAGCTGGTCCAGGCCCTGAACCGGGCTTCGGTGCGCCTCAAGGACCAGGAAGAGCAGATCGCCGAGAACAACCGCTTTCTCAAGAGCCTCACCGATGCCCTGGGCGAGGGGGTGCTGGCCACCGATGCGGAGGGGCGCTGCACCTTCGTCAATGCCGAGGCCGAGCGCATGTTGGGCTGGTCCCGCTACGAGCTGCTGGGTGAATACGTGCATGACCTGATCCACAGCCGCACCGCCTCGGGCCTGCCCGTCTCCCGGAACGAGTGTCCCCTGCATGCGCCGGGCGCTGCCTGCCATGAATTCCGCTCCGACCTGGAGACCTTCCAGCGCAAGGATGGCAGCGTCTTCCCCATCTCCATCGTCTCCATGCCCCTGTTCGAGGGCGAGCGCTTCATCGGCACCGTGGCGGCCTTCCAGGACATCACGGCCCGCAAGCGGGACGAGGACTGCCTGCTTGCCACCAGTTCCCGCCTCTCGGCCCTGATCGAGAGCATGCAGGCCGGGGTGCTGGTGGAGGACGAGCAGCATCGGGTGCTGCAGGCCAACCAGGCCCTGTTCGAGATGTTCGGCACCGGCGGCACGAATGCCGAGGTGGTGGGCCACCCTTCCCGGGCGCTGATGCAGGCTTGCAGTGCTTCCATGAGCGATCCGGAGGCTTTCGCCGCCGAGGTCAGGCGTCTGATCCAGGCGGGCAGCCCGGTGCTCAATCATGAACTGCGGCTTCTGGACGGGCGGGTGCTGGAGTTCGATTACGTACCCATCTACCTGTTCCCCGCCTTTCCCCAGCCCGAGGACTGTCGTGGCCACCTGTGGCTGTTCCGGGACATCACCCGGCGCAAGCAGGTGGAGCGCGAACTGCAGCAGGCCAAGGAGATGGCCGAGGCGGCCAACCAGGCCAAGGGGGATTTCCTGGCCAACATGAGCCACGAGATCCGCACCCCGATGAACGGCATCATCGGCATGACCGAGCTGGCCCTGGACACGGAGCTGGATCCGACCCAGCGGGAATACCTGGAGCTGGTCAAGTCCTCTGCCGATGCTCTCCTGGTCATCATCAACGACATCCTCGATTTCTCGAAGATCGAAGCGGGCAAGCTGGATCTGGAATCCATCGACTTCCAGCTGCCGCGGCTGCTGGAGGAAACCCTGAAGCCTCTGGCCCTGCGCGCCGAGGCCAAGGGGGTGGCGATGACCCTGGAGCTGGCACCGGGCACCCCCGAGTGGGTGCGGGGCGATCCCAGCCGGCTGCGCCAGGTACTCATCAACCTGCTCGGCAATGCCCTCAAGTTCACCGAGCAGGGGCAGATCCGGCTGAGTGTCGAACCCTTGCCCGATGGCCTGCTCCACCTGGCGGTGGCCGACACCGGCATCGGCATTCCGGCGGACAAGCAGGCGGCGATTTTCGAAGCCTTTTCCCAGGCCGACACTTCCATTACCCGCCGTTTTGGCGGCACCGGCCTTGGGCTGGCCATCTGCACTCGGCTGGTGAGCCTGATGGGGGGGCGGCTCTGGGTGGAGAGCGAGCCGGGCCGGGGCAGCACCTTCCATTTCAGCGTCGCCCTGGCCTCGGCCGGTGGCCAGGAGGATATGCCGGACCGCAGCGCTGCGCCGGAGGGGGGGCTGCCCCGCCTATCCATCCTGCTGGTGGAGGACAACCCGGTGAACCAGAAGCTGGCCGTTTCCCTGCTGGAAAAGGATGGCCACCGGGTCATCCTGGCGGAGAACGGGGCCGAGGCCGTGGCCCTATCCGGGCAGGAGGGCATCGATCTGGTGTTGATGGACATGCAGATGCCGGTGATGGATGGTATCGAGGCCACCGGCCAGATCCGCAGGCGGGAAGAGCAAACGGGCCGGCACCTGCCCATCGTCGCCATGACCGCCAACGCCATGCAGGGGGACCGGGAGCGTTGCCTGGCCGCCGGCATGGACGGCTACGTGGCCAAGCCCATCAAGACCGCCGAGCTGCGCCAGGCCATCGCGGCCGTCATGGGAATCCAGGCGGCCGGGCCGGCCGTGGGAACGGCTGCGCCGGCGCCCCGGCCGTTCCGGCTCGACAAGGCCGGCATCCTCGCGCGTTTCGGTGGCGACGAGGAGCTGTACCAGACCCTGGCCGAGATGTACCGGGACGATGTGGAAAACTACTGCGCCCAGCTCCAGTTAGCCCTGGAGGCTGGTGACGGCCCCCGCCTTTCCCGGGAAGCCCACACCCTGAAGGGGCTCTTCGCCACCTTCTCCGACGAGGAAGGGGCCGGGCTGGCCCAGGCCGTGGAAATGGCCGCTGCCCAGGGCGATCCAGCCGGGCTGGCCGAACAGGTTGAGGCCCTGCAGCAGGTGGCCCGGCGTCTGGCCCAGGCCCTCTGATCAGCGCGGTTCTACGGGCGGCGCCAGGCGCCGCAACTGCAGGGCTAGCCCCAGCACGCCCAGCACACAACCCCCCAGCACCAGGGCTACCCCCGGCCATTTGCCCCAGCTCCAGGCCAGCCCGGCCAGGGTGCCGGGAATGCTGGCCCCCAGATAGTAGCCGGTCAGGTACAGGGCCGCCGCCAGGGCGCGCCGCTCCCGGGCCCGTTGGCCCACCCAGCCGCTGGCCGTGGTGTGGGCGCCGAAGAAGCCGAAGGTGAACAGGGCGACGCCCAGGATCACCAGGAGCAACTGGCTGGCCAGGGTGGTGGCCAGGCCCGCGCCCATCACCACCACCATCATCCACAACACGTTCCGGCGCCCGACCCGGTCCACCAGCCGCCCCGACCAGGCCGAGGCCCAGGTGCCCATCACATAGAGCAGGAAGATCGCCCCCACTGCCGTCTGACCCAGGTTGAAGGGCGGCTCATGGAGACGGAAGCCCAGGTAGTTGTAGAGCCCGACGAAGGCCCCCATGAGCAGGAAGGAGGTGAGGAACAGCCGGGGCAGGCCCGGGTCGCGCAGGATCTGCACAAAGTCGGCGAACAGGGCGGCGGGTTTGAGGGAACGGCTGTGGAAGTGGCGCGAGGCGGGCACGCTCTGCCAGAACAGCAGGGCCGCCAGGGCGCCCATCACCCCCAGCACCAGGAAGGCGGTCTGCCAGTTGCTCCATTCGGTCAGCAAGGCGGCGATGAAACGGCCGCTCATGCCCCCCAGGGCATTGCCGGCGATGTAGAGGCCCATGGCCCGGCCCTGGGCCCGGGGGGCGATTTCCTCCCCCAGCCAGGCCATGGCGGCGGCGGGCAGGCCGGCGATGGAAATCCCGAGCAGGGCGCGCAGCACCAGCAACTGCTCGAAGCTGTCCACCAGGGGCACCAGCAGGGAAAGCAGGGCGGAACAGACCAGGGAAATCTGCATCAAGCGGGCCCGGCCGTAGCGGTCCGACAACAGGCTCATGGGGATCAGCATCAGGGCCAGGGCCGCCGTGCCCGCCGACACGGAAAGGCTGGCGCTGGCCGGGCTCACGGCAAATTCCCGGGTGAGCAGGGGCAGGAGCGGCTGGGGGCCGTAGAGCAGGGCGAAGGTGGCAAAGCCCCCGACGAACATGGCCAGGTTGGCGCGCCGGTAGGCGGGCGTGCCGGCTTCCAGATAGTCGGAACCGGAGAGAGCGGGGGAGGGCGACATGGGCAGGTGGAACGCGCAGAGAAGGGAATGGTGGGAATGCTAGTTGCCTTCTAACTGCAGGTCCAATATATTCTTTTGGCTCAACTAATCTGAAAAATATATCGATGGAACTGCGGCACCTGCGTTACTTCGTCACCGTGGCAGAAGAGCTCAACTTCACCCGGGCGGCGGAGCGCCTGCACATGGGCCAGCCGCCCCTCTCTATGCAGATCCGCGATCTGGAGGAGGAGCTGGGCGTGCGTCTGTTCGAGCGCAGCAAGCGCCGGGTCAGCCTCACCGAGGCGGGCCAGCGTTTTCTCGCACGGGCCCGGCGCATCCTCGCCGATGCGGCCGCCGCTGCCGACGAGGCCCGCCGGGCCGCCCGGGGCGAGGTGGGATTGTTGCGGGTGGGCTTCACCTCCTCCCTGCCGTACACCTCCATCCTGCCCGACCTGCTCTACGCCTACCGGCAGCGCTACCCGGAGGTGGAACTGCAGCTCACCGAGCAATTCACCCGGGAACAGCTCACGGCCCTGGACAAGGGCCAGCTCGACGTGGGGCTGGTGCGCTACGTGGGCGGCGAGGTGCCCGCCGGGGTGAGCGTTCGGGAAATCGGCCGGGACCCCCTGCGGCTCGTCATCAATGCCGCCCATCCCCTGGCGTGCGAAGCCTCCCTGGCCTTTTCCCAACTGGCGGGGGAGCCCTTCATCACTTTCCCTCCCGGGGTGGGCACGGGGCTGCCCGCGATTCTCGCCAGCCTCTGCCGCCGGGCGGGCTTCGAACCCCGCATCGTCCAGACGGCCCGGGAGGCCACCACCCAGATCGGCCTGGTGGCCGCCGGCCTGGGCCTGGCCCTGCTGCCGGCGCCGCTCGAATGCGTGCGCATCCCCCGGGTGCGCTACCTGCCCCTGGCCGAGGAAGATGCCTACTTCTCCCTCTCGGTGGCCGTGCGGCAAGCGGACCCCAGCCCCCTGGTGCAGGGCTTCCTGGAGGTGCTGGCCCAGGTGGGCGGCGTGGCCACTCCTGCCTCCCTGTAGAATGACGGCCGCCCGGCTTGCGGGCATCTATAGAAAAATAAACCTAAAAGCCTCACCACAGAGACACAAAGACAGAGAGAGTATCTAAAAAACAATCACATGCATGGTCTTCTGCGCTCACCCAGAAGGGGAACGGGCCCTCCAGAGCAAGTCTTTGTTTTTCCTCTGCGTCTCTGTGCCTCTGTGGTTCAACAGAGGTTTTGGAATAAAGGAAATTTCCCCATGAGATGGTTGATTCGAAGCTTCTTCAAGACCCTGCGGGTCGTCATTGGTCCCTTCCTGCTGCTGAACGAGAAAATCAGCGCCCCCAAGGGTCTGGTGCGCAGCCCCGAAGCCCAGGCGGCCGTGGACGCGGCCTGCCGCCAGCTGGCCCTGTACCAGTTCAAGACCTGCCCCTTCTGCATCAAGGTGCGCCAGCAGCTGCGCCGCCTCTCCCTCAACATCGAATTGCGCGATGCCCAGTTCGACGCGGCGAATCGGGCCGAGCTGGAGCAGGGGGGCGGCAAGGTGATGGTACCCTGCCTGAAGATCACCGGAGCCGATGGCCAGGTCGAGTGGCTCTATGAGTCCGAGCGCATCAACGCCTGGCTGCAGGAACGTTTTCCCGGCTGAACCAGGAGCCCGGCGTGGTGGAGACGACTGCCCCGGCTCCGGTGCTGGCCACCTGGAGCCATCAGCCGGACCGGGATGCCCGGGTGGTCGTCCTGCCCGATGGCTGCCGGGACCTGATCCTGCGCAAGAATGCGGCCGGGGAACCCCACTGGTTCATTTCGCCACTGGCCGATGCCAGCCAGGAAGTGGAATGCCGGGCCGGGGAGCAGTTTGTCGGCTACCGCCTGCGGCCAGGGGCCAGGATGCCGACGGATGAGCTGCTGCAGGCCCTGGCAGGGGAGACGCAGGGAGCGGCGGCGCTACCGTTGCTCGCAGCCTGTGTGCGTCTGGATGAAAACCTGACGGAGGTCCTGGATACCCTGGCGGAGGCCGTGAGCGTGGCTGCTGCCCGCCGAGCCCTGGGCGTTTCCGAGCGCAGCCTGGAGCGCCTGCTGGCCAGTGCCACCGGCCGCCCGCCCGGCTACTGGAAAAGCCTGGCCCGGGTCCGGCGCCTGGCCCGGGCTCTGCCCGGGGACTGGCCCCTGATCGAATTGGCCGGCCTGCTGGGCTATGCGGATCAGGCCCACATGAACCGGGAATGCCGCCGCTGGTTCGGCCTCAGCCCTGGTGCCCTGCGCCGCCGCCACGAATTGCTGGCCCTGGCGGCCGAACCGGGGTATGGGGATCAGCCGTTCAAGCTAGCTGTACGATCTGGTTGAGGACTGTCAGCACTTCCGCAAACCGGGCGTCCGGGATGCGTTGCATGGGATGGGGGCTACCGCCCCTGAGGCGCCAGTCAAAGGATTTGGGTTGATGGCAGAGGACATAACTGGGTTGGCCGGCCTTGCGTCCCCCTGCCGTGCCGATGGCGATGGCAAAGGGATTGTCGGCGTTGTAGGCCGCAGTGGTCATGGGCAAGCCGATCACCAGGGAGGTGCGCTCATTGAAGGCCCTGGGTGAAAGCACGAGGAAGGGATGCACATCGCGCATTTCTTGCCCGCGCTGGGGGTTGCAGTCGATCCAGATCACTTCCTGGCGGTCGGGTACCCAGTCCCTGGCGGGCTTTACCATTGTTCGGCCCCCAGGGGTTCCTCGGTTGCCATGACTTCACCGCCGTGCCGTTGGGGATCGAAGCGGGCCAGGCGCTGCTCCAGACTCAGGGGGGCATCCCGTACTGGCGTGATGATGACCCGACCGTCTTCGACACTGATGCGTACCCGCTGATCTGCGTGCAGATGAGCGGCCGTGGCGATGGCAGCGGGCAGCCGCACCCCCAGGTTGTTGCCCCAGTGCTTGATGTCCAGAAAAGTCTCGGTCATGGTGGTGCTCCAAGGTTGTTTATACGCAGTTTAAACCCACTTCCTGGCCGCTGCAAGTTGGCTTCAGCTCCCCACCGGACTGCAGATTTCCACCAGAAAACCATCCGGATCGGCCACGTAGGCGACGGTCTGGCCCCAGGGCATGTGTTCCACGTCCTGGATCAGCCGGGCGCCGGCGGCAAGGGCGCGGGCCAGGGCGGCGGGGACTTCCGGGGTGATCAGGGCGATTTCGCCGCAGGGGGCGGCCGGGTCCGGCCGGGCCGGGTGCTTGCCCAGCTGGGTCATCAGCCGGCGGGAGGAAAAGGCCAGGGCGGTGCTGCCCGTTTCCAGTTCGCCGAAGTCGCCGCTTTCATGCAGGAAGCGGGTTTCGAGCCCGAAGGCGGCCCGGTAGAAAGCCAGGCTGGCGGCCACATCTTCAACGTACAGAATCGTGTATCCAAGCTGCATGAGGGTCTCCTTGAGGTTGCAGGTGCCGCTACCTTAGCCCTGGGCCGGGGGACCGTCTTGAACAAAACCGACAGAGGTCAGCTCCAGTTCCAGATGCGGCGGTAGGCTTGCCGCGCCTTTTGCAGGGAATCTTCCATCGGGGCCTGGGGCGGCCCATAGCGGGCCTCTTCGAAGCTCGCGGTCAGGACGGCCAGTTCGTCGGCCAGATCGGGGCGGTTCCAGCGCAGGTAATCCCGGTATTCCCTGGGATTCCAGCCGGGCTGACGAGGTTCGCCGGCCAGGGCCAGCAGGCGGGTGGCCGCGTGGTAGAGGGCGCTGATCTGCCGCGCCGGCTCCCGGGGCGGAAACCAGTTGCAGTGCAGCCAGTCGAGCCGGGTGCGGCACCAGAGGGCGGGTTGCAGTTCCTGCAGGTGGCGGCGGAAGGCCCAGAGCAGCATCAGCAGGAGCAGCAGCACCAGCAGCAGGAGCAGGGGAATGCCGTATTGCTCCCAGCGCTGACGGGCGGCAGCTTTCAGTTCTGCCATGGCCTCGTCAAGGGATTGCCGGGCCGGTTGCAGGGATTCCGCCAGCTCTGCCATCTGCAGGATGGCATCCTTCTGCCATTCCGGCATGCCGGCGCGGTTGGCGGCTTCCCGCATGGCGGCCGGGCCGGGCCAGCCGAAGCGGTCCGGTTCCTGTGTCGTGTCACCGTCTCCGCTGCCCTGGCCTGAGCCGCCGCCTTCTCCCTGGCCTTGCTGCGGGCCGGACGGAGCCTGATCCGAACCGTTCTGGGCCAGCCGGGGTTGCCCCCAGGGGCTGCGCAAATCCAGCAGGCTGGGTTGGGGGGTGATGGCATACAGCAGGCCGCCCAGCAGCAGGATCAGGGCTGTGGCCGAGAAGGCGGCCGGGGCCAGCCGGGCGGCTCCCTGGCGGCCCAGGCTGCTGCTTTTCGCATGTGCGGCCCGACGGCTCAACTGCTGGGCCACCAGGGTGAACACCAGCGTCATGGCGAAGGGAATCAGGTAGAACAGCATCGTCCAGTCGGCCCGGTGGTGGGAAACGGCGAACATCACCAGGGCCAAGGCGGCCACGGCGCTCATGTGCAGCCGGGCCGATGTCAGGGGAGCGCCCAGGCTGGCGATGGTGAGCATGGCAAGCAGGTAGGCCCCGGCCCGGGGCAGGCCCCAGATGGGCAGGAAGACGATCAGGAACAGGACCAGGCCGGTGATCGACATGCCCCGCTGGAAGCGGTTGCTCCTGCCGTCCGGGGGGGTGAAGCGGCATTTCCAGCTCTTGGCCAGGGCCCAGCACACCAGGAAGCTCCAGACGCCCACCTCGAAGGCAAAACTGCCGTAGCGGATGTCGAGGAAGCTGTTGCAGGCAATCGCCAGCACCAGGCTGAGGCCCAGGCCGATATAGACGGGAGGGTAGTGGCTGGCCTGCATCATCGGTTGAAGACCTCCCGGGGGTCATCGTCCCGGCCCAGGGTGTAGCAGGGGATGCCCAGGGCTTCCAGGTCCGGGTTCGGCGTGGCCGGGCCGCCGAAGCTGGGCAGGTCGAACAGCACCGCCAGCAGGTTCAGCCCCTGGGCCTGGAGCTGCATCAGGGCGGGTAGGAGGGCCTCGCCCCGGGCCAGGGAGCAGGCGGGGAACAGCACCAGGGTTTCGCCGGGCTCGGCGCTGGCGCTTTGCTGGATCAGGAGGGAGGCGTAATCGGGGGCGGGCAGGGGCGCGAAGTCCACCTGGGCCAGGGTTTCCAGGAGCAGCTGGAAATGGGCGTCGCCGGACTGGCGTTCCTGTTCCGGGCCGTTCCCCGCCCCCAATAGGCGCAGGGGCAGGCCCTGTTCGGTGGCGAAGCGGGCCAGGGAGGCGGCCACCTTGACCATGAGTTCGAAGGTGGAACGGCGGCCTTCGCCGGCCTGGGCCCCCGGATGGCAATCCAGGGCGATGGCCAGGGCGGCGGCGGCCAGGGGCTCGAATTCCCGCACCATCAGCCGGTTGGAGCGGGCGCTGCTGGGCCAGTGGATGTGCCGGGGCGGATCGCCGGGCTGGTATTCGCGCAGGCTGCGGTATTCGGAACTGCCGGCCCCGTGGGGCAGGGAGCGCTCGCCCCGGTGGATCAGGCGGGGGCAGCCCCTGAGGGGCAGGGCTTCGATGGCGAACAGGCTGGGGTAGATGATCAGGGAGGCGCGGGAATCGGCGCTGCCCCGGCTGATCTGGGCCAGACCCAGGGGAAAGGCGGACTGCAGCTGCACCGGGCCCACGGCGTAGCGGCCCCGTTTTTCGGCCCGCACCCGGAGGCTGAGGGTTTCCTCCTGGCCGCCGCCGATGCTGCCCAGTTGCCCGAGCAGTACCGGCTCCCGGCTCAGGGGGCCGCTGGCGGCGCCCACGAAGGGCAGCCGGTCGGCCACTTCCACCAGGTAGCGGGGCAGCAGGCCCGGGTTCCTGACCCGGATCGCCAGCTCGATCTCCTCGTCCTCGGCGGCCCGGCGCGGGATGCGGCGGCTGATTTCCAGCCGGTGCAGCAGCCAGCGGGGCCAGAGCAGGCCGGTCACCAGGGCGGCGAGGAACAGGGAGGCCAGGCCCCAGAGCAGACCCCGACCGTGATTCACGGCGGCCACGTAGGCCATCAGGGTGAGCAGGGCGAGCACCGTGAGGCGCAGCCGGGGCCAGGCCTGGACCCGGTCGAGGAAAGCCGAAACGGCGGCGGGCAGGGCCATGGGGCTTACAGGGGCGGTGGCAGGGTGGCGAGGATTTCGTCCAGCACTTCGCCCGCCGTGCGGCCCCGGGCCAGGGCCGAGGTCTGCAGCAGCAGGCGGTGGGTGAGCACGTGGGGGGCCACGGCCTTGACCAGATCCGGGGTGACGAAGTTCTGGCCGCGCACCAGGGCCAGGGCCTGGGAGGCGCGCATCAGGGCCAGGCTACCCCGGGGGCTGATGCCCAGGCGCAGGTCCGGGTGCCGGCGGGTGGCGGCGGTGATCTCGGCCACGTAGCGGCACAGGTCCGGCGCCATGTGCAGGGCCCGCACCGCTTCCCGGGCGGCGAGCAGGGCTTCCGGCGTGGCCACCGGGGCGAGGGCGTCGATGGGGTGGGTCAGGGCCTGGGCCTGCATCATCCGCACCTCTTCCTCCAGGCCCGGGTAGCCCACCGCCACCCGCATCAGGAAGCGGTCCAGCTGGGCTTCGGGCAGGGGGTAGGTGCCGGCCATGTCCACCGGGTTCTGGGTGGCCAGCACCATGAACAGGGGCGGCAGGGGATGGGTGTGGCCATCCACGGAAACCTGGAATTCCTCCATGCACTCCAGCAGGGCCGACTGGGCCCGGGGCGTGGCCCGGTTGATCTCGTCGGCCAGCAGGATGCCGGTGAACACCGGTCCGGGGCGGAATTCGAATTCCCCGGTCTTCTGGCTGAAGACGGGGACGCCGGTGATGTCGGAGGGCAGCAGGTCCGCCGTGCATTGCAGGCGGCTGGAGGGGGAATCCAGGGAGCGGGCCAGGGCCCGGGCCAGCATGGTCTTGCCGGTGCCCGGCACATCCTCGATCAGCAGGTGGCCCCGGCAGAGCAGGGTGACCACGGCCAGCTCGATGACTGGCCGCTTGCCGATGATGACTTTTTCGATATTGCCGATCAGGGCAGCGATGAGTTGGGCGTGGTCGCGCATGATGTTTCGGGCGTGGAAAAGCCCGAGAGGATACGCGAATGGAATTTGCATGGCTATGCCGGCGGTGAATGCCCCGGTGCCAGGCCTGCTCCGGGGCTGGGGGGCTCCTGGTGCCTCGTCCCGCCTTGAAGGGGGTCGGAACCTTGGCCTACCGTGCCGGCAGTTGCAGGTTGGCTGCCGCGGCGGCCGGACCGCCGGGCGGGGCGTGGGGAATGACGCCCAGACAGGGGGCCGGGATCCACTCGATGAGTGTGGCCAGATTGTCCTCGAAGCGGCTCATGGCCGGGTCGATGCGGTTGGCGATCCAGCCGGCCAGGGGCAGGCCCCGGGCGGCAATGGCTTCCGCCGTGAGCAGGGCGTGGTTGATGCACCCCAGGCGCATGCCCACCACCAGGATCAGCGGCAGCCCCAGGGCGGCGGCCAGATCGGCGCTGTCGCCGTCGGGACCCAGGGGAATGCGGAAGCCACCGGCTCCTTCCACCAGCACCAGGCCGCCGGGGCCCACCTGTGCCCGGGCTTCGGCCAGGTCGGCGGCGATGGGGGCGAAACGGATTTCCACCCCGGCTTCCCGGGCGGCGATGTGGGGAGCGATGGGGGGGGCGAGCAGGTAGCGGTTCAGGGTGCGTTCGGGCAGGGGCAGGCTGTTGGCGGCGCGGATGGCTTCCACGTCCTCGTTCCTGCCATCCGGCCCGGTGCCGGCGGCGACGGGCTTGAGGCCCACGGCAGGAAGCCCCTGTTGCCGGGCCCGGTGCAGCAGGGCGCAGGTGGCGTAGGTCTTGCCGACCTCGGTGTCGGTGCCGGTGACGAAGCAGGCGGGAGTATTCATTTGCGGGCGTAGCAGAGCATGACCTGATAGGTGAGGGGCAGGCCCCGGGGAGTGCGGCGGGCTTCGTAGGCGGCTTCCAGTTTCCGCCAGGTGCCGCGCCCCATGAGGCCGGGGCGGCGTTCCGGGCCGATCTGGCTGGCGCCGATCGACTTGATGGCCTGGAACAGGCTCTTGAGGTCCTTGTAGTGGGCGACGCAGGGCTCGGTGCGCATCCTGATGTCGCTGAAGCCGGCCTGGGCCAGGGCGGCTTCCAGCACCTGGGGCGGCTGGAAGGGGATGGTGTGGCGGTAGTGGTCCACCAGGGCGAAGGTTTCGTCCAGTTCGACGAAGGTGCCCGGTCCCAGGCTGGAAAGGGCGAGTATGCCGCCCGGCCAGAGCACGCGTCGGGCTTCCCGGGCGAGGGCGGCGGGGTCGCACCATTGGGCGGTGAGGTTGGACCAGTAGAGATTGACCACCTGGTCGCACAGGGGAATCCGCTCCACGTCGCCGGCCACGCCGAACTCCAGGTGTTTCACCTGGCCCAGCATGGCCTGGGAGAAATCGAGGGCGATGCGCCGGGCCGAGGGAAAGCGCAGGCCCAGCATTTCCAGGGCGAAGCCGGTGCCGCAGCCGGCGTCCAGGATCACGGCGGGCGTAAACATCGGGGGGAGACCACCGATGAGCCGGGCGCAGACCCAGCGCTGCACCTTGGCAGCACTGTCGTAGGTGCTGGCAGCCCGTTCAAAGGACTGGCGCACTTGTTCCTTGGGGGGCAGGGTCATGGTCGTGGCAATGCTTGCAGGAAAAGAGCGGGATCGGGGGCGAAAGGCGCGTGGGCCTTGCCGGGCAGGACATGCAGACGGGCGCCGGGCAGTTTCCCGGCCAGCCAGTGCGCGGCGGCCAGGGGCATCAGGGGATCGGCCTCCCCGTGGATCAGGTTGACCGGGCAGGTGACGGCTTCCAGAGCATGGCGCAGATCGGCCTGGCCCAGCCAGCTCAGGCCACCCTCCAGCAGTGCCTGGGTGGGGGGGGTGGCCTGCTGACCGAGCAGGCGGGCAGCGGCCCGGGCCTTCTCGTCGCCCCGGCAGAAATTGCTGATGAAGCGGGGCAGGGCCTGGACCCCTGCCTCGGCCACTGCGGCGGCGAAGGTCTGCAGTTCGGCCGCACCCAAGCCATGGGGCCAGTCCGGACGCTGCAGGAAGCTGGGGGTGGCGGCCACCAGGATGAGGCCGATGATCCGCTCCGGCGCCCGGGCGGCGCAGGCCAGGGCCAGCAGGGCGCCGAGGGACCAGCCCCCCAGGTGGCAGCGGGGCGGCAGGGCGGCGAGCAGGGCGTCCACGGCTGCGTCGAAATGGGGCGGGACCGGGCCTGCCGTGCCGGGCAGGTCGAGCACCTGCCAGCCACTGCCTTCCAGCACTGCCGCCAGGGGGCCGCGCCCCAGGCCCCAGCCGGGCAGGAACAGCGCGGCGCTCATGCCAGTCCTTTCAGGGTATCCACCAGCCGGGCCACGTCGGCCTCGCTGTGGGCGGCGGAGAGGGAAATGCGCAGCCGGGCGGTGCCGGCGGGCACCGTGGGCGGGCGAATCGCCGCCACCCACAGGCCCCGCTCCCAGAGCGCCTGCGAGAGGGCCAGGGCGGCTTCGTTGTCGCCCACGATCAGGGGCTGGATGGCGGTTTCCGAGGGCAGCAAGGCCCAGGGCAGGCCGGCGAGCCCTTCCTGCAATTGCCGGATCAGGGCCTGCAGGTGGGCGCGCCGGTCGTCACCGGCGGCGATCAGTTCCAGGCTTTTCACCAGGGCGCAGGCCACGGCGGGCGGCTGGGCGGTGGTGAAGATGTAGCTTCGGGCCTTTTGCAGCAGGTAATCCATGACCAGCTCCGACCCGGCCACGAAGGCACCGCCGACCCCGGCCGCCTTGCCCAGGGTGCCCATCAGGATCACCCGGGGATGGGGGGGAATGCGGTAATGGGCGAGACTGCCTTCCCCGTGGGGGCCGAGCACGCCGAAGCCGTGGGCGTCGTCCAGCACCAGCCAGGCGTCGAAACGCTCGGCCAGGGCGAGCAACTCGGCCAGGGGCGCCAGATCCCCGTCCATGCTGAACACCGCGTCGCTGACGATGACCTTGGTGCGGGCGTCGCTGGCGGCCAGCAGGCGCTCCAGGGCGGCCATGTCGTTGTGGGGGTAGCGGTGGTGCCGGGCTCGGGAAAGCTGCACCGCGTCGATGAGCGAGGCGTGATTGAGCCGGTCGGCGAAGATGGCGTCGTCCCGGCCCGGGGCCAGGGTGGGGGTGACGGCCAGGTTGGCCAGGTAGCCGGTGGAGAAGGTGAGCACCCGGGCAAAGCCGGTGAAGGCGGCCAGGCGCTCCTCCAGGATGTCGTGGGGCCTCAGGTGGCCGCTCACCAGGTGCGAGGCGCCTGAGCCCGCGCCCCAGGTCAGGGCTCCATCGGCCAGGGCCCGGGCGATCTCCGGGTGGGCGGCGAGGCCCAGGTAGTCGTTGCTGGCGAAGGCCAGCATTTCCCGGCCCTCCACCCTGGCCTGGGGGCTGCAGGGGGAATCGAGCCGGCGGCGCCGGCGGGCCAGGCCCTGGTCGTCCAGGGCGGCGAGTTCCTCCCGGAGGCGGGTTTCGATGTTCATGCCGTGCCGACCCAGTTTTCCCATTGCAGACCGGGAACCCGGGCGAATTCCCGATCGTTGTTGGTGACCAGGATCCAGCCTTCGGCCCGGGCGTGGGCGGCCAACCAGAGGTCGTTGTTGCCAATGGGCATGCCCTGTTGCTGGAGGACGGCACGAATCTGGCCATAGTGTTCCCCGGCGGCTTCGGGCAGGGGGCTGACCGGAATGGCCTGTTCCAGCTGGGCGACGACGGCCAGGGCCCGTTCCCGGGCCTGGCTCTTTTCGGCACCGAAGCGCAGTTCGCCCAGGGTGACTACGGACATGCTCAATTCCCGCGCCTGATGACGTGCAAAACGCTCCCGCACTTCAGGCGGGTTGTGCTTGGCGATATAGATGCAGATGTTGGTGTCGAGCAGGTAGCGGATACTCATCAGAAGCTCTCGCGCTCCTGGGGTGGCGTGTCGTCGCGGCCTTCCTCCATGAAGTCGGAAGGTAGTTGGGTTAGCAGATCGAAGATGGCGGTAGCGTTGGTGGGGACTTCACGCAGGACGATTTCGTCGCCGCGCCGGAAAATCTCTACCTGCTCGACGTTGAGCCGGAATTCCTTGGGCAGGCGCACCGCCTGGCTGTTACCGGACTGGAAGACACGGGCGTAGGTCATGGGGTGCTCCTGCTGTGTATATACGTGAAGTTTATACATCCAGGTAACTGAAGCCAAGCAGTCAAAACATGACCTCCTTACTCAAGCGTGCGGCCATGTTTGGCAGCGATGGCGGCTTTGACGTAACCCTTGGCATTGCGGGCAAGGTCGCCAGGAGGATCGGTCGCTTCCCCATTTTCCAGCGCCGCATCCAGCGCCCAGGCCACGGCCTGGGCCAGGTGGGTGATTTCTTCCGGGCTGACGATGTAGGGCGGCATCACGTACACCGTGTTGCCCATGGGGCGCACCAGGGCTTGCCGTTCCAGGGCGGCCCGGTAGAACTTGCGGGAGAAGGCCGGGTCGCTGCTTTTTACGTCGAAGGCCAGGATCATGCCCCGCTGGCGCAGGTGGCGCACCCGGGGATGGCCGGCCAGGGGGGCGAAGGCGGCTTCGAGCCGGGCGGCTTGTTCCCGGTTGGTTTCAAGTACCTGGTCCTGCTCGAAGATGTCCAGGGTGGCCAGCGCCGCCCGGCAGGCCAGGGGGTTGCCGGTGTAGGAGTGGGAGTGCAGGAAGCCCCGGGCCGTGGCTTCGTCGTAGAAGGCAGCGTAGATCGCATCGGTGCTGAGCACGATGGAGAGGGGCAGGTAGCCGCCGGAGATGCCTTTCGAGAGGCAGAGCAGGTCCGGTTTGATGCCGGCCTGTTCGTGGGCGAAGAAGCTGCCGGTGCGGCCGCAGCCCACGGCGATTTCGTCGCAGATCAGGTGCACTTCGTATTGATCGCAGAGCTGCCGGGCCAGGCGCAGGTATTCCGGATCGTACATGACCATGCCGGCGGCGCCCTGGACCAGGGGTTCGACGATGAGGGCGGCGATGTGCTCCCCTTCGGCTTCCAGTTTGGCTTCCAGGGCGGCGGCGGCGCGCCGGGCCAGGTCGGCGGCGGTTTCACCGGGTGCGGCCTGGCGGCTGTCCGGGCACATCACGGTGTCGGCCTGGCGCACCAGGGGGGCATAAGCATCCCGGAAAATCGCCACGTTGGTGACTGCCAGAGCCCCCACGGTTTCCCCGTGGTAGCTGCCTTCCAGGCAGAGGAAGCGGGTTTTCTGCGGCCGGCCCCGGTTCTGCCAGTGATGAAAGCTCATCTTGAGCGCGATTTCCGTGGCCGAGGCCCCGTCGGAAGCGTAGAAGGCGTGCCCCAGGTGGCCGCCGGTGAGGGCGGCGAGGCGTTCCGACAGTTCCACCACCGGCTGATGGGTGAAACCCGCCAGCATCACGTGCTCCAGGTTTTCCAGCTGGGCCCTCAGGGCGGCGTTGATGCGCGGATTGGCGTGGCCGAACAGATTGGTCCACCAGGAGCTGATGCCGTCCAGGTAGCGCTTGCCGTCGAAGTCGTACAGCCAGGCCCCTTCACCCCGGGCGATGGGCACCAGGGGCAGGGCCATGGGGCCCGTGCTGTGGTGGTGCTGCATCTGGGTACAGGGGTGCCAGACGGCGGCCAGACTGCGGGAAAGCCACGTCTCGTTCTTGCTCATGGGGCGCCCGGGTCAGTGCAGGGTCTGGGGTTGGGCTTCGGGCTGCTCGGGCATTTCCGCATGCACGAGCTCTCCTTCGGCGTTGGGGAAGAAGGGGGCGCCACAGTCGTCGCAGAATTCCATGGGCATCCGGTGGTCGAGGCTGACGATGTCCTTGAGGCCGCACTGGCGCAGGGTGGTATCGATTTCCCCGGCCACGTCGGTTTGCTCGTCCTCGGCGCCAAGCAGGGCCCAGACCACGCCGTGGTAGACCGCGTGGTCCCGGTCGCGGGGGGCGAGGCCGATCCGGTATTCCTCCAGGCGCCGGTCGTGGCAGGGGGCCACCACGGCGCGCATTTCCTCGGGCAGCAGGCCCAGGGTGGTCTGCAGGAAGGCCACCGAGGCCTTGACCGCATAAGCGCGGGATTCCCGATCCGCATGGCGGCAGGCACTGTGGTAGGCGTCGGGCAGCAGGGGCTGGTAGGCACAGCCGGTAAACAGCGGGGCAAGGTTGGGGCTGCCCTGCCGTATCCAGGCCGTGAGGGATTCTTCCCGGTTGCCGTCGCTCTCGTTCCAGCGGAACAGGGGAGCGCCCCGGGGTACCAGGACGACGCCGATCAGGTAGCGCACGTCGGAGAGGAAGCGGTTGGTCTCCGGCAGGCCCCGGGTGTCCAGATGCAGGTGTTCCCGGGTCAGGGCCTTTTCCGCGAGGGCCCGGGTCAGCTGCCAGGTGTCGTGAAAGCTGCGCGGCAGCTGGTCCGGGCTGAACAGGTAGTCCACCAGGGCGATGCGGGCCTCGTGGGCAAAGACATGGGCCCCCAGTTGCACGGCCAGGGGGGCCAGGCTGTTCTGGCCCAGGGGGCCGGCGGGGATGCTGAAGCGGGACCAGGCCAGGATGGGGGCGGCGAAGAGCTGTGCATCCCAGAACTGACCGGAAAGCTCCAGGCCGTGGGTTTCGGCGGCGGCCTCCACATGGTTGGCCAGTTCGTTCTGGGCCCGGGGGTGGGATTCGAACAGGCGGTCCATGGCCTGGTTGATTTCATCCTCGGCGCCGGTATGGATCAGGGCCTGGACCAGTTCGGCCAGGCGGGTTTCCCAGAACAGGTCTTCCAGCCGGCCGCCGGATTCCGACAGGCCGATGGCCAGGCGCTGCAGCTCTGCGGCGTCTCGGGAGAGACGGTCGCGGGTGCCGAAACGGGTGCGTTTCATGATTCAGCCCCTATAACGAAAAGCCGACTATTGTACCAACTCGTCGGCCTGTTTCCGGGGGGGCAGGAAGAAATCCCGGGGGTGGCTGAGCAGGCGCCGGCCAATGCCCCGCATCAGCTGCCGTCCCTGGGAGAAGGTGACGCCCCGGGCGCGCAGGGCCACGAACAGGGCGAGGGCGAAGCTGACCCCGAGGTTGACCAGGCCGATGCCGGCCACGCCGACGCAGGCCCAGAGAAAGGGGGCCAGGGGCGGGGCGAAGTCGTAGGCGGCCGCTGCATAGCCGAGATAGGCCGAGGAGAAGGCGATGTGGCGGATGTCGATGGGCAGCCCCAGCAGCATTCCGATGCCCCAGGCGCTGCCGAGCATCATGCCGAAGATGAAGTTGCCGGCCAGGGCGCCCATGTGCCGTTCCACATAGCCGGCGAACCGCTCCAGCCGCGGCATTCCCAGCAGGCGCCGGGCCCAGCCCAGCTGCCGGATGCGCTGGGGGACCCGGTTGTAGGTGGTGAGGTTGTCGAAATAGCCGGCGATCAGGCCCGAGAGGAACAGACAGACGCCGGCCACCCCGGCGTAGAGCAGGGCACCGCTCGTGAAGGGGTGGTGTCCGGCCAGAAGCTTGTCCGCCTCCGCAGGGGAAATCGCCTGCTGGCCGGTGAGCAGGAAAATCAGGAAACTGATGCCGATGGCCATGGGAATGGCCACTGAAACGTTGCCGAGAATGGCAACGATCTGGCTGCGGGTGGTGCGGGCGATCAGGGTGATCAGGTTTTCCAGGTCGCGCACCTTGCCCCGCGCCTCGCCGATGGAGGCGGCCAGGGCATTGGCGGTCATGGCCGGCTGCTTGGTGGCCACGGTGAAGCCGACCATGTAGATGATCATGAAGCCCAGGCCATAGTTGAGGCCGTAGGCCAGCATCTCGTTCAGGGGGGCCAGGTGCACGTTGTGCAGGGCCAGCTTGATCATGGCCATCACGGCGATGAAGACCCCGGCGCCCATGGCCGCCCGGCCCATGCTGAAATACTCCCGGCGGTTTTCGGTTATGTAGTGTTCGCCCGCCTTGCCCGCGTATTCGGTGACCCGCCGGGCGGTGATTTCCAGGTTCTGGCGCCAGAAGGTGCGCAGGTCGTTCTTGCGGCAGGAGGCGAATACCAGGGTCTTGAGCAGGCTGACGACGGAGGGATAGGCGGTCCGTCCGCTCCGGTCCCGCTGCAACTCGCCGGCGATGCAGGCCAGCTGTTCGCCCCGGCTGATATGGTCGCGCAGGCACTGGAGCTTGTAGGTGAGCTGCAAGCTGGTGCCGGCCTGGGCAGAGCGGCGGTGAATGCGCTCGACGGCCTCGCGGCACTGATCGAACAGCACCAGCAGCTGCTTCTCGTCCTCGGCCACGGCCTCCGGGTCGTCCCAGCGGTTCAGGCAGCATTCCACGAAGGCCCGGGTTTCCAGGTTCTGGGCCAGGAAGGGGGATTCGGGCCGGGCCAGGCTGGTATCCAGACGCAGCAGTTCCGGCTCGAAGCCGATCACCGTGATGCGGTAGGAAAGTAACCAAAGGCTCTGCAGCATGGCCGGCAGGCCCACGGGCAGGGTGGCCGGGTCCGAGTCCGTCTCGAATTCCAGACTGGCGAGCAGGGAGGTCCAGGTCTCGTCCGCCACCCCTGTCACCCAGATCTCGTCGGTCTTGCGCTGGAACAGGTGTTGCAGCAGGTCGCCCAGGTATTCCTCCGGCTGCTGCAGGTCGGGCAGCAAGGTGTGGCTGATGCGTCGCCAGGTTTCGGAAAAAAAACCGGTGATGGGCAAGATGCCCAGGGACAGGTACAAGGAGCCGGCCTGGCGCGTGGCGAACAGGGATTCGATGGCCTCCCGCACCCGGCGGCGCAGCGCAGCATCATTTTGCAGGCGGGCGGCCAGCGATTCGATGCGGGCCGTGGCGGAAACGATGTCCTCGGGGTTGTTGGGGCGCAGTTGCTCGACCAGCCCGGACAGGAGGCTCATGGCGTCCGGTTCGGCGGGTGTCAGGCCGTGGGGGGGGTGTTCCATGGGCTTGCCCTCCGTTTTTGCGAGGCCGCATTATCGCCCAAAGCGGCAAGCCGCTAAAATCGTCCGGTCCGATTGCTGGAGTCCTTCCATGTTCATGCTGCTCTCCCCCGCCAAGTCCCTGGATTTCGAAACCCCGGTGCCCGCCGGCCTGCCCTGCACCCAGCCGGGCTGGCTGCAGGAATCCGCCGCCCTGATCGAGTGCCTGCGCCAGCTTTCTCCAGCCCAGGTGGCGGCGCTGATGGATCTCAGCGACAAGCTGGCGGTGCTGAACGTGACCCGCTATGCCGAATGGTCGCTGCCCTTCACCCCGGAAAACGCCAAGCAGGCGGTGCTGGCCTTCAATGGCGATGTGTACGAGGGACTGGACGCCCCCCGTCTGCAGGCGGACGACCTGGAGTGGGCGCAGGCGCACCTGGGCATCCTTTCGGGGCTCTACGGTCTGCTCAGACCGCTCGACCTGATCCAGCCCTACCGCCTGGAAATGGGCACGAAACTGGCCAACAGCCGGGGCAAGGATCTTTACGCCTGGTGGGGCGACCGGTTGCGGGATGCGGTGCAGGCCGCTACCGAGGCCTCCGGCACGCCGGTGCTGGTGAACCTGGCGTCCGAGGAATACTTCAAGGCAGTGCGTCCGCAAACCTTGAGGGTGCCCGTCATCCAGCCCGTGTTCGAGGATTGGAAGGGGGGCAGGTACAAGATCATCAGTTTCTACGCCAAACGTGCCCGGGGGCTGATGGCCCGTTATGCCATCGAGCAGCGCATCGACGATCCGGAAGGACTCAAGGATTTCAATCGGGAAGGCTATGCCTTCGATCCCGCTGCCAGCGAAGGGGATAGCTGGGTGTTCCGCCGTCGCCAGGCGGATTGATCCACGCCCTTCAGGAGCTGGGGACTTCTGCCAGTCTTTCGAGGCGCGCTATCGCTTCGTCCGGGCGGAGAATCTCGAAGGGCGGGGGTAGCAGGCTGCGGCGCACCTTGAGCACCAGCTTGTCCTTGCTCACCAGCCAGTCGGCCCGGCCCCGGGCTGCCAGTTCGATGAAGCGCTGGTCGTCCTGGTCGCGGCACTGGGGCAGATGTGCCGGCCAGCCGCTGCCGGGAATGTGCTCGGCCCGGGCGGCGTAGGCCTTCCACAGGCTGGCGGCGTCCGCCTCGTCCAGCTTCAGTTTCGGGTAGGCCAGCACCCGGCGCAGTTCCTCCAGACAGCCCGTGTCCGTCAGGCAGCGGATGCGGCCCTGCTCCAGGGCCCGGGCCAGGGGGCCGGTGGAGGGATCGCGGAAACGGAAGATGTCGATCACCACATTGGTGTCGAACACCAGGCGCAGGGGAGGCGTCATGGTTCAGGGGGCGGCACGGTGCCGAAGTCCGGGGCGGCACAGCATCCGGGAGGGCACCGGCTCTGTCAAGGGTGGAGGGCCGGAGGGGCGGACCGGTTCGCGCCACACGCGCTTAGCCGCGATTGCTCCAGTACCTTCTTGCAAAACACGCCTAAGCTGCCGGCCCGCCAGGGTTTTTTCCACTTGTCCCCAAAACCTGTGGATAACTTTGTGGAAAGCGGCTGGGGGAAATCGCTAAATGCCCTGCCCGTAAGGGTTTTTCTTACCCTGCCTAAAAAATCGCCTTTTCTTAAATCTTTTATTAATCAATGGGATGTGCCGGATCTCGGGTTGTCAACCGGCAGGAGCGTGTTTTTTTCGTGCAAGGCGGAATTTCTGTGCATAAGTAGCGTGTTTCCGCCCTGCTGGGGCACTTGCCGGATCCTCACGTCATGGGCATCCGCAGCCGGACAGGTCCGTCGTGCAGGGGCCGGCTACCAGGTGCAGGGAGGGGAGGGAGCCGGGGGGCTGGATTTCTTCGAGCGGGGTTGCCGGGTCGATCGGGACGGCAGGGTGGGCCAGCAGTTCGCGCAGGAAGCCGGGCTGGGCCAGCAGTCCGGCATGGGTGGTGCCGTTGTAGAGCTGCAAGCGTTGCAGGTTTCGGGCAGCGATGCGCCGGTCCACTTCTGCTGGCTCGAGGCGGGCCGGATCATGCTGGCCGTCCGAGGCAATGCCGAAGGCCCACAAGGTGCCATAGAGGGGAACGTAGCCCAGGGCCGGGCGCACCAGGGGAAAGGCCTGGCCCAGGGAAGCGACGATGCGGGCCAGGGTGCGGGGGCGGTGGATGGGGGACTGCAGGTGCAGGGAAATCAGGCCGCCCGGTTTCAGGGCCGCCCGGCAGGCCCGGTAGAAATCGGCGGTGTAGAGGGCCTGGGCCGGGCCGAAGGGGTCGGTCAGGTCGAGGATGATCAGGTCGAAGGCGGCACGGCTTTGCTCGACCAGGGCCTTGCCATCCACGATCCGCACTTCCAGGCGTGGGTCGGAGAAGACGTTGCCGTGGATGGCGGGGAGCCAGGCCTTGCTGGTTTCCACGACCACCGGGTCCAGCTCCGCCATCACCACCTGACGGATGCTCGGGTGCTTTAGCAGCTCTTCGGCCATGCCCCCGTCGCCGCCGCCCACGATCAGGGCCGTTTCCGGCGCCGGGTGGGCCAGGGCGGGCAGGTGGGCCATGGGTTCGTGATAGAAGAATTCATCCTGCTCCGAGGTCATGAAGCAGCCGTCGATGCGCAGCACCCGGCCGAACTGGGGGGTGTCCAGCACCTCGATCAACTGGTATTCGGACTGGACCTGGAACAGGGTGTGGCTGGCGCGCAGGTAGAAGCCGAAATCCGGCGTCAGTTGTTCGATGGGGTAGCTCGCCACGTTCAGGCCCTCACGAGCCGATGCAGATGGGGGTTGGCGGGATTGAAGGCCTGCAGCAGGTCGTCGAACAGTTGCTGGGCCTTGGCCCGGTTGTCGGTGGTGTAGTTGCAGACGTACACGTCCAGGGTGACGTAACCGGATTCAGGCCAGGTGTGCAGGGACAAGTGGGATTCCGCCAGCACCACCATGCCGGTGACGCCGCCGTCTTCGCCAAAGCGGTGGAACAGGTCTCCTAGGGCGGTGAGCCCGGCCTTGGCCACCTGTTGCCGGCAGAAGGCGGAAAGGTACTGGTCGTCCAACATCAGGCGGGAATCACAGCGGCAGTCGTAGAGGTCGCCAATCAAATGCAGGCCGTTGGCCTGGCGCTTGCGGCTCTGGGCTTCGGGGGGCAGGGGAGTGGCGAGGTTTTTCATCATGGCATCTGACGGGGGAAAGGCGCTGGCGCCTCCATTTTCCCCTCGGGAAGTGACAAAAAGACAGATTTTAACATTTTTGCAAACATACTTGCTCCATGGGACCGCGGGGCGCGTGTTCCCGTGCGCAAAGACCCGGCGGCGGGCGTCTCCGGCTGCTAGAATTCCGCTCCCCTGCACCACTTTGTCTTCATGGCTTCCGACTCTGCCGCCCAACTTGTCCTGGCCCCCATGGAGGGACTCGCCGACCATGAGATGCGGGAAGTGCTCACCGCCGTGGGCGGCTACGACTGGGGCATCTGCCAGTTCGTGCGGGTCTCCGGCAGCGTCCTGCCGCGCCGCACTTTCCAGCGCATCTGCCCGGAATTGCTCCAGGGTGGCCGCACCCGGGCGGGCACGCCGATCCGGGTGCAACTGATGGGCTCCGATCCCGGCTTCCTTGCCGACAACGCCAGCACCCTGGTGGAATTGGCCCCGGCCGGCATCGACCTCAACTTCGGCTGCCCGGCCCCCACCGTGAATCGCCACCGGGGCGGTGCGGCCCTGCTGGAGGAGCCGGAGCTGCTGCATGAAATTGCCAGCGCCGTGCGCGCCCGGGTGCCGGTGCACATCCCTTTTACCGCCAAGATGCGCCTCGGCCTCAAGGACACCAGCCGGGCCCTGGAGTGCGCCCGGGCGCTCGAAGCGGGCGGGGTGGATGCCCTGATCGTCCATGGCCGCACCAAGGTGGATGGCTACCGGCCCCCGGCCCGCTGGGGCTGGATCGCCCGGGTGCGGGAAGCGGTCCGGGTCCCGGTGGTGGCCAACGGCGAGGTGTGGACCGAGGCGGACTACGCCGCCATCCGGGCCGAGAGCGGCTGCCGCCACGTGATGCTGGGCCGGGGTGCCGTGGCCGACCCGCTCCTGCCGCGCCGCATCCGGGGCGAAGCCACCGGTGGCTGGCCGGAACTGCGGCCCCATCTGGCCGATTACTGGGTCCAGGTCTGTCGCCGGGTGCTGCCCGAACATGCGCCAGGCCGCCTCAAGCAATGGCTGGGGTTGATGCGCCGGGCCTATCCCGAGGCCGAGCAGCTCTACACCGCCCTGCGCCCGGTGCGCGGTGTGGCCGAAGTGGATGCCCTGCTGCGGGCGGCCGGCATCCCTGTCCCGCACCTGGAAAAGGAGGCCGCCTGAGATGCCGCCGCGTACTCTGTTCGCGCTGCCCCACCGGGGGGAGCGCCATGCTTTCCGAACGGCCGTTTGCAACTGACATGTTCGCCAATTCCCGTACCGTGAGCAGCCGCCAGACCGGACCCCATGCGGATCTCGCCGGGGTGGTGCGCCGCCACCTGGAACACCCCTTTCAGAAACCCCTGCTCGATTACAACCGGGCTGCTGCCGAAGCTGCTCTGGCTGCCTGGCGCCAGTGGAATCCGGCCGCGCCCCTGATCCTCGACAGCGGCTGCGGCGTGGGCTGGAGCACCGTGCAACTGGCCCGGCAATGGCCGGACGCCTTCGTGCTCGGGGTGGATCAATCCTCGGACCGGCTGGGCCGGGGCAAGGATGCCCTGGGGGAATTCCCCGCCAACATGGCCCTGATCCGCGCCGATCTCGTGGATTTCTGGCGCCTGTTGGGGGAGGCCGGGGTCAGGCTGCGGCGCCATTACCTGTTGTACCCCAATCCCTGGCCCAAGATCGGCCATCTGCAGCGGCGCTGGCACGGCCACCCGGTGTTCCCGGCCCTGCTGGCCCTGGGCGGGGTGCTGGAGTGCCGCAGCAACTGGGCCATCTACGTGCAGGAACTGGCGCAGGCCCTGGAACTGGCCACGGGACGGCAGGCAGGGCCACAGCCCTGGGAGCCGGAAGGCCGCTACCTGACCCCCTTCGAACGCAAGTACAAAGAGTCGGGCCAAACTCTCTGGCGTCTGGAACTGGATTTGGGGGAGGGGGCATGAGCAGTCCCTGCATCACTTGCGGTGCCTGCTGCGCAGCCTTCCGGGTGGATTTCCACCCGGTGGAGCTGGCCGGCGGGGTCTTTGCCTGGGGGGCTGGGGTGCCCCGGGAAATGACGGTGCCCGTGACCGCCCGGCTGGTGCGCATGGCCGGCACCGATGCCAGCCCGCCGCGCTGCGTCGCCCTGGAGGGGGTGGTGGGGGAGGCGGTGGCCTGCCGCATCTACGGGGAACGTCCCTCACCCTGCCGGGAGTTCGATGTGGAGCACGCCGCCTGCGCCCGGGCCCGCAGACAGCACGGCCTGCCGCCGCTGCCGGAGCGGGGCTGAGGGCTCAGCCTTGCCGCACCAGGGCGAGAATCTCGTCCCCGTAACGTTCCATCTTGGCTTCGCCGAAGCCCTGCACGCTCATCAGGTAGCCCCGGCTGCCGGGGCGCAGTTCGGCGATTTCCTTCAGGGTCCGGTCGTGGAAGATCACGTAGGCCGGCACCCCCTGTTCCTTGGCGGTTTCCGCCCGCCACTGGCGCAGGCGCTCGAAGAGGGCCTGGGCTTCGGGGCCGAGGTCGGCAGTGAGCTGGCTGCGGTTGCCGCTTTGGACCGGCTTGCCGGCCCTGGTGGTGCGGCGGCACAGTTCCACGGACTGTTCTCCCTTCAACACCGGCCGGGCGGCGGCGGTGAGTTTGAGGGCGCCGTATTCATTCATGTCAGCATGGAGCAGACCGGCCGCCACCAGTTGGCGGAACACGGCGTGCCAGGTGCTTTCGTCCAGGTCGGCGCCGATGCCCCAGGTGGACAGTTTGTGGTGGCCATATTCCCGGGTCTTGGGATTTTCCTTGCCGCGCAGCACGTCGATCAGGTGCCTGGCGCCGAAGCGTTGGCCGGTGCGGTAGGCGGTGGACAGGGCTTTCCTTGCCGCCTCGGTGCCGTCCCAGAGTTCCGGCGGGTCGAGGCAGACATCGCAGTTGCCGCAGGGCTGGCTTTCTTCCCCGAAGTAATCGAGCAGCACCACCCGGCGGCAGCGGGGGGATTCGGCATAGCCCAGGAGGGCGCTGAGTTTCTGGCTTTCCAGGCGCTTTTGTTCCTCGCTGGCGGAGGAGCCGTCGATGCGCGAGCGTTGCAGGGCCACGTCACGGAGGCCGTAGGCCATCCAGGCTTCTGCGGGCTCCCCGTCCCGGCCGGCCCGGCCGGTTTCCTGATAGTAGGCTTCCAGGCTCTTGGGCAGGTCCAGGTGAGCGACGAAGCGCACATCCGGCTTGTCGATGCCCATGCCGAAGGCGATGGTGGCCACCATGATCAGTCCCTCCTCGCGCAGGAAGCGGCGCTGGTTCTCGGCCCGCACCCGGGCATCCAGGCCGGCGTGGTAGGGCAAGGCCGGGTAGCCCTCCTGGCTGAGCCAGGCGGCGATCTCCTCCACCTTCTTGCGCGACAGGCAGTAGACGATGCCGGCCTCGCCCCGCCGGCCGGAGAGAAAACCAAGCAGCTGGCGCTTGGGGGCGTCCTTCTCCACCACCGTATAGCGGATGTTGGGCCGGTCGAAGCTGGAGATGAACACCCGGGCTTCGTTCAGGCCGAGGCGCTCGATCATCTCCCGCCGGGTGGCTGGGTCAGCGGTAGCGGTGAGGGCGATCCGGGGCACTTCCGGGTGGCGTTCGTGGATGGCGGACAGCTGCAGGTATTCGGGGCGGAAGTCGTGGCCCCACTGGGAGACGCAGTGGGCTTCGTCGATGGCGAACAGGGCCAGCCGGCCCCCTTCGGCCAGACCGTCCAGGAGCGCCAGGAAGCGCTCGGTCATCAGCCGTTCCGGCGCCACGTAGAGCAGATCCAGGTCGTCGGCAAAGAGGCGCTGCTCGGTTTCCCGCACCTGCTCCCAGGCCACGGTGGAATTCAATAGCGCTGCCTTGATGCCGAGCTGGGTCAGGGCATCCACCTGGTCCTGCATCAGGGCGATCAGGGGGGAGACCACGATGGCCACGCCCCGGCGCATGAGGGCGGGAATTTGGTAACAGAGGGACTTGCCGCCCCCGGTGGGCATCAATACCAGGGCATCGCCGCCCCCGGCCACATGTTCGATGATCTCCCCCTGCCGGCCGCGGAAGGCCGGATAGCCGAAGGTGTGCTGGAGGATGTCCAGGGCGGTGGGGGAAGACGGGAGGGCGGCAGACATAGGGGTGGGATTATCCCATGCCGGGGGAGGTGCAAAGCACTTCTGACTTATTTGCGAACAGCGTAGCTTGGGCATTTCCCCTTTTGCGCCAGTTTCAGCACATCAGTAGCAGCATGGCGCCGAGCAGTGGAGTCTTGCGGGCCATCATGCCTTCAGCTCATGGCGTTGTAGTTGCTCCCCGTCCCAACTCAATGCTTCACCCTTGTCTTCACTCCAGTCCGCCAGCACCCAGCGCTCCACATGGATGCCATCCACGATGTGGTTGTGGGTGGCGGGCTGGTGGGTGTGGCCGTGGATGAAGGTGGCGTAGCCGTGCTGGCGCAGGAAATCGTCGGTTTCACCGGGGTTGAGGTCCATCAGGTAGGCGGATTTGCCGCTCTTGGCGGCTTCGCTCTGCTGGCGCAGGTGTTCGGCGATGGCGTGGCGCTCGGCCAGGGGTTTGGCCAGGAAGGCGGCCTGCCAGTCCGGGTTGCGGGTCTGGGCGCGGAACTGCTGGTAGGCCAGGTCGTCGGTGCACAGGGCGTCCCCGTGGGAGAGGACGAACTGCCATTCCGGCGTGGAGAGCACGTAGGGGTCGGGCAGCAGGGTGAGGCCGGCGGCCTGGGCGAACTCCCGGCCCAGGAGGAAATCCCGGTTGCCGTGCATCAGGTGGATGGCGAGCCCGGCGGCGCTGGCCCGGGCCAGCGCGGTGATGACGTCTTGATGGCAGGGATCATCCATGTCGTCGTCGCCGACCCAGGTTTCGAAGCAGTCGCCGAGGATGTAGAGGCTGTTGTTTCTGGCTACATCCGGCTGGGCGATGCGTTCCAGAAAGGCCTTGAAAATGCAGATCGCCCCGGGGGTCCGGGGCGACAGGTGCAGGTCGGAAATGAAGTAGATCAAGTCCGGGGATTCCGCCTTAGATGGCCTCGGCCTTTTCGATGATCACGTCTTCGACAGGCACGTCCTGGTGGAAGCCCTTGTTGCCGGTCTTGACGGACTTGATCTTGTCCACCACGTCCATGCCTTCGACCACTTCGCCGAAGACGCAGTAGCCCCAGCCGTTGCCGGAGGGGGCCTTGAAGTCCAGGAAGTCGTTGTCGGTGACGTTGATGAAGAACTGGGCAGTGGCGGAGTGGGGATCGTTGGTGCGGGCCATGGCAATGGTGCCGCGCTTGTTCTTCAGGCCATTGGCGGCCTCGTTCTCGATGGCGGCGCGGGTTTCCTTCTGCTTCATGCCGGGTTCGAAGCCACCCCCCTGGATCATGAAGCCGTTGATGACCCGGTGGAAGATGGTGTTGTCGTAGTGGCCTTCTGCCACGTACTGAAGGAAGTTCTTGACGGTGACGGGAGCCTTTTCGGCGTCCAGCTTGAGGGTGATGGTGCCCAGGTTGGTTTGCAGCTTGACCATGTTATCGACTCACTTTTCAGAAATGATCTTGACGGACTGGATGATGACGGGTTCCTTGGGGACGTTCTGGTGCGGTCCCATGCTGCCGGTGGGAACCCGGGCGATTTTCTCAACCACGTCCATGCCTTCGGTCACTTTACCGAACACGGCATAGCCCCAGCCATCGAAGGAGGGGTAGTCCAAGTTGGGATTGTCTACGTGATTGATGAAAAACTGGGCGGTGGCGGAGTTGGGATCGCCCCGGCGGGCCATGGCGATGCTGCCACGGGTGTTCCTGAGGCCGTTCCGGGCCTCGTTCTCGATGGGGTCGCGGGTTTCCTTCTGATTCATCCGGGCGTCGAACCCCCCGCCCTGGATCATGAAGCCGGGGATCACCCGGTGGAACACGGTGCCGTTGTAAAAGCCGTCCCGAACGTACTGGAGGAAGTTGGCTACGGACTTGGGTGCCTTTTTGTCGTTGAGCTCCAGGACGATGCGGCCCTGGCTGGTGATCATTTCCACGGTGGGGGCGGCCCAGGCCAGGGTGGAGGCAGCCAGGCCGATGGCCAGGATGAGTGTGCGACGCATGGGGAATTCTCCTGCTGGGTTGGGAAGGCGCCTCAGGCGGGCCCTTCGTAGACAATCTTCCACTGGCCCTTTTCCCTGAGCCAGTACTGACGCTTCTTCATGGTGTTGCTCAGGTTGTTGCTTTCGTAGGCCTGGTCGAATGTGACCACGACCACTTCATCCGGACCGGGGTTGCGGAACACCGAAAGGTTGTTGAGCTGCACCTTGATCCAGGTCTTGCCCTGGTTGACCTGGCGCTTTTGCTGGGCAAAGGCTTGGTAATCCTGGCCGTTGCTCTGGAAGTCCCGGGAGTAATGGCCCAGGTAGCGTTCCATGTCCCGGCTTTCCCAGTCTTTGCGCCAGCTTTCGATGGCGGCATTGAGCTCGGCCCGCTCCTTTTGCCAGTCGTCCATGGACAACCATTCGATGTCGTTGCTGATGATGACCGGGGTGAGGCCCACCTGGACGCTTTTGCCCAGGGTGTCGAAGTCCTGGTTGGCCAGTACCACGCAGCCATCGGAGGCCTTGGGTGGGCGGGAGAAGGTATCGGAAGGGGTGCCGTGCAGCCAGATGCCGGAGCCGCCCCGGCCCTGGCGTTTATCCCATTCGTTGGGGTAGTTGAGGGGGAAGGCGCCGTGACCGTAGAGGTCGGCCAGCTTTTCCCGGGGCAGGCTGGAGGTGACGTGGTAGACGCCGATGGGGGTGCGTTTGTCCCCTTCTGCCATTTTGTCGGCACCGAGCTTGCCCTGGGTCACGTAATAATCGGCCATGAAGCGGGGGCGGCCATTGTCGTTTTGGTAGAGATAAAGGCGGGCTTTCTTGGTGTCGACCACGATGGCATAGCGCTGGTCATCCCGCATCTGCAGCAGGTAGCGTGGTACATAGTCGGCCGGCGGCTTGTTCTTGTAGCCTTGAAGGCGGACGAAGGCCTCCTCGCGCAGGTCGGCGACCCGGTCCTGGGGGGCGTGCTCCGCAGCGCCGAAGGTGCTGATGGGGCGGGCCCGGGCGAGCAGCAGATCGCCCTTGATCAGGTAGGCGAGGCGGAAGTTGGGATAGCGCTGGATCAGTCCTTCGGTGAGCTGCAGGGCAGAATCCAGGCGGCGGGCCTCGATTTCCGCAAAGATGCGCTCCAGCTGGGGCTCGGGTCCGGAATCGGAAAGGGTGGGGTTGTCGGAACTGCCGCCCAGCAGCTGGCCCAGGGTGGCCATGACTTCTCCGGGGGGAGGCTGTACCGGGGGGGAGGCTGCCGCTGGCGTTGCTGCCGGAGTGGCAGCAACGCCAGCGGGGGGGGGCTGTACGGTCGAGCCGGGGCGGAACATGATCCACATGCTGCCGGCCACCCCGGCGGTGGCCAGCACCGTCACCAGCAATCTACGCAACTGCATCAACGCGAATCTTCACTCAGGATGAGCCAGTTGTTGCCCGACTTGGTGAACACCATGGTCTTCGTGGAAGAACTCTTGAAGTTGGATGCCCGGTAGTGCTGGCGGAAGCGTACCGTGGCCCGGTTGCCTTCCACGGTGATTTTCGGGGTGTCGTACGTGACCTTGATCCAGCTCGGCCGGGTGATGCGTTCCTCCCGTTCCTGTTCCCAGGACTTGCGACTCATGCCCCTGGGGGTGTCGAAGCCGGGCGCGTAGTGGGACAGGTAGGCCTTGACGTCCTTGCGGGACCAGGCGGCGGCCCAGGCGGCGAGCGCCTTGGAGACTTCCTGGGCGGCCGGATCGAGTGCTTCGGGCGCGGCTGCGGGGGGCGCTGCCGGCGCGGTGGTGGCCGGGGGTGTGGTGGCGGCGCCCGGGGTGGCGGCGACCACGG
>DDKS01000051.1 GCA_002340095.1 Betaproteobacteria bacterium UBA2592
GTGCAGCCGGCTCCGGGGCGGGGGGCGGGGTGTCGTCCCGGGGGGCGGTCGGTTCAGTCCCGGCCGGTGCTTCCGGGGCGGCCACCAGATGTTTCAGGGCGTTGAAGGGTTGGCGGCAGTTGCCGCAGCGCACCATGCCGGCCCTGGCCTGGAGCTGCTCCCCGGAGAGGCGGAAGGTGGTGGCGCAGGCGGGGCAGCGGGTCAGGAACATGGGCGGGTACCGGACAGGCAGACCCAGCCTTCCCGGCTGTCTGCAACACCGAGGGGAATCCAGGCCGCGTAGATGCGCATGATTTCCTCCGCCTGTTCGGCCAGGATGCCCGACAGGGCGAGCTTGCCGCCGGGACGCACGTGGGCACAGATGGCCGGCGCCAGGAGGCGCAGGGGGTTGGAGAGGATGTTGGCCACCACCCGGTCGTATTCGCCCGCCAGGGGGGCGGCGGAATCCTCGAAGCGGGCCTGGACCCGGTTGCGTTCGGCGTTGTCCCGGGCGGCGCTGACGGCTTGGGGGTCGATGTCCACGCCGGCGACCGTGGCGGCGCCGAGGCGGGCGGCGGCAATGGCGAGGATGCCGGAGCCGCAGCCGTAATCCAGCACACTGCAGCCGGGCGTCACTTCCCGCTCCAGCCATTCCAGACAGAGCCGGGTGGTGGGGTGGGAGCCGGTGCCGAAGGCCATGCCCGGGTCCAGCACCAGGTTGATCGCGGCCGGATCCGGGCTTGTGTGCCAGGAGGGCACGATCCAGAGGCGGTCGGAAATGCGGATCGGATCGAACTGGGCCTGGGTGAGCTGCACCCAGTTCTGCTCCTCCACCCGTGCCAGGGCGAAATCCGGCACCCGGGGCAGCTGCAGGGCCGCAGCGGCTTCCGCCATCATCCGGCCCACCGGCGCGTCTTCGGCGAACAGGGCGACGATGCGGGAGTGTTCCCAGGCGGTGGCCGGGGTTTCCATGCCTGGCTCGCCGAACTGGGGCTTTTCCTCCGGGGTGCCGGCATCCGCATCCTCGATGCTGGCGGAGAGGGCGCCCGCCTCCAGCAGGGCGTCGCACAGAGGCTCGGCCGTGGCGGCGTCGGTGAGGAAGGAGGCGCTGATCCAGGCCATGGTTTATTGCTTGACCTCGCCCTTGTCGGCCAGCTTCTGTTCCAGGTAATGGATGCTGGTGCCGCCTTCGATGAAACGGGCGTCCTGCATCAGTTCCTGGTGCAGGGGGATGTTGGTCTTGATGCCTTCGATGCCCATTTCGGACAGGGCGATGCGCATGCGGCGGATGGCCTGTTCCCGGGTGTCGCCGTAGGCGATGACCTTGGCCACCATGGAATCGTAGTGGGGCGGTACCGTGTAACCCTGGTAGATGTGGGAATCGACCCGGATGCCAGGGCCGCCGGGCGGATGATAGAAGTTGATCTTGCCGGGACAGGGTACGAACGTGAAGGGATCTTCGGCGTTGATGCGGCATTCGATGGCGTGGCCGCGGAAGGTGATGTCACGTTGCCGGAAGCGCAGTTTCTCGCCGAAGGCGACGCGGATCTGCTCCTGGACGATGTCGATGCCGGTGATGGCCTCGGTGACCGGGTGCTCCACCTGGACCCGGGTGTTCATCTCGATGAAGTAGAACTCGCCGTTCTCGTACAGGAACTCGAAGGTGCCGGCGCCCCGGTAGCCGATCTTGCGGCAGGCTTCGGCGCAGCGCTCGCCAATGCGGGAGATGAGCCGGGGCGGAATATGGGGGGCCGGAGCTTCCTCGATCACCTTCTGGTGGCGGCGCTGCATCGAGCAGTCCCGTTCGCCCAGATAGACGGCGTTGCCATGCTGGTCGGCCAGTACCTGGATTTCCACGTGGCGAGGGTTTTCCAGATACTTCTCCATATACACCACCGGGTTGCCGAAGGCGCTTTGAGCTTCGGAACGGGTCATCTGCACGGCGTTGATCAGGGCGGCTTCGGTGTGCACCACTCGCATGCCGCGCCCGCCGCCGCCCCCGGCAGCCTTGATGATGACCGGATAGCCCACGGCCCGGGCGATCTTGACGATCTCCTTGGGGTCCTCGGGCAGGGCTCCATCGGAGCCGGGCACGCAGGGCACGCCCGCAGCTTTCATGGCGTCCTTGGCCGACACCTTGTCACCCATCAGACGGATGGTTTCGGCCCGGGGGCCGATGAAGACGAAACCGGAGGATTCGACCCGTTCGGCGAAGTCGGCGTTTTCCGAGAGAAAGCCGTAGCCCGGGTGGATGGCCTGGGCGTCGGTGACTTCGGCGGCCGAAATGATGGCCGGGACGTTCAGGTAGCTCTGGGCCGAGGCAGCCGGGCCGATGCAAACCGATTCATCGGCCAGCTTCACGTATTTGGCGTCCCTGTCCGCTTCGGAATGCACTACGACCGTCTTGATGCCCAGTTCCCGGCAGGCACGCTGCACCCGGAGGGCGATTTCGCCGCGATTGGCGATCAGAATTTTTTCAAACATGGGTTTCTCCTGCGGCGCAACCGCCCTGGCCGCCCGGGTGCGCTGTTGCGGCATTCCCGGTGGTCAGGCTTTTTACACGCATGATCGCGGCAAGTTAGCCGATGATGAACAGGGGTTCGCCGAACTCGACCGGCTGGCCGTTCTCCACGAGGATGGCCTTGATGACGCCGGAGGCGTCCGCCTCGATCTCGTTCAGGAGCTTCATGGCCTCGATGATGCACAGGGTGTCGCCTTCCTTGACCGCCTGGCCCACTTCCACGAAGGCGTTGGCGCCGGGGGAGGGGGAGCGGTAGAAGGTGCCGACCATGGGCGACTTGACGACATGCCCGTCGGGCATGTCGTCCTCGTCGTCCAGGTCCACGGGGCTGGAAGTGGCCGGGCTGCCCGGCTGGGGCGCGGCCATGGGGATCTGGTAATGTTGCACGGGGGCGGCGCCGGCCGGGGCGAACTTGGCGATGCGCACCTTTTCTTCGCCTTCGGTCACTTCCAGTTCGGAAATGCCGGATTCTTGCACCAGATCGATCAGTTTCTTGAGTTTGCGCAGGTCCATGGGGATCTCCTGGAATCCGTAAACGGGAGCGGCCGGAAGGGTCCGGCTCAGTCCCCGGAGAGTTGATTGATGAGGAATTCGAGGGCGAGGTGGTAACTGTCCTGGCCCAGACCGGAAATGACCCCCTGGGCCAGGTCCGAGAAGTAGGAGTGCTGCCGGAAGGGTTCCCGGGCATGCACGTTGGAGAGATGCACCTCGACGAAGGGGATGGCGACGGCCGCCAGGGCATCGCGGATTGCCACGCTGGTATGGGTCCAGGCGGCCGGATTGATGATGATGCGGTCCACGCCTTCCTGCCGGGCGGCGTGGATGCGCTCGATCATCTCGCCTTCGTGATTGGTCTGGAAGGCTTCCAGCGCCATGCCGGCCGTTCCGGCCCGGCGGGCCAGGGCGGCATTGATGTCGGCCAGGGTGGCGGCACCGTAATGTTGGGGTTCCCGGGTGCCGAGGAGGTTGAGATTGGGGCCGTGCAGCACCAGCAGGCGGGCCTTGATGGCGGTCCCGGAAGCAGATTTTGGCTTCGTCATGGCGGCAAGTTTGCCGTAATTCGCAGCAAATTGTCCAGTCATTCTATGGTGGTCCCGGAGGGCTGACGGCGGCCTGCAGCAGGCTGTCCAGCTCGGCTTCCCGGAGTCCGCCCAGCTTCATGGCGTGCACCTGGCCATCGGCCCGGATCACCAGGGTGAAGGGCAGGCCCAGGGCCTGATTGCCCAGTTCCCGGGTCAGTTCCTGGATGCCGTTGCCTCCTACCAGCAGGGGGTAGGAAACGGGCGAGGCGGCGGCGAATCTGCGCACGTTCTGCGCCGAATCGACGGCAATTCCCACGAATTGCACGCCGCGTTCCTGCCATTGCCGCTGCAGGCGTGAAAAGGCGGGCATTTCCTCCTTGCAGGGCGGGCACCAGGTAGCCCAGAAATTCACCACCAGCGTCCTGCCCTGCCATTGGGCGAGGCTGACCTCCTGCCCTTGAGCATCGGGCAGGCGCAACTGCAGCAGGCGTTGCAGGGTCTGGGGCGGCGTCTTGGGGGAGGACGTGGCGGAATCTGCCGGGCGGCTCTGGAAGTGCATTCCGGCAAACAGGGCCGTGGCGGCCAGGAGCAGCAGCCCGAGGAGCTTCGGGACGTTCATGGAGTGTGCGCCAGCAGTTGTTTCACGGTGTCGAGCCGGGCCCGTTCCCGGGGGCGGCCGTCCCGGTGGTGGAAGGTATGGCGCTCCATCCGGGGGGGGAAGATGAGCAGATTGAATTCCGCTCGCGGCGTAAACAACTGCAAGGCGGCCTCGGCTTTCTCGTGACGAGGCTCCACATGTTCGAAATCCATGCCTTGGTCGAGCAGGAAGATCTCCACTTCCTTGGCGCTGTCGGCAAACAGCATCAGGTCGATGGCGGAGAAGGTCCCGGCCGTCCCTTCGAGTACGGCGCCGGTGAGATAGGGGCGGAAATCGGCGAGAATTTCCATGATCCTGGCGGCTTCTTCGCGCAATTGGCGCAACTTTGCTGGCTGGGTTTCGCTCTGGTAGAGGGCCTGGTAGAGCCGCAGCTCCGCTTCCACTTCGTTGTTGTCGGGCAGGGTGGTGGATTCTGGCAGCCCGAGCAGACGGGCGGCCTTCTTCTTGGCCAGCCCGATGTCGGTGATGCCGTCCTGGGCCATGAGCCGGGCGGCGGTGCTGGCGACGCGGGTGCGGGAGATGCCCTGGCGGGGTGTCCGGGGACGTTCGTGGCGGGCCATGGAAGCCTCGTCTGTTTGGGTATCAAGTAGAATGGCGGCCAATTTTAACCGTTCTCTCGGGAAAAACTTTCATGCACATTCACATCCTCGGCATCTGCGGCACATTCATGGGGGGCGTCGCCCAGCTGGCCCGGGCTGCCGGGCACCGGGTCACCGGCTGCGATGCGAACGTGTATCCCCCTATGAGCGAGCAGTTGCAGGCGGCCGGCATCGAGCTCACCCAGGGTTACGACCCTGCCCAGCTGGCCCAGAAGCCCGATGTGTTCGTGGTGGGCAATGCCATTTCCCGGGGTAATCCCCTGCTGGAAGCGATTCTTGATCAGGGGCTGCCCTATGTGTCCGGTCCCCAGTGGCTGGCCGATCATGTGCTCCAGGGGCGTTGGGTGCTGGGGGTGGCGGGTACCCACGGCAAGACCACCACGGCTTCGATGCTGGCCTGGATTCTTGAGGATGCCGGCATGGCGCCGGGCTTTCTGATCGGTGGGGTCCCTCTCAATTTTTCCGTCTCGGCCCGGCTCGGGGAGACTCCCTTCTTCGTGATCGAGGCCGATGAATACGACACGGCCTTCTGCGACAAGCGCTCCAAGTTCATCCATTATCGGCCCCGGACCCTGGTGCTCAATAACCTGGAGTTCGACCATGCGGACATCTTCGCGGATCTGGCAGCCATCGAGACACAGTTTCATCATCTGGTGCGCACCCTGCCGGCTGCCGGGCTGATCGTGAGCAATGCGCGCGAGGCGAGCCTGGAACGGGTGCTGGCCCGGGGCTGCTGGACTCCCGTGCAGTATTTCAATGATGTGGCCGGATACCGGGTCGACGGTGACGATGCCGACGGTTCCCTGGTGTTGCACGGTCCCGGGGGCGAGATTGCCCGCACGGTCTGGGCCCTGGCCGGCGAGCACAACCGGGCCAATGCCTGTGCCGCCCTGCTGGCGGCCCGGCATGTGGGGGTGAGTCTGGAGCAGGGGCTGGATTCCCTGTCCCGCTTCCAGAACGTCAAGCGTCGCCTGGAAGTGCGGGGCGAGGCCGGGGGCGTGACGGTGTACGACGATTTCGCCCATCACCCCACGGCCATCGAGACCACCCTGGCCGGGCTGCGCCGCAAGGTCGGGGCGGCACGCATCCTGGCGGTGCTGGAGCCCCGCTCCAACACCATGAAGCTGGGGGTGATGAAGGACCGGCTGGCGGGCAGCCTGACCCGGGCCGACCGGGTGTACTGCTACGCCGCCAACCTGGGCTGGGATGCGGCCGGGGCCCTGGCGCCCCTGGGGGAACTGGCGCGGGTCGAGGAGGATCTGGAGCGGCTGGTCGGGCAGGTGGTGGCCGAAGCCCGGCCCGGAGACCATGTGCTGGTCATGAGCAATGGCGGTTTCGGCGGCATCCACGCCCGCCTGCTGCAGGCCCTGGCGGAAAAATGACCGGCCCGGCCGCCCGTGCCGGCTGCCGCATTGCGCTTTTTATTTGATTTTCTTCGTGTTTTGTGGAAAATGTCGGCCTTCGAGTCGCCGGGCGAGCCCCCGGTGCGTGTGCATGGGTTGATTTCTTTTTGGGAAATTTGGCCGGGGCTTATTCCGGTTTGTTGCGGCCATGGCGATCTGCCATCCGGGTGCCGCTGAGTGAGAGGGCCGCTGCAAGGGCGGTCGTTGGGAGTGTGTGATGTCTGAAGTCGTTGAATCCTTTGCCCAGTTGGGCTTGTCCGAAAATCTCTTGCGCGGTCTCGCCGACGTGGGTTACGAAACCCCGTCCCCGATCCAGGCCGAATGCATCCCCGTTCTGCTGGAAGGCAAGGACCTGCTGGGCATGGCCCAGACCGGCACCGGCAAGACCGCCGCCTTTGCCATTCCCATCCTGAATCAGCTGGATCTGGCCTGCGCCACGCCCCAGGCCCTGGTGCTGACGCCCACCCGGGAACTGGCCATCCAGGTGGCGGAAGCCTTCGTCAAGTATGCCCGGCACATGCCCGGCTTCCACGTGCTGCCCATTTACGGCGGCCAGAGCTATGGCATCCAGCTGAAGCAGTTGTCCCGGGGCGCCCACGTGATCGTTGGTACCCCCGGCCGCATCATGGACCACCTGGAACGCAGCAGTCTTTCCCTGACCGGTCTGAAAACCCTGGTGCTGGATGAAGCCGACGAAATGCTGCGCATGGGCTTCATCGACGACGTGGAGTGGATTCTTAAACACACTCCCGCCGAGCGTCAGACGGCCCTGTTCTCTGCCACTATGCCGGAAGCCATCCGCCGGGTGGCCCAGAATTACCTGCTCGACCCCCAGGAAGTGAAGATCAAGTCTGCCACCCAGACCGTGGCCGCCATCCGTCAGTGCTACTGGCAGGTCTCCGGTGTGCATAAGCTGGATGCCCTGACCCGCATCCTGGAAGTGGAAGACGACCTGGACGCCGCCATCATTTTCGTGCGTACCAAGATTGCCACCGAAGAACTGGCCCAAAAGCTGGAAGCCCGGGGCTATTCTGCCGCAGCCCTGAACGGTGACATGAACCAGCAGGCCCGGGAGCGTGCCATTGAACAGTTGAAGTCCGGCAGCCTCGACATCATCATCGCCACCGACGTGGCCGCCCGGGGCATCGACGTGCCCCGCATCAGCCACGTGATCAATTACGACATCCCCTACGATGCCGAAGCCTATGTGCACCGCATCGGCCGTACCGGCCGGGCTGGCCGCACCGGTACGGCCATCCTGTTTGTGGCGCCCCGGGAAATGCGCATGTTGCGCACCATCGAACGGGTTACCCGCCAGCCCATCGAGCATCTGAACCTCCCCACCCAGCAGGCCGTGACCGATAAACGGGTGGCCAATTTCAAGGAGCGTGTGGCCAAGGTCCTGAGCTCCGAAGATCTCGATTTCTTCGAGAACCTGGTGGCCGATCTGGCTTCCGAGCAGGAAGCTTCCCCCGAGCGGGTGGCGGCCGCCCTGGCCTTTATGGCCCAGAAGGATCGTCCCTTGCAGCTCGATGAAAAGGCCCAGCCCCAGGCGCGGGATTCCGGCGATCGTCCAGCCCGGGGCAACCGTTCCGAGCGCCCCCGACGCGAGCGGGATGCTGGCAGCGAGGAGCGCCCGCCTCGTCGGGAACGCCCTGCCTTCGCCCGTGAAGTGAGCGAGGATGACCGTGGCAACGCCGTGGTGATGGTGCCTTACCGCATCGAGGTGGGGCGTAGCCAGGGCGCCACCCCCAAGGATATCGTCGGCGCCATCGCCAACGAGGCGGATCTGCCCAGCCGGCTGATCGGGCGCATTGATCTGTTCGATGACTACAGCATCGTTGATCTGCCTGATGATCTGGACCGGGAGACCCTGAACATCCTGCGCAGCGCCTGGGTGCGCCGGCGTCAGCTCAACATCAGCCGGGCCGATGGCAGCGTCTTGGCTGCCGACAGCCGCATGCCCCGCAAGGGTTCGGGCAAGGCCCACCCCGGCAAGCCCCATGGGGGGGAACGCTTTTCCGAGCGGCCCTACGGCAACAAGCCGGGGTGGAAGGGGGATCGCCCTGCCGGTGGTGGCGGCAAGCCCTTCAAGAAGCGCGAGCACCGGGGTGAATAAGCGCCTGCCGCGCCAGTAAAAACGACGAAGGGGCCGGCAGGCCCCTTCGTTCATGGTGCGGCCCTTTCTCAGCCGGCCTTGCCCCAGGAATCCTTGAGGGTCACGGCCCGGTTGAAAACCGGCGCGCCGGGCCGGGAATCCACCCGGTCGGCGACGAAATAGCCGTGCCGCTCGAACTGGAAGCGCTGCTCGGGCAGGGCATCCTTCAGGCAGGGTTCGAGTTGGGCGGTGAGGGTGATGCGGGAATCCGGATTGAGGTCGTCGAGGAAATTCCGGTCGCCGGCACCTGGGGCGGCTTCCTTGAACAGGCGGTCGTAAAGGCGCACCTCGGCGGTGTAGGCGTGGGGTACGGAAACCCAGTGCAGGTTGCCCTTGACCTTGACGCTGTCGGCCCCGGGGGTGCCGGACTTGGTGTCAGGCAGATATTCGCAGAGAACGGCGGTGATCTTGCCGGTATCGTCCTTCTCGCAGCCGGTACATTTCACCACGTAACCGTAGCGCAGCCGAGCCATGTTGCCGGGGAACAGGCGGTTGTAGCCCTTGCCCGGCGATTCCATGAAGTCTTCCCGTTCGATCCACAGCTCCCGGCTGAAGGGCATGTCCCGCTTGCCGAGTTCGGGCTTCAGGGGATGGTTGGGGGCCTGGCAGAGTTCGCTCCGGCCTTCCGGGTAGTTGGTGATGATGAGCTTTACCGGGTCGAGTACAGCAATGCGGCGTTCGTCCAGCTCGTTCATGGTCTCCCGCATGCAGTCTTCGAGCAGCGCGTAATCGATCAGGGAATCGGACTTGGAGACGCCGACCCGCTCCATCAGCAGCTTGAAGCCTTCCGGGGTATAGCCCCGGCGACGGGCACCCACCAGGGTGGGCATGCGCGGATCGTCCCAGCCGTCCACGTGCTTCTCCTCCACCAGCTGGATCAGCTTGCGTTTGGAGAGCACGACGTAAGTCAGGTTGAGGCGGGAGAATTCGTACTGGTGCGGCAGGGGGCGCTGCAGCAGGCCACCTTCGGCCAGGCGCTCCAGCAGCCAGTCATAGAAGGGGCGCTGGTCCTCGAACTCCAGGGTGCAGATGGAGTGGGTGATGTTCTCCAGGGCATCCTCGATGGGGTGGGCGAAGGTGTACATGGGATACACGCAATAGCGGTCGCCCGTGTTGTGGTGGATGGCGTGACGGATGCGGTAGATGGCCGGGTCGCGCAGGTTGATGTTGGGGGAGGCCATATCGATCTTGGCCCGCAGCACGTGGGCACCATCCGGGAATTCTCCGGCCTGCATGCGCCGGAACAGATCCAGGTTTTCTTCGACGCTGCGGTTCCGGTAGGGACTCTCCTTGCCCGGCTCCGTCAGGGTGCCCCGGTTGATGCGCATCTCTTCGGCGCTCTGGCTGTCCACGTAGGCATGGCCGGTGCGGATCAGATGCTCGGCGCACTGGAGCATCCAGGGAAAATAGTTTGAGGCGTAGTAGAGGTTGTTTTCCTCACCATCCTGCCAGTCGAAGCCTAGCCACTTCACCGAGTCGATGATGGAGTCCACGTATTCCTGCTCTTCCTTCTCCGGATTGGTGTCGTCGAAGCGCAGGTGGCAGCGGCCGCCGAACTGCTGGGCCAGGCCGAAGTTGAGGCAGATGGACTTGGCGTGGCCGAAGTGCAGGTAGCCGTTCGGTTCGGGCGGGAAGCGGGTGCGGATTCTGGCCGGGTCCAGAGGGGCCTGGGCATGGCTTTCAGCCAGGCCGGGCTGGCCGGCCCAGCGGCGCCGGGCGTACTTGCCGGCAGCCAGGTCGGCTTCGACGATGTTGCGGATGAAATTGGCGGCCGGCGCCACGGGGGTCGGATTGGCTTTGCTCACGATTGACCTGGGAGATGGATGCTGTCGGCCGACATTTTAGCGGCTGGAAGTCGATTGCGGGTTCCAGTGCGGGAATAGGCCGCTAAAATTGACGATATTTCGGGAGGCTCACGATGAATGCTGTCAGTTTCGCCGCAGTTGGACTGGGGGCCGCCCTGGGTGCCTGGTGTCGCTGGCTGCTGGGCATGGCCCTGAATCCCCTATTGTTGGGCATCCCCCTCGGGACCCTGGCGGCCAATCTGATTGGCGGTTATCTGGTGGGGGTGGCCGTCGGCCTGTTCCACCTGCACACGGACATTGCTCCTGCCTTGAAGCTGTTCGTCATCACGGGTTTCCTGGGGGGGCTGACCACTTTTTCCAGCTTTTCCGCCGAAACGGTGGAGCGGCTGCTCGCCGGGCAGGCCGCCTGGGCCCTGGCCCTGATGCTCCTGCACCTGGGCGGTTCCCTGACCATGACCTGGCTGGGACTGATGAGTGTGGGCGCCCAGCGGCTCTGGGGTTGAGGCCGGCTCCGGTTCGCTGTTGGCTTGTCGACAAGCCAACAGGTGTCACGCATCGGCGATTTTCTGCATCTGGTGCGTTTCCAGGGCGGCGGTGGTGGTGATCGAGCCTTCCGAGGTGGCCCACCACACGGTGACCCAGGCGTAACCCGCTGCATCCACCCGTTCCACTTCGCAGATGGAACCCACCATTTCCCTGAATAACTCCAGGTCTTCCTCGTCCATGCCCGGGTCAGGGCTGATGTCGAGGATGCGGACGTGATCGCCGGGGGCGACGGGCTGGCCGGATCGATCCGGAACGGTCAGGGGCGCGGCGGGCATGGTTGTTCCTCCAGGAGATGGGCGCAGGAGGAAATCTCGCAAATAATGGGCCAGGGGGCCAACAGGCCGTTGAAAAGCGTAGCGAGAATGGCCAGATGCAAGGCGCACGGAGCGCAACGACCGAGATATATCAAGTAGATAGGCGAGGGAGCGAGCACCGCGCAACGCCGCAGATGGCCTACTGTAGTAGTTTCTCAACGGCCTGCTAATGGCGCAGGCGGGCGTTCAGGCTGTCCACCGCCGGCGCCCAGTCCGCATCTTCGAGGATTTCCTCGCGCAGGAAAGCGGCTTGGGCCGGGGTCCAGAAAGGTGCCTGCTCCAGGGGCACTCCTTCGGGCAGAGGCGCGTGGGTGGCGATGAACTGATCCACGGATCCGGCATCCGCCGGCAGGCCCAGCTGGGCGAACAAATTGCAGAGGTTGTGGGCATAGAGTTCCATGAACGTCTCCTCCAGGGCGGCTCCTGCTCGTTGGGCAACGGCCGGACGGGGAAGTTCAGCCCCCGTGTCGCTCCAGCCAGCGGGCTATGCCCAGGCCGGCCCGCTGGCCGGTGGCCAGGCAGGCGGTAAGCAGGTAGCCGCCCGTGGGCGCTTCCCAGTCCAGCATTTCCCCGGCGCAGAACAAACCGGGCTCGCGGCGCACCATGAAATCTTCATTCAGTTCCGGCAGGGCGACACCCCCCGCAGTGCTGATGGCTGTTTCCATGGGAGCGGTGGCCGTGACGGGCAGGGGCAGGGCCTTGATGGCAGCGGCCAGTTGCGCCGGGTTCTGGAGGATTTCGGGCGGCAGGCATTCCCGCAGCAGGGCTGCCTTGACCCCGGTGAGGCCGCACTGGCGGCGCAGGTGGTTGGCCAGCGAGTTCCGGCCTCGGGGGCGGGACAGCTCGGCCTGCAGCTGTTCCTGGCGCTTGCCCGGGGCCAGGTCCAGGGTGATGGCAGCCTGGCCGGCCTGCTCCAGGGCGTCGCGCAGGGGGGCGGCGAGGGCGTAGATCAGGCTGCCTTCGACGCCCTTTGCGCTGATGACGAATTCCCCCTGGCGCGGGGCAAAGCCCGGAGCGCTGGCGCTGACGTTCTTCACCGGCGCGCCGGCAAAGCGTTCCCGGAAGTGTTCGCTCCACGGCACCACGAAGCCGCAGTTGGCCGGGCGGAAAGGGGTGAGGGCGATCTCACGTTCCGCCAGCAGGGGCGCCCAGCGGCCGTCGGAGCCCAGGCGGGGCCAACTGGCGCCCCCCAGGGCGAGCAGGGTGGCGGCGGGGGTGAAGGAGATGGAGCCTGCCGGGGTGTCGAAGCGGATGTCCTGCTTTTGCCGACTATCCCAGCCAGTCCAGCGGTGCCGCATGTGGAAGCGCACCCCCTGCTGGCGCAGCCGGTTTAGCCAGGCGCGCAGCAGGGGCGCGGCTTTCATGCCTTCAGGAAAGACCCGGCCGGAGCTGCCGACGAAAGTGGAGATGCCAAGCCCTGCTGCCCAGGTGCGCAGGGCTTCCGGCGGCAGGGCCTCCAGGGCGGCCTGCAAGTGCGGAGTGGCACGGCCGTAGCGCCGGACGAAGTCGGGGAAGGGTTCGGCGTGGGTGAGGTTGAGGCCGCTTTTTCCCGCCATCAGGAATTTGCGTCCGGCGCTGGGCATGGCATCGAAGCAATGCACCGGATGGCCCCGGCCGGAGAGTACTTCGGCCGCCATCAGCCCGGCGGGGCCGCAGCCGATGATGGCGATGGGGAGCATGGGGGCTCAGGTCAGGAGAATCAGGTTGTCCCGGTGGATCATCTCGGGCTCGTCCACGTAACCGAGCAGGCTTTCGATCTCCGGGGAGGGGTGGCGGGCGATGCGGCGGGCGTCGGAGCTGCCGTAATTGACCAGTCCCCGGGCCACTTCCCGGCCGTCCGGGGCGATGCAGGCCACTGCCGCCCCCCGCTCGAATTCGCCGATGACCGACAGCACCCCGATGGGCAACAGGCTCTTGCCCGTTTGCAGGGCCTGCACGGCGCCTTCATCCAGATAGAGCTGGCCGGCGGTTTGCAGGTGGTCGGCCAGCCACTGTTTCTTGGCGGCCAGGGGTTCGGTCTGGGAGAGCAGCAGGGTGCCGATGGATTCACCCTGGGCGAGGCGCGCGATCACGTCCGGCTCCCGGCCGCTGGCGATCACCGTATGGGCACCGCTCTTGGCCGCGCGCTTGGCGGCCAGTACCTTGGTGATCATGCCGCCCGTGCCGACCCGGGTACCGGCGCCGCCGGCCATGGCTTCGAGACTGGCATCGCCGGCCACGGCCTGGCGGATCAGGGTGGCGGCCGGGTCCTTGCGCGGGTCGGCGGTGTAGAGGCCCTGCTGGTCGGTGAGGATGATCAGGGCGTCGGCTTCCACCGCATTGGCCACCAGGGCGCCCAGGGTGTCGTTGTCGCCGAACTTGATTTCGTCGGTGACCACCGTGTCGTTCTCGTTGATGATGGGCACCACGCCCAGTTCCAGCAGGGTGTTGAGGGTGGAGCGGGCGTTCAGGTAGCGTTTCCTGTCGGCCAGATCGTCGTGAGTGAGCAGGATCTGGGCGGTGTTGACCTGATGCTGGCCGAAGGCTTCCTGATAGATCTGGGCCAGACCCATCTGACCCACGGCGGCACAGGCCTGCAGTTCGTGCACTTCATGGGGTCGGCTGGTCCAGCCCAGGCGTTGCATGCCGCAGGCGATGGCGCCGGAAGAAACCAGCAACATCTCCTTGCCGGCGGCGCGCAGGGCGGCGATCTGCCGGGCCCAGGTCTGGATGGCGGCATGGTCGATGCCGGTGCCGTTCTTCGTGATCAGGGCGGAGCCCACCTTGACCACGAGGCGGCGGGCTTGGGCGAGAGGCGTGGGGGCGTTCATTCCTGTGCGGGGGCGGATGCGGCGTTGTCTTCGTCTTTGTCGTCCACGGGCAGGGGCGGGGCCATCTGCTCCAGGGTTTCCATCAAGGCGTAGGTGATTTCCCGACAACCCTCGCCGGAAATGGCGGCGATGGCAAAGTGGGGGCCGGCGAAACCGGATTGCCGGCGATAGGCCTTGAGGAAGGCTTCCACCCGCTCCTGGCGCTCCCCCTCGGGAATCAGGTCGAGCTTGTTGAGGATCAGCCAGCGGGGTTTTGCGAGCAGTTCCGGGTCGTACTTTCCCAGTTCCTCGACGATGGCGATGGCGTCATGGACCGGATCGGCCGCCGGGTCGAAGGGGGCCAGATCCACCAGATGCAAGAGCACCCGGGTGCGCTGCAGGTGTTTGAGGAAGCGGATACCCAGGCCGGCGCCGTCGGCTGCGCCTTCGATCAGGCCGGGAACGTCGGCGATGACAAAGGAACGGTTGTCATCGACGCGCACCACGCCCAGATTGGGGTGCATGGTGGTGAAGGGGTAATCGGCGACCTTGGGACGGGCAGCGGACACGGCACGGATGAAGGTGCTCTTGCCCGCATTGGGCAGACCCAGCAGGCCCACGTCGGCCAGCACCCGGAGTTCGAGACGCAGCTCGAATTCCTGGCCGGGTTCGCCCTTGGTGCACTTGCGCGGCGCCCGGTTGGTGCTGGATTTGAAGTGGATGTTGCCGAGGCCACCCTTGCCGCCCTGGGCCAGCAGCACTTTCATGCCATCCCGAGGCAGATCCACCAGCAGTTCCTCGGTGTTCAGGTCGTAGACTGCGGTACCCACCGGCACCTTGAGGGTGATGTCCTCGCCGGCGGCGCCGTAGCAGTCGGAACCGCGGCCGTTCTCGCCGCGCTGGGCCAGGAACTTGCGGGTATAGCGATAATCCACCAGGGTGTTCAGGTTGCGGTCGGCCTGGATGAAGATGTTGCCGCCCCGGCCGCCGTCGCCCCCGTCGGGGCCGCCCATGGGGATGTATTTTTCCCGCCGGAACGAAGCGACACCATTGCCGCCGTCGCCGGCCTTGACGTAGATCTTCGCTTCGTCGATGAATTTCATGGAGATTTCCTACAAAGCAAAAAAGCCCTATCCAGGGATAGGGCTTTCCATTCCCGGGGGGCGATCACTCGGCGGCGGGGACGATGCTGACCGTGCGGCGGTTCTTCGGGCCCTTGATGGCGAACTGCACGGTACCGTTGGTCAGGGCGAACAGGGTATGGTCCTTGCCCACGCCCACGCCTTCACCGGCGTGGAACTCGGTGCCGCGCTGGCGCACGATGATGTTGCCGGCCAGCACGAACTGACCGCCGTAGCGTTTGACGCCCAGGCGTTTGGATTCTGATTCGCGGCCGTTGCGGGAACTACCACCAGCTTTTTTGTGTGCCATGTCTTTGCTCCTTCAATTCCGATCAGGCAGCGATGCTGTCGATGCGCAGCTCGGTGTAGTTCTGACGATGCCCCTGGCGCTTCTGGTAGTGCTTGCGACGGCGCATCTTGAAAATCTTGACCTTGTCGTGCCGGCCGTGGGAAACCACGGTGCACTTGACGGCTGCCCCGGCAACCAGGGGGGCGCCGACCTTCACGCTCTCGCCTTCGCCTACCATGAGGACCTGGTCGAGGGTGATTTCTGCGCCAACGTCTGCCGGTATCTGTTCTACTTTGAGTTTTTGGCCGGCGCTCACACGATACTGCTTGCCACCGGTTTTTACGACCGCGTACATGTTGGACTCCAATGGAACTGCTGTAAAAGGACCCGTGATCATACAGATTTTTTCGCTTTGGGTCAAAGGCTTGGAGGTGCTCCGGTTTTTCCGGATTTGCGCCAGATCAAGGAAGAGGCGTCGGGTGGGTGGGACACTCCGCCGGTCCCTGAAAACCCCGTGAAGGAAAAAACATGATGGAATGGCAGGAACGTTACGAGCTGGGGCATGTGCCCATGGATGCAACCCACCAGGAGTTCGTCCATCTGGTGAATGCCCTGGCCGTCGCCGGTAACGAGGATGTGGTGGCCGCCTTGAAGGCCCTGATCGTCCACACCGAAGCCCATTTTGCCCAGGAAAAGCTGTGGATGGAGGCCAGCGGCTTTCCTCCCATCCACTGCCACGTGGGGGAGCATGAGCGTGTCCTGGAGTCCCTCGGCAGCGTGCTGGCCATGGCGGAAAAGGGGAATCCGGGGCTGGGCCGGGTGGTGGCGGGGGAGCTGCAGGCCTGGTTCGAGCAGCACGCGGCTACCATGGATGCGGCGCTGGCCTGGCACATGCGCCAGGCCGGCTATGTGCCGGAGGCAGTGCCCGCCTGATTTCTTCCCGCTGTGCCAGGGCGGGCGCAGCCGGGTAGCGGTTTGACAGGACAAGAGAATATTCCCGACAATTGCCCCCCTTTGGTCTTTGATAAGCGGGGGCAGGGTGAGGGAAGCCGTTTCCCGCCGTTTCGGCAACCTGCTGGTGAGCGGGGTGATCTTTTTGGCGGCCTGCCTGGGGTTTGCCCATCTTTGGTCGGTGCGGGTCGATGCCGCCTTGGCCCAGGTGCGCCAGGGGATGCAGGCCGTGGCGACCGATGTGGAGGCCATGGCCCACGGGGCGGTGACGGGCGTCCAGGTGCTGCGGACCGCGGCCGAGGCGGGGCTGGCGCGTCCCCTGCCTGCGGGTGGGGCGTCCCTGCCGCCCCTGGTGGTACAGGAGGGCCGCTTCTTCACCCGGTACGAGCCGGATCAGGTTCCGGACCGGAGTTCCAGCTACCTGTTTGGCCTGGGGGGCGTGCCGGAGCACGATTCCGGGGCGGCCCGGGAAATGGCGGCGGCCCTGGCCCTGAACGGCCTGATGGCCGACCTGCGGGAGCGCATCGCGCCGGCGGCGTGGGTCTACTACACCTCGGCCGGGAAATTCACCAATCTCTATCCCTATCGGGAGGTGCGGGAGCGCCTGGCCTGGAGCGAGACTTTCCTCCAGCATCACGTTTTTGCCGATACGGGGCCGCAACGCAATCCCAGCCGCGGTATCCGCTGGGAAGCGGCCTATCTGGATCAGGCCGGCCTGGGGCTGATGACTTCGGTGGTGGCTCCCGTCTATGACCCGGAGGGCGGCTTCCGGGCCATCGTCGCCTTGGATTTCACCCTGGATTCCCTGGCCCGCTTTCTGCAGATACCCGGGCCCGACCTGCCCGGGCGCATGTTCCTTGTCAATCGCGAGGGGCAGGTGCTGCTTGCCGCGCCAGCTCTGGCGGCGGGGCGCTTGTGGCGGCTGGACGATGTGCTCCCGGCGGGGCTGGCGGCCGAGATGCTGTTCGGGGTGGCGTCGGGCGAATGCGGCATCCATGGAGCCTGGCGTAGCTGCAGCGTGGATCTGCAGGAGGCTCCCTGGCGTCTGGTGCGCCTGGTGGATGCGCGGCAGTTGGGCTGGCAGATGCTGGCGGAGATGCAAGTGGAGATTGCCGGCCTGTTCCTGCTGTTCCTGCTCCTGGTGGCGGTGGAGCGGCACCGCCGTCTCGCCGAGGTGCTGCGGGAGGGGGATGCCCGTTACCGCCGCATCATCGAAGGGTCCGAGCAGGGCTTCTGGGACTGGAACATCCGCACCCGGGGGTTTGCTGCCAGTCCCCGCTTCGACTCCATTCTTGGCTATGACGCCGATACCTCGCCCCTGCGCGGCGAGTCGGGCTGGCAGCAGGTGCATCCGGAGGAGCGGGATGCCCTGCGCCGGGCCATCCGTCGGCATCTGCTGGGGCGGGAGCCGTTCCTGCAGATGGAGTTCCGGGCCAGGTCCCGGACAGGCTGCTGGCAGTGGCTGCAGGTCCAGGGACGTATCGTCGAGCGGGAGGCGGGGCGGCCGGTGATGATGTCCGGTACCCTGACCGACATTTCCGGGCGCAAGCAGTCCGAGGCGGACCTGATTGCTGCCAAGCAGGCGGCCGAGGCGGCCAACGTCGCCAAGTCCCGCTTTCTGGCTGCCGCCAGCCACGATCTGCGTCAGCCCCTCCAGGCCAGCAACCTGTTCGTCTCGGCCCTCGGGCGCACGCCCCTGAACGAGGAGCAGCAGAAGATCGCCCACAACCTGGGCCTGGCCACCAAGGCCCTGGGGGAACTGCTGGATGCCCTGCTGGACATTTCCAAACTCGATGCCGGGGTGGTCACGCCCCAGTTGGCGCCAGTGGAAATCTACGAGATCTTCCAGCGCATCGAGAGCGAGTTTGCCTCCCTGGCCGTGGAGAAGGACCTGCGCTTCAAGTTGTTCTTTCCGGCCCGGCCGCTGATCTTCGAGACCGACCTGGGCTTGCTCATGGGCCTGTTGCGCAACCTGGTGGGCAATGCCATCCGCTATACCGAGTGGGGCGGCGTGCTGGTGGGGACACGCATGCGTCAGGGGTGTCTGGTGATCCAGGTCTGGGATACGGGCATCGGCATCCATGAGGAGAATCTGCCCCGCATCTATGAGGAATTCTTTCAGGTGGACAATCCCCAGCGCGACCGGGTCAAGGGGCTGGGCCTGGGGCTTTCCATCGTGCGGCGCATGGCTTCCCTGCTGGGCTACCGGATCGACTGCAAGTCCCGTTATGGCCGGGGGACGGTGTTCGAGATCAGTATTCCCCTGGAGGGGCGTGCGGGGCCAGCCCGGCCGCGCTCCGGCAAGCCGACGGCACGGGTGGACACGGGGGTCCTCAAGGGCCGCTCCTGCGTGCTGATCGAGGATGACCAACTGGTGGCGGACGCCTTGGAGTCCTGGCTGGGCAGCCACGGCATGCGCCTGCAGCATTTTTCCGATGCGGACAGCGCCCTGAAGGATCCGCACATTGCCGAAGCGGATTTTTACGTGACCGACTTCCGTATGCCCGGGGAGCGGAACGGCATCGAGCTGCTTGACAGCATCCGCCGGTTGCGGGGTGGGCCGATCCGGGCATTGATCGTCACGGGGGACACCTCCATGGAGCAGATCGACGCCTTTGCTGCCGCAGGCTGGCCTGTCCTGCACAAGCCCATCGATCCCCAGCAGTTGCTGGAGCGCATGGCAAGCATGGAGTAAGAGCGCGTCGTGCCCGCCAGCTTATTGCGGTGGGCGGGAAATCTCACGGGGCTTTTGGGGGGCACGCACTGGTGGGGCCAGACGTTTGTAACGCTGCATCTGCCACCGGGCATACAGGCCGTGGGTAAATACGCCCAAGGCGATCAGCAAGGACAGCAGGAACAGGATGGCAAGGGTGATGCCCAGGGCCTTAGCCATGTTGCGCTTCCTGTAGCAGCTTGCCCCGGGCTGCATCGCGGCGTTTGGTCTGGCTGCGCCACCACAGATACAGACCGGTGAAGCCGAGAAAGCCCCAGATGGCGCCGAGGATGTCGATCCAGACCCATTCCCAGTTCTTGCCAAAGAAGGCTTTGCCTGTGTGCAGGTCGATCATCAACTTGCCCAGGGTGATGCGCTCTGCAATGGCTTCGGTGGGCGGCAGGGCTGCCAGACTTGCTGCGACTCCTTCCGCCGGTTGCCAATCCAGGCCATCCCGGCTCAGGAGCAGTCCCTGGTCTTTGACGCTGACAGCCACCTGACCGTCCTGGCCCAGACTGGCATTCCAGGCATCTCCTTTGAGGGGGCGTGACCAGCCTTGCTCATTCAGGACCCATATCCCATATTTTGTGGCAACCACCAGCCCCCAGGGCGCACGCACCAGGTCCCGTACTGGCGCGTCGCCCAGTTCTTTGATGGCCTCGCTGCGGCCTGCCACCATGCGATACAGACCGGCCTGGGTGCCTATCCATTGGCTACCATCGGTATCCATGAGACTGGCTCGTATTTCCGTGCGCGGGTGGGTGATGGTGTTATTCCCGTAGCCGGGAAGCCAGGATACAGCGGAGGTCAGGTCCAGTTCGTTGAGCTTAAGTTCCTTCTTGTGTGCCAGGAAAATGGAGGTGAGGCCGACGATCAGCAAGGGGATTGCCAGGATGACGGAAGTCCAATTGTGCCAATCCCTGGCTTTGAAATTGAATTGCATTTGGGGGGCTCCTTGAGAAGGTTTACCAGCGGGCTTCCAGGCTCACCTTGTAAACAGGGGGATGGGTTTCGTGGCTGCGTTCCCGGCTTGTCAGGCTGCCATCCGGGGCATGACTGTGCACCTCGTTATCCCGGTCGGCGTGGGTGACGTTGCTCGCACTCAAGCGCACCGCCAATTGCCGGTTGATACGTTTTAGCAGGTAGAGATCCAGCTGCTGGCTGCCTTTGTATTCTTGGTACAGACGTCCTTTTTGCGCTTTGACCAGGTTGCCACGTCCACTCAGGTTGCCACCCAGGGTGAGCCGATGTGCGGGGAGGTCGTAGTCAAAACCCAGGTTCCAGGCCCGGCGTGGCCCTTCCTTCTGGGGATGGGGGGACTCCTGCGCGATCCTGATTTTGGCGTGACTGTAATTGCCGCGCAGATTCAGGTTGGGCAGGCCCAGCGCCGTGAGCCGCATTTTCCAGTCCAGCAGGGCTCCCGTGAGGACGGCGTCCCCCACATTCCAGGGGCGTTCTACCCAGCGCCCGTTTTCCAGGGCCGTGATTTTTTCCACATGGTTGCTGACCCAGCGCCGAAACAGGTTGAGGCCCAGATTCCCTTGACGCTGGGGAAGGAAGTGCTCGACTCCTACTTCCAGCGCCCGGGTTCGCTCTGCTTTCAGGTTCGGATTGCCTCCCTTGTCCGGGTTGCCGGGGGAGTTATTACCATTGGACTCGCGTACCATGTGGCTCATTTCCCGCAGGCCCGGAGGTTTCTCGTTTTCACCGAGACTGGCCCGCAGGTTCCAGTTGCTGCTGGCTTGCCAAAGATAGTGCAGGGAGGGCGAAAAGCTGGCATAACGTCTTTCCTGCTCTGTACCCAGGCCATCGCGGCTCCAGTTGTACTGGCGCTGGTAACGCAGACCCGGCGTGAGCAGGTGGGTGTCGCTGATTTGCCACTCGTCCATCAGCCACAGGGCCAGGCGCCGGTCGCTCAGGTTTGCTGTGCTGGCACTATCACGGGGGCTGGCGATGCCGTTTTCCCAGGCTTCCTTGCGCTCCTTTGCGTTCTTGTAGCGCCATTCTGCGCCAAAACCCAGCAGATGTGCTTCACCCGCCAGTGTTCTGGCCTTGAAGCTGAGGGCGGCCTCCTGTTCCTGCCGTCGTTCTTCTTCCCGGCTGTGTTGATTGCCGGGGAGACCGATCCCCGCTTCGCGTCGGGTCAGCCGTTTTTTCTGATCCTCCCCCTGCAGGGTGAGGCGCAGGGAGTATTCATCTCCTGCCCTTTTCTGTCGCCACTCCCCGGCCAGGCGGCCGTTTACCCCGCGTTGGGATTCCCTCTCGGATTCCCGGCCTTGGGGAGTAGGGGTGATGGGGACGTGCAGCTGACTGTGCGAGCGGCGCTCCCCCTGTGTCAGGTTGAGCAGGGGGCTGAGAATGAACTGCTGGTCTGAACCGAAATGCCAGGTGAGGCGGGGGCTGATACTCAGGTTGTCTTCATGACCCCGGTCATTTCCATGTTCCTGGCGCCAGGCCTGTGGGGTCCCATTCAGAGGGTGTTTACAAAATAA
>DDKS01000049.1:0-4152 GCA_002340095.1 Betaproteobacteria bacterium UBA2592
GTCATTCGTGCGATTGCCCTGAGGGCCCGGGCGGGTGTGGCTCAGGCCAGGAAATCCCGGCCTTGCAGGCAGAGGCTGCCGTTCCGGTGGGGGAGTTCGCCCCAGCGGATTTCCCCATGGGGCAGGAGTCTGAGGTCGAGCCCGGCCAGCAGGTCGCCCAGGGCGACCAAGCGGTGCCCCTGCTGCTGCCAGCCCTGCCACAGGGCTTCCAGGCTGGCGCTGTAGCCCAGGCCCTCGTGTTCGGCCCTGAGGCTGAAGACCTGGGGGATATCCAGATCCCGGGTCATTTCCAGCAAGCGTTTGACGGCTTCTTCACTGGAGCAGCCGCTGCGCATCAATTCCTCCAGGGGGGGGAGGGTGGTGGGTAACTGGGGGCAGGGCAGGGGTTCTCCCTGCCAGACCGGCAGAAAGGGATAGCTGCCGCGGCAGTCGGTGCCGAGTACGAAGCCCCGGCGTTGCAGCAGTCGGAGTTGATGGCGGTGGGCCTGCCAGTCCGGAGCACCGAAGATGCGCGGTGGGTGGCCGAACAGGCTGGCGAAGGCCGCCATGGCCCGTTCCAGGTCGGCGGCGATTGCATCGTTGCTGGCGGTTTCGGCCTCCTTTTCCCAGCGGACCCGGTTCCAGGCGGAAATGCCGGCCTCGAAGCCCCGGGCCTCGATCTGGCTCAGGCTGTCGGCCGCCTTCTTGCCGATCTCTCCGGCGGGGATCAGGGTGCCGCGTAGGGGGGTTTTCCAGCCGCAATGGCGGGCCATGGCCATGGCCTGGCCGAAGGCGCGGCCGGACCGGTCCGGGCCCAGACAGAGCAGGAAGGTGGCCCTGGCCTGGTGAGCCAGCAGTTTGTCGATCAGCAGGGGGACACCCTGGCGGGCGCCTGCCAGGGTGCCCACGTGGATGCGCAGGGCGATCTGGGTCATGGGGTTTCGATCAGGAGTGCGGCGGCAACCTTGCGGCCTTCGCTGGCCAGGATGTTGTAGGTGCGGCAAGCGGCGGCGGTGTCCATCACCTCCAGGCCGATGCCGGCGGCCATCAGGGGCTGGTGCAGGGCCGGATGGGGAAAGCGCAGCCGCGCGCCGGTGCCGAGCAGCACGATCTCGGCGCCGCAGAGCGCCAGCCGTGCGAAATCCGCCTGTTCGAGCCGGTCGAAATCGTGTTCCGTCCAGGCGGTCTCGACCCGGTCCGGCAGGACCAGCAGGTTCCCGGTGAATCTTTCCTGATTGACCGCCACGTGGCCGTGGCCATGGCTGGTGAAGAGCTTGAGGCCCGGGTTGCTGTTGTCGTGAAGTTTCATGCGTGGGGGACGTGGAATCGGCGCTGGCCGGCAAAATTGCGGTGCACCATGGCTTAAAGTAGGATTATAACTTTTTCACGGGCCCTCCTGACAGCAGTCGGAGGCGGGCCGGAAAAGCGGATTGCTGTGACCACCCACAAGAAAACGAGCCGCAGGCGCCCGCCCCAGCAGGCCGGGCAGGCGGCTCCCGTCAGGAAAGAAGCGATGAAGCCCCTACTCAAATCCAACAAGCTTGCCGACGTCTGCTACGACATCCGGGGTCCCGTGCTGGCCCAGGCCAAGCAGATGGAGGACGAGGGCCACAAGATCATCAAGCTCAACATCGGCAACCTGGCGGCCTTCGGCTTCGACGCGCCGGAAGAAATCCAGCTCGACATGATCCGCAACCTGCCCAACGCGGCCGGCTATTCCGACTCCAAGGGCATCTTCGCCGCCCGCAAGGCGATCATGCATTACACCCAGCAAAAGCACATCAAGGGGGTGGACATCGAGGACATCTACATCGGCAACGGCGTCTCCGAGCTGATCGTCATGTCCATGAACGCCCTGCTCAACGCCGGCGACGAAGTGCTGCTGCCGGCGCCCGACTATCCCCTGTGGACCGCCGCCGTGAGCCTCTCGGGCGGCACCCCGGTGCACTACCTGTGTGACGAGGCCAACGGCTGGCTGCCTGACCTGGACGATATCCGGAAGAAGATCACCCCCAACACCCGGGCCCTGGTCATCATCAACCCCAACAACCCCACCGGGGCCCTGTACCCGGACGAGGTGCTGAAGGAACTGGTGGAGATCGCCCGTGCCCACAATCTGGTCCTGTGCGCCGACGAGGTGTACGACAAGGTGCTCTACGACGGCAACACCCACACCTCCGTGGCCTCCCTCTCCGAGGACGTGCTGACCCTGATCTTCAACGGCCTGTCCAAGAACTACCGTTCCTGCGGCTACCGGGCCGGCTGGATGGTGGTGTGCGGTGACAAGCGCCATGCCCAGGACTACATCGAGGGCCTCAACATGCTGGCCTCCATGCGCCTGTGCGCCAACGTGCCCGGTCAGTATGCGATCCAGACCGCCCTGGGCGGCTACCAGAGCATCGATGATCTGGTCGCCCCCACCGGCCGCATGTGCCGGCAGCGGGACATCGCCTACGAACTGATCACCGCCATTCCCGGTGTCACCTGCGTCAAGCCCAAGGCCACCCTGTACATGTTCCCCCGCCTGGACCCCAAGGTGTATCCGATCCAGGACGACCAGGCCTTCATCGCCGAACTGCTGCAGGAAGAAAAGGTGCTGCTGGTGCAGGGCACGGGTTTCAACTGGCCCCATCCGGACCATTTCCGCCTGGTGTTCCTGCCCCATGAGGACGACCTGCGGGTGGCCATCGGCCGCATCGCCCGCTTCCTCGAAAATTACCGCAAGCGCCATGGCAGCGCCTCCTGACCGGAAGTGCCTGCCGAATTGTTCCTTTAACCCTAGTGAATCGAACCCTATGAAACCCATCCATGTTGGCCTTCTGGGCATCGGTACCGTCGGTGGCGGCACCTTCACCGTCCTCTCCCGCAACGCAGCCGAAATCACCCGCCGGGCGGGCCGGCCCATCCAGATTTCCGTGGTGGCCGACAAGAACCTGGAACTGGCCAGGCAGGTGACTGCCGGCGCCTGCAAGATCACTGACGACGCCTTTGCCGTGGTCAATGACCCCGAAGTGGACGTGGTGGTGGAGCTGATCGGCGGCTACGGCGTGGCCAAGGAACTGGTCATGCAGGCCATCGCCAACGGCAAGCACGTGGTCACCGCCAACAAGGCTCTCTTGGCCGTGCATGGCAATGAAATCTTTGCTGCCGCCCAGCAGAAGGGCGTGATGGTGGCCTTCGAAGCCGCCGTGGCCGGTGGCATCCCCATCATCAAGGCCCTGCGCGAAGGCCTGGCCGCCAACCGCATCGAATGGGCTGCCGGCATCATCAATGGCACCACCAACTTCATTCTCTCCGAGATGCGCGACAAGGGCCTGCCCTTCGCCGACGTGCTCAAGGAAGCCCAGCGCCTGGGCTATGCCGAAGCCGACCCCACCTTCGACATCGAGGGCGTGGACGCCGCCCACAAGGCCACCCTGATTGCCTCCATCGCCTTCGGCATTCCCGTCCAGTTCGACAAGGCCTATGTGGAAGGCATCACCAAGCTCGAAGCTGCCGACATCAAGTACGCCGAGCAGTTGGGCTACCGCATCAAGCTCTTGGGCATCGCCAAGCGTCGTGAAGACGGTGTCGAACTGCGTGTGCACCCCACCCTGGTGCCCTCCAAGCGCCTGATCGCCAATGTGGAAGGCGCCATGAACGCCGTGCTGGTCAAGGGGGACGCCGTCGGTTCCACCCTCTACTACGGCAAGGGCGCCGGGGCCGAGCCCACCGCCTCCGCCGTGATCGCCGACCTGGTGGACGTGGCCCGCACCGCCACCGCCGATCCGGACAACCGGGTGCCGCACCTGGCCTTCCAGCCCGACCAGTTGCATGATCTGCCCATCCTGCCGATCAGTGAGGCCGAAACCGCCTACTACCTGCGCCTGCGGGTGGAGGACAAGCCCGGCGTGCTGGCCGACGTGACCCGCATCCTCGCCGACCAGGGCATCTCCATCGATGCCATGCTGCAGCGGGAGCCGGAAGAGGGCGAGGCCCAGACCGACATCATCATCCTCACCCACAAGTGCAAGGAAAAGTGTGCCGACGCCGCCATCGCCAAGGTGGAGGCCCTGGCCGCCGTGCAGGGCAAGGTCACCAAGCTGCGCCTGGAAGAACTGCAATAAACCTAAAAACCTCACCACAGAGACACAAAGACACAGAGAGCTTCAAAAAAAAACAATGGCTTGCATT
>DDKS01000049.1:4371-15199 GCA_002340095.1 Betaproteobacteria bacterium UBA2592
TAACTGAGGTTTTAAGGTTGATATGTCTCGGTCGCTGCGCTCCGTGCGCCTTGCATCTGGCCATCCTCGCTACGCTTTTCAAGGGCCTGTCAGACACCTGCTTCCAGCCACCCTGTTCCTTTCCATGAACCACCCTCCCTCCTTGCGTTTCCTCATGGCCCATCCGGCTCATTTCATCGCCCTGGGCTGCGGTAGCGGCCTGTCCATGTGGGCACCGGGTACCGTGGGTACCCTGTTTGCCTGGCTCACCTTCGTGCTGCTGCGTCCCCATCTGCCCGACGGCCCTTTTCTGGCGCTCCTGGCCATCGCCTTCGTGCTGGGCGTCGGCGCCATCCAGAAGACCGGCCAGGCTCTGGGGGTGGTGGATCACGGCAGCATTGTCTGGGATGAGATCGTGCCTTTCTGGTTCGTGCTGCTGCTCACCCCGGCCGGCTTTGGGTGGCAGCTCGCCGCCTTCTTGCTGTTTCGCCTGTTCGACATTACCAAGCCGCAGCCGGCCCGCTGGTTTGACGAGAACATGAAGAACGGCCTGGGAGTGATGCTGGACGATGGGGTGGCGGCCGGCTACACCCTGTTCTGCATCGCGTTGCTGAAATGGCTGCTGGGCTGAATCCGGCAGAACTGGAGGCCCTGGCCCGGCAGGTGGGCGAGGCATTGCGGCAGCGGCACGAGATGCTGGCCACGGCAGAATCCTGCACCGGGGGCTGGGTGGCCCAGTGTCTGACCGCCATTGCCGGCTCTTCGGCCTGGTTCGAGCGGGGCTTCGTCACCTATTCCAACCAGGCCAAGATGGACATGCTGGGGGTGCTCGGTGGCGTGCTGGAAGAGCACGGGGCTGTCTCCGAAGCCACGGCCCGGGCCATGGCTCAAGGCGCCGTGGCCCACAGCCGGGCCCAGTGGAGCCTGGCCATTACCGGAATCGCCGGCCCCGGGGGCGGCAGTGTCGCCAAGCCCGTGGGCACCGTCTGCTTTGCCTGGGCTCGCCGGGACGGGGGCTGCCTTGCCACCACCCGGCACTTCGGGGGGGACCGGGATGCGGTGCGCCGCCAGGCCGTCGCCTTTGCCCTGGGGGGGCTGCTGGAGCAGCTGCACGCCTGAACCGGTGGGGGCGCCGGCCGGCTTCAGGGCAGCGCTTCCTAGCCGGGCAGGGGCTCGAACAGGGCGGCCAGATCGGCCTCGCCGAACTTCACCTCGCCTTGTCGCTCTTCCGAGAGCAGGCTCGCCGCCAGCTCCGCTTTCCGTTCCTGGAGGGCGAGGATCTTTTCCTCGATACTGCCTGCGGCAATCAGCTTGTAGACGAACACCGGCTTGTCCTGGCCGAGGCGGTGGGCCCGGTCCGTAGCCTGGTTTTCCACGGCGGGGTTCCACCAGGGATCGTAGTGGATGACCGTATCCGCCGCGGTCAGGTTGAGGCCGACGCCGCCGGCCTTGAGGCTGATCAGGAAGATGGGGACCTGGCCGGCCTGGAAGGCACGGATGGGGGTTTCCCGGTCCTGGGTTGCACCGGTCAGGCGTACATGGCTCAGGCCGATGCCGTCCAGCTCCGCCTGGATCAGGTCGAGCATGGAAGTGAACTGGGAGAACACCAGGATGCGCCGGCCCTCGTCCACCAGTTCCGGCAACATGTCCATGAGCAGATCCAGCTTGGCCCGCTCCTTGACTTTCCTGGCCGCGGAGGACTTGACCAGGCGCGGGTCGCAACATACCTGGCGCAGCTTCAGGAGCGCATCGAGGATGACGATCTGGCTGCGGCGGAAGCCCCGGCTGGCGATCTCCGAACGTACCTTCTCATCCATGGCGGCGCGCACGGTTTCGTACAGGTCGCGCTGGCCGCCCTGCAGCTCCACGGTGCGCACGATCACCGTCTTGGGCGGCAGCTCGGTGGCCACATCGTCCTTCCTGCGACGCAGGATGAAGGGCCGCAGGCGCCGGGCGAGCAGGTCGCGGCGCAGGGTGTCGCCCTGTTTCTCGATGGGGTTGCGCCACAGGCGGGTGAAGCTCTTGCTGTCGCCCAGGAAGCCGGGCAGCAGGAAATCGAACTGGGCCCAGAGTTCGCCCAGGTGGTTTTCCAGGGGCGTGCCGGTCAGGCAGAGCCGGTGCCGGGCCTTGAGCTGACGCACCACACCGGCGCTCTTGCTGCGGGAGTTCTTCACCGTCTGGGCCTCGTCCAGCACCAGCAGGTGGTATTCGTGCTGCTGCAGCAGTTCCCCGTCCCGCCACAGGAGCGGGTAGGTGGTGAGCACCACGTCGTGCTCGGGAATCAGGGCGAAACCCTGCTTGCGCTCCTGGCCGTGCAGGCTCAGGACCTTCAGGTCCGGAGCGAACCGGGCGGCCTCGTTCTTCCAGTTGAAAATCAGGGAGGTGGGCAGCACCACCAGGGCGGGCTTGTCGAGCCGGCCTGCCTCTTTTTCGAGCAGCAGGTGGGCCAGGGCCTGGGCGGTCTTGCCCAGCCCCATGTCGTCAGCCAGGATGCCGGCCAGCCCTTGCTCACGCAGATATTGCAGCCAGGCCAGGCCGGTGCGCTGATAATCGCGCAGCTCCAGTTTGAAGCCCCGGGGGGGATCCACCGCCCGCACCCCCTGGCTGGCCTTGAGGCGCTCGGCCAGGGCGAACACCGAATCGGGGCCGCGGAACTGCCAGCGGCTGCGGTCCTGCAATTCCTCCAGACGGGGGGCGTCGAGACGGGACAGGCGCAGGGGGCCTTCCTTGTAGCCATCGAACAGGTCGATCAAGAGCCGGGCCAGGGGCTTGAGCCGCTCTGCCGGTACCCGCAGGCGGCGTTCGTCTTCGGTCACCAGTTCGACGCCTTCATCGGGAGCAATTTCGGCCAGGGAGATGGCGTCCAGCCAGCGAGGGTCCCGGTGGAACAGGTCGGCCAAGAGCGGTGCCAGGGGCAGGCGCTGGCCCTCCACCACTACGCCCATGTCCAGATCCAGCCAGTCGCCGCTACCCTCCTGGACCTGAGCGTCCCAGGCTTCGACTTCCCAGTAGTGATGGCGGAAGGCCGGCGGAAAGTCCACCCGCCAGCCCGCCGCTTGCAGCCGGGGCAGCCCCTCCGCCATGAAGTCCGGCCAGTCGGCCTCGGAGGCCAGACCGTAGAGCTTGGCCGGGCGCTTGCCGAAACAGTACAGGGCATGGGTGGGGACCGGCTCCAGCCCCTGGGCCGCCAACTGTTTCAGCAGCCGGGCTTCGGCTTCGGGTTGCCGTTTCAGGCGCACCAGCTCGCCATCGGGCAGGGTCACGTATTCCCGAGGGTCGTCGAAGGCCAGGCGGACTTCCCCGTAACAGAGGCTGGCCTCGGCATAGTCGAAGGCGTGGGCATTGAAGTTGGTGGCATAGCCGCGCCAGGCGCGGATGCCGTGCACGTCCAGGGTGTCCAGGCGCAGTTCGCCCCGGGGCGGTGTGTCCACCACCCGGCAGCGGGCCTCCAGGTCGGCGGCCGGGGCGGGTATGCCAGGAGCGACTTCCGCCAGGGCATCGGCCACCAGGGCGGCTTCCCTGGGCGAAAGGGGGGGCAGGGTCAGGAGCTTCTGGGCCAGGTCCGGCGACTGTTCCAGCAACAGGGGGCCGGCCCAGCCTTCTTCCATGTCCAGGTACCAGGGGGGGGCGGTGGGAATGACCAGGGTGGCTTCCGGCTGAGCCAGCAGCCGGGGCTGCTGCAAACCGTTGCGGGTAGTCTTCCAGACGATCTGGCCGGGACGGGCCGGACCTTCGGCCAAGGTGATGGGCGGCTGGCCCGCAATCAGACGGCCGCAACCAAGCAATTTTTGCAGCAGCTCGCTGCCCTTTTGTGCGCCCAGTCCGAAACCCTCCTGGGGAAAAGATGCGGCACGCCCTGCCCAGAGCAGACGCAGGATGGGCAGGTCATCGTCTTCGATGAACTGAGGCGGTTGCACCAGGGTCCGTTCGGTGAGGCTCCAGGGCCGGGCTGTGTCCGGGCGGCTGCCTTTGCACAGGCGTATCCGGACTTCGCCGGATTGCCAGTCGAGCAGGTAGAACAGCCGAGGCTTGCTGGGTGCATTGCGCTTGCTCTGACTTTTTTTTTCCACAGCCTGGGTGAGCTGGCGCAAATCACTGATCCAGGAAAGAACGCCGGGAGATACCCGATCCGGATCAAGCCGTTCCTTCAGGGCGCGCAACAATACCGCCGCCGCATGTTTGCACTGATGCCGTACCGGGCAGGTGCACCCGGACATGATGCCGTCCGCAGGCTTGTCGCCGAGAAAATGGACCAGCACCAGATAAGGATGAGCGGCTGTCCCCTGAACCTGGCCAACGATGCGGTGGGTCTTCACGTCCAGTTCCTGGACATCATCCACATACGGCTCGGCTTTTTTCAGGGTGTGTTTGCCTAGCCATGCTTCTACATCGGCACGGCTGAAACGTTCGGTAACGGGGGGCTTGCTCATGAAAACCTAGAAAAAACGGGCGGCTCCGATCAATGCGAGGAGCATTGCGATGATCATCAGCCAGCGGTTCTGCTGGCGCTGGGCCCGGACCAGGGCTTCCAACTGGACTTCCAGATCGGCCCGGGGAGAGCGGGCCAGAGCCTGATGCACCAGTCGCGGCAGTTGTGGCAGGGTGCGGGCCCACTGGGGCGCCTCCTGCTGCACCCCTTTCAAAACCCCGCGCCAGCCGAGTTGCTCGCTCATCCAGCGTTCCAGGAAGGGCTTGGCGGTCTTCCACAGGTCCAGATTCGGGTCCAGCTGCCGGCCCAGCCCTTCGATGTTGAGCAGGGTCTTCTGCAGCATCACCAGCTGGGGCTGGATTTCCACGTTGAAGCGGCGGCTGGTCTGGAACAGGCGCAGCAGCACCTTGCCGAAGGAAATGTCCTTCAGGGGCCGGTCGAAGATGGGTTCGCAGACGGCGCGGATGGCGGCCTCGAACTCATCCACCCGGGTATCCGCCGGGGCCCAGCCCGATTCGATGTGGGCCTCGGCCACCCGCTTGTAGTCGCGCCGGAAGAAGGCGAGGAAATTCTGGGCCAGGTAGTTCTTGTCGGTATCGGTAAGCGTCCCGACGATGCCGAAATCCAGGGCAATGTAGCGGCCGTCCGCATGGACGAAAATGTTGCCCGGGTGCATGTCGGCGTGGAAGAAGCCATCCCGGAACACCTGGGTGAAGAAGATTTCCACCCCGGCCATGGAGAGTTTTTCCAGGTCGATGCCCTGGGCGCGCAACTCCTCGATGCGGGAAATGGGGGTGCCGTGCATCCGCTCCATGACCATCACCGTGGGGGTGCACCAGTCCCAGAACACCTCGGGCACGATCAGCAGTGGCGAGCCTTCGAAGTTGCGCCGCAGCTGGGAGCAGTTGGCGGCCTCGCGCATCAGGTCCAGCTCGTCACGCAGGTATTTGGCGAATTCGGCCACCACCTCCCGGGGCTTGAGGCGCTTGCCGTCGGCCCAGACCTTTTCCAGCAGCAGGGCCGCCGCATCCATCAGGGCCAGATCGTGCTCGATGACGCCGCGCATGTTGGGCCGCAGGATCTTCACCGCCACGTCCCGACCGTCGGGCAGGCGGGCAAAATGGACCTGGGCGATGGAAGCGGAAGCCACCGGCACCGGGTCGAATTCGGTGAACACCTCGGAGGCGGGCTTGCCGTAGGCCTTCTCGATTTCCTTCAGGGCCTGCCCGGAACCGAAGGGGGGTACCCGGTCCTGGAGTTTGGCCAGCTCGTCGGCGATGTCCTGGGGCAGCAGATCGCGGCGGGTGGATAGCACCTGGCCGAACTTGACGAAGATGGGGCCCAGGTTCTCCAGGGCCTGGCGCAGGCGCACCGCCCGGGGCTGGGAAAGGTCACGCCAGAACTGCAGGGCATTGGCCAGCCGCGCCAGCCGCCCGGAGGGCTCCAGTTCGAGCACCATCGAATCCAGCCCGTATTTGCTGGCGACGGCGAGTATCTTGATGAGACGGAAAAGACGCATGGCACGACCGGAAAATCAAGCGGGCAAGTGTAGCCGGAAAAAGGGGCCAAGTCCTGCTCCTTTTGGTATCCCGGTTTTCACCCCGGCAAGGGCCGTGGCGGCCGGGGCACCTGCCGTTCTTTCCCCGGGTATAATCGCCCCTTTGCTTTTTGCCAGAAATTCAATGGCCCACGATCCCAAGACCGAACTGACCGCCCTGCTGCAGCAGGCCCTGGCCAGCGTCGCCCCCGAGGCGGCCGACACCCCGATCCAGCTGGAACGTCCCCGGGACCCGAGCCACGGGGACTTCGCCACCAACCTGGCCATGCAACTGGCCCGGGCCCTGAAGAAAAATCCCCGCGACATCGCCCAGCAGCTGCTGGCCGAGCTGCCGCTGTCCACCCTGCTGGCCAGGGCCGAGGTGGCCGGGGCGGGCTTCATCAACTTCACCCTGGATGCCCGCAGCAAGACCGGCGTGGTCAAGACCGTGCTGAGTGCTGGCGAAAGCTTTGGCCGCTCCACCCTGGGGGGGGGCAAGAAGGTGCAGGTCGAATTCGTCTCTGCCAACCCCACCGGGCCGCTGCACGTGGGCCACGGTCGGGGCGCTGCCTACGGGGCCTCCCTCTCCAGCCTGCTGGCTTACGCCGGCTGGGACGTGACCCGGGAGTATTACGTCAATGACGCCGGCCGGCAGATGGATATCCTGGCCGTCTCCACCTGGCTGCGTTACCTGGAACTCCATGGGGTGAGCGGCATTGCCTTCCCCCCCAATGGCTACCAGGGGGACTACGTGCGCACCATGGCCGCACAACTGAAGGCTGCCAAGGCCGACCGCTATGTGCGTCCCGCCGAAGCCGTGCTGGCCGGCACCCCGGGCCTGCCCGACCCCGCCCGGGACGACCCGGAAGCCAAGACCCAGCGGGAAAACCACCTGGACGCCCTGATTGCCAACGGCAAGACCCTGCTGGGCGAGGACTGGCATGCGGTGCATCAGCACGCCCTGACCGAGCAGCTTTCCGACGGGCGCAGCGACCTGGAGGAATTCGGCGTCCATTTCGACGTCTGGTTCTCCGAGAAGGCCCTGTTCGACACGGGCCTGGTGGCCCGCTGCGTGGAAAAGCTGGAAAAGGCCGGCCATCTGTACGTCCAGGACGGCGCCAAGTGGTTCAAGTCCACCGCCTTCGGCGACGAGAAGGACCGGGTGGTGCAGCGTGAGAACGGCATCTACACCTACTTTGCCTCCGACATCGCCTACCATCTGAACAAGTACGAGCGCGGTTTCGACAAGATCATCAACATCTGGGGCGCCGACCACCACGGTTACATTCCCCGGGTCAAGGGTGCCATCCAGGCCCTGGAGCTGGACCCCGGGAAGCTGCACGTGGCCCTGGTCCAGTTTGCCGTGCTCTACCGCAACGGCCAGAAGGCCTCCATGTCCACCCGCTCCGGCGAGTTCGTCACCCTGCGCGACCTGCGTGCCGAGGTGGGCAACGACGCCTGTCGGTTCTTCTACGTCCTGCGCAAGGCCGACCAGCACCTGGACTTCGACCTGGACCTGGCCAAGAGCCAGACCAACGAGAACCCGGTCTACTACATCCAGTATGCCCACGCCCGGGTTTGCTCCGTGATGAATCAGTGGGGCGGCGAGGAAAGCAGCCTGGCCGATGCCAACCTGGCCCGCCTCGACAACCCCCGGGAACTGGCCCTGGCCAGCAAGCTTTCCGAGTTTCCCGAAGTGATCGAAGCCGCAGCCCGGGATCTGGCCCCCCACCAGGTGGCCTTCTACCTGAAGGACCTGGCCGCCGAGTTCCACGCCTGGTACAACGCCGAGCGCATGCTGGTGGACGACGAGGAACTGAAGCTGGCCCGGGTGGCCCTGGCTGCCGCCGTGCGTCAGGTGATCCGCAACGGCATGGACATTCTGGGTGTATCCTGCCCGGCCAGCATGTAAGGAGCCGCCATGAGCCGCGATGTGAAATCCCGGAAACCCGCGCCGAAGAAGAAATCCGGCGGTGGTACCCTGATCGGCATGTTCATCGGCCTGGTGCTGGGAGTGCTGATCGCCGCCGGCGTGGTCTGGTACATGAACAAGACCCCGGTGCCCTTCGTCAACAAGGTCCAGCAGGTGCCCAGCAGCACTAACCCGGGCCAGGCCCCGATGGCCCTGCCTGGCAAGCCCGGCGACCCGGTCCCGGAGAAGCGCTTCCAGTTCTATGACATCCTCCAGGGCAAGGCCGAGGCCGTGCCGGGCAAGGGCGAGAGCAAGCCCGCCGCCGCGGCCAGGCCCCAGGAACCGGAAGCCCGGAAGGAAGAACCGAAGAAGGAAGACAAACCCGGCAAGCCCCACTACCTCCAGGCCGGTTCTTTCAGCAAAGCCGAGGATGCCGAGAACCTCAAGGCCAATCTGGCGATGATGGGACTGGAAGCCCACGTTCAGCAGGTGATGGTGCAGGACAAGACCTTCTTCCGCCTGCGCCTGGGCCCCTACACCAAGGTGGAAGACGCCAACAAGGTTCGCGCCGAGCTGGCCAAGGCCGGCGTGGACACCGCCCTCATCCCGAAGGAGTGAACATGCAGAAGAGCCGCCGCCATTTTCTTTCCGCCACCGCACTGCTGGCCCTGGGATCCATTCCCCTGGCTGCCTCAGCCCAGGGCACCCCGGTCTCCGGCCGGGATTACGTGCCGCTGCCCAGCCCCCAGCCCAAGGAAGATCCGAAGAAGATCGAGGTGATCGAGTTCTTTTCCTACGGCTGCGGCCACTGCAACGACTTCCACCCGCTGATCAAGGCTTGGGCCGCGAAGCAGCCCGCCGATGTGGCCTTCCGCCGCGTGCCCGTGGTCTGGAACGCCGCCTGGGGCAACCTGGCCCGCCTGTTCTACACCCTGGAAGCCACCGGCGACCTGGCGAAGATGGACGACGCCGTCTTTGCCGCGCTGCACGGCCAGCGCCTGCGCCTCTACGACGAAAAGAGCATGAGCGAGTGGTACGTGCGTCAGGGCGGCGAGGCCAAGAAGTTTTCCGACGCCTTCAACTCCTTCGGCGTCATGAGCAAGCTGAAACGGGCCGAACAGCTCGGCAAGGCCATGGGCATCGACAGCGTTCCCACCCTCGTGGTGGAAGGCAGGTTCCGGGTCCAGGGCAAGGGCTTCGAACAACTGCTGGCCAACACCGACGCCCTGATTGCCATGTCCCGCAAGAAGTAACTGTGCAGCAATGCCTCAGGCGGTCTTCATCACGGGCGCCTCGTCCGGCATCGGCGAGGCGCTTGCCGTTTACTATGCCGCCCAGGGCGCCCGGCTGGGCCTGGCGGGCCGCCGGGGCGAATTGCTCGACCAGCTCAATGCGCGCCTGGGAGGCGGGCACGCCTGCTACCCCCTGGACGTGACCGATGCCGGGGCCCTGGCCCGGGCCGCCCGGGATTTCATCGCACGCTTCGGCCCACCCGACATCGTCATCGCCAATGCCGGGGCTTCCGCCGGCACCCTCACCGAGCATCCGGGGGATCTGGCCGCCTTCCGCCGCATCATGGACATCAACGTCTACGGCATGGCCGCCAGCTTCTCCCCCTTCATCGAGGCCATGCGCCAGACCCCGGGGCCGCGCCGCCTGGTGGGCATCGCCTCGGTGGCGGGCATCCGCGGCCTGCCCGGCGCCGAAGCCTATTCCGCCTCCAAGGCAGCCGCCATCAGCTACCTGGAGAGCCTGCGCCTGGAAATGCGGGGCAGCAACATCCGGGTCGTCACCATCGCCCCCGGCTATATCGCCACCCCGATGACCGAGATCAACCCCTACCCCATGCCCTTCCTGCTGCCCGCCCCCGAAGCTGCCCGCCGCTTCGCCCGGGCGATTCGGAGGGGACGCAGCTACGTCGTCATCCCCTGGCAGATGGGCGTCGTCGCCAAGCTGCTGCGCCTGCTGCCCAACTGGCTCTACGACCGCCTCTTCGCCCGCGCGCCCCGCAAACCCCGGGACCTGCTGCGCTGATGCGCCGCCGGGCCGCGCATCTTCGCTTGAGAGCCCGGAGCCCAGCCCCTATAATCCCGCCCCATGGGCCGGTAGCTCACCTGGGAGAGCGCCACGTTCGCAATGTGGAGGTAGAGGGTTCGAGTCCCTTCCGGTCCACCATTTTCCAAAGGCCAGACGTTGCTCTGGCCTTTTTCATATGCGCCGGCGCGCCAGCACTGGCGCGGTTTCGGCCAGCGGTGCGAAGAGCGCCACCCGACGGTCCGCTGGGTTTTCCGCCGTTTTTGCCCTCTCTGCGCTCTCTGTTCTCTGTTTCTGCGAAGAGCGGTCTTCGCACGAGGTCCAGCAACGGCGCGGGTTTCGGCCCGGTAGTTTGAATCGTGATCCGATCTGCGAAGGCGATCCCATGCGGAAATTCAGCTGAAGATGCGCATCCGCTGCGCCTGCCAGCACAACGGGATGCCGTCCCGCAGCAGGCCCAGCAGCGTCACCGTTCGCGGCAAGGCCCCGCGGAGGGCCGCATCCACGAGGTCGGGCGCGAGCAGCGCCAGGCGCAGGTGGTCGTTGACGAAGGTCCTGTGCAGCCCCTCCCGCTCGGCGATCTCGGCCGTATCGGCAACCGCACCCGTATCCAGGAGGTGCCGCCAGTAGAGGGCACGGCCCAGCGCCCTCAGCAAAGCCGGATCCTGGTTCGGCGAGATCGCCGGGTTCGGCTCGCTGACCTTGACGGGCTCGTCGACGCCGGCGGGGCCGACAACAACCTTCTTGATGCCGCGCCGCTTGAACTGCAGGGGCACGAAGGTAGTGATGCGCACCTCGCCTGTCTCCAGCGGGTGCCGGCGATCGAAGGGTTTCCCTGTCAATCAGCGCGCAACTTTGACCATCTGTCAGCGTTGAATTTTGACCAGGTCAGCGGGGGGTATTGCGGTGCTTGAAGCGGTAGGAATCGTTACCGGTT
>DDKS01000052.1 GCA_002340095.1 Betaproteobacteria bacterium UBA2592
GGCAATTTCAGCCGGGCCGCCGAGCGTTGTTCCGTCAGCCAGCCGACCCTGAGCGTGGCGATTGCCCGCCTCGAGGACGACCTGGGGGTGCGGTTGTTCGAGCGGGGCAAGGGGTTGGTGAGTCCCACCCAGGTGGGACAGCGGGTGGTGGAGCAGGCCCGCCGTACTCTGGACGAAGCTGAAAAGATCCGTCAGGTGGCCAGGAGCGGCCGCAACCAGCTCAAGGGGGAGCTGCGCCTTGGGGTCATCCATACCATCGGTCCCTATCTGCTGCCCCAGTTGATCCATGCCTTGAAGGGAATTGCCGCCGACATGCCCCTGGCCATCGAGGAGAACATGACCGCGCACCTGGCAGAGATGCTGCTGGCGAACGAGCTGGATGTGGTGATCGTTGCCCTGCCCTTTGAGTTGCCGGGAGTGCTGACCCGCAGCCTCTATGACGAATCCTTCAAGGTCATCGTGCCCAAGGGGCATCCTTGGGAAGAACGGGAATACCTGAGTCCGGAGGAGGTCACTGGTGACGAGGTGCTGTTGCTCAAGGCGGGTAACTGTTTCCGGGACCAGGTGCTCGATGCTTGTCCCCAGATCAGCAGCCCGGATACGGATGTGCGCCTGGGGCATTCCATCGGCACCATTCGCTGCATGGTGGCATCCGGTCTCGGGGTGTCGGTATTGCCCGAAGGCGCCCTGCGCCAGCCCTACAGCAATGACATGATCAGTGTCATCCCCTTTCGGGAGCCTGCCCCGTCCCGTCGCATCGCCCTGGCCTGGCGGGCTGGCTTCGTGCGGCCCAAGGCCATCGATGCCCTGATCCGGGCCGTCGCCAGACTGGAAAACCCGGCCTACCGCATCTGCAGTTGAGGGGCGGGCTGTCGCAGCACCTGCAGCCGCTTTCCATGGATGTGTTGCTCATGTCATGGGCAGGGGCCGGGAAGGTCATGCTTTCTTCTCCGTGGATCGGCTGGCTGAGCGGGGCAGCACGGCCTCGATGGGCTGGGGCTGGCCATAGCGCCAGCCCTGGGCGTAGTCGATGGGTAAACCCCGCAGGATGGCTTCCTCATCCGGGTGTTCCACCCCTTCGGCCAGAATGCTGATGCCCAGGGCCTTGAGCTTTTCGGTGCTCTGGGCCAGATCCGCCAGCACGGCGGGATTGCTGCCCAGGTTGCGGATGATGGTGATGCAGAGCTTGACGAAGTCTGGCCGCAGGGCCCTCGCCGCCTCCAGGTCCGCGTAGCCACACCCCGTGTCGTCCAGGGCCACCTGGGCGCCGCCGGCCCGTAATTCCGCCAGCAGGGGCTGCAGGGCCTGGATGTCGCCCAGGGGCAGGTGTTCGGTGATTTCCACGACGACGCCGGGCCGGGCCAGGGCCTGGCGCAGGGAGGCATCCGTCAGGCTGGCGGAAGACAGGTTCAGGGTCAGCCAGTGTGCCGGCAGCAGGGAGGCGCCCTGTTCCAGGGCCTGCCAGGCGCAGGCGATTTCCAGCTCCCGGCTCAGGCCGCAATGGGCAGCCGCGCCAAAAAGCTGGTCGGCCCGCTCCAGCGGGCTGCCAACCGGGCCCCGGGACAGGGCCTCATAACCCAGCAGCTTTCCATCAGCAAAGCGGACGATGGGTTGCACCAGGGTACGCAGGCCCCCGCGCTGCAACAGACCCTGCAACTGGGCTTCCGTTGCGCTACAGACCAAAGGCGGCACCTCTTTTAGCAGGGTTTGCAACTGGTGCAGGTCTGGGGCGCCGGGGAACTGGTGTACCCGCAATCCGGCCATGCGGGCCGTGGCGCTACCGAAAACCTCCCGGGCCAGACGGCCGGCCAGCTGGGTGGCCGCCGTCAGCACCGCTGCGTGGCGGTCCTGGGACATTCCCGGGGGCAGGCGGTAGGGGTGGCACCATAGCCCCCTGGGGGCTTCGGCTGGACCCGGCAGGGTTTCCACCCCCGTCAGCACTTCCCGGGCAATCACGCCGAGGCCCCGCTCCAGCTCATCCAGGCTGGCCGCGGTGGCGGCTTCGCCCATGGCCGCTTCCAGGGAGTGCAGTCCTGCCAGATGAAAAACCAGGCAATGCTCAAGCATGGCTCAACCCAGCCTGAAGCGGCTGACCTGCTGGCGCAGGCGGGCCGAAATCTGTTCCAGATCGGCAACGGCCGCCGTGTTTTCCTGCATGGCCCGGTGGGTTTCCAGGGACATGGCGCTGATCTTTTCCATGTGCTGGGCAATGTCGCTGGCGGTGCCGGCCTGCTGGGCCGTGGCCCGGGCCACTTCCTGCACGTTTCTGAGGGAATCCTGGGCCTGGCGGGTGATTTCCTCCAACATGCCGCTCGCTTCGGTGGCCAGGGCCAGCCCTTGCTGGACCTGGGGTGCGGCGGTGTCCATGGCGGCGACGGATTGTTCCGTTTCACGCTGCACCAGCTCGATCATCCGGGCGATTTCGGCGGTGGAACTCTGGGTGCGTTCGGCCAGTTTGCGCACCTCGTCGGCCACCACGGCAAAGCCCCGGCCCGCCTCCCCGGCCCGGGCGGCCTCGATGGCGGCATTCAGGGCGAGCAAATTGGTCTGTTCGGCAATTTCCCGGATCACGCTGGCAATGCCGCCGATGTCCTGGGACCGCTGTTGCAGGCTGCGGATCTGGGCGGTGGATTCCGTCACGGTGCTGGCGATGCGGGCCATTTCATTTGCGGCCTGCTGCACCACCTTGACTCCCTGTTCCGAAAGTTCGGCGGTGCGGGCCGAGTTGGCCTCGGTCTGGTGGGCGATCTGGGAGACTTCGTTGATGCTGCGGGTCATTTCCTCGATGCTGGCGACGGAGGCAGCGGAGGCATCGGCCTGGTTGGCGGCGGCGTCCTGGGCGTTTTGGGAGGCCTGGGCCACCTGGTCGGCCTTGTGGAAGAGGTCGGTGGAGGCCCGGGCAATATCGGCGAACAGGTGGCGCAGATCCTCCTGCATGCGGGAGACGGCGGCCAGCATGCTGTCCGGGTGCTGGGCGTGGACCGGGCTGGCCAGGTCGCCGCTGGCGATGCGGGTCACTGCCTGGGCTGCCTGGTTGGGCTCGCCGCCCAGGGCACGGCCCAGTTGCCGGGTGATCTGGTAGGCGACGGCGGAACCGATGACGATGGCCAGACCGCACAGGCTCACCATGAAAACGGCGAACTGGCCTGCCACTTCCCGGGCGTGGGCGGTGGCGGTCTGGTTGCGTTTTTCCTGGTAGTCGATGAAGGCGTTGATGCGGGCCAGCCAGTCGTTCAGGGCGGGGCGGGCTTCTGCCAGCAGCAGGGCCTGGGCGCCAGCCAGGTCGCCGCTCTGGCGAGTCTGGATTACCCGTTGCATCAGGGGCAGGGCGCGGGCTTCGCTGGCCTGGATGGCCGCCAGCAACTGGCGTTCCTCCTGGCTGATGTCCGGGGCGCTGGCAAAGAGCTTGTCCAGGTCGGCTGCCGAACTCCGGTAGAAGGAGGCCAGCTGGTCGATCTCCTGGAGGGCGCTATTGAGGTTGGCGGCATCGGGCACCAGGGTCACATCCCGGAGGCTGATGGCCCGGTCATGGACGCTGCCCCGGAAGTTGATGGCGTAGCGCTGCTTCACCGCGTTGATATCGGTGATCTGCGTCAGGGTTTCATCAATCAAGTTCACCTTCTGGATCCCGAAGGCGGTGATGCCGACCATCAGGGCCAGCACCAGGCCAAAGCCCAGGGCCAGGCGCTGTCCGGTGGTAAGGAAGGAAGAGGATGTCATGACGGGCTCCGCTAGCAGGCCATTGAAAAACTACTGCGGTGGGCCATCTGCGGCGCTGCGCGGTGCTCGCTTTCTCGCCTATCTACTTGACAGGCTGCGGTCGCTGCGCTCCGTGCCCCTTGCATTTGGCCCTCCTCGCTACGTTTTCAACGGCCTGTCAGGTCAATAACGCAGTTCGATGCTGAGGCTGTCGCCGGGGGCGGGGACGGTGAAGGCGCTGTCCTCGAACTGGGGCGGCCCCATGACCTTGGGGTTGTTGGAGAGTCCGTACCCTTCGGTGGGGAACATGCCCAGGCGGCGGTTCAGTTCCCCGTCCCCGTTTTCGTCGTGATAGGCCATGATGGCGTAGCGCCCGGGGGGCAGCTGGGTGAAGCGGACCTGGACGCTGCCTGGCGCAGCCGGTACCTGCTGGACGGAAAAGGCCTGGGCTTCCTTGCGGAAAGTCTTGGGGTCCTGGTACAGACCGACCCGGATGCTGCCTTTGGCGTCTTTCACCGGGGCGAGATTGACCGTCAGGTTGCTGCTCTGGGCCTGGGCCAGACTGCTTTGCGCCAGGGCGGCAAAGAGGATGATGATGCGTGGATACATGGCAGTACTCCAGGGGAATGAGCTGCCGACTATAAGCTTGGGTCCGGGCTGGAGGCCAATGATTATTGACCATGCGTCCGATAGGAGAAAGCTATGGTTTCCCGTTGCTGCAGGGGGCGGAACCTGTTTCAGCGGAGGCCGTTGGCCAGCTTCGCCAGGCCGGGCCGGTTGAGAAGGGTGATTTGTTCCCGGCCCAGGCTCACCAGCCCCTGGGCGGCCATGCCCTTGAGCAGGCGGCTGACGATTTCCCGGACACTGCCCAACTCTTCTGCCAGTTGCTGGTGGGTGGTATGCAGCACATCGAGTTCCCGGGAGAGCAGCAGACGGGCCAGGCGCTGATCCAGGCGGCTGAAGGCCACTTCTTCCACGAGCTGCATCAGTTCGGTGATGCGTTCGGCGAACAGGTGGAAGACGAAATCCCGGAACGGGGCGTGTTCCGCCAGCAGGCGATTGAACAGGGATGTGGGCAGCATCAGCAGGCTGAGGTTCGACTCCGCCACGCCCCGGGCCGAATAGTCGCTGCGGCCCAGCAGGCAGCTGGAAGTGATGATGCAGGAGCCGCCCGGCTCCACCCGGTAGAGCAGGATTTCCCGGCCGCTCGCGGCCGTCTTGATGACCTTGATGCTGCCTTCGAGCAGCAGGGGAAAGCCCTGGCAGGGCTGGCGCTCGGTGAAGATCGTAGTGCCGGCGGGCAGCTGGATCAGGGCCTGGGGCTGGAGCAGTTTTTCCAGCTCACCGGTGGGCAGACCCGCCAGGGCCGGGTAGAGTCGCAGCAGGGTGTCCGGGGTCATGGGCGGGCAATCTCGGCCCAGACCGGGGCGTGATCCGAGGGGCGCTCCAGCTTCCGGGGCGCCCGGTCGATGCCGGCGGCGGTGCAGCGTTCGGCCAGGGGCCGGGAGAGCAGCACGTGGTCGATGCGCAGGCCCTGATTCTTCTGGAAGCCGAGCATGCGGTAATCCCACCAGGAAAAGCTCTTCTCCGGCTGCTCGAAGCGGCGGAAGCTGTCCTTGAGGCCCAGGTCCAGCAGGCCCTGGAAGGCGGCCCGCTCAGGGTCCGAACAGAGGATTTCCCCGGCCCATTTCTTCGGATCATGCACGTCCCGGTCCTCGGGGGCGATGTTGTAGTCGCCGCACAGGGCCAGCTCCGGGTAGCGGGTCAGTTCTTCCTGGAGCCAGGTCTTGAGGCCGGCGATCCAGGCCAGCTTGTAGGCGTACTTGTCGCTGCCCACGGCCTGGCCGTTGGGGAAATAGGCGCAGATGATCCGTACTCCGTTCACCGTGCCGGCGATCAGGCGCTTCTGCTCGTCCGGGTAATGGGGGTTGCCGCACACCACGTCCTCGATGGCTGCCCTGGCCAGCAGGGCGACCCCGTTGTAGGTTTTCTGGCCGCTGAAGGCCACCTGGTAGCCGGCGGCCTCGATCTCGGCCCGGGGGAAATGCTGGTCTTCGAGCTTGGTTTCCTGCAGGCAGAGGGCGTCGGGCTGCTGGCTGGCGAGCCAGTCGAGCAGGTGGGGCAGGCGGACTTTCAGGCTGTTGACGTTCCAGGTGGCAATTTTCACTGGGCCGCTCCCGGGGCTTTGGGGTAGCCGGCCAGGTCCAGGGCGCTGTTGAAGTTGCCGGCTTCGAAGCCTTTGAGGGTCTGGCGTCCGACCTTGAGGACAGGAACGGAAATGTCACCCGTCAGGGTCTTGAGTTCGGCCTGCTCGGCTTCGCCCTGCACGGTTTTTTCGGTGAAGGGGATGCCCCGTTTGATGAGTAGTTCCCGGGCCTGGTTGCAGGGGGCGCAGTCGGCCGCGGTGTACAGGGTGACAGGGAAGTTCTGGGCGGCCAGGCGGGTGGCGTAGGGCATTTCCCCCGCCTCGGCCGTGACGCCGCTGCGTCCGGTGCGGCTGACCTGCTTGGCCGTTCCGGGGGGCGGGGTATCGGTGATCATCACGCGCCCCGTGGCGGGGTCCACCCAGCGATAGGTTTGGGCCATCGTCGGGATGCTGGCTAGCGCGAGAAGGGTGGCCACCAGGGGCCGGAAAAAGGAGTTGTGTGCCATGGAGATTTGCCCGGAATTTACGCGGGGATCATACCACTGTGGCGCAGCAGGGCGTCCGGGCTGGGTTCCCGGCCCCGGAAGGCCTTGAAGGATTCCAGCGCCGGGCGCACTCCGCCCATGGCGAGGATTTCTTCCAGGAAGCGCCTGCCCGTGGGTTGGTCGAGGGGGTTGCCGGCTTCCTCGAAGGCGGCGTAGGCATCCGCCGACAGCACCTCGGCCCACTTGTAGCTGTAGTAGCCGGCCGCGTACCCCCCGGCGAAGATGTGCGAGAAGCTGTTGGGGAAACGGTGCCAGGCGGGGGGCACCAGCACGGCCACTTCCTGGCGTACCTGGTCCAGGAGTTCCATGATCGAGCCCTTGGCCGGGTCGAAGTCGCTGTGCAGCAGCATGTCGAACAGGGCGAACTCGATCTGGCGCACGGTCATCATGCCGCTCTGGAAGTTGCGGGCGGCGAGCATCTTGTCGAACAGTTCCCGGGGTAGCGGTGCGCCGGTTTCCACGTGGGCGGTCATGTCCTTCACCACCTCCCATTCCCAGCAGAAGTTTTCCAGGAACTGGGAGGGCAGTTCCACCGCGTCCCATTCCACGCCGCTGATGCCGGAAACGCCCAGCTCCTCCACCTGGGTGAGCAGGTGGTGGAAGCCATGGCCGGCCTCGTGGAACAGGGTGATGACTTCATCGTGGGTGAAGGTGGCGGGCTTGTCACCCAGGGGCCTGGAGAAGTTGCAGTTCAGGTAGGCCACCGGGGTCTGGATGCCGGCGGCGGTACGGCGGCGGCTCACGGCGGAATCCATCCAGGCGCCGCCCCGCTTGGTTTCCCGGGCGTAGAGGTCCAGGTAGAACTGGCCTACCAGCTCCCCGGCCGGAGTCTCGATGCGGAAGAAGCGCACGCTGTCGTGCCAGACCGGGGCGGTGTCGGGCTTGATGCACACCCCGAACAGGCTTTCGATGACCCGGAACAGGCCGGCGATCACCTTGGGTTCCGTGAAGTACTGCTTCACCTCCTGCTCGGAGAAGGCGTAACGGGCCTGGAGCAGCTTTTCCGAGACGTAGGCCACGTCCCAGGGCTGCAGGTCCACAAGGCCCAGTTCGCGGGCGGCGAAGGCTTTCAGTTCGTCCATGTCGCGCTGGGCGAAGGGCTTGGCCTTGGCGGCCAGGTCGCGCAGAAAGTCCAGCACCTGGGCCGGGGATTCGGCCATTTTCGGCACCAGGGAGACTTCGGCGTAATTCTGGTAGCCCAGGAGTCTGGCCTCTTCCTGGCGCAAGGCGAGGATGCGGGTCATCAGGCTGCTGTTGTCCCACTCGGGCTTGCTGCCGGAATCGTGGAATTCGGAAGCCCGGGTGGCGTAGGCCCGGTACATGCGGGCGCGCAGGGCGCGGTTGCTGGCGTACTGCATCACCGGCAGGTAGGAAGGGGCCTGCAGGGTGAATTTCCAGCCCTTTACGCCGGCGGTTTCGGCGGCGGCGCGGGCCGCCTGCTTCACATCTTCGGGCAGGCCGGCGAGGTCGGCCTCGTCGGTGATGATTTCGGCGAAGGCGTTGGTGGCATCGAGCAGGTTTTCCGAGAACTTGGCGGCGAGGCCGGCCAGCTCTTCCTGGATGGCCTGGAAGCGGGGTTTGTCGGCCTCGGGCAGTTCTGCGCCGGAAAGGCGGAAGTCGCGGATCTCGTTGTCGATGATGCGCTGCCGGGCCGGGTCCAGACCGGCGTACTCGCCGCTGGCGCGAATGGCCTTGTATTTCTCGAACAGGGCCAGGTTTTGTCCCAATTCGCTGTAAAAGCGGGTCACTTCCGGGAGCATGGCGTTGTAGGCATCGCGCCAGGCAGGGATGTCATTGACCGAGTGCAGGTGGCCGACGATGCCCCAGGCCCAGCCCAGACGCTCCATGCCGTCGCTCAAAGGGGCGGCGAAGTCGTTCCAGGTGGCCGGGGTTTCGGGCCGGGTCAGGCGCTCCAGCAGGGCGCGGCTTTCGGCCAGCAACTGGCGGATGGCAGGTTCCACGTGGGCGGGTTCGATGCGGTCGAAGGGGGGCAGGCCGGAGGCAATCAGGAGGGGGTTGTTCTGGGTCATGTCGGGGTCGGGGGAGAAGGGGGAGTGCCAGACTCCCCCGGGATTTAGAGGGTGTTTACAAAATAA